>NZ_JBREIC010000002.1:0-574730 GCF_052907485.1 Sphingomonas benefaciens | reverse complement strand
CGCGGAGGCGCGGAGGGGGCGGGTTTGCCGCGCCAGCGGCTTTGTCCCCTCGACCGATCAGGGAGGGCGGCTTCGCCGCGAGCCTGACCCTCCGCGTCCTCCGCGCCTCCGCGCGAACATCCTCTTTCTTCTTCGCGTCTTCGCGTCTTCGCGCGAGCCATCCCTGCCGATAGCCCACCCTACGCACCCCGCGGTTGAGGAGCCCCGCCAGCGGGAGGCTCACGCGAACAGGCCGTGCAGATACCAGCGCGGGTGGTCGCGCTCGGTGTGCAGGCCGTGGCGGAAGATCCAGAAGCGGCGGCCGCGACGGTCCTCGACGCGATAATAGTCGCGGGTCGGGATGGCCGCGTCGTGACGGCGCCACCATTCGCCTGCGATCCGTTCCGGCCCCTCGACCCGCGCGACCTCGTGGAGTCGGCGGCGCCAGCGGAAGCGGTGCGGCGGGCCGTCCGGCACCTCCGCCATCACGCTGTCGATCGGCTGCGGCGGATCGAACAGATAGATTGGGCGCAGCGGCGGCTCGCCCTCCTCCGGCTGCGGCCAGGCCGTGGTCGCCGCCAGCGGCTGCGCGGCGGGCAGCGACAGTTCGGCCTGTTCGGGGATATGGCTGTCGCGCGGGACGAAGCGGCGGACGCGCTCGCGCCCCAGCCGCGTCGACAACCGGTCGACCAGCGCCGCCATCTGATCCTCGCGCGCGGCGCCGCCTTCCAGCTGCAGCTGCGTCGCGTCGAGCCGCTCGGTAAGCGCGATGTCGAGCCGGATCAGATCATAGCCGAAGCCGGGATCGAGCGGATCGGCGAGCGCGTCGATCCGCTCCGCGAACAGCCGCATCAGCAACGGTACGTCGCGGGTCGGCTGCCCGGTCTCCACGGCAAGCGGCTGGACATGGCCGTCGGCGCGGAACAGCCGCGCACACCAGCGCCGGCCGCCCTGGTGCCGCGTCTCCAGCACGGCCGCCGCTTCGGCCGCGAGGTCGGCGATCACCTGCAGCACATGGTCGGTGCGCGCGATCGGCTCGGCGAAGCGGCGCTCGGTGGCGACCGGCGCGGCACGGCTCCACGGTTTGAGCGGGGCCTGGACCTCGCCCGACAGGCGGCGCACCGCGCCCGCCGCCTCCGCCCCGAAGCGCGCCGCAATCCCTGCCAGCGGCCGGGCCATGACGTCGCCGACCGTCTTCAGCCCGGCGCGGGCGAGCGCGGTCGCATCCTCGGCGTCGAGTTCCAGCGCGGCGACGGGCAGACGACGCACCGCGCTCTTCTCGTCGGGCGCGGGGGCGCCGGCATAGCGGGCGAGCGCCAGCGCGATCTCCGGCGTGTCGCCGAAGGCATGACGGGCGAGCACGCCGCGCCGCGCCATGCGCGCCTCGACATCCGCGGCCAGCGGCCGTTCCCCGTCAAAGGCGTGGGTGCAACCGGCGATGTCGATCACCAGCCCGTCGGGGGGAATCAGCGCGACCGTCGGGCTGTATCGCACGCACCCCTCGGCCAACGTCTCCAGCCAATCGAGATCGGCATGCGGATCGGCGGGAAACGCCTCCAGCCCCGGCACCCGCGCCCGCGCGTCGGCGAGCGTCAGCCCCGGCTCCAGCCCTGCCCGCGCCGCGACCAGATCGACCGCGACGATCCGCACCGCCTGACCGACGGTTTCGGTGAAGACGGCCGGCGCCTCATCCCGTGCGACGAACAGGTGCGGCCGCGTGGCGCGCAGCCGCTCGATCGGCAGCCAGGGAAAGATCAGCGCCAGATAGCGGCGTGCTACGGAAGCTTTTGGCATGGCGGTCCCACTCCACGCGCCAGCGGGTTCCCGCGGGACCTCCCCGTCGGCGCAGACATTCGACATCAAAGGCGGGCGGACCCGGCGCCTCCGCCGCCAGCGCGGCCGACGGGGCGGAGGCGACGCCCCAGCGGGTCGCCGCGGCGCTGGCGGTCGGCGTCGCGTCGATGCGCAGCGACAGCACCGTCACCCCCGACCCCTCCGCCGCGAGCATCAATCGCCGCGTCGCGGTCAGGTCCAGCCCCGGCGCCGGGCCGTGGCTTTCGATCAGCAGCGTGCCGAGCCCCGGGCAGCGCGCGGCATCGGCGGCGGCACGCAGCAGCGCCGCCTCGTCCGCGACAATGCCGAGCACCAGCGAATCGGCACCCAGGCCGAGTTCGGCGAGCCCGCCGGCGTGCAGCCGCCCCTGCACCCGCTCCGCCGCCTCCACACGGAGCCAGAACAGGGGCAGCGCCCGCGCCGCGATCGCGGTGGCGATGCCGAATCCGGCTCCGCTTGCCCCGTCGCCCGTCTCGGTGGTGTAGATATCGTGCAATTGCCCCCGCCCCAGACCGCGGCGCAGCCAGCCATCCGGGCTGCCCGCCGCGGCTTGCATCAGGCCCGTTCCCGCAGCTAGGCGCCGCAGCCGGGCAATCAGGGCGACCGACTCGCTCATGCTATGTTCTTGTAATGTTCCGTAACGTGAGTCGCCAAGCCGGAATCTTTCCGCTTCGCATCACCTCATCGCAAAAGAGGGCTTGCACGCCCCCGGACCCGCTGCTAGTGGCCGCGCCTCACCCAGCCGGTCCTTGCCAAGCAGGACGGCTTCAGGCGCCAGAGCGGGCGTAGCTCAGGGGTAGAGCACAACCTTGCCAAGGTTGGGGTCGAGGGTTCGAATCCCTTCGCCCGCTCCAGTCTTTCCGTACATTGTCATGCGGTTACGGCGGTCCTTCGGGCCGAAGGGGATCCACAGAAGACATTCACAGCCGGATCGGCTTTCGCCAGAAGCGATCGTTCGTTCATCGTGTTCGCACCGTCGGTCTGGAGGCGCGCTAGCTGGATTTGGGCGTCTAAAACTGTCTTTCGAAAAAAGCAGGCTTGGACGGCAAATCGCTACCCTATTGTTCACCCGGCGTGGGGCCTCACAGACCCGATCGCATAATCAGACCCCGATATACGATAAGGTCGGCTCGATCTGTCCTGCCGACACCCCGATAGCTATCTGTCGCGGGTATGACACAAAACTTCCTTAGGCGTCCCGTATACGATTGAGGGCGCATCTCCGTTGTCGATAATCCGTGAGATCGATGTCTGGTTCGTAGAGCAGATACTGCCGCATGAGCGCCAGCTGCTGGCGGTCGCGATGCGGATTTGTCCGAGTGCGGATGAAGCGCGCGACCTGGTGCAGGATGTGCTGTTGCGCATGCTGACCCTGACCGACTGGGAAAGCATCGCGAATCCGCTCGGCTTCATGCGGCGGATGATCCGTAATGCGGCGATCGATCGCCTGCGCCACGCCAAGGTCGTCGATTTTCAGTCGCTGTCCGAAATCGAGCATGTCGATATTCCCGATCACGCCCCCGATCAGCACCGCGTGACGGAGGATCGGGAAACGCTTCGCCGACTGGCGCGGGAAGTCGACGGCTTGCCGGAGCGCTGCCGCGTGGTGTTCCTGAAATGCCGGGTCCATGGCGCATCGCCGCGGGCGGTTGCGGTGGAACTCGGCATCAGCCTTTCAACGCTTGAAAAGCGTCTCGCCCGCGCGCTGATACTGCTCAGCATCGCCATGACGGCCGATCGCGGCGATCCGATCGACGACAGTTTCGACCTGTGGGCGCGTCATCGCCGTACGGCCATCGCGTCGCACTGACGGATTTATTACAGAGGACTTGGCGGATCGGTGCGATCCGCCCGTCATCCCCTTGTGAGATCGGGTGGATAACAACATTGGCTGAGGGGTGCCTGACTGACGATGGCGCGCAGACGCTGCGCGAGGCGGCCGACTGGCTCGCGCGGCACCGCACCGGACGCATCGACGAAGCGGCCTTCGCGCGGTGGCGGGATGCGAGCCCCGCCCATGCGCTGGCCTTCTGCCGTGTCCTCGCGCTCTGGCGCGCCGAGCCGGCAGACGCTGTCGTGGCGCCTTCCTTCCCGCAACGTCACGGCCTGTTCGGACAAGCGTCGCGTCGCGATCTGGTGCGCGCCGGCGCGATAGCGGGCGTCGGCGCGATTTTGGCCGGGGGCGTGATCGTCGCCCCAGCCTATGCCTGGCATAGCGCGACAACGGAGGTCGGGGGGAGCAGGCGCATTCTTTTGCCCGATGGCAGCGGGGTCGAGCTCAACACCGATACGCGATTGTCATGGCGCTTCTCGGCATCCGAACGCGTGTTCTGGCTGGAAAAGGGCGAGGTGTGCATGACCCTGCGCAGCGGCCCCCTCGCCGTGCTGCGCGGCGGCCCAGCGCCGATCGTTATGACATCCGGCCTCTTCAACCTGCGCCTGCATGGCGACGGGGTCGAGTTGCTGGTGATGGAGGGCGGCGCCAGAATCGAAGGCGCCGACCGAACGCGGGCAACCATCGTTGCCGGGTCGGCCGCGCCGAACACCGCATTCGTTGCCCCCCGCGACATGCGGTTGCTGACCACTCGCATGGATCAGGTCGATGCCACCACGGCGTGGCGGGATCATGCCATCGTGTTTCAGGACGTACCGCTGCACGACGCCGTCAGGGAATATAATCGCTATCTCGCGCGCAAGATCGTCATCCTCGATCCCGAGCTTGCCGATACGCCGGTCGGCGGGCGGTTCGAAACCGGCGATCCGACCGCTTTCCTGAACGCGGTGGCGATCGGTCTCGGCATCCATGTCACGCCCTCGGCCAGAGGCTATTCGTTGGCCAAATCCCGCGTCACGCAAAAGTAATAATCGCCGAACTCCACCAAAAGAATTTTTAATCCCGATTTGGCGGTTTTTCTCTCCATCCGCGTCAAAGATTGTGACGGCGCCAAAGCCGCCATAGTCTCTGGGGGGTTCATGATTAGCCGTTTTGCTGCGGCGTTGCTTGCAACGTCGACGTTGTACGCGCCTGTTGTTCAGGCACAATCGCTCGATTCTCAAACGGATCGTGCATTCGACATTCCCCCGCAGCCGCTAGCCAGCGCGCTGACCAGCTTCGGCCAGCAGGCCGGGCGGCAGATATTCTTTCCGGCCGCCGCCATCCGGCATCGGCAATCGCCGCGTATCGCTGGCCGGATGGTGCCGCGCACCGCGCTCGACCAGCTTCTCAGCGGCAGCGGCCTAAGCGTGCGAAGCGACGATGGTCATATGATCGTGTTGGGCATGACCGCCCCGCAGCCGATCGCCGGGGCAACGCCGTCGGCCGCCCCTGCCCAGACCGCCTCCAGCGACGACATCGTCGTCACGGGCTCTGCACCCCTCGAAGAGGAAAAGGCGCTCGCCTGGAAGCGGCAACAACCCGGGACAAACGCGGTCATGTCGGGGGAAACGATCGCGCGTCGCCCAGGCGGCAATATCGTCGATATTCTGGCCGTGCTGCCGGGCGTGACCGCCTATGCGGACATGGGCCTGGGCCAGGCGGCGACGGGCGAGGCGGAATACATCTCGATCCGCGGCCTCGATTCGAGTTTCAACGAATATTCGGTCAACGGCATGCGCGTGCCCCAGGCCGATCCTTACACTCGCGCGCTGTCGCTCAAGATGATCGCGCCCTACGGCCTGCGCTCGGCAACCGTCGCCAAGACGCCGACGGCCGCTGACTATGGCAGTTCGATCGGCGGGACGGTCGACATCGCCACGCCGACGGGGTTCCAATATGGCGACGATTATCTGCGCGTGACGGGCGGCGGCAATTTCGCCGGCCGGGCCAATCATCTCGGCTTCCCGGCTTTCGGCGGTGTCGGGCAGGTCGAACTGGCCAAGCTGTTCGGTACGGCGCAAAAGATCGGCTTCTACGCGACCGCCTATTACGAGGAGCGCCGGTCCGCCGCGGAAACGACCGAAGCGTTCCGCTATATTCCCGCCACGCCGACCGCCGCGCGTAACGACCTCGTTGCGCTGGGCATCAAATACGACATGTATGATTCGGTCATCAAACGGTACGGCGGCAATGCCTCGCTCGATTTCCACAGTGGCGACGGCGTCACCGCGTTCCTGCGCGGCTCCTATGGCCGGTACGAAGTATCCTCGATCGACGTCCAGCACAGCGTGACCAGCGCGCTGTTGCAGCTGATCGGTGCGGCGCCCTTCTACAGCAACGGGCAGTACAATCCGCTGGGTACGCTGGCGGGCAGCTATTTCCAGGCCCGCGATCAACGCTCCACGCTCGCCACGATGCAGGCCGGCGCGGACATGGCCTTCACCGACCGCCTGTCGCTGTCGGCGCGCGCGTCCTACGGCTTTGCCGATCAGCAGCGCCCGAATTACGTCGAGGGCAGCCTGTATAGCGGTCTCGGCCTCGTCCTGGGCAGCGGCGGCCCGATCCCCGGCGTCCGCATCGACACTTCCGATCCGGCCGCGATCAAGCTCGATTTCGCGGATGTGGCACAGCGCAGCGCCGCCCTCAGTCCGCAATCCGTGCGGGTCTGGAAATTCCAGGGTCGCGACGTCAAGTCCGACGACCGGATGTACGGCATGCGCGCCGATCTCGCCTGGCGCGGCGACGGTGCGCTGCGCAAACTGTCAACCGGCATCGATCTCAACATCTCTGATCGCACCCAATATGATCGCGGGCTGCTCGGCAACGACGGCGACAATTTCGTCATTCCCGATAGCGCTGGCGGGCGTCCCAATCTGTTCAACGCGCAAGGGCCGACCGCCGCGGCGCTACCCGGGCGTGACATCTCCTTCATGGACGGCAACTATCCCGCCTTCCGCTTCTACGACCGGAGCTATTTCGAAAAGGCGATCCTGCCTTACGCCTATACCAACCAGTTCACTCCGGACGGCACGCCCAACCCGGGGAATTATACGACCAACGATTACAACCGGAACACCGTGTTCGGCAGCGAAACGGTGTTGGCGGGCTATGTCCAGGCCGATGTCCAGCTCGGCCGGCTGCAGGCGGTGGGCGGCGTACGCTATGAGCGCACAGATTTCACGGCGACGCATTGGCTGCTCGCTCAGCCGACAGGCTATTTCACGCGCGACGGCAATCGCTATGGTGAATGGCTGCCCAGCCTCAATCTGAGCTACCGGCCGGCCGACACGCTGATCCTGCGCGCCGCGGCGCGGCGCAGCTTTGCCCGGCCCGCCTTTGCGCTGATCGCCGGGCCGGAAACCTATGGCTATAACGATCTGACCGGTGCGGTGCAGACCGTCAGCCGCGCCAATCCCGACCTCAAACCCGTCACCGCGACCAGCTTGGACGCCAACATCGAATGGTATCCCGACCGCAGCGCCGTGATCGAGGCCGGCGGCTTCTACAAGAAGCTCTCCAACTTCGTCTTCACCGCCAGCGCGACGGGCAGCGCCCCAAACGGGATCACCGCCGCGGATGTGGTGAACGGCATCACCTATACGATGCCGATGAACGGTCGCGATGCGGAGGTCTATGGCCTGGAATTGCATGGCCGCAAGCAGTTCCGGGAGCTGGGGGCGTTCTTTGGCGGATTCGGTCTGGAGGGCTCGCTGACCGTTCAGGACAGCAAGGCCGATCCGGGTCTGACCGGCCGCGGCGACACGCAATTGCCCCGGGCGGCGAAGCTCATCTACAATGCCGAACTCTTCTACGAGCGTCCGCACTTTTCGGCGCGGCTGGCGTGGCAATATGTCGGCCGGCAGCTGCTCAGCCTGAACGATCAGCTCGACACTTATCTGCAGCCGATCCGCCAGCTGAACGTCAATGCGACCTATACGCTGGGTCGCTGGGCACTGTCCGGTCAGGTGCAGAACCTGCTCAACAGCTACAGCTTCTACAAGACGCTGGGCACGTCGACCCGGTATCTGGGTACGCAGGATGGCGGCGGGAACGGGTCCTATGTGCAGACCGGCCGCTTCTTCAAATCGACCCTGTCCTATCGCTTCTGAACGTCGACCGCCTGCCTGACCGGGAGGGGGCGCCATGCCGCACCCACCCGTTTGCCAAGGAGCCGAGACTGTGACCGATACGGATCGCCGCACCGTGATGATGGCCGCACTGGCCGGCGTGGGCGTCGCCGCCGCTGCGAAGCTACCGGCCGCGCGGCGACCGGGATCGCACGCCGCGTTGGTCATCGGCCATCGCGGCGCCTGTGCGCTGCGCCCCGAACATACGCTGGCGTCCTACGCCAAGGCGATCGCCGATGGGGCTGACTATGTCGAGCCCGACCTGATGCCGTCGAAGGACGGCGTGCTGATGGCGCTGCACGAACCCGATCTGGGCAAGGTCAGCGACATCGCCAGCCGCCCCGAATTCGCCGACCGGCGCAAGGTGGTGACGATCGGCGGCCAGCGGGTCGACGGCTGGTTCATCAACGACTTCACCTTCGCCGAACTGAAACGTCTGCGCCTCAAGGAGCGTATCCCCGACATCCGCCCCGCCAACACGCGTTATGACGGCATGTTCCAGATGGTCAGTTTCGACGAGATCGTCGATTTCGTCGCAGCCGAAGCGGCGACGCGCGGGCGGCCGATCGGCATCGCGCCCGAGCTGAAGGCGCCGACCATCTTCGCTTCGATCGGCCTGCCGGTCGAGGACCGCTTCGTCGCCGCGGTCGCCGCGCATCGCTATCTGCGCGACGCGCCGCTTATCGTGCAGTGTTTCGAAATCGCGACGCTGGAACGGCTGCGTGGTCATTTTCCCCGCGACGGATCGGTGCAACTGATGCAGCTGATCGACGATGCGCCGTTGGTGCCGCTGGACGTTGCGGCGGCGGGGGGCACGACCCGCTATGGCGATATGATGACCCGCCAGGGGCTGCGGCGGATCGCCACCTATGCCGATATTCTGGCGCCCGATATCCGCGCGCTGATCCCGCTGCGCGCCGATGGCCGGCTGGGCACGCCCACGCCCGCGATCGGCTGGGCCAAGGAGGCCGGGTTGCTGGTCGGGGGATATGAATTCCGGCCCGAGAACCGCTTCCTCGCTGCTGACTTCAAGAATGGCGCCGGCGGAGATGCGCGCAATCCGAACGGCTCGATCGCGGAGATTCACGCCTATCTGCGCGCGGGAATGGATCAATTCTTTACCGACGATCCCGGCATCGGACGCCAAGCTGTTCAAACCTATCTGGTCTGACGCCAACGTCGATGAACGGACAGAAAAGTTGCGTGACGGCAAAAGGGGTGATTCCCAATTAGCCGGGCCGAAACGATCCATGTCGACGGCACTGGCATACTGCCGTGAGACACATCCAGAGCGTGACGATAATAGCGGTGGCCGGATGATCCATACGACTATACGGTTGAGATGTAACGGCGGTAACATTAAGAACCCGCCATATGGAACATCGCTGGCTCGTCTTCACCTATAAAGTCCCTGCCGAACCGGCTGCCGGCCGCGTCGGCTTGTGGCGCAAGCTGAAGGCGATGGGGGCGGTTTATCTGCAGAGCGGCGTGTGCGTCCTGCCGAAGACCGACGATCACGTCCGCCGGCTGAAGATGCTCGAGAACGAGGCATCCTCGCTCGGCGGTGAGGCCGTGATCCTGGAAACGGTGGCGTTTGACGCGGCGCAGGAGGCCAAGGTGCTCGATCGCTTCCGCGCCGACCGGGACGAACAATATCGCGAATTTATCGGCAAGTGCGACGCCTTCGACGCGGAGATCGCCAAGGAATTCCGGATCGAGAAGTTCACCTATGCCGAGCTGGAGGAGGAGGACGCCGACCTTCGCAAGCTGCAGGGCTGGCTGGAGAAAATCCGCAAGCTCGACTTCTACGAGGCACCGCTCGGCAGGCAAGCGGCGGAACGGCTGCGTGGCTGCGAGGCGGAACTCGCCCGCTATGCCGAGCGCGTGTTCGAGGTTCAAGGCGAGGGCCGCTGATATGACGGCACCCGCCATCGCATGCCGCGGGCTGACGCGCAGCTTCGGCAAGGGCGAGGCGCGCGTCGCCGCCCTGCGCGGCATCGACCTCGACGTGAACGCAGGCGAGATCGTGCTGCTCTCGGGGCCATCCGGCTGCGGCAAGACCACGTTGCTCTCGATCATCGCGACCTTGCTCGACGCCGACGATGGCGAGGTCGCGATCGCCGGCGAACCGACCACCATGCTTCCGCCCCCGAGCCGGGCAGCGCTGCGCGCCCGCCTGATCGGCTTCGTGTTCCAGTCGTTCAATCTGCTGCCCGCGCTTAATGCGCGCCAGAACGTCAGCGTGCCGCTGCTGCTGGCTGGCAGTGGACGAAAGGCGGCCGAGCGCCGCGCCGACGAGGCGCTGGCGGCCGTCGGCCTCGGCCACCGGGCCGGTCATCTGCCGCGGCAGCTCAGCGGTGGTCAGCAGCAGCGGGTCGCGATCGCGCGTGCCATCGTCCACCGGCCGGCGGTGCTGCTGTGCGACGAGCCGACCAGCGCGCTCGACCACGACACCGGACAGCAGGTCATGACGGTCCTGCGCGATCAGGTGCGGGCGCAGGGCGCGGCGCTGCTCGTCGTCAGCCACGATCCCCGGATCGAACCGTTCGCCGATCGCATCATCCGGATGGAAGACGGACGTGTCGTCACGGGCCAGGACAGGCAGGCGGCATGAGCTGGCCGCTCCGCATCCTTGGCGGTCTTGCCCTGATCGGTGCTGCGGGGGCCGGCATCGCGGTGCTCCACGATCGTGGATCGCCAGCGCCCCCCGCACTGCCGGCCTCGCAGCCCGCCGACGACGGCCATGTCGCCGGTAGCGGCATCGTCGAGGCCAGCACCGGCACGATCGCGATCGGGACACCCGTTACCGGTCTGGTGGAACGGCTGGACGTCGCTTGGAACGACCACGTCGCCAAGGGCCAGCCGCTCTTCCGTATCGATGCCCGTGATCTTGCCAACCGGCGTGGCACTTTGCTCGCGGCGATCGATCAGGCGCAGGCCGCCGTGCCGGCGGTGCAACGCAAGTTCGACGCCGTGGCGGCACCGCAAATGGCAGGCTTCGTCACCCGCACGGACCTCGTGCAGCGGCAGTCGGATCTGGCGGTCGCCAACGCCAACGTCGAGGCGGCGCGCGCGCAGTTGCACGAGCTCGACGCCGAAACGGCGCGGCGGACCGTCCGCGCACCCGTCTCCGGCCGCATCCTCAAGATCAACGTCCGTCCCGGCGAGGTCGCCGAAAGCACGGCGACGGCCGGCCCCGTCCTGCTGATGGGCGGCGACGATCCGCTCTACGTGCGCGTCGACGTCGACGAGCACGATGCATGGCGCGTCCGAGGCGGCGTTCCCGGCGAGGCGTTCGTGCAGGGACGGCACCAGCTCCATGCTCCGCTGCGGTTCGTGCGCATCGAACCGTTCGTCCAGCCCAAGACCAGCCTGACCGGCGCCGCGGCGGAACGGACCGACACGCGGGTCCTGCAGATCATCTACGCGATCGATCCCAAGGCGCTGCCCGTCTACATCGGACAGCAGGTCGACGTGGTCCTGGACGCCCGCAAGGCGAAGGCGCGACCCTGATGATCCGCATCGCGGTGCGGATGCTGGTCGCCAGCACCGGCAAGTTCCTGGCGCTGGTCGTCGGCATCGCCTTCGCCTCGTTCCTCTCCTGCTTTGCCGCCTGCTACTTCGCGGGCTTCATGACGCGCAGCTTCGCGCTCGTCGCGGAACAGCCTGGCGACGTCTGGGTGATGGATCGCACCACGGCATCCCCCGACCAGTTTGCGAACATGACGGCGTCCGCGCGCGACCGGGTACGCTCCGTGACCGGCGTCGCCGACGCCGCGGTCCTGGCGCTTGGTCATGCCGATGCGCGCATGCCCGACGGCCGTCTGCAGCCCTTCGACGTCGTCGGAGTGGACGATGCGACGCTCGCCGGCGCGCCGGCGGTCGATGGTGCGCCAGGAACCGGCCTGCTTCGCGAACCCGAGGCGGCGATCGTCGATGCGGGAGGTTCGGAGGGCAAGCTCGACACCGCCGAACGCCCCGTCTCCGGTGTCTCGCCGCCGGATGCCAAGATCCGGCAGCTTCGGGCGGGCGATGAGCTGACCATCGCCGATCATCGGGTGGTAGTCGGCGGCGTGTCACACGGACTGCCGCGATTCCCGCCGCGGCCGCTTCTCTACATGAGCTGGTCGAACGCCGCGCGTGTGCTGCCGCCCGAACGGCTGCGCACCTCGTTCGTCGTGGTCCGCGCGTCCCCCGGCACGAACCCGTCCGATCTCGCTCGGTCCATCGCCAGCCAGACGGGCTATGCCGCATTCACCCGCGCAGACTTCGAGTCGGCCACCGTGCAGTGGTTTCTGGCGACATCGGAGGACGTCGGCGACATCGCGACCATGCTGACCATCGCGGTGGCGATCGGGTTCGGGTTCACCACCGTCATGCTCTACATCTTCACCGCCGATCACCTTCGGCAATATGCCGTTCTGACCGCGCTTGGTGCACGCTCCGGCGTCCTGTGGCGCATGGTCATGGCGCAGGTTGCCGTTGCTGGGCTTATCGGGACCGGCATCGGGCTTGGCGCCTGTGCGCTGGCTGGGTTGATCGCCGACACGTTCGATCTGCCCTACCGAATGATGGTGTGGGCACCTTTCGGCTGCCTGGCGCTGAACGCCGTCGCGTGCGTCGGGGCGGCATTCGTCAGCACGCGACCCGTGCTGCGCCTGGAACCCGCGCGGGTCTTCGCCGCTTGAGACGGCAGTATCCTAGCTGCTCCGGCGACAAGCATCTGAACGATGTCCGTCAGCTAGGGAAGGCTAGGCTTCGGGCGCTCAGACCGACGTTTTGAAGTTCTGCAGTCGTCGTTGCGGCTGCCGACCTAGGACGTTCGTTCGGTTGGCAGCGGAGGTTGTCCGAAGCCTTACGCGCTCCACAAAAGCAGCTTTACTGCCGGCCGCGGTCGGCGCCACGATGCTCGAGCTCATCCTCGGCTGCCTCGCCCGTCCGTCGCAACGCGTCGAGCTCCTCGGTGGACTTCGTCTCGATTCCGGCAACCTCGTTGCGGGCACCTTGGATCGCATAGACCAGTTCGTCGATCTTGAGATGCAGCGCCTGCTCGCTGCGTCGCTGTCCGTTCAGCACCATTTGCGTCAGCGTGATCGACAGGACCGACAGGATGAGCGTCAGCGCATTCTCGCCGGCTGCGCCCGCCGCCAGGAACCAAATCGCGCAGAACAGCGCGACCAGCACGATGGCGGCGGGGTGACCGAACAGGTCCGCACCACGCCCGCAGATACGGCAGCCGAATTCGTACAGTTTACGACCCACCATTCGACCTCGGCTGCCCTACGCCTGTAACTTAGATGACGCGATCGCGCCTCGTCGAGTAGGATGCGCGATCCCGCTCGATTTCATCACGCGTATAGGCCGGCGCGCCCGGGTCGAACGCGTTCCAGCCCTGCGCACGGTAAGCGGCGCCACGCTCCGTCGCATCCACCGACCGATAGGTATCGAGGATCGACTCCACCTGCCCCGGCGCCGCGTCGTCGGTACGGACGCTGACCAGGGTCCCGCCGCGGCGAACACCCTCGGAATAGACGTTCGCCTCCTCGTCGCTGTGGCCGGCGTTCTTGAGCGCACCGACGATGCTTCCCGTTGCCGCACCGCCCACAGCGCCGATACCGGCGCCCGCTGCGGTCGCAGCCAGCCAGCCGGCCGCGACGATGGGCCCGAGCCCTGGAATGGCGAGCAGGCCCAGACCGGCGAGAAGCCCACCGGCGCCGCCCAGCACGGCGCCCGTCGACGTGCCGCGGCTGACGTCGCCGTGGTCGTTGACGCCGTCGTGCCCCGTGTCACCGGCCTGATGGCGCCCATCGGCATCGTTGGCGATGATGCTGATGCTGCCGTGTGGCACACCGTGACTCTCAAGGGCCGAGACGGCCGCCTTGGCATCGGCGTAATCGTCGAACAGACGCGTAATCGTTCTGGTCATGGTTGTCTCCTGAAGAGCTGACCGCTCGCCTCAGCGAGTGGTGATGTTGCCCTTGTAATCGAGCATCACGGTCGTCTTGGCGCCGTTGCGTACCGCGGTTCCCTGCCAGACGCCGTTGCGATCCTTGGCCAAGCGGCTGACCGCGCTGAACCCGGCCTTCTCCAGGCGGCCGCGCGCCTGTGCCTCGGTGAACGAGTTGCGCCCCTTGGCGGGCATCGCGACGCCATGGGCGGTGGGATGCTTTATCGCCGGATTGTGTGACCTGTCCGTGCTCTGGGCCGACGTCCCCGTCGCAATGGACGCCGCGAGGATCGCAGCGATGACGTGCCGGTGCATATTAGCCTCCGTGATCGGGGGGCGGCGTCGGCCGCTCCGTGACCGCACGTTGCGGATGAGGAGTCGGGCGACGCGACGCGCCGTTTAGCGGACCGAGCCGCGGCGAAAGAGATTGACGATCCCCAGCAGGACCACCGCGCCAAGCAGCGACACCAGGATCGACGGCAGGCTGATGATGCCGCTGGTGATGGGCGCGCCGCCGATCAGCGGCGTCAGCAGGAAGCCGGCAAGCATGGCACCGACGATCCCGACCACCACGTTGAGGAAGATTCCCTGCTGACCATCGGTCCGCATGATGATGCTGGCCACCCAGCCGATCAGCCCCCCAACGACGAGTAAGATTATCAAGCCCATGACATCCTCCGCGGGCGGACTGGCGGAATTGCCGATCATCGCCTCTGCTGCCGTATCAACCCGCAGGGAGGTCTGGACGTTCATCGGAGATTACGGCCGGCCCCGGCGCGCATGGTAGTTTCGTCACGATCGAATTGGTAATTCCGCACCGCGGGCGCTGGAACTCCGCGCCTCGCCGAAGGCTTCATGCCGCATGGACGATCAGCCGATGCAAGCCTTCCACGCGCCGACCCTGCGCCATCTGGAACAGCTGATGGCGGGCCTCACCGTCGGCGTGATCCTGGTCGATCCGTCGGGAGCGATCGTCGGGACGAACGATGCGGCATTGTCCATGCATGGCGTGCATCATGCCGACGAACTGGGCGCGACGGCCGACGACTATTGCCAGCGTTTCTGCCTGCGCTACCGCAACCATCAGCGCCTGGCGCGGCGCGACTATCCGATCATGCGCATGCTGGCCGGCGAGAACTTCCCCGACGTGGTCGTCGATGTCGCGCCGATCGGCACCAACGAGCCGCGCTGGACCCATATGGTCCACGACGTCGTGATGGACGTCGACGGCGGCGACCCTGACTATCTTGCCCTCGTCATTCAAGACGTTTCCGAGCGCTACGATGCGGAGGCACGGTTCGAGGCGATGTTCCAGGCCAACCCAGCCCCTGCGCTGATCCTGCGCCTCGCCGACCAGCGCTTTGTCCGGGCCAACTCAGGCTTCGCGGAATTGTGCGGATGTTCGCGCGACGCGATCGAGGGACGGCATCTGCGTGATCTCGACATTCTGGCCCATACGGAGCGGAACGCGCTGGTCGCCGAGCGGCTTCAACGCGGCGCAACGATCCCGCAGGTCGAGGCGGAATTGCCATTGCCAGACGGATCGTCGCGGCTCGTCATCCTTGCCGGCCAGCCCATCGAGGTTGCCGACCAGCGTTGCATGCTCTTCACCTTCGCGGATCTGGAGCCGCGGCGGCTCGCACAGCGCGCTCTGGCGTCGAGCGAGCATCGCGCGGCGACGATGTTCCGGCTCGCCCCCGGCGGTATGGTCGTCACCGCTCTGCCCGACCACCGCATTGTCGAGGTCAACGAGGCTTTTGTCCGGCTGACCGGTCGCGGCTCACACGATCTGATCGGACGCGACGCGGATGAGATACAATTATGGAACGATGCAACGCAGCGCGAGGCCGTCGAGCGCGAGCTAGAGCGGCGCGGAGGCATACGTACTTACGACGTCCGCGTGCTCCCGGCGAGCGGCGCTCCGATCGACTGCTTGGTCTCGGCGGAGATCGTCGACCTGCATGACAAACGCTGCGCCCTCTGGCTCTATCAGGACGTGACGGCACGCCGCCACAGCGAGTTGGAACTCGTCGCAGCGATCGACGCGGTGATGAAGGACGCGAACTGGTTTAGCCGCTCGATCATGGACAAGCTAGCGACGCTACGTGGCGGCGGTGACGCGGAGCAGCACCATCCCCTCGACCTCAGCAAACGGGAACGCGAGGTGCTCGAACTCATCTGCCAGGGCGCCAACGACAAGGCTATCGCAGACCAGCTCGGGCTGACGAGCAATACTGTGCGCAACCACGTATCGCGCCTCTATGCGAAGATCGGCGTCAACCGGCGCAGCGCAGCGGTCATCTGGGCTCGCGAACGCGGCATCGGCATGGGTTGAGCAACCCCGTCCGTCCCCGTTGATAGCTCGTGAAATCGATCACGATCGACGGCGGGCTGGACCCATAATCGGCCACGCTACGTGACTAAGCCAATTCTCCATTCCTGCCGTTCATCTCGCGCGTGGCGGATCACCCGGGGATGCAGGCGATGGAAGGAGTGCTTTCGGGTGGGTGTCGCTGGCCATTGCCTGACGTCAGGCTGATCAAAGATTGCTAGGTGGGGCGGCGACTGCGATATCGTCATCTGGGTGCGCGCTTTGGCCGGAAGGCGCAGGTTTATGGCGTTGGTCGGGCCGCCGGCGCCGATTACCTGTGACCAGGAATGCCTATGCTCGATATGAAAGCATCCGCTCGACATGCGCACGCGCCTCTCGTCCTCGGCATATCCTGGAACAATCGACCGCTTCGATTGAGGGTTATCGGCGCGACGGTGGGGGGCGATCGATGAGCGGCGATATCGGGCTGACCGAACTCGGCACCCTCCTCGTCGTCGCCTCGCTCGTCGCGATGGTGTCGCGGCGGATCGGGCTGCCCTATACGGCGGGTCTGGTGCTTGCCGGCATCGGCCTCGCCTATCTGCCGGTCGGTGCCGAGCTGCCGCTGTCGCGCGAGCTGATCTTCAACGTCTTCCTGCCGCCGCTGATCTTCGAGGCGGCGATGCAGCTGCGCTGGTCGCGCTTCCGCGAGGAAATGCCCCTCACGGTCGTGCTCGCCTTCCTCGGCGTTGCGATCAGCGCGGTCGTGGTCGCGGGCGGCATGCACCTGCTGCTCGGCTGGAGCCTGCTCGGCGCGGCCTTCTTCGGGGTGCTGATCGCGGCGACCGATCCGGTGTCGGTGATCGCCGCCTTCAAGGAGATGAAGGCCGAGCCGCGGCTCAGCATGGTGGTCGAATCCGAGAGCCTTCTCAACGATGGTGTCGCGGCGGTCGGCTTCGCGATTCTCGTGGGCATCGCCAATGGCGAGGCGCTGACCGTATCGGGCGCCGCCTTGGCGCTGCTGTGGACGGTCGCCGGCGGTCTGGTGATCGGCGTGGCGATCGGCATCGGCGTGCTGACCCTCGCCGGCCGGACGAGCGATCATCTGGTCGAGGTGACGCTGACCACCGTGGTCGCCTGGGGATCGTTCCTGCTCGCCGAACATGTTCATGCGTCGGGCGTGTTCGCGGCGCTCGCGGCAGGCCTCATCGTCGGCAACGTCGGGCCGCGCGGTTCGATCTCGGTCGCGGGGCGCCAGCATGTGCAGGATTTCTGGGCCTATGCCGCCTTCCTTGCCAATTCCTGTCTGTTCCTGCTGATCGGCAGCCACGAGGCGCATCAGCCGATCGCCTTGGTGTCGCTGCCGCTGGTCGTCGCGATCGTCCTCACGCTGATCGGCCGCGCGGCGGCGGTTTACCCGCTGGCGCTGCCGTTCGCGCGATCGCAGCTGCGGCTGCCCGCGACCTATCAGCATGTGCTGGTCTGGGGCGGATTGCGCGGCGCGGTCGGCCTCGCGCTGGCGCTGGCGGTGCCGGCGAGCGTCGCCGAGCGCGGACAGATCGTCGTCATCACCTTCGGCGTGGTCGCCTTCTCGATCTTCGCACAGGGGCTGACGATGCCCCGTCTGCTCCGCCGCTGGCAATTGACCGGATCGGACGAGGCGGAACACTGACGCGCTGCTGCTGCGGAACCCCACGCCGTCGCCAAGGCTTGGACAGCCGAAAGGGGAGCGGCCGTGACGCGTTGGCAATGGGTGATCCGACTGCTGACGCGCCGGATGTGGTTCCGGGCGGCGCTGATGTGCGGCTTCGGCGGGGCTCTCGCGCTTGCCGGCGCGCTGGTCGGGCACACCATCTCCTATCACTTCGCCGCGACGGTTGGATCCAAGTCGGTCGACAGCATCCTCACCATGCTCGCCTCGAGCATGCTGGCGGTCACCACCTTCTCGCTGACCGCGATGGTGTCGGCCTATTCGGGGGCGACCAGCACGATCACGCCGCGCGCGGTCCAGCTGCTGATCGACGACAGCACCGCACAGAATGCGCTTGCCACCTTCCTCGGCAGCTTCCTGTTCGCAATCGTCGGCATCGTCGCGCTGTCGACCGGCCTCTACGGCGATACCGGCCGCGTCATCCTGTTCTTCGGCACCATCCTGGTCATCCTGTTCATCGTCGTGACGTTGCTGCGCTGGACCGAGCATATCGCCCGATTCGGCCGCGTGTCCGACACGATCGACCGGGTCGAGCGCGCGGCGATGTCAGCGGTGGAGACGATCGCCGTACCGCTGGCGCTGGATGGCGAACCGCCCACGGTCGAGCAGAGCGGCAGGACGGCCGTGCCGGCGCCGACGATGGCGCGGGTCACCCATGTCGACATCGCGCGGCTGGGTCGGATCGCCAAGGCGATGGATGCCGACATCCACGTGCTCGCCCTCCCTGGCAGCCCGGTCGAACCCGGACGGCCGATGGCGCTGATTGGCGCCGCCGCCGATGAGGCGGCGGTGGACGACGTGCAACAGGCCTTCACGCTGGCGCACCAGCGCGCCTTCGATCACGATCCGCGCTTCGGTCTGGTGGTGCTGTCGGAGATCGCGTCCCGGGCGCTGTCACCGGCGGTCAACGATCCCGGCACCGCCATTGCGGTGATCGAAGCGGGCAGCCGGGTGATGCTGCGGCTGCTCGATTTCGGGTCGCAGCAGATCACGCCGCTACCCACCAAAGTTCATGTTTCACCGATTCCGCTAGCCGCATTGCTCGACGACTGGTGCAGGCCCATTGCGCGCGACGGCGCCGGACTCGTCGAAGTCGGCGTTCGCCTGCAAAAGGCGCTCGGGGCGCTAGCGCGGCATGCGCCGGCGGCACGACAGCTTCTCGCGCGCGAGGCTTCCGATGCCGTCGATCGGGCACGCGCCGCGCTGACCAGCGACACAGACCGGGAGCTGGTCGAGCAGACGCATCGCGAGGCATTTGGAGTCAGCGAACACGAACATCTCGCCCTTGGAATGTAGACGCGACACCTCGCGCGACTGCAGCATTATTTGGTCGAGGCGGAGGATTTATCCGCCTTTCCCTTGCAACAGACGGGCGGCCACATTCCGCGCCATAGCTGTCCGCAAAGACGCTTGATGGCCGCCAGCGCTCATTGGGTACCATTAACCTTCGACAAATACGCAAGTTTATCGATGTGGTACCTCGCTCATTCCGCAACCCACGGAAGGAGAGTGCGGCATGCCAGCGAAATTATTCTTGAACCGCCTTTGCCAGCTCGCAGACTTGGAAGAGCTCGACATCGACCTCGTCCAATCCATCCCCTGGTCATCCGTGTCGGTCAAGCGCGGGCGCGATATCCTGCAGGTCGGGGATCGCCCGGGTTACGTCTACGTCATCGAGAGCGGCTGGGCTGCACGTTACAGCGTCCGCAGGAATGGAAGCCGACGTATCACGGGGTTCATGCTTCCGGGCGATTTCTGCGGCATTCACGCCGTGACCGGAGAGGCGATGGAGCACGCCATCGTCGCCCTGACGGACTGCGAGGTGGCGCGAGTCCAGGCTAATGTGATCGAACAAGCCGTCGCAGTGTCTCCCGCGATCGGCAAGGCATTGTGGCGTGCGAAGCTGACCGACGAAGCTATCTTGCGGATGTGGCTGCTGAATTCGCAGGATGCGGAAACTGCGCTGGCCCATCTGATTTGTGAGCTGCACACCCGAGCTGATGCCATCGGCGCGGTCCGTGACGGTCGATTCCTGGTGCCGGTGATACAGGAGCAGCTTGGCGACGCGCTTGGCCTGACTGCGGTGCACGTCAACCGTATGATGAAAAAGCTGCGACTTGCCGGTCTTGTAGAGTTCGAAGGGCATGAGGTCATCATCCCCGACATAGCCGCGTTGGAATCGGCCTGCGGCTTTTCGCCCTCGTATCTTCATCTGCCTTTGGTCACAGGGCATCCGGCGCTGGCGGCGTGACGGTACGGACATATCCGTCACGCCTCGGCATCCCCAGTGCCATCGCACACGCACAGGCTGTACCGCGCGAGACTTCACGCGTCGGGAACGCCTGTGACATTCATAATAAGGCTTGGATAGCGCCGAAGAACATTCTGACAATTTGACGCACTAGATTCGGCTTGCACGCATCCCGAACCGACGACGATGCTGTTGCCTGGTCCGCAGCGACTGGAAAGTTCTGAAGGAAGGCTCATGGCATCGAAACGGTCATTATGCGCGAACTAACTGTTCAACCTGTCGATGCTCACCACAAAACAGATTAATGATCAGGATCATACAGGATGGCACTCGCCGATTGAGGCGCATTAGGGACATGCACTTGCGCTGCAAGTAAGATCAACTCGCCGGCGGGGGCCGATCAGGGAGATACTGATGAGCACTCCAATTCCGGCTGACGCCCCATTTCCCGCCGCACAGTCGCATCTGCTCATCTGTTTTTCTCACCTGCGCTGGGATTTCGTGTTCCAGCGGCCACAGCATCTGATGACCCGCATGGCCGAGCGGATGGCCGTGGTCTTTTGGGAAGAGCCGGTAATCGACGGCGATCAGCCGCCAGCTTTAGAGGTGCGACACGATGGCGATGTCTGCATCGTCGTTCCGCATCTGCCGACGGGGCTCGACGCGGACGCCAGCCAGATTGCGCTCACCGAACTGCTTGGCGACTTTCTGAAGGATCAGCCACCGGTTGCCGTCCGCTGGTATTACACGCCGATGATGCTTGCCTTCTCGCGCGACGTCGAGGCGCAATGCACCGTCTACGATTGTATGGACGAACTGTCCGCGTTCCGCTTTGCACCGGCTGAACTGCTGGCCCTGGAAAGCGAATTGCTCCGTGCGGCCGACCTCGTTTTCACCGGTGGCTACAGCCTTTACGAAGCGAAGCGCGAACGGCATGCGGACGTGCGGCCTTTTCCGTCCAGCGTCGATGTCGCGCATTTCGCCCGGGCGCGGGACGCCACGCCATGCCCGGACCTACCGGCAACGCTCGGCTTCTACGGCGTGATCGACGAGCGCATGGACATGGACCTTGTCGCGCAGCTCGCCGATGCGCGACCAGATTGGCGGATCGAGATGGTCGGCCCGGTGGTCAAGATCGACCCGATCGACCTGCCGCGGCGCGACAACCTTCACTATCTCGGGCCGCGATCCTACGACGACCTTCCCGACACCGTCGCGTGCTGGGACGTCGCGTTGATGCCCTTCGCGATCAACGATGCGACCCGGTTCATCAGCCCGACCAAGACGCCGGAATATCTTGCCGCTGGCCGGCCGGTGGTGTCGACGCCGATTGTCGACGTGGCCCGGCATTACGGCACCATGGCCGGCGTGATGATCGCCTCCGGCTCCCGCTTCGTCGCCGCGTGCGACGAGGCGCTGGCGCTCGCTCGCGGCAGCGACATGGCGTGGCGCGACGAGGCCGACGCCGTGCTTGCCGCGTCCTCGTGGGACGACACCGCGGCGGCCATGCTGGCAGCGATCGCCGAGGTCGCCTTGCCGCCCTCGCGCCCGCACTATGACGTTCTCGTCGTCGGTGCCGGATTTGCCGGCAGTGTCATGGCGGAGCGATTCGCGTCCGAGGGCGATACACGCGTGCTGGTGATCGACCGACGTGCGCACATTGGCGGCAACGCCTATGATGAAGAGGACGCGGCCGGCATCCTGATCCATCGCTATGGCCCTCATATCTTCCATACCAATTCGGCCGAAGTCTTCGAGTATCTGTCGCGATTCACCGATTGGCGGCCTTACCAACACCGCGTCCTCGCGGAGGTCCGCGGCCGGCAAGTGCCAGTCCCGATCAATCGTACCACGCTCAATATCTTGTTCGACGCCGGGCTGGACAGTGATGCGGAGGCCGCCGCCTTTCTGGCCGCCCGTGCCCAGCCGGTCGGAGAAATCCGCTCGTCGCAAGACGTCGTCGTCTCCACCGTCGGCGACGAACTCTACCGGTTGTTCTTCCGCGGCTACACGCGCAAGCAATGGGGTCTCGACCCGTCTGAGCTCGACAAGGCGGTCACCGCCCGCGTGCCGACCCGCACCAATACCGACGATCGCTATTTCACCGATACCTTCCAGGCGATGCCCGCCGAGGGCTACACCGCGATGTTCGCGCGCATGCTTGATCATCCCAACATCGACGTCCGGCTCGACACGGACTTTGCCACGGCAAAGCATATGGTCGACTTCGACAGGCTCGTATTCACCGGCCCCATAGACGAATATTTCGACCATTGTTACGGGGCACTTCCCTATCGCTCGTTGCGGTTCGAACATCGCAGCCTGCCCGTCGCGCGACATCAGCCGGTGGCTGTCGTCAATTATCCGGACGAGACGGTGCCGTATACGCGGGTCACCGAGTACAAGCATCTGACCGGCCAGATTGCCCCGGTGACCAGCGTCACCTACGAATTTCCGACCGCGGAGGGCGATCCCTATTATCCGATCCCCCGCCCAGAAAATCAGGCACTGTTCAAACGCTACGAGGCGCTTGCTCTTGCCGAGCCGGATGTTCTGTTCGTCGGGCGCCTTGCCACCTACCGCTATTACAACATGGACCAGGTCGTGGGTCAGGCGCTCGCCACCTATCGCAAGTTCAAGGCACGCAAGGATCCGGCGCCGCTCGCGACCGCCGCGGAATGATATGACCGGCGAAGCCATGGGTGGGCTGCTGCGGCGGCGGCACATCCTTTTGATTCACGAGGACGCGTTCATCGGGCGGTATCTCGCCGAGGTGATCATGCGCAGCGGCGGCACAGTGACGCATCTCCCTGGGGTCACGGCGGGTGCGGCGCCGTTCGACATCCTCCTGCTGGCGTGTGCCCTGGTATTGAGTGACACGGCGCCCGCCAGCGATGCCGTTGCGGCCGCTGCCGCCGAACGCGGCCTCCCCTTTGCGATCGTGAGGTCTGCACAGCGCGCCTGTGCCGTCGCGCCGACCGAGCACGTGTTGACCGCCCCATTTGCGGGTTTTCAGGTCGTCGAACTGTTGCATCACATGCTCGAGAGGCAGGAGCCCGCCATCGGCACTGCGGCAGATCGGCCCCGTCATGGCGGTTGACGCGAAGCGGATCGAACTTTGGGGGGGCGTCGAATGCACCGTCAACCGCGTGGGCGACGCCTATCGGGACCAGCTGCGATTGAGCGGCCATCAAGGCCGGCCCGACGATCTCGACCGATTTGCGGGTCTCGGCATCAACGGCCTGCGATATCCCGTTCTATGGGAGCGCACGGCATCAGCCGGCGTTCCCGACTGGACCTGGCCCGACCCGCGTCTCGAGCGCATACGTCTGCTCGGCATGCGACCGATCGTCGGCTTGGTCCATCACGGCAGCGGCCCCCGGCACACCCACCTGCTCGACGACGGCTTCGCCCCTGGGCTTGGCGCCTATGCGGGTCAGGTGGCCGCCCGCTATCCCTGGGTGGAGGCTTGGACGCCCGTCAACGAACCGCTGACCACGGCCCGTTTCGCCGCGCTTTACGGCCATTGGTATCCGCATGCGGCCGACGAACGGTCGTTCTGGCTGGCGCTGCTCAACCAGATCGATGCGACGCGCGCGGCCATGACCGCGATCCGCAGCATAACCCCAACCGCGAAGCTGGTGCAGACCGACGATCTCGGCCGCACCTATGCGACGCCTGCGCTGAGGGAGCAGGCCGACCATGACAATCTGCGTCGTTGGGCGGGTTGGGACCTGCTGTTCGGGCGGATCGACCCGACGCACCCGCTGTTTGGACGTCTGGACGCCCTGGGCTTCGGCGATCGTCTGCGCGCCATCGCGGATGATCCCTGCCCTCCCGACATCGTCGGCGTGAACCATTATCTGACAAGCGACCGCTTCCTCGATCATCGCCTCGACCGCTATCCCGGCGAATTACATGGCGGCAACGGACGGCTGCGTTACGCCGACACCGAAGCCTTGCGAGCCGCCAGCGCGACGCCGGCCGGCCTGGGCGGCGCCTTGCGGGAGGCCTGGGCACGGTATCGCACACCGATCGCGGTGACCGAGGTGCATAACGGCTGCACCCGCGACGAGCAGCTGCGCTGGGCGGCACAGGCATGGGACACGGCGCAGGCCGTAGCGGCGGAGGGCGCCGACATCGTTGCGGTCACGGCCTGGTCCTTACTTGGCAGCCATGGCTGGGATACGCTGTTGCGGGCGGACGGCACATACGAGTCCGGCGTCTACGATGTGGCTGGCGGTACGCCTCGTGAGACGGCCCTGGCGAGCTTATGGCGCGGTCTGCCACTGGACGCGCCGCGTCACCCCGTCGCTCTGGAGTGCGGATGGTGGGAGCGCCCGGAGCGTCTCATCTATGCAGACGAGCCCTTGGCGGTCCGACCTCAGCCGAAGCCCCGACCGGGGCGGCCATTGCTCATCTGGGGATGGGACGGCAGTCTTGTCGACCGGGTGTCGAACGCCTGTACCGCGCGCGGCATTACGCATGTGGTGGCTGGCCGCGACCTTCCTGCTTGGCCCGAGCGAGGCGATATCGAAGGGCTATTGCGGGCCTTGAAGCCTTGGGCCGTTTGCTACGTCGTGTCTGGCTTCCCTACCCCGAGCGCGGTCGGGGGACCAGCGTACGCCCGGTGTGATGAGGCGCATGCCTCGCCGTTGATCCAGGCCTGTTCGGCCATCGGCATTCCCTGCATGGGGCTCGACGCGCCAAGTCGCGAATCCGGCCTCGGCCAAGCGTCTGTCGACGTCGCTTTGGACCGTCTGATCGATGCATGGCCATGCCCGCACCAACCCATCGTCGAGCAGCAATAATCCCGGGCATCTCTCACTGGGGCAACGGTCGCCTTCGCCTGTTCCCTAGCCACGCAGAAGCGCCCGCCGAAGACGCCCCGCGTGACGCCGCTCGCCTATTTCAGCGTGTAGAGATAGGCCGTCATGTCGCGGGCGTCGCGTTCGGTGACACCCTGTTCGGGCATAGCGTTGCCGGGGATCATCGCCTGCGGATGCCGTAGCCAGCGCGCCATGGTGGCAGGGTCGTTCGGGAATTTTCCTGCGATCGTCGCACGCACCGCGACTTTACCCAGGTCGGGCCCGACCTGCCCGGTCGCGCCGGCGATACCCGGAATGACGTGGCAGCTGCCGCAGCCATAGGCTGCCATTGCTTCCCGCCCCGCCCGGCTGCTTCCGTCACTGACCTGGTCCGCCATGATCCGCGTGCGCGTCCGACCTTGCGCAAACATGATCCCGCCCGCCGCCATCGCCGCCAGCACGGCGGCCGCAAACAGCGCCCCGAGCCATTTCAGACTAGCGGGCATGCGGCACATCCTTCCCCGGTTCGGCCAGCAGGCGCCGCATCAGCAACAGCGCGGCGCCGGCGTGGACCAGCCCGCCTGGCACCCACATCAGCAACCCGGCAAGTTGCTGGTCTTCAGCCGGGCTGAGCCCGAACGGCGCCATGCCGAGACTGGCATAGCCGGCGTACCAGGGACTGGTGGCGAAGGCCATCAGCGCGCCGAGCGCGCCCGACACGATGGCGGTGGCGACGAGGCAGAGCGCAGCGCTTCCCGCCGGGGTGCGCCGATGCAGCATCGCCGTCCAGAACAGCAGCGCGGTGACGAGGAAGGACAGATGCTGCGCGACGTGCCAGCCCTCGCTCGCCAGCGCGCGGTCGAACAGCGCGGGGGCATGCCATAGCCACAGCGCGGCGGCCTGGAGCACGGTCGCGGTCACCGCGCCGGTGAGCCGTCGCCAGGGCAGCGACACGACCGGCAGCGCGGCGGCAAGGGCGCGCCGGCCTGCCGGCGGGAAGGCCCAGAGGATCACCACCAGCGGTTCGGCGAGCACCAGCAGCGGCGCGCCGACCAGCATCAGCAGCTCATGCTCGAACATATGCGCCGCGAAGGAGCGCTCGCCCGCCTCGTGCAGCGGCGAGATCAGCGCCGCGGCGAGTACGACCAGCCCGATCGCGTAGAGCAGGCCGCGCCGCCGCAGCGCCCCGCTTCCCTGCCCCGAGCGTGCATGAAGTCGTCGCCAGCCACGCGCGAACAGCCAGGCGGCGAGCAGCAGTGGTCCGACGATCCACGGGTCCAATGTCCAGCCCGGCGGCGCGTGATGGTCGCGCGCGCCGGTCGCGTGCGCCGCGGCGGGGACGGCGCGGAGCAGCGCCGCGAGCGGGAGCAGGCGGATCAGCCGACGCATGCCGGCACCAGCAGGATCGCGAGCGTCTGGAAGGCGATGGCCAGCGCGAAGATGCCCGCGAGCACCAGCGCCAGCCGCGCCAGCCACAGGAGCGAGAGCCGGTTGCCGCCGCGCCGCGCCAGCGGACGCGCCAGCCACGCCGCGAGCGCGCAGGCGGCCAGGCTCGCCGCCCCCCAGGCGAGTCCCCAGCCGGCGAGGTCGCAGCGCGCGTGGAGCAGCGCGGACAGGCCCTGCTCGAAGCCGAACCACGCGACCGGCGGCAGCAGCAGCGCCGCCCAGCTGCGCGCCCGCACGCTCACCATAGCCGCGCCAGCACATAGACGATCGCGCCGATCGGCAGCCAGGTCAGCACCACGAAGGTCCAGTAATTGGCATTGTCCTCGACGTCGGCGAACTGATCGTCGCCGACCTCGTGGGTGAACAGCCACGCCGCCTGCACCGCGGTGTCGCCCCAGTCGGTGACGACGTGGCTGGTGTGCAGCACCATCAGCATCCACACCACCGAGCCGTAGGCGTCGCGGTCCCAGCGCGTGTTGAGATGGGCGAACTCATAGCCGCGCGGGATCAGCAGCAGCAGGCCGATGACGGCCATCGCCGCCACGCCGATCCGCACGCCGCGCGCGTCCTTGGCGAGCGCGCGGCGGCGCACCCACAGGTTGGGCAGCTCGCTCACCAGCAGCCCGAGCGTGAAGACCAGGCCCCAGGTCAGGTCGGGCGGGCGCGTGCCGGGCGGCGGCCAATGCGGCGCCTGCTGCGTCATGAGGTACAGATAGGCCGCCGCGGCGAGCGCGAAGCCGGTGCCCTCGATCAGCATGAAGCCGATATTGCCCCACCAGACGAGGTGGCGCGCGCCGTTCGCGCTCGCCGGCAGGCCGGACAGATCGCCGACGATCTCCACCTCGCGCGGCTCAACCTCGCTCATGACCGCACCCGCAACGGGCCGGTCTTGGCGCGCCCGCGCTGTGGCCAGAACCAGCCGGTCAACGCCGCCGCGATCGGCAGCGCGCCCGCGACGATCGCCCAGGGCGTGAAGATGCTGCCGAGGAACATCGCGGTCACCGCCAGCGCCGCGACCACGGGCCAGATCGACGGCGACGCGCTCTTCTGCCGGTAGAGCGGCGCGGCATCGACCACCGAGGTGACGACCACCTCGCGCCGCTCGATCGCGATGCCGTCCATCACGCGCAGGGTCGGCGAGTCCCATAGCGGGGTCAGGCTGTCGACCACGGGCGTATAGGCGAGGTTCCACGGCGGCGACGGCGACTCGCCCGCCCATTCGAGCGTCGACGCGCCCCAGGGGTCGGCCCCCGCCGGCGCGCCGCGCCAATAGCTCAGCAGCGCGTTGGCGACGAACACCAGCCCGCCCGTCACCGCCACCGCGCTGCCCAGCGTCGCGACCTGGTTGAGCCCGTCCCAGCCCATGCCGGCGGGATAGGTATAGACCCGCCGCGGCATCCCCATCAGCCCGAGCAGGTGCATCGGCGCGAAACCGAGGTTGAACCCACCGACGATCAGCGCGAAGGCGACCCGCCCCCAGCGCTCCGACATCAGCCGCCCGGTCGCCTCGGGATACCAGTAGCAGAAGGCGCCGAAGAGCGGGAACATCGCCCCGCCGACCAGGACGTAATGGAAGTGCGCGACGACGAAATAGCTGTCGGTCAGCTGGAGGTCGAGCGCGGCCGAGGCGGTCATCACGCCGGAGAGCCCGCCGAGCACGAAGGTGGCGACGAAGCCGAGCACCCATAGCATCGGCGTCGCCAGCCACAGCCGCCCGGTCGCCATGGTCGCGATCCAGCAGAAGATCTGCAAGCCCGCCGGCACCGCGATCGCCATGCTCGCCGCGGTGTAGAAGTCGTTGCCGAGCCGCGGCAGCCCGACCGCGAACATGTGGTGCACCCACAGGCCGAAGGCGAGGCAGCCGATCGCCAGGATCGCGAGCACCAGCACGTGGTGGCCGAACAGCCGGCGCCGCGCGAAGGTCTCCACGATCGACGAGACGAAGCCGGTCGCGGGGATGAAGATGATGTACACCTCCGGGTGGCCGAAGAACCAGAACAGGTGCTGGAACAGCAGCACGTCGCCGTTGGCCGCAGGCGCGAAGAAATGCGTCGAGACGAGCCGGTCGGCGATCAGCATGCTCGTCACCAGCATAATCGCGGGCATCGAAAGGATCGTCATCAGCGACGCCACGAGCATCGCCCAGAGGAACACCGGCATCCGCGCCAGCGTCATGCCCGGCGGCCGCATCTTGAGGATGGTCGCGGCGACGTTGACCGAGGCGCACAGCGCCGCCACCTCGGTGAAGGTGATCATCTGCGCCCAGATGTCGGCGCGATGGCCGGGCGCATAGTTCGGCCCGGACAGCGGCGGATATTCGAACCAGCCGAGATCGGGCGTGATGTCGAGCGCGGGCGACACCCACAAGGTCAGCACGCCACCGAGATAGAGCCAGTAGCTGAACGCGCCGAGCCGCGGGAACGCCATGTTGCGCTGCCCCAGCATCAGCGGCACCAGCCACAGCGCCATCGCCTCCATCGCCGGCACCGACACCAGGAACAGCATCGTCGAGCCGTGCAGCGAGAAGCTCTCGTTGTAGAGCTGCGGCCCCATCCGCGTGTTCTCCGCCCAGGAAAGCTGCCAGCGCATGTCGAGCGCGAGCAGGCCGGCGAGGAACAGCAGCAGCAGCGCGGTGACGATGTAGCGTGCCGCGATCCGCTTGTGATCGACCGTGGTGAGGAAGCCCCACCAGCCCGGAACGTCGCGCCAGGCCTGCGCAAGGCGATCGCGGCGATCGGCGTCGGGGGTCATCGCAAGGCCATCAGATAGGACGCCACCGCGTCAGCATCGGCGGGGTTGAGCGGAATGGCCGGCATCGCCGTGCCGGGTTTGATCGCCTGCGGCTGCGCGATCCAGCCCTGAAGATTGCCGCGCGTCATCGTCAGCGTACCCGCGGCCAGCGTGTGGCGGGTCGCTACATGCGTGAGATCAGGGCCAGCGCGCCCACCTGCCGCCATACCGCGTATGGCGTGACAGGCCGCGCAAGCGTCGGCGAATACCTCAGCCCCTCGCCCGCTGTCAGCAACGGCCGGGCCCTTCTGCGCAGCCAGCCAGCTGTGGAAGGCGGCCGGCGCTTCCACCTTTACCGACAACGCCATATGCGCGTGCTGCAACCCACAGAATTCCGCACATTGCCCACGGAACCAGCCGGGTCTCCGCGCGGTGACGTCGAGGACGTTGGTGCGCCCCGGGATCATGTCGAGCTTGCCTGCGACATTGGGCACCCAGAAGCTGTGGATCACATCCGCCGCCCCCAGCACCAGCCGCACCGTCTGCCCCTGCGGCAGGTGAAGTTCATTGGCGGTTTCGACCCAGCCACCGCTCGCCGGATCGCGGTACTGGATCCGCCACCACCACTGATGCCCGGTGACACGCACCTCCAGCGCAGGCGAGATACGGGTGGCGAACAATGCTCGGTCGGCGAAGAAGCTGGCGGTGATCAGCATTGTCAGCCCGAGGACAATGGCGCCAACGGCAAGCGGCAGCAGTCGCGCCAACCGTCCGTCCATGCCGCGCGTGACGCTGCCATCGCCGCGTGCGTCTGCCCCGCGGCGACGCCACGCGCGCCATAGCGCCCAGCCGAGGCCGGAGGACACGACGACATAGACGCCGCCGCACACCCACATCATCAGGGCGAAAAGCGAAAACAGGGCATGCGCCTGATCACCTCCCGGGTTAAGCGTGCTTTGCGCACCTCCGCATCCGGAAAGGAGAAGGCAGAGAGCGAACAGGCGAAGTCTCATCGGACTGGCCCCGACCAGCTTCGCCCCTGCGGCTCGCCGACCTGATCGACGCTCAGCCGCCGCCGCTTTTCCGGCGTATGCTGTGGCAGGTCACGGACATAGGCCGCCAGTTGCCAAAGCTGCTCCGGAGGCACGCGCTTGGCATAGTCCAATGGACCGTGCCGATGCGCGATCGACGCGAAGACCTCATCGAAGCTGCCGCCGTGGCGCCAGCGGCCATCCACGAGGTCGCGCACTCCGGAAGCGCCCTCGTCATGGCAGGCAGTGCAGCCATACCACCGGAAATAGCGGCCGCCCTGTGCGACCTGATAAACATTGTCCTGATAGTAGCCGATGCGGGGATCCGCGGCGCCCCTCGGCGCGGTCTGCGGCAACGACGGCCCGATATCGCGCGCCTCTCGCTGGCACCCGGCCAGCAACAAAGCGGCAGCAAAGCGAGTAGTAAGATCGCCGAGCCGAAACCGCATCCCGCTCCCTTGTGCCTATGATCCGACACATATTGTTACAGGAACGGAGCCAGGTCGCATTGTGCTGGATCAACCTGAAAGAATGATGGTGCCTCGACGGTGATGCGGCTGCCAAGGCCCAGTTGCGGACGCTCAAGGCACCTCTTCCCGTCCCCAGCTTCGGACGCCCGTTCAGCTTGCGGTGTCGGGGGGGATGCTGGCGGAAGCGCCGTGCTTCGCTTATATAGGATTGAAGGAGAATCGAGGGTCATGGCTAAGGGTCAACACGTCGTTCCAAACGCGGGTGGTTGGGGAGTAAAGAAGGCGGGCGCGTCGCGCGCGTCGAGCGTTCACACGACGCAAGCCGAAGCGATCGCAGCAGCTACGCAGATTGCACGCAACCAGAAGACCGAACTCTACATTCACGGCCGTGATGGACGAATCCGCGAGCGCAATTCCTATGGAAACGATCCCCATCCGCCTAAGGGCTGATCGTGCCGCCTTTTGACCGGTCGGTCTTTGTAAATTGCCCCTTCGACGACGATTTCGCGCCAATCCTGCAGGCGATTGCCTTCTGCATAACCGATTTGGGTTTCTATCCCCGTCTCGCCCCTGAAAACGCCGACAATGCCGCTAATCGGCTAGATCGCATCTTAGAACTCGTCCGTGGCTCGAAGTACGGCATCCATGATCTGAGCCGCTGTAAATCGACCCAAGCCGACGAGTACGCGCGGCTGAATATGCCATTCGAACTCGGCATTGATCACGGATGCCGGAAGTTCGGTGGAGGTCAGCTTACCGGGAAAGCCATCCTTATTCTGGAGGCGACCCGTTACGATTATCAGAAGGGCCTTTCCGACATCGCCGGATGGGATATCCACCCGCATGGCGGCGACTACATCGAAGCCGTTCGAAGCGTCCGGACATGGCTCGTGCGGCAGGCCGGAGCAGTTTCCCTTGGTGCATCCCGCATCCTCGGACATTACGCTGCCTTCCAAGAATGGTATTGGGAACGCGAACTAGCGCTCGGTGCTTCAGAGGATGACATTAAGGCTTATCCAACCGTGCAGATGGTTGAAGCGATGCGCGAATGGGTCGACGCAGGCCGCCCTGTCTGAGGTCGTTCAACCTACGGTTTCGCTTGTTCCTGGCTCACTCGCCGCCGCAGCCACCAAGGCCCAGAAACCGACGTTAAGCGGCATTTGTGCGGCTCCCAAAAGTCGACGTTCGTTCACATGCGTGCCGGTCTTCCAGGGAAAGCACGCCGGTAGGCTCTCAGCAGCCTAGCCCCTAGTGAAGGGTGGCCCGCGTACCTTGATAGTGAACAGCCGGGCTACCTCTCCAGGTGCTACTGTTTCATCGACATGGCCTCCCCAAGTCGGTTAACCGAGGTCGGCACCTAAGGAACTGCCGATGCTCCAAAACGCACTGCTCGCCGCTACCGCTCTCTCCATGGCGATTACCCCGGCGATATCTGCCGGCCCGTTCGCCCAGCGTAGTTCCTTGCCCTATGAGGCGCCGCCTTTCGACCGCATCCGGGATGCCGACTATCAGCCGGCGATCGAGGCCGGCATGGCGGAAAGCCTGACCGAGGTGCGGCGTATCGCCAGCAACCCGGCGCCTCCTACGTTTGACAACACGATCGTCGCACTGGAACGGCAGGGCGAGATGCTCGGCAGAGCGCAACGGGCGTTCGGCCAAGTCACACAGGCGAATACCAATCCTACGCTGCAGGCTGAGCAGGCCGCGCTCGCGCCCAAGCTTGCTGCCTATGGTGACGCCATTCACCTTGACCCGAAGCTGTTCGGCCGGATCAAGTCACTCCACGACCGAAAGGCTACGCTGAAGCTCGACGCCGAGCAGTCGATGCTGCTCGATCAATACTATACCGATTTCGTCCGCGCGGGTGCGCAGCTGTCGGCCGGGGATCAGGCCACGTTGCGCGCGCTGAACCGCGATCTTTCGACGGCGGGCATCGACTTTCGGCAGCGGCTGCTCGCGGCAACGAAGGCAGGGACTTTCGTCGTTTCCGACCCCAAGCTGTTCGCCGGCCTAACCCCAGGCGAGCTCGAGGCCGCTGCGCGCGACGCGGCTGATCGAGGCATGGCCGGCCAATACGCCCTGCCACTCCAGAACACGACCGGACAACCGGCCATGCAATCGTTGAACGTCCGCCAAACCCGCCAGGCGCTGTTCAATCAAAGCTGGACCCGAGCGGAGAAGGGTGACGCAAACGACACGCGCGCGACGATCCTCAAGCTGATCGCGCTGCGAACCAAGAAGGCGAACCTCCTCGGCTATCGCACGTGGGCCGACTATTCACTTGCCGAGCAGATGGCAAAGACACCGGACGCCGCCCGCGGGTTTTTGAACGCACTCGACGCCCCGGTCGCGGCGGCGCAGCACACCGAGGCCGGCGAGCTGCAACAGCTGATCGATGCGGACCAAGGCGGGTTCCAGCTGCAGCCATGGGACTGGCCTTACTACGCCGAGCGGCTCCGCCGCGCCCGGTTCAACCTCGATGAAAACGAGACCAAGCCGTATCTCGAGATTTGGAACGTCCTCGAAAACGGCGTCTTCTTTGCCGCCAATCAGCTTTACGGGATCACGTTCAAGCGGCGGACGGACATCCCCACCTATCATCCCGACATGCGCGTCTACGAGGTATTCGAGGCGAACGGGACGCCGCTCGGGCTCGCCTATTTCGATTACTGGAAACGCGACAACAAATCCGGCGGCGCCTGGATGAACAGCTTCGTGCCTCAATCAAAGCTGCTCGGCACCCGGCCAGTCATCTCGAACACCGCCAACTTCACAAAGCCCGCGCCCGGTCAGCCGGCACTTATCACCTTCGAAGACGTGCGCACCATGTTCCACGAGTTCGGCCACGGCCTGCACGGGCTGTTCGCGAACCAGACATATCCGACGCTATCCGGCACGGCGGTCGCGCGCGACTTCGTGGAGTTCCCGTCGCAATTCAACGAGCATTGGGCGCTAGAACCCCGCGTGTTGGCGCACTACGCCCGTCATTACCAAACCGGCGCCCCGATGCCGCAAGCGCTGGTCGACAAGATCAAGCGGGCCGAGAAGTTCGATCAGGCCTATAGCTTCGGCGAAACACTCGCGGCAGCGCAGCTCGACATGGCATGGCACTCGGTAGGCGTCGACAATCTGCCCAGCGACGCGGACGCATTCGAGGCTCAGGCGCTTGGCGCTACGGGGCTGGACGTCGCGCATGTGCCGCCGCGCTACCGGTCGAGCTATTTCGCCCATATATGGGGCTCGGGCTATGCCGCGGGTTATTACGCGTACCTGTGGACCGACATGATCCAAGAGAACATCTACGAGTGGTTCCAAGCCCATGGGGGCATGACGCGCGAGAACGGGCAGCGCTTCCGCGACCTCGTGCTGTCGCGCGGGCACACGCAGGATTACAACACCATGTTCCGTAACATGGTAGGCCACGATCCCGAGGTCGCCCCGCTCTTGCGAAAGCACGGCCTGACGCAGTGACGAGCGGCGGCAACCACCGCACGCTTGCACCATGTGCGGGGGTTCATCACCCCCGCATGTCACGAGCCAGGGTCGCTGCCGCCGGCCGCGGACCATATGTGAAATGCGGAATTGGCGTTGCAGGCGGATAGACCCAGAAAAGGAGATAGGCGGTCAATCTGCGACGTTCCGAATGCCGTCGTTGGTTCAAGTCGCGACTGGCAATGCCCTCAATCCACGGCTCTTAGAGCCCGAGTCATAATTCGATCTTTGCGATGCGTCGGGTCATTCGGCTCCTGGAATCGATGAGGTGCCAAGCTTCGGAGCACGCGATGGTTGCCTCCAATCCTTGGCCGGGCGGCGGCATCAATTGAGCCATGCGATGGTGCGCTCGATCACACATCGGCGGGACAGGACGACGAAGTGATGGACGTCGGAGCGCTTGACAATTTCAATCGCGAGGCGATCGAGATGCTCGACGGCGGTCGCTAGCTTCGATCCGGCATTGCCGCCATCGGCAAAGAGGCGTGACAGCGACGGATAGGCGTCCTGCCAGCGTGCGATGAGATCCGGCGCGCCATCGCGATCCTGGATGTCGGCAGGTCGCACCAGTCCGTCAAGCAGGTCGCCCGCCGTATCGCTCGCGATGTGACGCTTTTTCCCCCTTATCTTCTTGCCGGCGTCATGGCCGCGCGGCCAACCGGCGTCGGTGGTCTTGACCAGCGGGCTGTCGATGATGCCTGCCGCCGGTCCGGCCTCGGGGCCCTTGGCGACCCGAGCGTACAGGGCGCCGCACCGACCGAGCGACGGACGATGGTGGAGGCGCGGCTCGACTTGGGCGAAAGCACTGCTGGCGCTCAACGAAGTGTTCGTGGGCCACCGCAGCCATCAGTCCGCGCGCTATACGTTGCCGGCGGGCGACGCGGAGGAGAACCAGTCTTCGAGCGGGCTTATCGTCACATCCGGCACCGGCGCAAAGCCCCAGCGCATCGTGTTCAGCACACGGCTCTCGCCCTCCAGCCGGGCAACGAAGCCGGGCTTGCCGGCGCGGCATAGTCTTTCTCGACCGCCAAGCTGTTGCCCGGATCCTCCGCCGCCGCAAGCGCGTCGAAATAGCCGCGGGGGTCGGTCTTGATGCTGTAAAGATTGCACATTTCGCCGTTCGATCATGAGCGGTAGCGCGACACAAGCTTCTTCCACGTCGCCCCGTCCGGATAGGGCAGCTGCGCGCCGGTCAGCGGATCGCGCCCGACGGTGAGGCGGGGGCGGATGCGGACGGCGTCGCGCCCGGCACAGAGGGCGCAGTGCAGCCGCTGCCGTACCGCGGACAGCGCATCGTCCCAGCCGCGCCGCTGGAAATGCCACCAGAGCGGCACGGCGTCGAGGATGCGGGCATGGGGGCAGCGGGGCAGTTCAGGCGCAGCTTCCGCTTGTGCAGCACGCATTGCTCCAGCGTGCGGAGGCGGCCTACAGCGCGCCGAAGGGCTGCGTGCCGCCATTGTGTCCCTCATGCTCTCTGCCTCGCCTCCCCGGCCAAGGGGATGCTCAAGAGCCGAATTGGTCCCTCGACTCGGCGTGCAGATCGCCTTGGGCAGCCAGCAGTCACACCCTCGAAAGTGAGGCTCGGCGAACTTTGCTGACAATGTGCCGACAGTGGCCCGACTGAACCCATTGTAAGCAGCCACTTTCAAGGCCCGCTTCCGCCAACCGGCGGCAATATCAGGGAAAAATGGTGCTGCCGGTGAGGATTGAACTCACGACCTCAGCCTTACCAAGGATGCGCTCTACCACTGAGCTACGGCAGCACTCGCGTCGGGACGCGGGAAGGGCGCCTAGAGACGAGGTGGGGTCGCTTGTCAAGCGCTTGGTGACGCGGCCGGCGTGTTTTAAGGGAAAGCGATGAGCGGACAGCAGGATCGGGCGGCGCGGCTGGCGGCGCAATTGCGGGCGAATCTGCACCGCCGCAAGGCGCAGGCGCGCGCCGCCGACGACTCAGCGATGGGCGACGTGCGCGCCGACGGAGATCAGGCCACTGCCGGCGACATAGGCAAGCCCCGAGCCGAAGGTGAATAGACCGACCATCAGCGCCGCGACCCTCAGCTGACCGGCGAGCATTTTGACTCGAGCCATGCCCTATCCTCTCCGTCGAGCACCGGACCGATCCTAGCGACGACCTCGGCGTGATAGGCATTGAGCCATGAAAGCTCGACCTGGGTCAAGAGCGCGGGATCGATCAGTGTCCGCTCGATCGGCGCGAAGGTCAGGGTCTCGAAGCCCAGCATCGGACGCTCCGGATCACCACCGGGGATCGTCACCGGGATGGTGAGCAGCAGATTCTCGATCCGGATGCCATATTCACCCGCCTTGTAATAACCGGGCTCGTTGGACAGCATCATGCCGGCACGGAGCGGCTCGAGACTGGCGCCACCGGGATAATTGGGCGCGGCGATCCGCTGCGGTCCTTCATGCACCGCAAGATAGCTGCCGATGCCGTGGCCCGTGCCGTGGCCGAAATCGAGCCCCGCCTCCCACAACGGCCGGCGGGCGAAGCCGTCGATCTGCGCGCCGGGCGTGCCATCGGGAAAGATCGCCGTGGCGATCGCGATATGGCCTTTTAGGACGCGGGTGAAGCGATCGCGCATTTCCTCGGTCGGCGCGCCGATCGGCATCACACGTGTCACATCCGTGGTGCCATCGGCATATTGGCCGCCCGAATCGATCAGGAACAGCTGGCCCGGCGCGATCCGCGCGTTCGATGCCTCGGTGACGTGGTAATGGGGAATCGCGCCATGCGCGCCGGTCGCCGAGATGGTCGAGAAACTGGTGTCGCGCAGCAGCCCCGTCTCCTCGCGGAAGGCGAGCAGGCGGGCGGCGGCGGACAATTCGGTCTCGCCACCCTTCGGCCCTTCCCGCTCGATCCAGCGCAGGAAGCGGCTGAGCGCGGCGCCGTCGCGGATCGAAGCGGCGCGGTGACCGGCGACCTCGGCAGGGTTCTTCAGCGCCTTGGCGAGCACCACCGGGTCGCGCAGCGGCAGCACCCTGGCGCCACCGGCGGCGAGCGCTTCGTGGATCGCGGCGACGGCGCGTTCCGGGTCGGCGGCGATCCGCTGCCCGTCATAGCGGCCGAGCGCGCCGGCAAACGCCTGGCGATCGTGGATGCGCACCGCATTGCCGAGATGCTGGCGCAGCGCGTCGTCGACCTTTCCCGGCGCGACGAACAGGTCGGTGGTGCCGTCCGCGGCGACGATCGCATAGCCGAGCGCGACCGGCGTGTGGGCGACGTCGCCGCCGCGCACGTTGAGCGCCCAGGCGATCGAATCGAGCGCGGTCAGCACCACCGCATCGGCGCGCTGTTCGGCGAGCCAGTCGGCGATCGCGGCCCGCTTGGCCGCCGAGGCGACGCCGGCATGCGCATCGTCGTGGACGGTCATCCGCGCCGGCGACGGTTGCGGCCGGTCCGTCCAGATCGCGTCGATCGGATTGGCGTCGACCGCGACCAGCTCTGCCCCGACGTCGGCGAGCGCGGCCCGCATCGCGGCGACCTGGCCCACCGTATGCAGCCAGGGATCGTAGCCGATCCGTTGCCCGGCCTTCGCCTGCCGGGCCAGCCACCCGGCGACGCTGTGCTGCGGCACGTCGACATAGGTCCAGTCGCCGGCGTCGACCTGCTCGCGGACCTGGATGGTGTAGCGGCCATCGATGAAGATCGCCGCGGTTTCGGGGAGCACGACGGCGGTGCCCGCCGAGCCTTCGAACCCGGTCAGCCAGGCAAGCCGCTGCGCATAGCCGCCGACATATTCGCTCATATGCTCGTCGGTCAGCGGGACGACAAGGCCGGCGAGGCCGTGGGTGACGAGTTCGGCGCGCAGCGCGGCAAGACGGTCGGAATGGTCGGTCATGCGTCGTCTATCGGCGTCCCGCCGCTGCGCGGCAAGCGGCATGGCGCCCCATCCCTTCCAACGATGTCGCCATGCTGCGCGATGCAACCATTTTCGTTCTATTCACTACCGTTGTGCCATAGAGAAGGTATTCGCGCCGTTTCTACCGGTCGATCCTAATGTCGCCGGGCCTCGACAAGACTAGACGCAGATCAGATACTGGCGTTAACCACACATTATCCTATTTCTACTACACCGCGGACGATGAGGATCGCCCGATTGGCATATCGACGGCTGTATGCGTCGCTGTACGGTACGCGGCACGACGAGAGTCAGACGATCACGCGGCTGCTACTCTGCCTCGTCCTGCTGGCGCTGTTCGCCTCTGTCGTCACCACCGCCTTTCTGACCTGGCGCGCGGACCGCGATGCCAACCGCCTCGCCGCCACGACGATCGCCGGCGCGCTGGATCGCGAACGGTCGCGGATCAGCAACGAAACCTATATCAATGCCGCCTGGAACGACGCCGCCGACCATGCCTATGGCGCGATGGATCCCCGCTGGGTCGAATCGCAATGGGGCACGCCGATCGGCCATGCCTATGTGATCGATGCGGCCGGGCGGACGCTGTTCGGCCATATCCCCCACCGGCCGGCGCCGCCACTCGACCGGATGATCTCGCCGGCGACGATGAAGGCGCTGCTCGCCCGCCTGCCCGCCACCGAAGCGGCGGTGCGCGCCCGCCACGACGCGATCGTGCTGCCCGGCCGGTTCGGCGGCAAGCGGGCGCTGATCGGCTTTTCGCCGATCGTCCACGAGAAGGGCCCGTCACGACTCGACCGCAGCAGCTACCGCATCTTCGTCGACGTACGCATGCTCGACGCCAAGGTCCTGGACGAATGGGCGCAGGGATTCGGGCTCAAGGACCTGCGCTGGGTCGAATCCGGCGTGCACGACCGCGGCGACGCGACGACGGTGGTACACGACTGGCAGGGTGGCGAACTCGGCACCATCGCCTGGCGGCGGCTGACCCCGGCGATCGGTGCGCTCTATGCGATGCTGCCCGCGCTGGCCGCCTGCCTGCTGATCTTCCTGGTCATCGCCGCTTGGGTGATCCATCTGGTCCGCCGGTTGAGCCGCAGTCTCGCCGCCAAGTCGCGTGCCGCCGAACGCGCCGCGGAACAGGAGCAGATCGCACGCTTCGCCGCGGACGATGCGCGCCACGCCGCCGAAGCGGCGCTGCATGCCGCGGAGGAGGCGCGCCGGGTCGGCGAGGCGGAGGCGCAGCGACGCATCGCCGACGCCATGCGTCACCGCACCGAAATGACCGCCGCCGCCAGTGCGATCGCCGACCAGCTGCAACAGACGATCGGCGCCCTGCTCGGGCCGCTGCGCGATGCCGCCAACGACCTGGACGCCAGCGCGGATGAGACGCTGGCGACAATCGTCGACCAGCAGGGTCAGGCCGAATCGGCGCATCTGACCTCGTCCCGGGCGAGCGAGGCGACCGCGACCCTGCTCGACGGGCTGCGCGTGCTCGCCGCCAATGTCGACGTGATCGCGGGCGAGGCGAAACGGTCGGCGGAGACGACGATCCAGGCGGCCAGCCATTCGGCGACCGCTCAGGCGGCGAATGCGACGCTGGTGCGCAGCGTCGCCTCGATCGAACAGTCCTCGCAACAGATCGCGACGCTGAGCCAGGCGACCAACCTGCTCGCGCTCAACGCGACGTTGGAGGCGGCGCGCGCCGGCGAGACCGGGCGCGGCTTTGCGGTGGTGGCGCAGGAGGTGCGCAACTTCTCGCAGGCGACCGCCGGCACCACGCGCGAGATCGCCGCGAAGGTGCAGGAGATCAGCCAGGCGACGACGTCCGCGGTCAGGGTCAGCGACGCGCTGCGCGGCGCGCTCGATACGCTCGCCGCCTCGGCCGTGCAGACGGTGGAGACCGCGACCCGCCAGCATCAGACCAATGCCGAGATCCGCGAGACGATCGGCGCGATCGAGGCGAGCACGGTGGCGGCGCGCGACACCTTCCGGTCGCTGCGCGAGACATTCGTTCGCACCGCCACCGTCGCGCAGCAGACGCGCACGATCAGCAGCGACATGCGCCAGCGCACCGAGACGCTGCAGCGCGAATGCGATCGGATCGTCGCACTGTTGCGCCGCGCCGCGTAACTCCGCCGGCGGCGGATCAGGCGAGCAGGTCGGCCAGCCGCTCCAGCCGTGCTTCCGGATCGTCATGCCGCTCCTGGAGCAGGAAACGGCCCTTCTTCTCGGTCAGGCCGTCGATCGCCGCCAGATTGGCGTCCTTGCGCGGCGTCAGCGCGATCGCCGCCGGGCCGGCATCGACCCGCGCGATGCCGAGCGTGCGCATCCGTTCGCGGACCCGCGCGACGCCGAGCAGCTGGCGCGCCTCCGCCGGCAGTTCGCCGAAGCGATCCTCCAGCTCCGCCTCGAAATCGTCGAGCGCGGCATCGTCGCGCAGCCGGCTAAGCCGAGCATAGAGCGACAGGCGCAAATCCTCGTCGCCGATCCACGCTTCCGGCAACCGCCCGGCGAGGCCGAGGTGCAGTTCCGGTGTCCAGCGTTCGACCGTCTCGCCGCGCGCGGTGCGCAGCGCATCCTCCAGCAGCTGCTGGTAGAGTTCGACGCCGATCAGCCGCATGTGCCCCGCCTGGGTGTCGCCGAGCAGATCACCGGCGCCGCGCATGTCGAGATCGCGGGCGCTGATCGCAAAGCCGGCGCCGAGCCGGTCGAACGCCTCCAGTGTGCGCAGCCGCTTCAGCGTGCGCGGCGCGATTCCCCCTTCCCCTTGCGTGAACAGCAGCACCTGGCCACGGCGATGGCCACGGCCGACGCGGCCGCGCAACTGGTGCAGCTGCGACAGGCCGAACCGGTCGGCGTGGACGATTGCCATCGTATTGGCACGCGGCACGTCCAGCCCCGCCTCGATGATATTGGTGGCGAGCAATACGTCGCCGTCGCCGCCGCCGAAGCGCACCATCACCTCGTCGATCTCCGCCGCGGGCAATTTGCCGTGCGCCTGCAGAACCTCGAGTTCGGGGACGAGTTTCGCCAGCGTCTCGGCGAGCGGCGCCATGTCGGCGATGCGCGGCACCACGACGAAGCTTTGGCCGCCACGCGCCCGTTCGCGCAGCAGCGCGGCGCGCAGCGTCTCCGGCGCGAAGGCGGAGACGGCGGTTCGGATCGGCTGGCGGCGCGCCGGCGGCGTCGCGATCACCGACATCTGGCGCAGCCCGACCAGCGCCGCCTGCAGGGTACGCGGAATCGGGGTCGCCGACAGCGTCAACACATGGCCGGCGGACAGCGCCTGCAGCCGCGCCTTGTCGGCGGCACCGAAGCGCTGCTCCTCGTCGACGATGACCAGGGCGAGGTCGTGATAAGTCACGCCCTTGCCGGCGACCGCGCCGGTGCCGATTACCAGCTGGATGCTGCCGTCGGCGAGGCCCTGCTTGACCCGACGCTTCTCGGCCGCGGTCGACAGCCGCGACAGGCCGGCAACAGCGATGCCGGTGCCCTCGAAGCGGCGGGCGAAACTGTCGAGATGCTGGCGGGCGAGCACCGTCGTCGGCGCGGCGAGCGCGACCTGCTTGCCGGCGAGCACCGCGATCGCCGCGGCGCGCAGCGCGACCTCGGTCTTGCCGAAGCCGACGTCGCCGATCACCAGCCGGTCCATCGGCCGGCCCGAGGCGAGATCGCCGCGCACCGCCTCGATCGCGGTCAATTGGTCCGGCGTCTCGGAGAAGGGGAAACCGGCGGCGAAGCGCTCGTAGTCGGCGACCGGCGGGTCGAGCACCGGCGCGGTGCGCTCCGCCCGTTCCGCCGCCAGTTCGGTCAGTCCGCGCGCGGTCTGGGCGATCGCGGCGTCGATGCCGGTGCGCCGATCGTGCCAGCTCTTGCCGTCAAGCGTATCCGGGCGGACCGCATCGTCCTCCGCGCCATAGCGCCACAGGCGATCCGCCTCCGCCACCGCGACCAGGCGAGTGGTGTCCTTGGCATGGAGCAGGCAGATCGCATCGCCGGCGTGATCGTCCTGCGGATCAATCGGCGCGATGCCGCCGACGGTGGCGATGCCGTGATCCTCGTGGATGACGGTGTCGCCGATGCGGATGTCGGCGGTCTGCACCAGCGACAGGTCGACGCGGCCGGCAGCGCCGTCCTCGCGGATCGCGCGGCTGCCGAGCAGGTCGGCGGCGGTCACCGCCAGCACGCCGTCACGCCGGAAACCGCGGTCCGCCGGAGCGGCGAGCGCGAGCACCGCGCCGGCTTCGGCGGCGAGCACCGACGGCCAGTCGTCCACCGTCGTCAGCGGTCGGCCGAGCGCCTTGTCGACGCGCTTCGCCAGGAAGCGCAGGTCGCGCGCGCTGCCCAGCAAGGCGACGCGATCGCCCGCCGCGAAGGCGGCCTTGGCGGCGGCGGCGAAGGCGCGCATCGGCGACCTTTGCTCGACGAAACGGGCGGGCGGCTCGCCCGCCGTTGCGATGCGCTCCTGCCGCCGGTCGGCGAGGGCGCGCGTCCAGTCGGCATCGGCGACCATGTCGCGCGCCGCACGCCGGCTGCCCCGCTTGGCGGCGTCGGCGCTGAGCAGCAGCAGGCGCCGCCGCCGCTCGTCCGCCGCCGGTTCGATCACCACGGTGGCATCGGGCAGATGGTCGAGCAGGGTCGAGCGCTTGCCCGTGAGCGGCGGTTCGGCGACGCGGCCGAGCTCGCGCCGTTCGACGCTACCGCTGCTGCGCTGGTCGGCGGGGTCGTAGGTGCGGATCGCGGCGATGGTGCCGTCCGCCACCTCGATGCGCAGCGGCTGGTCGGCATCGGCGGGAAAGACGTCGAGCACCTGTTCGCGGACCGCGACCTCGCCCGGTTCGTCGACGCGATCGTCGGCGACATAGCCGAGATCGGTGAGCATCGCATGCAATTGCGCCAGGTCGCACGGCGCGCCGACTGCGACACAGGGCGGCGTCGCCTCGAAGGTCGCCGGGGCGGGCAGCGCGCGGGCGAGCGCCTCGCCGGTGGTGACCAGCGCCAGCCGCTGCCGCCGCTCGCCGCGCTGGGCGATCCGCGCCGCATGCAGGGCCGAGACGCGCTGGCCGACATTGGCGGGCGAGGCCGGCGCATCGTCGCCGGGCAAGGCATCCGATCCGGGGCAGAACAAGACGGTGGCCGTTGGCATCAGCGCCGCGAGCAAGCGGCTGATCGCAAGCGCGCGCACCTCGTCGGTGACGGCGAGCAGCAGGTCCTGGTCGGCGAGCAGCGCGGCCGCTGCTGCCGCGGTTTCGGCGATTCCGACGACCGGCTGTGGCCCGTCGGCCCGTGGGGTCAGGGTGGCGATCTGCGCCTCGGTCAATGTCCGCAACTCTCCGGTCCCCCGCGTGAATCAGCAAGGGAGAGCGAACGGGCGGCATCGGGGGACGTTCCGGTCGCTTGATCGGGATCAATGCGAAGACGGGTCAATGCGCAGACGGGCGGCGCGACCCACCCGGCGTGCCGGCATAGGCGGTGTCCGGTCAGTGCTTGCGCGGCACGAGATGCAGCAGGCCGACGATCGCCGCCCCCAAAGCGAGGCCGATCAGCGCGGAGGCGGCGGCGGTGATCAACCAGCCGGCGACGCCGCCGAGCGCGCCGAGCCCCGCCGCGACATGGTGCGCGGCGTCGTGCAGCGCATGCGGCAACGTGTCGAGGCCGAACGCCTCCAGCCCGTGCAGGATGATGCCGCCGCCGACCCATAGCATCGCCGCGGTGCCGATCACCGACAGCGCCGCCAGCACGCGCGGCATCGCCGCGACCAGCCCGCGGCCGAGCGCGCGCGTCGCCGGCCGTTCCGCCAGGTGCAGGCCGATATCGTCCATCTTCACGATCAGCGCGACGACGCCATAGACGCCGGCGGTGATCGCCACCGCGACCACGGCCAGCGCGATCGCCTGGTTGAGCAGCGTCTCGCCGCCCAGTTCGCCAAGCGCGATCGCCATGATCTCGCCCGACAGGATCAGGTCGGTGCGCACCGCGCCGGCGACCTGGCGATCCTCCAGCTCCTTGGGGTCGCTGATCGTCGCCGCGGCGTCGCCATGATGGCCGCCGGTCAGCGCGGCGATGATCTTCTCCGCGCCCTCGAACGACAGATAGGCGCCGCCCAGCATCAGGATCGGCGTGATCGCCCAGGGCGCCAGCGCGCTCAGCACCAGTGCCGCGGGCAGCAGGAACAGCAATTTGTTGCGAAGGGAGCCCTTGGCGATCTTCCAGATGATCGGCAGCTCGCGCGCCGGCGACAGGCCGGTGACATAGGTCGGCGTGACCGCGGTATCGTCGATCACCACGCCCGCCGCCTTGGCCCCCGCCCGCCCCGCCGCGCCGGCGACGTCGTCCAGGCTCGCCGCCGACAGCTTCGCCATCGCCGCGATATCGTCGAGCAGCGCCACCAATCCGCCGGGCATGTCCGTTCCCCTGTTGTCGCTGCGCCTCATGCCCGCCCGGGGCGGCGGTACGCAACCGCACGTGTGTTGCCGGATCGTTGCTGGCCGGAACTTAATCGCCCGCCCGAGGCATGACGCCGCTCGTCCGCCCCGCTAGAGCTGCGTCCATGACCGATCCGAACCTGCCCCAGCCCCCCCTCGCCGAACGGCGCCCGCACCGCTTCACCGCGCATGGCGTGACGGTCGAGGATCCCTATGCCTGGCTGAAGGACCCGAACTATCCCGAGGTCGGCGATCCCGAGGTGCTCGCCTATCTGGAGGCGGAGAACGCCTATTTCGAGGCGGTGATGGCGCCGCACCGGCCGCTGGTCGACCGGTTGTACGAAGAGATGAAGGGGCGGATCAAGGAAGACGAATCCTCGGTGCCGCAGAAGGACGGCGACTGGCTGTACTGGACCGCGTTCGAGACGGGCGGGCAATATCGCGTGTGGTGGCGCCGCCCGGTCGCCGGCGGCGACGACGAACTGCTGCTCGACGAGCCGGCGCTGGCGGCGGGCAAGGAGTATTTCCGGCTCGGCGCCTTTTCGGTGAGCAACGACGGCCGCTACCTGGCCTATGCGATCGACGACAACGGGTCGGAACGGTTCACCGTCCGCGTCAAGGATCTCGCCACCGGCGAGCATCTGCCCGAGGTGATCGAGGGCATGCTGTCCGACCTCGTCTGGACCAGCGACGATGCCGGCTTCCTCTACGGCCTCGCCAATGCGCAATGGCGGACGGACAATGCGCGCTTCCACCGGCTGCACACGCCGGTCGCCGACGACGTGCTGCTCTATCATGAGGCGGACGAGGGCTATCGCGTCGCCGTGGCCGAGACGAGCGACCGGCGCTGGCTGATCATCGGCACCGGCGACCATGTCACCAGCGAGGTGCGGCTGCTGCCCGCCGACAACCCCCATGCCGAACCGATCCTGGTCGCGCCCCGGCAGGAGGGCCGCGAATACGACGTCGACGCGCATGGCGACACGCTGTTCATCCACACCAACGACATCGATCCGATGTGGCGGCTGGTCACCGCACCGATCGCGAGTCCCGGCGCGTGGACCGAGCTGATCGCGCCCAATCCGCATTTCTACATGACCGGGGTCGAGTGCTTCCGCGACTTCTTCGTCGTCGAGGGGCGCGAGGACGGGCTCGATCGCATCGCCATCCACCGCTACGACGCGCCGACCGTCGCCGAACGGATTGATTTTCCGGAGGCGAGCTATGCCGCCGGTGTCGGCGACAATCCCGAATATGACATGACCGTGATCCGCATCGGCTATGAGTCGATGGTGACGCCCGGCACCGTCTACGATTACGACACCGCGACGCGGCAGCTGACGACGCTGAAGGTGCAGGAGATCCCGTCGGGCTATGACGGCGCGCGCTACCGCACGGAGCGGCTGACGATCACGGTGCGCGACGGCACGGCGGTGCCGGTGTCGATCGTCTATCCCGCGGGCTTCGTGCGCGACGGGTCGCGGCCGCTGTTCCTCTACGCCTATGGCGCCTATGGCTATGCGATCCCGCCGGGCTTCTCGACCGGCCGACTGAGCCTGCTCGACCGCGGCTTCGCCTATGCCATCGCGCATATCCGCGGCGGCGACGATCTCGGCCAGCAATGGTATCACGACGGCAAGCTGGACAAGCGCACCAACACGTTCAACGACTTCGTCGACGTCGCCAAGGGCCTGATCGAGCAGGGCTGGACCCGCGCCGGCCGGATCGCCACCGCGGGCCGCTCCGCCGGCGGCGAGCTGATGGGCGCGATCGTCAATTCCGATCCCGGGCTGTGGGGCGCGGTGATCGCCGACGTGCCGTTCGTCGACGTGCTCAACACGATGCTGGACGCCGACCTGCCGCTGACGCCGGGCGAATGGCCGGAATGGGGCAATCCGATCGAGGACAAGGCGGCGTTCGACCTGATCCGCAGCTACAGCCCCTACGACAATGTCGTCGCGCAGGATTATCCGCCGCTGTTCATCTCGGGCGGGCTCAACGATCCGCGCGTCACCTATTGGGAACCGGCAAAATGGGCGGCGAAGCTGCGCGCGACCAAGACCGACGACCATGTGCTTTTGCTCAAGACCAACATGGGGGCGGGCCACGGCGGCAAGTCGGGCCGCTTCGAATCGCTGCGCGAGGCGGCGGAGGAACATGCCTTCGTCCTCTGGCAGCTCGGCATAGAGGAATGACGCCACAGTGAGCATCGAGCAGCTGATCGCGCATTACGGCCTCGCCGCGCTGTTCGTCGGGGCGGCGGTGGAGGGCGAGACGGTAGTCGTCGCCGGCGGCCTCGCCGCGCATCAGGGGCTGCTGCCGCTCGCCGGCGCGATGGTGGCGACGGGCCTCGGCTCGTTCGCGGCGGACCAGGCCTGGTTCGCCTTCGGCCGCCGCTTCCGCAACCATCGCTGGGTCAAGCAGGCGCAGGCCAAGCCCGCCTTCGCCAAGGCGATGGACTGGCTGGAACGCTGGCCGGTCGGCTTCATCTTCGCCTTCCGCTTCATCTACGGTTTCCGCACCGTCAGCCCGATCGCGATCGGCACCACCAAGGTGCCGGCAAAGACCTTCGTCATCGTCAATGCCATATCGGCGGCGGTGTGGGCGGTGATCTTCACCGGCATCGGCTATCTGTTCGGCAATGCCTTCGAAAAGATGATCGGCAAGGTGAAGCCGCATCTGCCCTGGCTGATCGGCGGGCTGGTGCTGCTCGGCCTGAGCATCGCCGGCGTCCATTGGTGGCGCAGCCGGGCGCAAAAGGCATGAGCCGCTTCACCCTGTCCATCACCGCGAGCGCCGACGACATCGACGAGCTCGGCCACGTCAACAATGCGGTCTGGGTGCGCTGGATCCAGGAGATCGCCGTCGCGCATTGGGAAGCCGTGGCCCCGGCCGACCAGCGTGCGGCCTATGTCTGGGTCGTCACCCGCCACGAGATCGACTATCGTGGCAACGTCGTCGCGGGCGAGACGGTGACCGGCGAGACCTGGGTACCGGAACCGCCCAAGGGCGCGCGCTTCGACCGCCACGTCCGGTTCCTGGGCGCGGACGGGCGGGTCAAGGTGGAGGCGGTGACGACCTGGGCGTTGATCGACCGCACCACCGGTCGACTGCTGCGCGTCCGGCCGGAGATGGCGGCGCCGTTTCTGGGAGGGTGAGACGGCGACCGATCAATAATGGAACCGGCATTGCGCGATTTCGAGACTTTGCCCGGGCGCCTTGCCGTTCACCCGATAGACCAGCCGATCGTCCTGGGTCAGCCGGCGCGACCACCAGCCCGAAAGGTCGCCCCGCAGCGGCTCCGGGTTGCCTCTGCCCTTGAACGGGCTGCGCCGGCATTCGTGGATCAGGTCGTTCAGCCGTTCGAACGTCTTCGGATCGGCGGTGAGCCAGTGGTGGTATTGCTCCCAGGCAAGATCGGAAAAGACGAGCTTCACGCCTGTGCCCGCTCGATCAGCTCCCGTTCCTGGCCCTTGCCCGCATCGAGTTGCGCGATCGAATCGCGGAGGACGCGAGCATTGGCTGGCGTCGAGAGCAGATGCATCGTCTCCCGGATCGCGTTCCAGGCATCCAGCGACACCATGACGACCGGTTTGCCGTTCTTGCGCGTGACGACCACCTCCTCGTGATCGTCGACGACCTGATCCATCACGTCCTTCAGATTGGCGCGCGCATCGGTGTAGGTCACGACCTGCATGTCATCCTCCGTCCCCGCCATATGTACATCTTCTTGTACAGCCGCAACCGAGTCGGCGGCGTTCACCCGCTGTTGCGCAGCGCGGTCGCGATCGCGTTGATCGACAGCAGGATGCCCTCGGCGATGCGCGGATCGTCTTCGCCGGCGCGGTGACGCTTCATCAGTTCGATCTGCAGCAGGTTGAGCGGCTCGATATAGGGCAGGCGCAGGCGGATCGAGGCGTCGAGTGCGGGATGCTTCTCGAGCAGCCGGGTCTGGCCGGTCGCGTCGAGCAGGCCGTCGACGGTCCTCTGCCAGCCGTCGCGGATACGGCCGAAGATGTGGCCGCGCAGCCCCTCATCCTCCACCAGCTCGGCATAGTGGGCGGCGATGTCGATGTCCGACTTGGCCAGCACCATCTCCATGTTCGCCAGCGTCGAGGCGAACAGCGGCCAGCCTTGTGCCATGTCGCGCAGCAGCGCCTTGTCGGCGAAGGCGTCGAGCGCCTGGCCGACGCCGTACCAGCCGGGCAGCATCACCCGTGCCTGCGCCCAGCTGAACACCCAGGGGATGGCGCGCAGATCCTCGATCGCGTCGGATTTCTTGCGGCTGGCGGGGCGGCTGCCGATCTTCAGCCCGGCGATCTCGCCGATCGGCGTCATCTGGCGGAAGAAGGTGCGGAAGCCTTCGGTGCCGTAGACGAGGTCGCGATAGGCGTGGAAGGCGGTGTCGGACAGCGCATCCATCGCCGCGCCGAACTCCGCATTCTCGGCATTGGACAGCCGCGCCGGCTCCAGCGTCGCCAACAAGGTCGCCGAGGCCATCGCCTCGAGATTGGTCATCGCGCTGTCGCGGGTGCCATATTTGGCGGCGATCACCTCGCCCTGTTCGGTGATGCGGATGCGACCCTGCACCGTCCCGGGCGGCTGGGCGCGGATCGCGGCGAAGGACGAGCCGCCGCCGCGGCCGACCGCGCCGCCGCGGCCGTGGAACAATTGCATGCCGACGCCGGCCGCCTCGAACACCGGCTTCAGCGCGGTCGACGCCTTGGACAGCTGCCAGGTCGAGGTCAGATAGCCGCCGTCCTTGTTGCTGTCCGAATAGCCGATCATCACCTCCTGATGCCCCCGCCGGCTGGCGATCGTCGCGATCTCGGGAAGGGCGAACCAGTCGGTCATGATCGCCGGCGCCGCCTCGAGATCGCCGACGGTCTCGAACAGCGGCACCGCCATGATCGCGGCTTCGGGCCGATCGCCGCCGCGATAGAGGCCGACCTCCTTGAGCAGCAGATTGATCTCGAGCAGATCGGACACCGACTGCGCCATCGAGACGATATAATTGGTGATGCACGCCGGCCCGTATTTGGCATGCGCCTCCGCCGCGGCGAGGACGATCTGCAGCTCGCCATGGGTCTCGTCCGAATATTGCGTGAAGCGGCTGGCGAGCGGGCGCGGATGGGCGAGTTCGCGCCGCAGCAGGGCGACGCGGGCGGGTTCGTCGAGGGCGCCATAGTCCGCCTCGACGCCGGCGACCTTGAGCAGTTCGGCGACGACGCGTTCGTGCACCGCGCTGTTCTGGCGCAGGTCGAGCGTGGCGAGATGGAAGCCGAACGTCTCGACCGCGCGGATCAGCCGGCCGAGCGCGCCGCTGGATTTGAGCGTGCTGCCCTGCGACAGGCCGTGCGCCAGCGCGGCAAGGTCGGCGCGCAGCGCCTGAGGATCGGCATAGGGCTCGCCGTGCAGCCGGCCGGGCCGCGGCGCCGCCTTGCCGGTCAGCGCCTGATGCGTCGCCGCGAGCCGGGCGTAGATGCCGGACAGGGCGCGGCGATACGGCTCGTCGGCGCGGCTGGCGGCGGCATCGCCGCTCGCCTCCGCCAATGTGGCGACGCGCGCGTCGACCGCGGCATGTTCGGTCGAGATCGACAGTTCGGCGCCGAGCGCATGGACGGCGTCCATGTAGAAGACGAGCACCGTCTCGCAGGCGCGTCCGAGCGCGGTGCGCAGCGATTCGGCGGTGACGAAGGGATTGCCGTCGCGGTCGCCGCCGATCCAGCTGCCGGGACGCAGGAAGCTCGGCACGCGCTCTCCGAACGCCCGGTCCCACCGTTGGTAGAGCGCCGGGATCGTCGGCAGGAAGACGTCGCGCAGATAGCTCAGCGCCGTCTCCACCTCGTCGGTGACGTACAATCGCTCGCGGCGCAGCACGCGCGTCTGCCACAGCAGCGCGATCTGGCGGGCGATGGCGTCGTCGACCCGGTCGCCGTCGGGCGTCTCCTCGGCGCCGGCATCCTTCAGCCGCATCAGCTCGGCGATGCGGTTGCGGTGGTCGATCATGCTCTTGCGCCGCACCTCCGTCGGATGGGCGGTGAGCACCGGCGCGACCAGCGCGTGGGCGAGCAGGTCGAGCACGGCGGCGCGGTCGATCCCCTCGTCCGCCAGCGTGGCGAGCGCGGAGGCGACGTCGGCGCCCGCCTCGGCGGCGATGCCCTGGCGGTCCTCGGCGAGGTTCGCCAGCATCGAGAAGAGCATGAAGCCACGGACGAAATCGAGCGTCTCGTCGAGGCCGAGGCCGGTGAGCAGCGCCTGGATGGCGTCGCCGTCGCCGCCGTCGCGATGCCGCTCCACCGAGGCGCGGCGGATCGCCTCGGTCGCCTCGAACAGGGCATCGCCGCCATAGCCGCGGATCACGTCGCCGAGCGTGGCGCCGAGGAAGCGCACGTCGGGGTTGTTGGCGATCGGCGGCAGGGAGGAGGAACTGGCCATGGCGCGATGCTGCGCTGCGGCGAGGGTCGGGTCAACCGCTAGCGCGCTGCTCCCGCTGCGGATTCCGTTCTGCCCGGCGGCGCGATGCGGACGGAAGGTCGCAAAGGTCGCACTCCCGCGGCGCTCCGCCCGGTCGGCGGCCGCCCGATCAGCGGCGGGTCGGACCGGCGTTGCCGGCGATGTTGCTGACCGTGTCGCCGATCACCGAATCGGCGGGCGATCCGCTGCCGGCTTCGCGCTTGTCGCGGGCGGCCCGCCAGGCGGCTTCCTCTTCGGAGGTGACGGTGCCGTCGTGGTTGAGGTCCATCTGATCGAAGCGCTTGAGCGTGCCCTCGCTCCATTCGATCTGGCTGACCGCGCCGTCGCCGTTGCGGTCGAGCGTCATGATGCGGCTGCCGCGGCGGGGCAGCTCGTCGGCGGTCAGCCGGTCGTCGGCATTGCGGTCGAGCGTGCGGAAGCGGCGTTCCATCGCGCCGGCGAAGTCGACGCGACTGGTCACCGCCGGCGGCACGAAGCCCGCCGCGCTGGCATTGGCGTCGGCCTGCGCCACCTTTTCCGCGCGATTGCCACAGCCGGCCAATACGGCGCCTAGCGCCGCCGCCATCACCCACGCTGCCCGCATTGTGCCTCCCGTTACGCTTCCAGCTCAACGTCCCAATAGAGCCAGTCGTGCCATGTGTCGTGGAGATAGTTGGGCGGAAAGGCGCGGCCGTGTTCCTGCAATTGCCAGTTGGTCGGCCGGATCGGTTCGACGTAGAGCGGCATATGCGCCTGTTTCGGCGTCCGCCCGCCCTTCTTGAGGTTGCACGGCGCGCAGGCGGTGACGACATTCTCCCACGTCGTCCGCCCGCCCTGCGCGCGCGGCACGACATGGTCGAAGGTGAGATCGCGGCCGATGCCGCAATATTGGCAGGCGAAACGGTCGCGCAGGAACAGGTTGAAGCGGGTGAAGGCGGGGAATTGCGAAGGTCGCACATATTGCTTGAGCGCGATGACCGACGGCAGCTTGATCGCCGAGGTCGGGCTGCGCACCTCGCGCTCGTAATGGGCGACGATGTCGACCCGGTCGAGGAACACCGCCTTGATCGCGGTCTGCCACGGCCAGACGCTCAATGGATAATAGGACAGCGGCGTATAGTCCGCATTCAAGACCAACGCCGGGCAACTGTCCGGGTGGCGGATCAGATCGGGATGAAACACGGCTCCTCCCTCGGGGTCTTGCCCGCGGACCGTGTCGTCCACGAGGATGACGCCGGTATGACAGCACGGCCCATGATTCGCGGTCAAGCCCGTTGCGTCGCCGTCCGGCGATCCGCCCGATGATGCCGACCACCCGTTTCGCGCCCTCGCCGACCGGGCCGCTACATCTCGGCCACGCCTTTTCGGCGTTGCAGGCGCATGATCGCGCGCGCGCCGCCGGCGGCCGCTTCCTGCTGCGCATTGAGGATATCGACGGCACGCGCAGCCGCGAGGCGCATGTCGCGGGCATCCTCGACGATCTGGCGTGGCTGGGCATCGCCTGGGACGGGCCGGTGGTGCGCCAGTCGCAGCGACTCGACCGCTACGAGGCGGCGCTCGACCGGCTGCGCGCCGCCGGGCTGCTCTATCCGTGTTTCTGCACGCGGGCCGACATCGCGCGCGAGGTGGCCGACAGCGCCAGCGCACCGCACCACGGCCCGGACGGCCCGCGCTATCCCGGCATCTGCCGGCATCTGTCGCCGGACGAGGCCGCCGCGCGGGTCGCGGCGGGCGTGCCGCATGCCTGGCGACTCGCGATCGACGCGGCGGTGGCGGCGGCGGGTCCGCTCACCTGGCAGGACGCGACCGCGGGCCGGCAGGTCGCCGACCCGGCGGCGTTCGGCGACGTCGTGCTGGCGCGCAAGGACGCGCCGGCCAGCTATCATCTGGCGGTGACCGTCGACGATGCCGCGCAGGGCGTGACCGAGGTGGTGCGGGGGATCGACCTGTTCGCGGCGACCGACGTCCATCGCCTGCTGCAGGCGCTGCTCGACCTGCCGACGCCCGCCTATCGCCACCACCCCCTGCTGCTCGGCCCCGACGGCGCGCGGCTCGCCAAGCGCCACGGCGCCCCGACACTGGCCGCGTTGCGGCAGGCCGGGGAGGACGGCCGGGCGCTCGCCGAGACGCTGCGCCGCGGCGATCTTCCCACTGGATTTGTCGCGGCAAATTCCTAAGTTATCGTCATGAACACCTTCCTCGCCATCCTGCTGGTCGCGGCGATGATCGCCACCCTTGTCGCGCTGGTCCGGGGCATCATCGCCTTTCTGCAGGAATCGACCGATCAGGTGAGGAACGGCGAGGGACCGAGCGCCGCCTCGCTCAAGTCGAACAAGATGATGCAGATGCGCATCTTCTTTCAGGCGCTGGCGATCATGATCGTGGTGCTGATCCTGTTCCTCGCCGGCCGGACGTGAGGCGCGGGCGCGCCAGCACCCCACGCTGATGGTCCGCCTCAACAAGATCTATACGCGCACCGGCGACGCCGGCACGACCGGCCTGGTCGACGGATCGCGCGTGTCCAAGGCGGAGCCGCTGATGGCGGCGATCGGCGACGTCGACGAGGCGAACAGCGCGATCGGCGTCGCCATCGCGGCGCTGGCGGGACAGGCGCCGGCGGCGACGCTGCTGGCGATCCAGAACGACCTGTTCGATTGCGGCGCCGATCTCGCCACGCCGCCCGGCATCGACGGCGCGCTGCGCATCGTATCCGCACAGGTGGCGCGGCTGGAGACGGCGATCGACGCGCTCAACGCCGATCTGACGCCGCTGACCAGCTTCGTCCTGCCCGGCGGCCATGCCGGCGCCGCCGCCCTGCATCTCGCCCGCGCGATCACCCGCCGCGCCGAGCGCAGTGCGGTCGCCGCGCAGGCCGGGGCGGAGGTGCTGGCCTATCTCAACCGGCTGTCCGATTATCTGTTCGTCGCCGCGCGCTGGGTGAACGGGCGCGGCGCCGACGACGTGCTATGGGTGCCGGGTAGCGGGGGGTAGGCCCGCCCCCTCCTCGCGCCCCGGGGAGGCACCGATCGACGGTACGGTTCCGCGCGCGTGGCGATCGCCATGCAACCTTCCGTCGCCTCGAACAGTTTGATCTGGATCGCAGATGCCAGCGGGAAAAGGGGGCGTCGATGCTCAATGTCGCGCCTGTCGCCGCGCCGCTTGCCGATCGTTTCGCGAAGGTGCGGGCGCTGAGCCTCGCGCTGGCCGCGCCCTTGTCCGACGCCGATGCCACCGTCCAGTCGATGCCCGACGCATCGCCGACCAAATGGCATCTCGCCCACACCACCTGGTTCTTCGAGACCTTCGTGCTGCGCGACCATGTCGCCGGCTATCGGCTGCACGACGAGCGCTGGCCGTTCCTGTTCAACAGCTATTATGAGGCGGAGGGGCGTCGCCATGCCCGCCATCGCCGCGGCATGGTCACCCGGCCGACGCTGGACGAGGTGCGCGCCTATCGCGCCCATGTCGATGCGGCGCTGCTGGCGGCGCTGCCCGACCTGCCGGCGGCGGCGCAGGAGCTGGTCGCGCTCGGCTGCCACCACGAGGAGCAGCATCAGGAGCTGCTGGTCACCGACATCCTCCACCTCTTCTCCGAAAACCCGCTCGAGCCGGCGCTCTGGCCCGCCCCGCCCAAGGTGCCGGTGGCAATGCCGGGGCCGATCGGCTGGATCGACCATCCCGGCGGCGTCGTCGGGGTCGGCCATGGCGGCACCGGCTTCGCCTTCGATTGCGAGGGACCGCGCCACCAGGCGCTGCTGCAGCCGCATGCCATCGCCGACCGGACGGTGACCAACGGCGAATGGGCGGCGTTCATCGCCGACGGCGGCTATCGCGACGCGCGCCACTGGCTGTCGGACGGCTGGGCCTGGGTGAAGGCGGAAGGAATCAGCGCGCCGCTCTATTGGGAAGAGCGCGACGGCGGCTGGACGCGCTTCGGGCTGGACGGTCGCCGCCCGATCGATCCCGCCGCACCGGTGACGCACGTCAGCTTCTTCGAGGCGGATGCCTATGCCAGCTGGGCGGGCGTGCGGCTGCCGACCGAATTCGAATGGGAAGCGGCCGCGGCGGCGCACGATTCCGCCGGCGGCAACCAGATGGACACGGCCGGCCCGGTCGAGCCGCGGCCGGCGGCGCGCGGCCCAGCCTTCTTCGGCGACATCTGGCAATGGACGGGCAGCGCCTATCGCCCCTATCCGGGCTTCCACCCCGCCGAGGGCGCGGTCGGCGAATACAATGGCAAGTTCATGAGCGGCCAGTTCGTGCTGCGCGGCGGCAGCTGTGCGACGCCGCGCGGCCATACGCGCGCCTGCTACCGCAATTTCTTCTACCCGCACCAGCGGTGGCAATTCACCGGCGTGCGGCTCGCCAAAGACATCTGACGTACCGCTCGCGACGGCCCGGCGGCAGACCGGACGCGTGGGCCCACAGGAGCGACGACCCCAATGCTCAAGCCCGAGATCGAGGACGGCCAGGCCAGCCTGGCGGACCCACAATTCCGCGCCGACGTCCTCGCCGGGCTGGAACGCCGCCCGCGCGCCATTCCGGCACGCTGGTTCTACGACCGGCGCGGATCGGAACTGTTCGAGGCGATCACCGATCTGCCCGAATATTATCCGACGCGGACCGAGACGCAGATCCTGCGCGACCATTGCCCCGACGTCGCGAAGATCGTCGGCCATGGCCGCGCGGTGGTCGAATTCGGCTCGGGCTCGTCGACCAAGACGCCGGTGCTGCTGCGCTGCGTGTCGCCGCGCGCCTATGTGCCGATCGACATCTCCGGCGACTTCCTGCGCGATTCGGCGCGCGCCCTGTCGGCGGGCTTCCCCGACCTGACCGTGCTGCCGTTCGAAGCCGATTTCATGCGGCCGCTGACCCTGCCCGCCGAAATCGCCGACATGCCCAAGCTCGGCTTCTTTCCCGGCTCGACGATCGGCAACATGATCCCGCTGATGGCGGTCGACCTGCTGCGCGCGATGCGCATGTCGCTCGGCCTCGGCGCGATGCTGCTGATCGGCATGGACCGGATCAAGGACGAGCAGACGCTGGTCCGCGCCTATGACGATGCCGCCGGCGTCACCGCCGCGTTCAACATGAACCTGCTCGACCGGATCAACCGCGAGCTGGACGGCACGATCCCGGTCGACGCCTTCCGCCACGTCGCGCGCTGGAACGACGATCGCGCGCGGATCGAGATGCATCTTGAGGCGGTGCGCGACGCCGCCTTCACCGTCGACGGCCGCCCCTTCGCGATCGAGGCGGGCGAGACGATCCACACTGAGAACAGCCACAAATACGGGCCGCGCGACGCGCGCATCCTGCTGCGCAGCGGCGGCTGGACGCCGATCGGCGAATGGACCGACCCCGAGGGCAAGTTCGGCCTCTACCTAGCGGAGGCGCAGGCCGAACGGCCCGCGCCCTGATCGCTCAGCGGGTCAGCACCCGCGCCCGCCACGTCGTGATGAAGTTCGGATTGCCGCGGCATTCGCCCATGTCGCTCTGCTCGACCAGGCGATAGCGGCGGCCGTCCCAGGCGAGGCGCTGCGCCGACCCGCAATCGCCGAGGCCGCGGCCCTTGGCATAGCTGGTCAGCAGGTTGCCGTCGAAGCTGCCGTTGATCACGCTGTGCACCGGCGTCTCGCTGTCGGCGCCGGTCGCGTCAAAGCCGACCGCGGCGTCGACCGCGGCGGGCGTGACCGTCGATCCGGCGACGACGAACAGCGCACCGATGACGTTATAGGCACCCGCCGAACAGGGCAGCACGACGAGCAGGCGGCCGTCTGGCGCGGCGGCGACATCCGGTGTCGCATCGATGCCGTCGCCGAGCTCGCAGCGCGCGATGCGGTTCATCGTGGCGATGACGGCTGCGGGCAGCGTCGCCTTCGACGGGATCAGCGGTTGCGCGACGACCAGCGGCAGCGCCGGAGCCGGCGGCACGGCGCTGGCCGGCCCCCGCGCGACGGTGGCGCTGGTCGTGCCCGCGCGGTGCTGCGCCGCATCGATGTAGCGCAAGGCCGCGGACGCGCCCTTCAGCGAGACGGTGCCGCCCGGCAGGCGCAATTGCCGGCCGTTGACCATCGCCGCGGCGAGCGCGTCGGCGTCGGCGCCGAGATCGCGGCCGTCGATGGTGAAGCGGGGCGCGGCGGGGCGCGGCTGTGCGTCGGTGGCGCCTTCGCCGAGGTCGGCGTGGTAACGCCCCGCCGGCCCCGCATCGCGGGTCAGCGCGAGCGTCGGGCCGCTGCCGAAGCCGGTGTCGGGCAGTAGCGACGCCATCGTGCAGGCGAGGCCATTGTCACAGCCGACGGTCCAATCGCCGAAGGTCTTGAGCGCGCCCGGCCGGGGCGTGACCTTGCTGTCCGCCGTGGCCGCGGCTGCGGTGGCAGCGGGGGCCGGCCTGGCGGTCGGGCTCGGCGCCGACTGGCGGTCGTGCTGCGGCGCGCGCGAGCAGGCGGCGAGCAGCAGCAGCGCGATCGGGGCGGCACGGGTCATTGCGGCTGCGATCCTTCTGCGGATGGGGTGGCGAGGGCCGAACGCCGCAAGGCGGCGCGCAGCACCACGACGCAGACGATGAGGCCGACCAGCATCGCCGGCACCGACGCCTCCGGTCCGAAAGCACCCCCGCTCAGCCAGTCGGCACTGCCGGCGACGGGGGCGCTGACGAACAGACTGCCGCTGTCGGCCGTGCCCGATACGCGGGCGCCGAAGATCGAGCCCTGCGCGATGTTCCATGCCGCATGGACGCCCACCGCCATCCAGATGCGGCCGGTGAGCAGATAGAAAGCGGCGAGCATCAGCCCCGCCTCTACCGCGATCGCAACCGCCGCGGTCAGCGTCGCATGGGGATTGCCGAGGTGCATCAGCCCGAACAGCGCCGCCGACAGCGCGAGCGCCGCCCACAGGCCGAAGCCGCGCATCAGCAGCCGGAAGACGATCAGCCGCAGCAGCAGCTCCTCTCCAAAGCCGACGCGCAGCATGCCGGCGATGTCGCTCGCCCAATCGGTCCAGTCGCCCGCCGCCAGCGTATAGACGCCGGCGAGTCGCAGGATGGTGAAGACCAGGGCGAACATGCCGGCGCCGACGGCGAGGCCGAGCAGGAGCTCGGGCAGCGCGACACGGGGTGCCAGCTCGTCGGGCACCCGCCGCTCACCCCAGCGCACCGCGGCGGCATAGGCGAGATAGGCGATCAGCGTCAGCACGGGACGGATCACCTCCGGCCCGACGCCGGGCAGGCGCAGCCAGCCCGGATAGAGCAGCAGCGTCGCGACGACGAACAGCAGCACCATCCAGCCGAGCGCCCGCAACCAGCGCCAGCGCCCCGGTCGCAACACCCCCGCATCGCCCAACGTGATCATCATCGTCTCCCACCCTCACGGCCAGCGTAACCGGGTGGCGGCGGCGGCGAAAGCCGCTAGAGGAACGGCAAAAGGAGAGCCAAGCATGCAGACGGTGGGTGTGATCGGCGCGGGTCAGATGGGCGCCGGCATCGCGCAGGTGAGCGCGGCGGCGGGCTATGACGTGCTGCTGACCGACGTGTCGCAGGCGCGCGCGGAGGCCGGCAAGGCGGGCATCGCCAAGCAGCTGCAGCGCCAGGTCGACAAGGAGAAGATCGACGCCGCGACCCGCGACGCCATCCTCGGCCGGATCGCGGCGGTGGAAGGCACCGGCGGCATGGGCGGCTGCGACCTGATCGTCGAGGCGGCGACGGAGCGCGAGGAGATCAAGCGCGCGATCTTCGCCGACGTCGGCCGCGTGCTGAAGAGCGACGCGATCCTCGCCTCCAACACCTCGTCGATCCCGATCACCCGGCTGGCGCAGGCGACGCCCGATCCGGCGCGCTTCATCGGCGTGCATTTCTTCAATCCCGTGCCGGTGATGGGCCTGATCGAGATCATCCGCGGCCTCGCCACCTCGGACGCGACCGTCGCGGCGATCGAAGCCTATGCGACCACGCTCGGCAAGCAGGTGGTGCGTGCCAACGACGCACCGGGCTTCATCGTCAATCGCGTGCTGATGCCGTTCATCAACGAGGCGGTGTTCGCGCTGGGCGAGGGCGTGGCGACGATCCGCGACATCGATCTCGGCTGCCAATTGGGCCTCAACCATCCGATGGGGCCGTTGACGCTGGCCGACTTCATCGGGCTCGACACCTGTCTCGAGATCACCCGCGTGTTGTTCGAAGGCACCGGCGACCCCAAGTTCCGACCGGCGCCGCTGCTGGTGAAATATGTCGAGGCCGGCTGGTACGGCCGCAAGACCGGCCGCGGCTTTTACGACTATAGCGGGTCCGAGCCGGTCCCGACGCGTTGAGCGGACGCGCGGTGGCGACCGCCGCGCGGTCGAACGAGGAGCAGCAGGCATGAGCCTGGACGACACGATCGTCGAGACGCCGGAAGGGCCGATGACCTTCCGCGAATGGAAGAAGAAGAATCCGGTGCAGCTGCCGTCGCGGCGCACCAAGGGCAAGGACCTGCCCAACAAGGTCAAGACGCGCACCGGCGAATGAACCGCATGCCCTTCCGCCGGCGGGAGGGTCCGGTCAGCGCCGGCGCAGCACCAGCCAATAGGTCAGCGACAGGATGGCGACGAACGGCACGCCGTAGAGCAGCGTCGCGCCGAAGGCGGCGGTGAACGGCGTCATCGCCAGCACGGCGACGATCCCCGTCAGCCCGGCAAGACTGGTCCAGGGATAGCCCCACATGCGGAAGGCGGCGGGCGCGCCGGCGCGGGCGCGGAAGGCGAGATGCGTGGCGAAGATCATGCCCCAGGTGAACAGCGCACCGAACACCGATACCGCGATCATCACCGCCAGCGCGCTGTCTGGCGTCGCGGCGTAGATGGCGGCGGCCACCGCAATGCCGCTGCCCGACATCAGCAGCGCGCGCACCGGCACGCCGCGCGCATCGACCCGGGCGAAGCCGCGCGGCGCGAGGCCGCGTTCGGCCAGGCTGAACACCATCCGGCTCGCGGTATAGATCTGGCTGTTCATCGCCGACAGCGCGGCGATCAGCACCACGGCGTTGATCGCCCCCGCGGCGAAGGGCACGCCGGTCGCCGCCATCACCGTGACGAACGGGCTGGTCGCGGTACCGGCCTGCGTCCACGGCACGATCGCCAGCATCACCGCCAGGCTGCCGAGATAGAAGAGCGCGAGCCGCAGCATCGTCGCGCGAAAGGCGCGGACGATGGCGCGCTCCGGCTCCGCCGCCTCGCCCGCCGCGACCGCGATCATCTCGATGCTGATATAGCTGAACAGCGCGACGATCACCGCCTGCGCCATGCCCCACCAGCCGTTGGGCAGCAGCCCGCCGTGGCCGGCATAGGTGGCGAGCGCGGCGCCGCCGCCGGCGCGGGCGATCACCGCGATGCCGCCGGCGACGAACAGCAGGATCGCCGCGACCTTGATCGCCGAGAAGACGTATTCGACCGCACCGAAGGCGCGTACGCTGGCCAGATTGACGATCAGCAGCGCCGCGGAGAAGCCGAGGATCCAGACCAGCCCCGGCACGCCCGGCGCCCAATAGCGCATGTAGATGGCGACCGCGGTCACCTCCGTCCCCACCGCCAGCACGTTGGCGAACAGATAAGCGTAGCGGACGAGAAAGCCGGCATAGTCGCCGAGATAGCGTTCGGCGAACAGGCCGAAGGCGCCGGTGGCCGGATCGGCGACGGTCATTTCCGCCAGGCAGCCCATCAGCGCGAGCGTGATCGCGCCACCGATCGCATAGCTGAGCAACACCGCCGGCCCGGCGAGCTGGATGGCGAAGCCGCTGCCCAGGAACAGGCCGGTGCCGACCGCGCCACCAATCGCGATCATCGCCAGCTGCCCGGCGCCGAGCGCGCGGCGCAGGCCGGGGGTGGTGCCGGTCAGCGGAGCGGCCAGCGGATCAGCCGATCAGCAGGCCGGCGAGCGCCGCCGACATCAGATTGGCGAGGCTGCCCGCCGCCAGCGCGCGCAGGCCGAGCCGCGCGATCGTCGGCCGCTGGTTGGGGGCGAGGCTGCCGGTCACCGCCATCTGGATCGCGATCGACGAGAAATTGGCGAAGCCGCACAGGGCGAAGGTGATCACCGCGATGGTATGCGGGCTGAGCTGCGCCGACTGTTTGCCCAGATCGATATAGGCGACGAATTCGTTGAGCACGATCTTCTCGCCGAACAGACCGCCGGCGATCCCCGCCTCGTTCCACGGCACGTTGAGCAGGAACATCACCGGCTGGAAGACATAGCCGAGCAGCCCCTGGAAGCTCAGCTCGGGATGGCCGAACAGGCTGCCGATGCCGCCGAGCAGACCGTTGGCGAGCGCGACCAGCGCGACGAAGGCCAGCACCATCGCGCCGACCGCCACCGCGAGCCGCACGCCGGTCTGCGCCCCCTGCGCCGCCGCCATGATGAGGTTGGCGGGCTTTTCCTCGTCGTGCGTCGCATCGGGCAGCGGCTCGCCCGGCGTCCCTTCGGGCAGCAGCGCGGCGGGGCCGCGACCGCTGACCCGCCCCTCCGCCAAGGCGATGACGCGGTCCTCGTCGGGCACGTCGCCGAGCGGCAGCTCGCCGTCGCGGGGGGCGCGCGTATCCGGCATGATGATCTTCGCCATCAGGATGCCGCCCGGCGCCGCCATGAAGCTGGCGGCGAGCAGATAGTCGATGCTGATCCCCATCGACGCATAAGCGGCAAGGATGGTGCCCGCGACGCCGGCCATGCCGCTGGTCATCACGGTGAACACCTGCGGCGGGGTCAGGCCGGCGAGATAGGGGCGGATGACCAGCGGGCTCTCGCTCTGGCCGACGAAGATGTTGGCGGCGGCGCACAGGCTTTCGACCTTGCTGGTGCCGACCACCTTCTCGATCGCGCCGCCGAGCCAGCGCACCACGAACTGCATGATGCCGAGGTAATAGAGGATCGACACCAGGCTGGCGAAGAAGATGATCACCGGCAGCGCCGCGATCGCGAAGCTCTGGCCGCCGACGGTCGGGCTGGCGAGATTGCCGAACAGGAACTCCGTCCCCTTCTGCGAATAGCCGAGCAGCGCCGCAACGCCGGCCGAGGCGCCGGCGAGCGCGGCGCGCCCCGGCAACCAGTAGAGCACGACCGTCGCGATCAGCGCCTGCAGCGCAAAGGCGGCGCCGACCACCCGCAGCCGGATCGCGCGCCGGTCGGCCGACAAGGCGAAGGCGATGCCGAGGATGACGAGAATGCCGGCAAGGCCGATCAGGATACGATTCATGAAGCGTCCGCAGATGGTGAAGGGACGCGGCCCCCCGGCAGCGTCGATCCACCATACACGTGCTTTTTCCGGGGGCTAGGGGGAAGTGGCAGCCCGGTCCCGCCGCGCCGCACGGGATTGCGGGGACTTTGCCCGTGTGACGAAACCCGCTAGCGTCGGCGCGATGGACACCCAGCCGCGCGGCATCGCGCCCTCGCTCTTCGCGCTCTCGATCTTCTACGGCGGCATGGTCTGCATCGCCGGCGTGCTGGGCAACAAGCAGGTCGCGCTCGGCCCCCTCGCGGTGGAAGCGGGGATCTTCGCCTTCCTGCTGCTCGTCGTCACCTCGAGCGCGATCGCCGAGCTGCACGGGCGCGGCGTCGCCAACCGGCTGGTCCAGGTCGGATTCGTACCGCTGCTCGTCTCGCTGCTGTTGTCGTGGATCGTCTGGATGCTGCCGCCGTCACCGGCGATGCTGCCGGCGAACCGCGACGCGATCCAGCTGATCCTGGGCTCGACCTGGCGGATCTGGCTGGGCGGGATCGTCGCCTATGGCGTGTCGCAGACGCTCAACGTCACGATCTTTGCGGCGCTGAAGGGCCGGGAAGGCAGCCGCCTGCTGTGGCTGCGCGCCGCCATCTCCAGCATGCTCAGCCAGGTGGTCGACACCTTGCTGTTCGTCACCATCGCCTTTTACGGCGAATTCCCGATCGGCCCGCTGATCGTCGGTCAGATGATCGCCAAGGTGACGCTGTCGGCGATCCTGGTGCCGCCGCTGATCTATCTGTTCGTCGGCCTCGGCAAGCGGATGGATGCCAGGGCCTGATCCGCTCCTCCGCATGCCGCGGCCAGACGAACGCCGGTGTCCGAAGCCAAGACGGTCGCGCATCCGGATTCCCGCCTGTGCCGGAACGACGGGGATGGCCCCTCCCGCGCGGGACCGCTAAAGGCGCGGCCATGACCGACTCCCCCTCCCGCGCGGCGCTGCTCGCCAAGGCCGAGACGCTGACCGAGGCGCTGCCTTATCTGCAGCGCTATGCCGGCAAGACCTTCGTGGTGAAATACGGCGGCCATGCGATGGGCGATCCCGAGCTGGCGCGCGACTTTGCCGAGGATGTCGTGCTGCTCAAGGCGGTCGGCATCAATCCGGTCGTCGTCCATGGCGGCGGCCCGCAGATCGGCGCGATGCTGAAGCGGCTGGGCGTCGAGTCGCGCTTCGTCGACGGGCTGCGCGTCACCGACCGCGAAACCGCGGACATCGCCGAAATGGTGCTGGCCGGATCGATCAACAAGGAAATCGTCGCCTGGATCGGTAAGGCCGGCGGCCGCGCGGTCGGCATCTCCGGCAAGGACGCCGCGCTGGTCACCGCCGCCAAGGTCGGCCGCGACGCGCCCGACCGGCTGCAGGGCGTCGAGCGCCACGTCGACCTCGGCTTCGTCGGCGAGCCGGTCGCGGTCGACCGCACGATCATCGACCAGTTGTCGGCCAGCGGCATCATCCCGGTGATCGCGCCGATCGCGATGGGCGTCGACGGCGAGACCTACAATATCAACGCCGACACGATGGCGGGCGCGATCGCCGGGGCGCTCGGCGCGGCGCGCTTCTTCCTGCTGACCGACGTCGCCGGCGTGCTCGACAAGGCGGGCGCGCTGCTCACCGATCTCGACGCCGCACGCATCGCCCGGCTGAAGGCCGAGGGCACGATCTCCGGCGGGATGATCCCCAAGGTCGACACCTGCGTCGCCGCGGTCGAGGCGGGCGTCGACGCGGCGGTGATCATCGACGGCCGCGTCCCCCATGCGATGCTGCTGGAGATCTTCACCAGCGCCGGTGCCGGCACGTTGGTCCACGCCTGACCCCGGCCAAGGCGCCGATCAGCCGCGCCATCGGGCGCCCGTCCGTCGCGTCCGTCGCTCCGGCGATCGTAACGGGGTCGACTTGATCGGCATGTAGCGCCACCCATGTTGCAGCGCAGCAACACAGGTCGAGCATCATGCCCTTCCTTGCCAGCCCCGGCCGTTTCCTGTGGCATTATGTCGCGGTGCGGCCGTGGATGTTCCTTGGCCTGGCGACGCTGGTCGCTGCCGCCTCGATCGGTTCGGTCGGGGTGCAATATGCGATGAAGCTGCTGGTCGACGCGATGACCAGCGGGCGCGAGGCGCGCGCCCATGTCTATGAGGCGCTGGCCGGCTTCGTCGGGCTGGTGGTGCTGGAAAGCGCGCTGCAACGTGCCGCCGCGCTGACGCTCGGCCACGCCACCGTCGTCTCGGGCGTCGGCATCCGGCTCGACATGGTCGACTATCTGACCGGGCATCAGCTGCAGTTCTTCCAGAGCCAGCGTGCGGGCTCGCTCGGTCACCGCATTTCCGGTCTCGCCGGCATCTTCGGTGCGCTGATCCACCGGCTGCTGCAGGAGGTCACGCCGCCGCTGATCGCCTTCGCCGGCGCGATCCTGATCTTCGTGTCGATCGACGCGCGGATGGCGATCGCGCTGGGCGCGATCTTCCTGGCGGTGACTGCGACGCTGGTGCTGCTCGGCCTGAAGGGTCATATCCACCATCGCGAATTCGCCGAACGCGCCGGCGTGGTCGGTGGCGAACTGGTCGATCTGATCGGCAACATCTGGGTGGTGAAGGCCTTTGCCGCCCGCCGGCGCGAACTCGACCGGCTGCGCGACTTCCTGCACGAGGAAGCGGCGGCGCAGCGGCGCGGCTGGTTCTTCGTCGAGCACATGCGCGCGCTGCACGACGCGGCGCTGGCCATCCTGGTCGGCGGCACGCTGATCTGGGCGATCGGCCGCTGGTCGGCGGGCGCCATCTCCACCGGCGACGTGGTCGTGATCAGCACGATGACGTTCCGCATCCTGCACGGTTCGCGCGACCTCGCCATGGCGCTGATCGATACCAGCCAGCAATTCAGCTATCTGCGCGAGACGCTCGACATCATCGGCGTGCCGCAGGCGATCGCCGACGCGCCGGACGCGGTGCGGCTGCGCCGCGGCGAGGGCAGCGTCACGCTGCGCCACGTCACCTTCGGCTACGATCCGCGTCGCCCAGTGCTGCACGATCTGTCGCTCGACGTGCCGGCGGGGCAGAAGGTCGGCATCGTCGGCCCGTCGGGGGCGGGCAAGTCGTCGATCCTGCAGCTCGTCCAGCGCTTCTACGATCCGCAGGGCGGCAGCGTGCTGGTCGACGGCCAGGCGATCGACGCGGTGACGCTCGACAGCCTCAGCGATGCGCTGGCGGTGGTGCCGCAGGAGGTGCTGCTGTTCCACCGCACGGTGATGGAGAACATCCGCTTCGCCCGGCCGGAGGCGAGCGACGAGGAGGTGCATCGCGCCGCCGAAGCGGCGGGCTGCGACGATTTCATCCGCCATCTGCCGCACGGCTATGACAGTATCGTCGGCGAGCGCGGCACCAGCCTGTCCGGCGGCCAGCGGCAGCGGATCGGCATCGCCCGCGCATTCCTGAAGGACGCGCGCATCGTGCTGCTCGACGAGGCGACCAGCGCGCTCGACACCGAATCGGAGCTGGAGGTGCAGCGCGGGCTGGAGGCGCTGATGGCCGGTCGCACCGTGCTGGCGGTGGCGCACCGGCTGTCGACGATCGCCGGCTTCGACCGCGTCCTTGTCGTCGAGGCGGGGCGGATCGTCGAGGACGGGCCGCCGCAGGCGCTGCTGGCACGGCCTGACGGCGCCTTCCGCGCGCTGTGGACCCGGCAGGCGGAGGGACTGGAACAGTCGCGGCAACGCGGGCTGCTGCGCTTCCCGGCTACCGCCGGGTCGCGGCTGATCGGCGAGCGGGTGCAGGCGGCATGGCGGCGCGCGCGGGCCCGCTGAGCGCGGTCGCGCGCGATGCCGGCGTCGGGAACCGCCCCTGTTCGCCGGGCGTCCGGCACGCTACATTCGTATCCGACCCATTCCCCGTGAAAGGCCCCGCGTGTTCGCGCTGACCATCATCCAGATCCTCCAGGTACTGCTCGACGTCATCTGGTGGATCATCTTCGTGCAGTTCATCCTGTCGCTGCTGATCGTCTTCAACGTCATCAACACCTCGAACAATTTCATCCGGTCGCTGCACTATGGCCTCGATCGGGTGACCGAGCCGATGTACCGGCCGATCCGGCGCTTGCTGCCCAATGCCGGCGGCATCGATTTCTCGCCGATGGTGGTGCTGATCCTGATCGCGATCGGTGACATCATCCTGCGCAATCTCGCGATCAGCGTCGTCAGCTCCGCGGTCGTCTAAGCCATGCCCGCGTGGCGGGTCGTCGGCGACGGGCTGGCGATCGCGATCCGGGTGACGCCGCGCGCCGGCCGCGACGCCCTGGGCGCGGGCACTGACGACCATCTCGTCGCCCGCCTCGCCGCGGCGCCGGTCGACGGCCAGGCCAATGCCGCCCTGATCGCGCTCGTCGCCAAGGCGTTCGGCCTGCCCAGACACGCCGTCACCCTGGTCGCGGGCGACACCGCACGGGTAAAGCGGCTGCACCTCGCCGGCGACGGCGCTGCGCTGGCACAAATCGCCGCCGCCCTCTAAGAGACGGGCATGACCGCTACCCTCATCGACGGCAAGGCGCGCGCGGCGCGCCTGCGAGCCGACATCGCCACCCATGTCGCGCCGTTCAAGGCCGCCACCGGCCGCGCACCGGGCCTGGCGGTGGTGCTGGTCGGCGAGGATCCGGCCAGCGCCGTCTACGTCCGCTCGAAGGGCAAGGCGACGCGCGAGGCGGGCATGGAGAGCTTCGAGCATCGCCTGCCCGTCGATACCACCTCGGAGGCGCTGCTCGCGCTGGTCCGCGACCTCAATGCCGATCCGCGCGTCGACGGCATCCTCGTCCAGCTGCCGCTGCCCGCGCATATCGACACGCAGGCGGTGCTGCTCGCGATCGATCCCGACAAGGACGTCGACGGCTTCCACCCGGTCAATGCCGGCCGGCTGGCGATCGGCGCCGCGGGCTTCGTGCCGTGCACGCCGCTCGGCTGCCTGCTGCTGCTCCAAGACATCCACCCGCAGCTCGCCGGCATGGAGGCGGTGGTGATCGGCCGCTCGAACATCGTCGGCAAGCCGATGGCGCAATTGCTGCTGCAGCAGAGCTGCACGGTGACCGTGACGCACAGCCGCACCCGCGACATCGCCGCCCATGTCCGCCGCGCCGACATCGTCGTCGCCGCGGTCGGCATCGCGCAGTTCGTGCAGGGCGATTGGATCAAGCCGGGCGCCAGCGTGATCGACGTCGGCATCAACCGGACGGAGACCGGTCTGGTCGGCGATGTCGACTTCGCCGCGGCGCAAGCGGTGGCCGGGGCGATCACGCCGGTGCCGGGCGGCGTCGGGCCGATGACGATCGCCTGCCTGATCCGCAATACCTATGTCTCCGCCTGCCGCCGCGAAGGCCGGCCCGACGGGCTGGGGACGGCATCGTGATCGAGCTGTTCGTCTCCTCGGTCATCACCTTCTTCGTCGTCATCGATCCGCTCGGCTGCGCGCCGATCTACGCCGGCCTGTCCGCCGGCGCCTCGCCGATCCACCGCCGCGCGATGGCGGTCCGCGCCGTCACCGTCTCGTCGATCATCCTGCTCGTCTTCGCGCTGGTCGGCGAGAAGCTGCTCCACGGCCTCGGCATCAGCCTGGCGAGCTTCCGCATCGCCGGCGGCATCATGCTGTTCCTGATCGCGCTCGAGATGGTGTTCGAACGCCGCACCCAGCGCCGCGAGGACCGCGCCGCCAAGGTCGCCCACGATCCGGAAGCGGACGATGTGTCGATCTTCCCGATGGCGATGCCGATGATCGCCGGGCCGGGGTCGATCGCGACGGTGATGCTGCTGATGGCGCGCAGCAACGGGCTGGAGTCGTCGCTCGTCGTGCTCGCGGCGATGGCGACGATCTTGCTGATGACGCTGCTCGCACTGCTTGCGGCGGGGCCGCTGATGCGGCTGGTCGGCACGCGGATCGAGGCGGTGATCACCCGCCTGCTCGGCGTATTGCTCGCCGCGCTGGCGGTGCAGTTCGTGATGGACGGGTTGCAGGTCAGCCTGCACTGAGTCGCCTGGCCCATGCGGTGACGGCGGCCAGCCGGAGCGCGAGCGGATGACGGCCGAGGGCAACCCCGGCTGACCAGACGAGATTTCCGTGCAGCGGCGTTCGCGCTTGTTGGCGGCCGCCCTGTTCGCCTACCATCGCCGTCGGTCGCGTGGCGCGTCGAGCCACGCGAGTCTTGGGGGAGTTGGCGATGAAGCGGGGTCTATCCGGATGCATGGCGATCGCGATGCTGCTGACGGGATGTGGCGGCGATGGCACCGGCGCGATCGCGAGTAGCGGTGGTAGCGGCGGCGGCTCCTCGCCCACGCCGACCAGCGCGGCGGGATGCAGCCTCAGGGAACGGCAGGATTGGGTCGCTTCACAGGTCCGCGAATGGTATCTGTTCCCCGACACGCTGCCGACCAGTCTCGACCCGTCCGGCTATACCACCGTCGATGCCTATCTCGACGCGCTCACCGCCACCGCACGCACGCAGGGCAAGGACCGCTATTTCAGCTATTTGACGTCGATCGCGCAGGAGAATGCGTACAATGCATCGGGGGCGACCGCGGGTTTCGGCATCCGCCTGTCGCTCGATACCAGCGCGGGCGCGCGGCTCTACGTCACCGAAGCCTTCGAGAACGGCCCGGCGCTCGCTGCGGGGATCGACCGCGGGACGGAGATCACCGCGATCGGTACCAGCAGCAGCAATCTCGTCACCGTCACCGATCTCTACGCGCAGGGTGGCACAGCGCTCAACGACGCGTTGGGTCCGTCGACCGCGGGGACGGTGCGCTACCTCCAGGTCCGCGACGCGAACGGCACGCGCACCGTTGCGGTGACCAAGAGCGACTTCAATCTGTCCGCCGTCTCGCCGCGCTACGGCGCGCAGATCATCACCGATGCCGGCCAGCAATATGGCTATATCAACCTGCGCACCTTCATCAGCGCCGCCGACCAGTCGCTGCGCGACGCCTTCGCGCGCTTCCGCGCGGCGGGGATCACGCAGGTGGTGATCGACTTCCGCTACAACGGCGGCGGCGCGCTTTCCACCGCGGAACTGATGGGCGACCTGCTCGGCGCGAACCGCTCGACGTCCGACGTGTTCGACTACGTCACTTTCCGCCCCGAAAAGGCGAGCAACAACACGACGCGCTTCTTCCAGCCGCAGCCGCAGTCGATCGCGCCGACCCGCCTCGCCTTCATCGGCACCGGCAGCACCGCCTCGGCCAGCGAGCTGGTGATCAACGCGATGATCCCGTACCTCCACGCCAATGTCGGGCTGATCGGCACCAATACCTATGGCAAGCCGGTCGGGCAGATCGCGCTCGACCGGTCGCAGTGCGACGACCGCCTGCGCCTGATTGCGCTGGCGATCCAGAACGCCAACCGGCAGGGCGGCTATTACACCGGCCTGGCCAACACGGTGGAGGCGAGCTGCCGCGCCGGCGACGACATCCGCTATCCGATGGGCGACCCGCGCGAGGCGTCGACCCGCGCCGCGCTGGACTTTCTGCAGGGCAAGAGCTGCACGCGCATCACCGCCAGCACCGGCACCGGCGTGAGCGCCCAGGCGGCGGGTGGCCGTGTGTCGCTGACGCCGTCGGCACGCGACGCCTCGCCGGCGCAGCGCGACGTGCCGGGGCTGTTCTGAGCTGGTCGACCGGGCTTCGATAGGGAGGCCCGGTCGCCCCCCTGCCCGAATTCAGGCCGTTAGGCCGTGGTGGTTGATCGCGGCACCGTCGCCGCGATAGACCGCGCCGCATGGCCGATCCCCATATGGACCCGAGCTGGCTGGACCCTCTCCGGCCGGAATTCGACAGTGCGCACATGGCGGCGCTGCGCCGCTTCCTTCAGGCGGAGAAGGCGGCGGGCAAGCGGATCTTCCCGCCCGCCGACAGCTGGTTCCGCGCGCTCGAACTGACGCCGCTGCCCGCGGTGCGCGTCGTCATCCTCGGCCAGGACCCGTATCACGGCGCCGGCCAGGCACACGGCCTCTGCTTCTCGGTCCGTCCCGGCGTCAAGACGCCGCCCAGCCTGGTCAACATCTACAAGGAATTGCAGGCGGATTGCGGCATCCCGCCGGCGCGCCACGGTTTCCTCGAACATTGGGCGCGGCAGGGCGTGCTGCTGCTCAACAGCGTGCTGACCGTCGAGGAGGGCCGTGCCGCGGCGCACCGCGAGCGCGGCTGGGAGCGGTTCACCGACACGATCATCCGCCTCGTCGCCGCCAAGCCGGAGCCGGTCGTGTTCCTGCTCTGGGGCAGCTACGCGCAGAAGAAGGCCGCATTCGTCCAGGACGTCGCGCACGGCGGCCACCATCTCGTGCTGAAGGCGCCCCACCCCTCTCCGCTATCCGCCTACACCGGCTGGTTCGGCAGCGGCCATTTCAGCAAGGCCAACGCCTTTCTCGAATCCCACGGCCGCGGCCGGATCGACTGGGCGCTGCCGCCCGTCGATGCTGAGGAAATCGTATCATGAGCGACGACGATTATGTGTTCGACGAGGATAGCGGCGAGTGGGTGCCGGCGCGCGACCTCGCGGCGAAGCAGGCGGCGGCGGCCGAGGTCGAGGTGCGCGACGCGATCGGCAACCGGCTCGCCGATGGCGATCAGGTGACGCTGATCAAGGACCTGGACGTCAAGGGCGCCGGCCAGACGCTGAAGCGGGGCACGCTGATCAAGTCGATCCGCCTGACCGGCGATCCGCAGGAGATCGACTGCAAGTTCGACGGTATCAAGGGACTGGTGCTGCGCGCGGAGTTCGTGCGCAAGCGGTGAATCTTGACATTGGACAGATAATTGTACAACTAGAGTATTATGCAGGCCGTCAGCTATTCGGAAGCGCGAGAGAATCTGAAGGCAATGATCGACAAGGTCGTCGCCGACCGCGCGCCCTTGGCAATCACCCGCCAACGCGGTGAAGGCGCAGTGCTGATTTCAGCGAGTGAATGGGCGGCGATCGAGGAGACGCTGTACTTGTTGCGCTCACCGGCCAACGCCAAACGCCTGCTGGACAGCATCGCCGAACTGGAAGCAGGCGGCGGCGAGATACACGACCTCATCCAGCCGTGAAGGTCCAGTTCTCGTCGCGATCGTGGGCCGAGTATCTCGACCTCCATGCTCATGACGCGAAGCTGTTCGCCAAACTGAATGCGCTGATCGAGGAGTGCCGGCGCCATCCGTTCAAGGGCACCGGCAAGCCGGAACCGCTGGGCGGCAACCTGTCCGGCTGGTGGTCGCGCCGGATCAACCATGAGCATCGGCTGGTGTATCGCGTCGCGGGCAGCGGCGACGAGCAGGTGCTGCAAGTGGCGCAGTGTCGGTATCATTATTGAAGCCGGCGCTCTGACCGCCGGCATCGTATTAATTCGGTTCGTTGTCGTTCACAGGGATGCGGAAGGCTTGCCCTTTAGGCTTGCAGATCCGCGTCCCGTTCCGAAGCGTGATGCACTGACGGAAGATATAGGTCTTTCCGTCGTCACGCATTGCCTTATCGGCCATGGAACGTCTCCATCAGAAGAGTGGGGGTTGACCCCTCCGTCGGAGCGTGCGATTCGAGCCCTCTCACAGGATGCTTCGCGTCGCTCCGACGGAGAAGTTTCGGGAAGGTCGGCCGTAAGGTCGGCCTTCTTCGTTTCCGGCACTGCCGGACCGGCATTTAGCTATCGCACCTCCTCTGATTCTGCGTTCCCGATCGTTCCATACGGCTAACAGCACTCGCATGCAACACTCTGGACTCCGATTTATCTTGCCTGAGTGCACTTTTTAAGACTTATTTAACCGGTATCTGCAAAGGCGAGGCCATGGATGAGTTTCTGCGTCTTGCATATGAGCGGCGGGAGCGGCTTCGGAGGGAGCTTGCCCTCGTGGAAAACCTCATAACCGAGCATGAGCGGCTGGAGTCCAGCACTCGGCGGCTAGGCTCCGATAATTATCAACTGGAGTTGGTGCCGCCATCGAGTCCAAGGCGTCGTCGTGCCGCTGTCGATAACAGCGCGCTCTTTGATGCTGCCGAACGGCTGATCCTTGCCGAGGAAAAGCCTCTCTCCAGAAGCCAGTTAATGACCCGCCTAGAGCGGGATGGCTTTGAATTTCCTGGTACCGACAAGGCTAAGGTCTTCGGGACCAACCTCTGGCGGTCACGCCGCTTCATCAGTTTGAAGGGGCTGGGTTATTGGCCGGAAGCGCATCCGCTTCCGGCCGCATATCGTGGTATCGAACAGCGATCGTCGATGCTGAAGTAGCAGAAACTACTCCGCCGCCGGCAGGTAAACCTCCCCACCCTTCTCGCGGAACGTCACGCTCATCTTCGCCATCCCCGCCTCGGCCTCCTCGGCCGCGACGAAGCTCTCTACCGGCGCATTCTGCTTCGCGGCAAAGTCCCGAACTTCCTGTGTGATCTTCATCGAGCAGAATTTCGGCCCGCACATCGAGCAGAAATGCGCGGTCTTGGCGCCTTCCGCGGGCAGCGTCTGGTCGTGATATTGCTCGGCCGTCTCCGGGTCCAACGACAGGTTGAACTGGTCGCGCCAGCGGAATTCGAAGCGGGCGCGGCTCAGCGCGTCGTCGCGCAGCTTCGCCGCCGGGTGGCCCTTGGCGAGATCGGCGGCATGGGCGGCAAGCTTATACGTCACCACGCCGACCTTGACGTCGTCGCGGTCGGGCAGGCCGAGATGCTCCTTGGGCGTGACGTAGCAGAGCATCGCCGTGCCGTACCAACCGATCATCGCCGCGCCGATGCCGCTGGTGATATGGTCGTAGCCGGGCGCGATGTCGGTGGTCAGCGGCCCGAGCGTGTAGAAGGGCGCCTCGCCGCACGCCTCCAGCTGCTTGTCCATATTCTCCTTGATCTTGTGCATCGGCACGTGGCCGGGGCCTTCGATCATCACCTGCACGTCCTGCTCCCAGGCGCGCTTGGTCAATTCGCCGAGTGTGTAGAGTTCGGCGAACTGCGCCTCGTCATTGGCGTCGGCGATCGATCCGGGGCGCAGGCCATCGCCGAGCGAATAGGCGATGTCATAGGCCTTCATGATCTCGGTGATCTCGTCGAAGCGCTCGTAGAGGAAGCTCTCCTTGTGGTGCGCCAGGCACCATTTCGCCATGATGCTGCCGCCGCGGCTGACGATGCCGGTGACGCGCTTGGCGGTCAGCGGCACGTAGGGCAGCCGCACGCCGGCATGGATGGTGAAATAGTCGACGCCCTGCTCCGCCTGCTCGATCAGCGTGTCGCGGAAGATCTCCCAGGTCAGGTCCTCGGCGATGCCGCCGACCTTCTCCAGCGCCTGATAGATCGGCACCGTGCCGATCGGCACCGGGCTGTTGCGGATGATCCATTCGCGCGTGTCGTGGATGTTGCGGCCCGTCGACAGGTCCATCACCGTGTCGGCGCCCCAGCGGATCGCCCAGACCAGCTTGTCGACTTCGGTCGCGACGTTGCTGGCGACCGCGCTGTTGCCGATATTGGCGTTGATCTTGACCAGGAAGTTGCGGCCGATCGCCATCGGCTCGGATTCGGGGTGGTTGATGTTGTTGGGGATGATCGCCCGGCCGCGCGCGACCTCGTCGCGGACGAATTCGGGGGTCACGTAATCGGGGATCGCCGCGCCGAAGCTGTTGCCGTCGCGGACATAGTCGCGGAGCATCTCGCGGCCCAGGTTCTCTCGGGTCGCGACATATTCCATCTCGGGCGTGACGATGCCGCGGCGGGCATAATGCATCTGGCTGACGTTGGCGCCGAGCTTGGCGCGCAGCGGACGGCGCACGGCATTGGGGAATTGCGGCACGCCGCCCGAACGGTCGGGGCCGAGCTGGCCATTGTCCTCCGGCCTGACCTCGCGCGCGTCGTAGCTCTCGACGTCGCCGCGCGCCTCGATCCACTGGCGGCGCAGCTGCGGCAGGCCGGCCATGATGTCGATGCGGGCGTTGGGATCGGTATAGGCGCCGCTGGTGTCATAGACGCGCAACGGCGGCTCGCCACTCGACGGATCGAGGTGGATTTCGCGCATCGCGACACCCAGCGCGCCGACGTGGATCTTCTTGGATCCCCGGATCGGGCCGGTGGTGACGCCGATCTCGGTACGGGCGGGAATGTCGGCCATGGTGCGCATCTCCTTGCTATCGCAAGGAGCGGCTTCGATGCACACCGGTCCCCCGGACCGGCTCTTCGACATCTGCGCCCTCCCTACGCCGGTGTCAGCCGGATCAGGTTCGGCGGGTCGGAGGCTCCTGCCTCCCTCTCAAGCGCGGATCGGCGCTCCCCCGGGGATGGGGCCTTGTACGCGCGTCGCGGGCGCACGCCAAATGAAAAGGGCCGCGCGGTACGGGGGCGGCCCTTCGCATCGTCGCGGCGGTAGCGCGGATCAGCCGTTGCTGGCCGAGGTGCGGATGTTGCCGTTGATCCCGCTCGGGAAGAAGCCGCCCGAGCTGACCTGCGCCTTGTTGAGGTAGACGATGTTGAGCACCTGGCCGGTCGAGCGGCTGAAGGCGATCGCATTACTGTCCGCCGGCGTGATGTTCGCCACGGAAGCGGTGCCGATATCCTGGTCGAGCGTGGTCGATCCGTCCAGGCTGTCCCGTGCCTTGCTGATCGCCGTCGCGCTGGCGAAGATCGCGGTGGCGTCGACGCCCTTGCGGTACAGCACCGAGCGGATCAGCCCGGCATGATAGGCCTCCGCCGCCAGGATGCCGGCCGCCGCCTCGAGATAGATCTTGCTGTTGATCAGCGGCGAGGCGCCCTTGTAGGCGGTGACGCCGACGTCCTCGAGCAGGAAGGCGGCGAGCAGGAAGTTGACGTCGTTGGCATAGGGATTGAACGTGTCGTTCGGCCCGGCGAGACCGGCGGCGCGCGCCGCCAGGGTGAAGGCGCCGGTCGCGTCGCCGCCGATGTTGATCGCCGGCATCGCCACCTGCGCGCCGTTGAGCGCGCTGCGCAGGAAGTTGACGTGTGCCGCCTCGTCCGCTGCGATCTCACGTGCATATTGCGCGACCAGATCGTCGCTGAAGGTCACCTTGGCGCCGCCGGTGACGGTGCCGAGGGTGCCGACGCCGGTCGTCGACGTCGCGGCAAGACCGGTGCCGTACGCGGCATAGCTGTAGAATTGCGCCTCGAGATATTCGAGGTTGAGCGCGAAATTGAGCACGTCGATGTCGGAGGCGGCACTGGTCGCGGACGGCGTCGGCGTCGGCGTGTTACCGGTGCTGCTGCCACCGCAGGCGGCGAGCAGCGACAGGCCGCCGGTCGCCGCAGCAGCGCCGCCGGCATAGCGCAGGAAGGTGCGGCGTTCGGCGCGGCGGGCTTCGATCGCATCCAGCACGGCGTTGGTCGAGAAGTCGGTCATTGCGATTACTCCACTGTGCCGGTCGTCAGGCCGAAGCCGCGCTGGTCTTGATCGTGCCGTTGACGCCGTTCGGGAAGAACCCGCCCGACGAGACCGCCGCACTGTTGAGATAGACGATATTGAGCACCTGCGCCGCCGAGCGCGAATAGGTGATGCCGTTGGCGTCGGTGGGCACGATGTTCGACACGTTGAGCGTCGTCGTCGTGCTGTCGGCATTGGTGATCGTCGTCGTCGCCGTGGCGATCCCCTGATCGATGTCGGTGCCGCCGTCGAGGCTGTCGCGCGCGTCCGATATGCCGCCTGCCCAGGTGATCAGATTGGCGTTCGGCGTCTGGATGCCCTTGCGGTACAGTTCCTGGCGGATCGTCGCGGCATGATAGGCCTCGACCGCGTGGATGCCGGCGGCCGCCTCGATATAGGTCTTGTTGGTGATCAGCGCGATTGAGCCCTTGTATGCGGTGACGCCGACATCCTCGAAGATGAAGGCGCCGAGCAGGAAGTTCTCGACGCTGGCATAGGGATCGAAGGTTTGGCCAGTGGTGATGATCTTCGCCGCCACTGCGGCCTTGGAAAAGGCGCTGTTGGGACCGACCGACAGATCGATCGTCGGCATGGCGACCGCCGACGAACCGAGCGCCGAGCGCAGGAAGGCGACGTGCGCCGCCTCGTCCGCGGCGATTTCGCGCGCGTAGCGGCCGATGATCGGATCGGCGAGGCCGCCGGACGTGCCGGCGAAATCCACCGCATGCCCGCCGGTCACCGCACCCTGCGTGCCGGTTCCGGTCAGCAGGCTGTTGTCGAGGCCGACGCCGTTGGCAGCGAAGCTGTAGAATTGCGCCTCGAGATATTCGAGGTTGAGCGCGAAGTTGAGCACGTCGGCATCGGTCAGCGTCGTGGTCTGCGCCGCCGCCTCGTTGGCCAGGCCGAGCGTCGCGGCACCCGCCGCGCCGACCGCCACCGCGCCGAGCGCGGACTTGAAGAAGGCGCGCCGTTCCTCGCGCCGCTGGGCCCGGGCGTCGAGCGCCTGAGTCAGATCCATGCTGTCGGTCATTACTCGGGTTCTCCCCTTCACGCCTGACACGGCAATGCGCCGCCGTCGCGCACTGCCGTTCCTGATCGGCGACGACACGTCAAGCCTGCTGGTCCGTCATGCCGCCGCCCCCCTCCTCCTGCGTGCATGGGTCCTCCCGCCATGGCCGGCGGGAGAACCCATCGGCGCGCGCGACCGACGGAGGGGGGAATGCCGTCGCAGGCTCCGGATGCAGGACGAATGCCGCTGAACCGACGGTGTCGGCCCGGTATCCGCTCTGCATGATGCAAGTACGCTTCGATCCGGGCAAAGGATGCCTGCGGCGACGCCCATAACGCGACCGGCCGAGCGGTCCCGCGGTGAACCGTGACGGTGCGGCCGACACGGCGGCAAGCCGCGCCGGCCCTTGGCTTAGAAGGTGTAGGCGAGGCCGACCGCGCCCAGCCACTGATTCTTCGACCCGGCGATGCGGGTCACCGGACTGTTGCCGAAATCGTTGAGCATCCGGCGATAGGTGCCGCCGGCGACCAGCTTGACGCCGTGCAGCAGATTGCCGGTCAGCGAATAGGTGCCGAGCGCGCCAACGCCCCAGTTCTTCCATCCGCCGCGCGGACTGTAGGTGGTGAAGCCGCTGGCCACGCTCTGTGCCGGCGTGATGCCGAAATAGGTCTGGGCATAGCCGCGCTCCGCCCGCTCGGCGGAGGCGAACAGGCCGACCGCCGCCTTCAGGCTGAGCGGGGTGAAATAATTCACCGTCGGTTGCCAGATGCCGGCATCGTGAACGCCGCTGACGTCGTGGCGATAGCTCACCGACACCGACAATTTGTCGTACGGGCTGGTGATCACGCCGGTCTTGCCGATGCCGACATAGCCGCCGAGCTCGATCGCGGTGTCAAGCTTGCCGAGCGCGCGGATGCGCGGATCGTCGATCTGCGACAGCGTGGTGCGGTTGAAATTGACCAGCGCGATCGGGCCGGCCTGGATATCCCATTTCGGCCCCGGCGGGTTGGGGATCAGGTCGACGCTGACCCGATTGCCGGCGAGCGTGAAGGCGAAGCCCTTGACCGAGCCGATCGCCGCCGGCGCGCCGGTCCAGCGATAATGGTTCGAGCCTTCGTAATCGGGCAGGTAGACCGCGACGACACCGGCGGTGACCGTGTCGCGATCGAGGTCGATGTCCGCCGCCGGCTGCGTCACCGCCCCGGTATCGGCGGGGGGCAGCTGGGTATCCTGCGCGAAGGCAGGCGTGGACAGCAGGGCGAGAAGCGCCGCGGGCGCGATCAGCAAACGGGACAAGACCCAAACTCCGGTATGTTACGGCCGCGAAACGCCGCGACACACCGGAACGATCCCGTCCTTTTGACTAGAGGATGTAGCGCATCCGTATCTGTTGCCGATCTGCATCACTCGCGATGGTGAAGCGCGCCGCGGCAAAGCGGGGCGCACCGAAGCGGATCGGCGGATTGCGCGAGAAGCCGAAGCCTTCGCGCGGGATGCCGGCGATCGTGTCGAGCTTGGCGTTGCCATTCTCGTCATGGATCACCGCGATCGCATAGCTGCCACGCGGCAGGCCTTCGAAGGTGAGGGCATGGACGCCGGCGGACACCGAACGGGTCACCGCATCGGCATCGTCGACGCAGGCGGGGAAATTGTCGGGGTCCGCGGTCAGGCAGACGCGGATCAACCCCTTGGCGGAGCGGAGCTGATCGACCGCGACGTCAAGCCGCGCGACCGGCGCCGCGCCGATCAGGCTCGCCGCCGCCATGGCGCCGCCGATCCGTGCCAGCATCCGGCGCGATCGCGTCGCGGCGGCGCGCCGCCTTGGCATGGGCCCGATCGAAATCGCCGACGCCGCGGTCGGTGCCGCACAGACGATCCCAGAAGCGGAAGTAGAGACCATAGTTACACCCGTACAACTCGTGGTGACGCTGGTGATGACTTGCCGTGATGAGCCAGCCCCCGAGCGGCCCGCGCCACATGAACTTGGGAAACACTTCCCATCCCATGTGGTTGGTCACCCCCATTACCGTCATGACGCCGAGCACGAAACCCAAAGCGCCGACGTGGATCGGAATCACGAAGACCAGTAGCGGAATTGCCACAGCGCCGGTCACCGCCTCGATCGGGTGGAAGGCCATCGCCGCCCAGGCGGTCGGCGGCCGACTGTCGTGATGCACCGCATGTGCCATGCGGAACACCGCCGGCCGATGCATCCAGCGATGCGTCCAATAGAACCAGCTGTCGTGCGCGACGAGATAGGCGAGCACCGACACCGGCACGTACCATAAGGGCCGCGCATGCACGTCGCTGTAGATCCGCGTCCAACCATGATGCTGCCAGCCCCAGGCGACGATCCCGGCCGGAATGCCGTAGATCGCCGCGGAGGCAAGGCTCCAGCCGATCTCGCGGCGCATCTGCGTATCGAGGCCATGGTACAGGCCCGGATGCCGTACCCGCGTCGCGGCGGCGAACGCGCCCGAGACGATCAGATACCGGACGCCGACGATCGCCGTCATCGCCAGCGCGGAGAGGAGCAGGACGAGCATGCGCCGCTTCTACAGCAACCGCCCCGACAAGTCGCGTTCGATCGCGAGCCGGCGGGGCCGGGGCAAGGCGCCGCGTCGATCCCCCGCCCCCAGGCGGATCACCGTTCCAGCACGACGACGGTGCGATCGTGATAGGCCGCGTCGCGTATCGGCCGATAGCCGACCCTATCGGCGAGGCGCAGCGAGGCGGCGTTGTCGGGTGCGATGATGCACGTCGTCCGGGCGATGCGTCCCGCATCACACCAACCGAGCACCGCGTCGAGCGCCTCGTGCGCCAATCCGCGACCATGGACCTCAGAGGCCATGACCCAGCCCATTTCCGGTACGGCGAGTGGCGGCACGAGGTCGCGACGCGATTCCAGCAACCCGACCTCGCCGATCACCCGGTCGCCGGCGCGGTTCCGCACCACCCACGATCCATAGCCGAACATCGTCCAGGTGCCGACCGAGCGGAGCAGGCGGATCCACACCTCTTCGCGCGGGCGCGGACGGCCGCCGATGCCGCCGAACACCGCCGGGTCGAGCCACATCGCCGCCAGCGCATCAAGGTCGTCGCCGCGATGGCCTTCCAGGACCAGACGCGGCGTGTCGAGTCGGGGCGCATGGCTCATGACCGAAAGATGTCCGCTCGGGCCCGATCTGTCGAGGGACGGCGGATAGGAAAAGGGGGCCGCGGCATGCCGCAGCCCCCCTTCGATCAGCCGGCCCGTATGCAGGCGGCGGGATCAGCCGTCGTAATCGGCGCCCAGATTCTGGTTGCGGGGCGGTGCCGCCGCGGTCAGGCGCAGCGCCTCGGCCGAGGCCGACAGCGATCCGATCGCATCCGCCTCGTCCTCGTCGTCGATCTGGACGCGCTGCAGGCTGCCGACCACCGATTCCTCGAGCTGGTCGGGACGCACCGTCTCCTCGGCGATCTCGCGCAGCGCGACCACTGGATTCTTGTCGCGATCGCGGTCGAGCGTCAGCTCGGCGCCGCCCGAAATCTGTCGCGCGCGCTGCGCGGCGAACAGCACGAGATCGAAGCGGTTGGGGACCTTGTCGACGCAATCCTCGACGGTGACGCGCGCCATGGACGCTTTCCTTCGCAAGTTTCGATGATGGAAAGCGTGCCCGTTAGCAGCGCCGGCCGGCGAAGTCAAAGAAACCGCGTTCAGGCCGGTTTCCAGCAGGGCGCGAGCGCAGCAAGCCGCGTGTCGACCCAGGCGGCGAGCGGCGTGTCGAGGTTCGATTCGAACGTGGTCAGGCCGCCCATGTCGCCATAGCTCGCCTCGACCGTCACGCTATAGCCCACGCCATCGAGGACGATGTCGGTGGGGCTGTCGGGCGACACCGCGTGCGGCATCGGCATCGCCTCGACGTCCGCCGGCAGTCGCGCCGCGGCGGGACAGGCCCGCGAATCGGTCAGGAACGTGTGCGTCGCGACGTGTCCGCCGCCCCGGTTCCTACGGATCAGGCGGAGGCGATCGATGGGATGCCGCCCCGCCACGTCGCCGACGGTGGTACGGACCACCACCACCTCCTCGCTCGGCCCGCTCAGGGCGGGGCTGCGCCCGATCCGCAACCAGGGATGGTCGAACCCCGCCGCGTTGGGTACGGCCGCCTGCACCATCATCGCGATCAGCATCGTTGATCTCCCACCCTCGCCTTGCCGGGACCCGCACCATGGCCGATCCGCCCGACGCTCCCGACGCCCAGCCAATCTTCACCGTCGACGGCAACCGACTGACCCTGCTCGACACCGGGCCGCGCCGGCTCGACGCGCTGCTCGCGCTGATCGACGGCGCGCGATCCTCGCTGCGCATCCTCTATTACATCTATGCCGACGATGCGACCGGACGGCGGGTCAATGCCGCGCTGATCGCCGCCGCACGGCGCGGCGTACGCGTCGCGTTGATCGTCGACGGCTTCGGCAGCCACGACGATCCCGCCTTCTTCGCGCCGCTACGCGACGTCGGCATTTCGGTTTGCCGCTTCCTGCCGCGCTTCGGCCGTCGCTATCTGTTGCGCAACCACCAGAAGCTCGCGCTCGCCGATGCGGAAGGCAGCGCGCGGATCATCGTCGGCGGCTTCAACGTCGAGGACGATTATTTCGGCACCCCCGCCGATCAGGCGTGGCGCGATCTCGGCCTGCTGGTCGAGGGACCGGCGGCGGCGCGGCTGGCCGGCTATTTCGACGCGCTGCACGACTGGACGCAGCAGGATCGCGGCAAGCTGCGCCACCTCAACCGGGCGCTGGCGCGCTGGAGCGAGACGAGCGGGCCGATCCGCTGGCTGATCGGCGGGCCGACGCGGCGGCTGTCGCCTTGGGCGCGCGCCGTCCGCCACGACATGCGCCATGGCCGGCACATCGACATCATCGCCGCCTATTTCACCCCGTCGCCGACGATGCTGCGCCGGCTCGACCGCGCCGGCCGCCGCCAGGCGACGGTGCGGATCGTCACCGCCGCCAAGTCGGACAATCAGGCGACGATCGCCGCGGCGCGCTTCACCTACGCCGGCCTGCTGCGCAAACAGGTCGCGATCTACGAATATCAGCCGACCAAATTGCACACCAAACTCTACGTGATCGACGACGCGGTCTATGTCGGCTCCGCCAATTTCGACATGCGCAGCCTGTTCATCAACCTCGAGCTGATGCTCCGGATCGAGGATGCGGCCTTCGCCGACCATGTCCGGGGCTATGTCGACGGCGAGGTCGCGCGATCCGAGGCGATCACCCCCGACCGGTATCGTGCCGCGACCGGCTGGTTCCAGCGGCTGCGCCAGTTCGGCGCCTATCTGTTGATCGCGGTGGTCGATCCGTCGCTGTCGCGCGGCCTCAACTTCGGCATCGACGAGGACTGACGCGCCTCACCGTCCCAGCGCGGCGACCTCCGCCCGCTCGGCCTCGGGGATCAGCGCTTCCAGCACCGTCCAATAGCCGGTCACCGCCTCGCGGCCGGCAGCGGCATAGGCCTCGGCCATCCGGTCGCGCTGTTCGGCGTAGAGCTCCGCCTCCAGCGCCTCGCCCGCCGGGGTCAGCCACAGCAGCCGGCTGCGCCGGTCCTGCTCGTCCTGCCGCAAGTCGACCAGCCCGCGATCCAGCAGGTCGCGCATCACGCGGCTCAGCGACTGTTTGGTGATGCCGAGCAGCGCCAGCAGGTCGCGCACGCTGATCTCCGGCCGCCGCCCGACGAAGTAGAGCATGCGATGGTGGGCGCGACCAAGCCCGCGTTCGGCGAGCTTGCAATCCGCCGCACGCACGAAGCGCGCGTGCGCGATCATCATCAATTCCATGCCGCGCCGGATCGCGGCGTCGTGCAGGAACAAGGCGGGCCGTTCGACAAGTCCATCCATAACGGACGGATAACACTGATCTAGGGCAGAATGAAATCCAGCAATACTGACGGAAAAAAGGACCGGATCAGCCCTTCCACGCCCAATACAATTGCGCCGGCGGCACGTTCCACCATTCCATGTCGTGATCGATGTTGGCGAAATGGGGGGTCAGGAAGTCCTTCACCTTGGGCGAGAACTGATAGACCAGGAAGGCGCCGCCGGTGCGGATCACGCGCTGCGTCGCCGCCGCAATCGCCGGGCCGACGCCGGCCGGCAGGGTCGAGAAGGGCAAGCCCGACAGCACATAGTCCGCCTGCTCATGGCCGTGTTCCCGGACGATCCGCTCCACGTCCGCCGCCGAACCGTGCACCGCGACGAAGCGGGAATCGGTAATCGTATGGTCGAGATAGCGGATGAAGTCGGCATTGGTGTCGATCGCGATCAGCATCGCGTCGGGCGCCATCCGCTCCAGGATTGGGCGGCAGAAGGTGCCGACGCCGGGGCCGTATTCGACGAACAGCTTGCACGCCGACCAGTCGACCGGGCCCAGCATCTTGCGGATCAGCCGGTCCGACGACGGGATGATCGATCCGACCATCACCGGATGCTTCAGGAAGCCCTGGAAGAACATCGTCACGGGACTGGGAACACCCGCCGGGCGGGTACGCGAGCGCCGGGCGGCGGTGATCGGACTGTTCATCGGCTTCCTTGGTCTCGTAGAAGGTCCCGGGCGACGCGGGCGAGGCGAAACCTTCCGTTGCCACGAATTTGAAACACGTTGCAAGACCACAGGTTGCGCCGGGCTCAACCGCGGCGTCGCCCGATCGAGGGGAAATGATGATGGACGAGCGGCGGGGGCAGGTCGCGGTGATCTTCGTATCGCGCCGCAACGGCCTGGACGAACAGGGTTATCGTCTGGCCGCCGAGAGGATGGAGACGCTCGCCGCGGCGCAGCCCGGCTATCGCGGCGTCGACGGCGTGCGCGACGCCGCCGGTCACGGCATCACGGTCAGTTATTGGGCGGACGAGGCGGCGGCGATCGCCTGGCGCGACCATCCCGATCATATGGCGACGCGCGCGGCGGGGCGGCAGCGCTGGTATGACGATTATACCGTCACCGTCGCCTCGGTGACGCGCAGCTATCGCGGACCGGCGATCGCCCGCCATGCCCTCCCGGCCGGGGAGGGCGACAGCGACCTTTAGCCGTCCTTGCGCTGCGGAAAGGCGAAGCCGATCGGCTGGATCGCGGCGGCATCCTGTTTGATGCGCGCGGCAATCTCGGCGTAATCCTTCTCCATCTCCGGCGTCACGCTCGCCCGCGCCTCGCCCAGCGCCTCCTCGAAGTCGCCCTGATACACCTCGCGCGCGTTGACCGAGCGGCGCAACGCGATCAGGCCGGCGCGGCGCACGACGTCCTCGAGATCAGCGCCGGTGAACCGATCGGTCCGTGCCGCGATCGCGTCGAGGTCGACGTCGCCGGCCAGCGGCATCTTCTGCGTCTGGATTTCGAGGATGCGCCGCCGCCCGTCCTGCGACGGCACGCCGACATAGATCAGCTCGTCGAACCGCCCCGGCCGCAGCAGCGCGGGATCGACCAGGTTCGGGCGATTGGTCGCGCCGATCACCACCACCGACTGCAGCTCCTCGAGCCCGTCCATCTCGGCGAGGATCGTGTTGACCACCCGCTCGGTCACCTGCGGTTCGCCCAGCCCGCCGCCACGCGCCGGCACCAGCGAATCGAGCTCGTCGATGAAGATCACCGTCGGTGCGACCTGCCGCGCGCGCTGGAACAGGCGGGCGATCTGCTGCTCGCTCTCGCCATACCATTTGGACAACAGGTCGCTCGACTTGGTGGCGATGAAATTCGCCTCCGCCTCGCGCGCCACCGCCTTGGCGAGCAACGTCTTGCCGGTGCCCGGCGGCCCGTAGAGCAGGAAGCCCTTGGCCGGACGGATGCCAAGGCGGCGGAACGCGTCGGGATTCTTGAGCGGCAGCTCGACGCCTTCCTTCAGCCGCTCCTGCGCCTTGTCGAGACCGCCGACATCCTCCCAGCGGACGCGCGGTGCCTCGACCATCACCTCGCGCATCGCGCTCGGCTGGACGCGTTTCAGCGCCTCGAGGAAATCCTCGCGCGTCACCGACAGCGTATCGAGCACCTCGGCCGGGATCGTCCGCTCCTCGAGGTTGAGGCGCGGCATGATCCGCCGCACCGCCTCGATCGCCGCCTCGCGGGTCAGCGCCGCGAGGTCGGCACCGACGAAACCATAGGTGGTACGCGCCAGTTCGGCGAGGTCGACCTTGTCGCCGAGCGGCATGCCGCGGGTGTGGATGCCGAGGATCTCGCGCCGGCCGCGCTCGTCCGGCACGCCGACGACGATCTCGCGGTCGAACCGGCCCGGCCGACGCAGCGCCTCGTCGATCGCCTCGGGCCGGTTGGTCGCCGCGATCACCACCAGATTGGCGCGCGCCTCTAGCCCGTCCATCAGCGTCAGCAGCTGCGCGACGACCCGCTTCTCCGCCTCACCCTGCACATTGCCGCGCTTGGGCGCGATCGAATCGATCTCGTCGATGAAGACGATCGACGGCGCGCTCTTCGCCGCTTCCTCGAAGATCTCGCGCAGCCGCCCTTCCGACTCGCCATAGGCCGAACCCATGATCTCCGGCCCGTTGATCAGGAAGAATTGCGCGTCCGATTCGTTGGCGACAGCGCGGGCAAGGCGCGTCTTGCCGGTGCCCGGCGGGCCGTAGAGCAACAGGCCCTTGGGCGGCTCGACGCCCAGCCGCTCGAACAATTCGGGGTAGCGCAGCGGCAACTCGACCATTTCGCGCAGCTGATCGATGGTCGACGCCATGCCGCCGATATCGTCATAGGTGACGTCGGCGCGGCGGGCGTCGCGCGGCTCCTCATATTCGGGCCGCAGCTCGATTTCGGTATTCTCGTCGATATGGACGACACCCTTGGGGCTCGCCGATACGACGCTCAGCCGGATCTCCTGCAGCGCATAGGCCGGGGCGTTCATGAACTGCTGGATGCCCGGCGGCATGTTGGTGACGCGCTGCTGTCCGGCGGTGGCGACGATGTCGCCTTGGCACAACGGCCGGCCGAAGAAGGTGCGCTTCAGCGCGGTGGTCGATCCCTGCAGCCGCAGATTCTGCTGCGCCGGAGCGAAGACGACGCGCGTCGCGGGCTTTGACTCGGCCTTGCGCACCTCGACGAAATCGCCCGCGCCGACGCCGGCATTGGCGCGCTGCAGACCGTCGATGCGCAACACGTCGATCCCCTCGTCCTCCGGATAGGGACCGACCGCGCGGGCCGGCGTCGACTGTTTGCCGACGATCTCGATCACGTCGCCTTCGCCGATGCCCAGCGCCGCCATCAGGCTGCGCGGCACATGCGCGAGACCCCGGCCCGAATCCTCGGGGCGGCTGTTCGCCACCTGGATCTTGCGCTGGAGGGTTTCGGCGTCGGCCATGAGCAGTCCTTTGTCTCGCGAGCGGTTCGAAGCGCGCGAGGTAGGAAGCCGGTTCCGCGGATGCGAGCCCCCGCGTGCTCGCCGCGAACCGCGGCCGGCAGGCGTGTCGGACAAAAAAAGGGCCGCGTCCCGAAGGAGCGGCCCGTGAAAGTTTTAGGAGAGGATGCCTGAAAGGCCCGCTCCGTTTGCCGTCCGTGTGCTCATGTTGCAAGTGCGAAGAAAGCCACTTATGATTGCATCTGTTGCAATCGCGGTTAGCAAAGTGTTGCTACGCCGCGGCCGGGAGGATGTCGGAAGGAATGCGCAGGCTGCCGCCACTGGGGGCGATCGAAGCCTTCGTTCAGGTTTCGCGGCTCGGCTCGGTCAAGGCCGCAGCCGCCGAACTGGCCTTGTCCGCACCGGCGTTGAGCCGCCGCGTCCAGTCGCTCGAGCGGTTCGTCGATCGGCCCCTGTTCGAACGGCGCCATCAGGCGATGGTCCTCAACACGGATGGCGAACGGCTGCTCGGACAGCTTGCGCCGCTGCTCGATGCGCTGTCGGACGCGGTCGAGACGCTGACCGGCACCACGGAGGTGCTGCGCCTGCGCCTCGGCGTGCTGCCGCTCTATGCATCGCAACGACTGTTCCCGCACCTCGGCGGCTTGCGCGCGGCGCATCCGGAACTGCATCTCGACATCGACACCGCCGGTCATGGCATCGCGCGTCTCGGCGAAGGGCTCGACGCGGTGATCGCGCTGGCGCGGGAGATCGATCCCTCGCTTTATGCCAAGCGGCTCGATCGCAATTCCGTCTATGTGATCGGCGCGCGGACCTTGCTCGACGGCCCGAATCCCGTCACCCGGCCGGAACAGCTCGCCCGGCTGACCGCGCTGATCCATCGCGAGATGCCGGAGACGATCTCTGCCTGGCGGGACGCGATCGGCATTTCCGATGTCGAGCCGCTTGCCACCGACTATTTCGATTCGGGCGTGCTGATGCTGGAGGCGGCGGCGCAGGGGCTTGGCGTCGCCTTCATGCACGAAAGCCATTTCCGCAACGCCAACGACCCGCGGCTCGTCCGGCTGTTCGATATCGAGGTCGACAGCCCCTACAGCCATTGGTTCGTCTGCCGCCCCCGCGCCTTGCAACAGCGGCCGGTGCGGCTGTTCCACGATTGGCTGATCCGCACGCTGGGCGTCGAATAATCGGTCGGACGCCCCGTGGAATGGGTCACCCCGGCCGTACCGCCGGGGTGACGGGGACGCTTATTCCGCGCGTGCCTTGACGATCTTGCCCGGGTTCGCGGGCGGCTCGCCCTTGGGCAGTGCGTCGATCAGCTCCATGCCGTCGGTCACTTCGCCCCAGACGGTATATTGGCCGTCGAGGAAGCGCGCGTCGTCGAAGCAGATGAAGAACTGGCTGTTCGCCGAATTGGGATCCATCGTCCGCGCCATCGAGCAGACGCCGCGCACATGCGGCTCCTTATTGAACTCCTGCTTCAGATTGGGCTTGCTCGACCCGCCGGTGCCGTCGCCGCGGCCGCCGTCGCCGCCCTGCGCCATGAAGCCGGGGATGACGCGGTGGAAGGGCACGCCGTCGTAGAAGCCCTCATTGGCCAATTCCGCGATGCGCTGCACGTGGTTCGGCGCCAGGTCGGGGCGCAGGCGGATCGTCACGTCGCCGCCGTCGAGGGTCAGCGTCAGCGTCTGGTAGTCGGTGTCGGCCATGATCGGCTCCTCTTGTTGGTGGCGGGGAGGTAGTGTCGCTTCTGCCCGCTGGCAAATCGGATACGGCAGGGTTAAGGGCGGCGACGGCGCGAACCGGAGGGAGGCGGCGATGAGCGAGCACGAACTTCCCGAGGTGGTCGACGAGGACGGCGAGACCGAACTCGACGAGGACGACCGGCTGCGCCCCGAATTCGTCGATGCGGTGCTCGACGCGGTCCGCGACCACAATGACGAGGAAGCGCGCGACCTCGTCGAGCCGCTCCACCCCGCCGACCTCGCCGACCTTTTCGAGATCGTGCCTGAGGAGGATCGCGGTCCCCTCGCCCGCGCGGTCGCCGACCAGCTGAACGGCGACGTCTTCGCGGAGATGAACGATTACGTCCGCGAGACGCTGATCGACGCGCTCGAGCCGCATCAGGTCGCGGACATCGCCAGCGCGCTCGATACCGACGACGCGGTCGCGATCATCGAGGACATGGACGAGGATGAGCAGCGCGCGGTGCTGCGCGCGCTCGATCCCGACGATCGCGCCGCGATCGAAGAGGCGCTGTCCTATCCGGAGGAATCCGCCGGCCGCCTGATGCAGCGCGAGCTGATCGCGGTGCCGGAGCATTGGACCGTCGGCAACGTCATCGACTTCCTGCGCAGTCACGAAGAGCTGACGACGGATTTCTGGGAGATCTTCGTCGTCGATGCCGGCCACCATCCGGTCGGCACCTGCCAATTGTCTTGGATCCTGCGCACGCCGCGCGGCATCGCCATGTCCGACGTGATGAAGCGCGAACAGACGCTGATTCCGGTCGACATGGACCAGGAAGAGGTCGCGCTCCGCTTCCAGAAATATGCGCTGATCTCCGCCGCCGTGGTCGACGACGACGAGCGGCTGGTCGGCATGATCACCGTCGACGACATCGTCCACATCATCCAGCAGGAAGCCGGCGAGGACGCGCTGCGCCTGTCGGGTGCGGGCGAAGGCGACATCAACGAGCCGATCCGGCTGACCGTGCGTAGCCGGATCTCGTGGCTGGTGGTCAACCTCGGCGCGACGATCCTGTCCGCCTCGGTGGTCAAATTGTTCGAGGGCGAGATCGGCCGCTTCGCGCTGCTCGCCGTGCTGATGCCGATCGTCTCCGCGCTCGGCGGCAACGCCGGCACCCAGACGCTGGCCGTGGTGGTGCGCGCGCTCGCCACCAACCAGCTGACCAGTTCCAACACGTTGCGCATGCTGTTCCGCGAGTTCCGCATCGCTCTGTGCAACGGCGGCGCGCTCGGCATGGTCGGCGCGGTCGGCAGCTACGTCATCTTCGGCAATGTGCAACTGTCGCTGGTCTTCGCACTGGCGATGATGATCAACAGCCTCGTCGCCGGGCTGGTCGGCGTGATCGTGCCGGTCGCGCTCGACAAGGCGAACGTCGATCCCGCCGTGTCGAGCGCGGTGTTCGTGACCACCGCGACCGACGTGATGGGCTTCTTCTCGTTCCTCGGCCTCGCCACCCTATGGGGCCTGGGCGGCTAAGCCGCGACGCCGGCCTCGACTGGTTTCCGAGCTGGCGCAGCGGCTTGCCAGCCCCCGTCCGCCGCCCCACATCCGCCCGTCATGGCCCTTCACCTTACCAAGGTCGCGTTCGGCGCGGCGAGCGTCGACCATCTCGCCGAACGATTGAGCCTGCGCGCGCAAGACGGCCCCGTCGTCCTGACCACGCGCTACCTGCCCAAGCGGCACGAGGAGGTGGCGGGCCAGGGCTCGCTGTTCTGGATCCTCAAGCATCAGCTCGTCGCGCGTTCGCCGATCCTCGGCTTTGGCGAGGCAGAGGGCGGCCGCGTCGCGATCCACATCGATCCGGCGCTGGTGCTGGTGCAGTCCCGCCCCAAGCGCGCGCACCAGGGCTGGCGCTATCTGGAAGCCGCCGACGCCCCCGCCGACCTCGGCGGCGACGCGACCGGGCTGGCTGCCCTGCCCCCGGCATTGGTCGGCAAGCTGACCGAACTCGCGCTGATCTGACTGGCTGCCAGCCCGATCGGATACCGGCCTAGTCGCCGGTCCCGCATTGGACGGTGCCCGACGGCTGACCGACCAGCCGGCACTTCGGCTTGCCTGCGACGGTCACGCTGCCCAGTCCGGCGTTCGATACCTGCGCCGAATAGCGCGCGCGCGCGGCGATCTGACCGAGCCCCTGATGGGTCGCGATCAGGTCGCCGACGTCGAGCTTCGCCGCGTCGATCGCGCCCGCCCCGCTCGCGGTCAGCCGGGCGGCGCCGGCGCGCCCGGCAAGCGCGATCCGCCCGTCGCCGACCAGTTGCGCGTTGAGCTGGTCGGCCTGCACCGCGTCGACGGTCAGGGCGCCGCCGCCGCCGACCGCCAGCTCGATCCGCGGCCCCTGCATCCGCGTCACCGTCACCTCCGCGCCGCCGGCGACCGACGCGGCGACCAGCGCCGGCGTCGACAGCTTGATCGTCACCGGCGCCGACGCCGTCGTGCCGCGCTCGCCCCATTGATTGAGGCTGGTGCGCCGGATCACCAGCGTGCCGCCCTCGGCGCGCAGGTCGACGCCATTGCCGTCGTCACCCGCGATCGTCGCCGCGGGCGAGGCGCCGGTGGTGATCGCCACCCGATACGCGCCCTCGATCCGTACCCGGTCGAAGCTGCCGACGCCGATCCGCCGCGTCTCGGCGGCGGCCGGGGCCAGCGCGGGAACGATCAGGGCGAGTGCGGCGAGCGGACGGATCATAACGCCTGCCTCGCATCCGGGCCGCGTTCCGGCAAGGCCCGGATCAGCGGCCGCAGCGGACCTCGCCCGAACCCTTTTTGTCGACCTGGCAGCGCGCCGCGGCGCCCAGGTCGACGTCGCCCGATCCGCTCATCGTGACGCGCGCCTCGCCCGTCACCGCGGCGCGGACGTCGCCCGATCCGCGCAGCGCGACATCCGCCCGCTGCGCCTTCAGCCCGGCGGCGTCGAAGGCGCCCGAACCGGCCACCGATACCGTGAGCTGCTGCACCGCGCCGGCGGCATGGACGTCGCCCGATCCGCGGATATCCACCTCGGCGCGATTGCTGGTCAGCGCGGCGATGTCGAGGTCGCCCGATCCCTTGATGTCGGCGGTGAAGCTGCCGCCCTCGATCCGGTCGACCGTCATCGTCCCCGATCCGCTCAGCGTCGCCGCGGTCAGCCGCGGCATCGTCACGAAGACCTTGGCGCCCTTGTTGCCCCAGCTGATCAGCGCCCGCTCGTGCCGGTCGATGCGCAACGTGTCGCCGTCGCGCACGATGCGCAAGCTGTCGAGCTCCTGGGCAGGCCCTTCCGCGCGCACCGAGAAGCCGGTGCCGACCCGCACGTCGACGTCGTCGGCGCCCGCCAGGTCGATGCCGCTGAAATCGGTGACCGTATAGGTGCGTGTCGTGCCGCCGCCGCTCGCCGCGACCTCGTCACCGCCGTGCCGGTCCTTGGAACAGCCGGCCAGCGCACCCGCCAGCATCAGGATCGCGATCGTCCGCACGTCTCATCTCCCCATGTGTATTGCCATAATAATACACATGGGGAGCGTCGGCAAGGGCAACCGGTCAGCCGCCGCAGCGCACCTTGCCGCTGCCCATCTTGCTGACGTGGCACCGGGATTGCGGCCCTAGGTCGACGTTGCCGCTGCCGACCATCGACACGTCCGCGCTGCCGGCGACGGTGGCGCGCACGCTGCCCGACCCCGCCATCGACACGCTGGCGCGGGCGGCGCGCAGGTTCGGCGCGGCGATGTTGCCCGACCCGCCCAGGTTCGCCTCCAGCTGCTCGACCGCGCCCGCCGCATGGACCGACCCCGATCCGCCCAGATTGATCTCGGCGGTGCGGACGCGCAGATCGTTGACGTCGATGTTGCCCGATCCGCCCAGATTGGCCTCCAGCGCATTGCCGCTGACCCGGTCGACCAGCAGGCGGCCCGATCCGCCCAGCGACAATTTCGCGACGGCCGGCATGGTGACGTGGACGGTGATCTGCCGCTCGAGCGGATCGCTGCGTCGCCCCTCGTAGCGCTGCCCGACGATCAGGTCGCGGCCCTTGCGCTCGACGCGGAAGTTGGCGAACGCCGCCGCCGGCCCCTCCGCGCGCACCGACCAGCCGCTGCCGGTGCGGACGTCGACATTCGCGGCGCCGTCCAGCGCGACGCCGTCGAAGTCGCGGGCCTGGTAGACCAACGTGTTGCCCTGCCGCTGCGCCGGCAGGCCGGGGCCGCGATCGCGCTCATAGGCGGCGGCGGCAGTAAGCGGCACCGCCGCGATGAGGAGCAGGGTCAGGCCACGCATCGTCCGAAATCCTCCGTCTGTTATATCTTCATAATACACAACGGATTACGCCCGTAAACGAAAAAGGCGGCCCTTTCGGGGCCGCCTTGATCCGTCGGAACGATGTTGGGGAATCGGGTCGGCCGGATCAGGCCGGCACCTTCTCCTTGTTGTAGATCGCGGCGGCGGCGCGAAGGATGTCCAGGATCTTCTCCTGCGCCTTGGGCTCGTCGATCTGCTCCATCGCCGCGAGCTCGCGCGCCAGGCGGCTGCACGCCGCCTCGAAGATCTGGCGCTCCGAATAGCTCTGCTCGGGCTGGTCGTCGGCACGGAACAGGTCGCGCACCACCTCGGCGATCGACGCGAGGTCGCCCGAGTTGATCTTCGCCTCATATTCCTGCGCGCGGCGCGACCACATGGTGCGCTTGACCTTGGGCTTGCCCTTCAGCGTTTCCATCGCCTCGCGCATCGTCTTGTCCGACGACAGCTTGCGCATGCCGACCGACTCGGCCTTGTTGGTCGGAACGCGCAGCGTCATGCGCTCCTTCTCGAAGCGCAGCACGTACAGCTCGAGGCTGCACCCGGCGATCTCCTGCTTCTGCAGCTCGATCACACGGCCGACGCCATGCTTCGGATAAACAACGTAATCACCGACATCGAAGGACAATGCCTTGGCAGCCATGAACGGGCCTTTCCTCAAGTCGCATCGCTCGCAGGAGAAAGCCGCCAGTCCGCGCAGGAACGCGTGGAGCCGAACGGCGCGAGGATGGTTGGTACGAACGTCTCCCGGCGGGCAGCGCGCTATGTCGCGCCCGTCGTGGACCCATTTAACATGTTCGCAACAAAATTACCAGTGGCGATGCGGCAGCGTCGCTGCCCCATCCCCCGGTGGCACATAATTTTCTCGCGGCGACCGCAGGTCGCGGTGCGGGTCAGTCGCCCTTGCCGGGTTCGGGCGAGAAGAACTGGTCGTACTTGCCCTCGACCCCCTTCATCGCATCGGCGTCGGGCGGGGTCTGGTCGAGCTTGCGGGTGACGTTGGGCCATTGCGCGGAGAAGGTGCTGTTGAGCTCCAGCCACTGTTCCAGCCCGCTTTCGGTATCGGGCAGGATCGCCTCCGCCGGGCATTCCGGTTCGCACACGCCGCAGTCGATGCACTCGGACGGGTTGATGACGAGCATGTTCTCGCCCTCGTAGAAACAGTCGACCGGACAGACCTCGACGCAGTCCATATACTTGCAGCGTATGCAGGCATCGGTGACGACGTAGGTCATGGGGACTCCCTCATGCGCCCCAACCCATGGGCGCCAGTATCACGAACGGCCGGCTGCTATGCCGCGTTCCCGCCCGCGTCAATCGGATCGCGCCGCCTGCGAGACGTTCGCACCGGTGGCGACGATCAGCTCCTGATAGCAGGCGCGCGCTTCCGGGGCCGGACCACGACGCGCCGGCAGCGACTCGACGCGCAGCACCCGCACCTCGCCGTGCAGCGCGAAGGTCAGGATATTGCCGACCCGGACCGGGGCGTGCGCGCGATCGATGACGCGGCCGTCGATGCGCAGATGGCCATCGCAGGCGATCGCCTGCGCGCGTTCCCGCGTCTTTGCCAGCCGGGCGAACCACAGGAACCGGTCGAGCCGCATCGCACCGCCCGATGCTGCCGGTTCGGTCCCCGCCCGATCAGCCCCCGCCCGCTCACCCATGGCGCATCAGTCCGGCCAGGGCCGCAAAGGCGCCGGTCGGCGGCGCCGCCGGTGCCGGCGCCCGCCGCGGCGCGCGCCGGCCACGCCATTCCCAGCCCGGCGTTCCGCCGCGCGTCGGTCGGAAGCCCAGTTCCGCCATCAACCGGTCCAGCGTCGCCGGCTCCAGCCCGATCGAGGTGGCCAGCGCCGTGTCCGGCACGAACGGTGCCCGCCCCTCGCGCGCGTCATGCGCCGCCCGCGCGATCCGCTCGACCAGGTCGACCCGCACCGCCTGGCCGGCGAGCGGGCGGAAGCCGCTGCCCAGCACCGCACCCGGCGTGCCGCGCGCCAGCACGGTCGCCCCCTCGCGCGCGACCGGCGGCACCGATCCGCGCAACGCGAGCAGCGCCCGCCGCCAGCGCGCCGCCGCCGGCTTGAGCAATCGCGGGTCGAACAGGTCGAGCGCACCGATCGTCACGCCCGCCTTGCGCAGCCGCTTGCGCGCCTCGCCATCCAGGGCAGTCAGCGGCTCGTGCAGCAGAATCCGCGGCGCCAGCCCGCCCGCCGCCTCCAGCTCGCCCGCGACGACGCGCAGCGCCGGCGTCGCCGCCGGGTCGCGCGCGATCCCCGCCAGCGCGACCAGCGCCGGCAGCTGCCGCGCGAGCATCGCCTCCAGCCAGCGCTGCAACCGCGCCTGCACCGCCTCGCGCTGCGCCTTGTCGAGACAGTCGAGATCGCGATCGAGCTTGAGCTGCGGCCGCGCCACCGACGGACCGGCGGCGAGCCGCGCGACGGCATGGCCGCGCCAGGCGATCGTCGCCGCCTCGGTCAGCGTCAGCTCGCCATCCGTCGCCGCGACCAGCGCCTCCGCACGCCGTCCGCGCTCGCCCGACAGCCGTTTCTCCGCCGCGGCGAGGAGCAGCCTTCGGTCGCCCGCCCGCGCACTCGGATCGACCGTAAAGCGGAAGCCGTCGAGCCGGCCGATCGCATGATCCTCGACCAGCACCTCGCCCTCGGGCCCGATCGTCACCGGCAACGCGCCGGCGTCGGCGCCGATCTGGCGGATCAGCGCGGTGGTGCGCTTGTCGACGAAGCGTTGCGTCAGGCTGGCGTGCAGGCCGTCGGACAGCCGCTCCTCGATGCTGCGCGTCCGCTCCGCCCAGACCTGCGGCTCGCCCAGCCAGTCGGGCCGGTGGGCGATATAGGCATAGGTGCGGATCGCCGCGATCCGTCCCGCGATCGTCTCGACGTCGCTCGCGATCGTGTCGAGCCGCGCGATCTCGTCGGCGAACCATTGGTGCGGCGCGACCATCCGCCCCTCGCTCAGATAGCCGAACAGCCGGCTGACGAAGCGCGCATGCGGATCGAGCCCGAGCTTGCGGAAATCGGGCAGGCCGCACGCCGCCCACAGCCGCTTGACCATCGCGGGGCTGCGCGTCCGGTCGCGCACCCACGGCTCGTCCGCCAGCCGCTTGAGCACGGCCAGATCGGTCGCCTGCGGCGCGGCGATCAACACCCCCGGCTCCGGCCGCCGCTCCAGGCTGGCGACCAGCGCGTCGATGCTGCCGAAATCGGGCTCGCCATTGCGCCAATAGAGATGCTCGATCGGCCGGAAGCGATGCTCCTCGATGCTGAGCACCTCTTCGGGCAGGAAGGCGCCCGGCCCGTCCTCGCTGATCGCGCCGAACGTGCCGTCGCGCTGGTGCCGCCCGGCGCGGCCGGCGATCTGCGCCATCTCCGCGACGGTCAGCCGCCGCTGCCGCCGCCCGTCGAACTTGTTGAGTCCGGCGAAAGCGACATGCGCGACGTCCATGTTGAGGCCCATGCCGATTGCGTCGGTCGCGACCAGATAGTCGACCTCGCCCGCCTGGAACATCGCCACCTGCGCATTGCGCGTGCGCGGGGAGAGCGCCCCCATCACCACCGCCGCGCCGCCGCGCAACCGCCGCAGCATCTCGGCGACGGCATAGACCTCCTCCGCGCTGAACGCGACGATCGCGGACCGTTTGGGCAGCCGGCTGATCTTCTTGGCGCCGGCATAGGTCAGCTTCGAAAAGCGCGGCCGGCCGATGATCTCCGCCTCGGGCACCAGCGCGCGGATCATCGGGCGCAGCGTCTCCGATCCCAGGATCATCGTCTCCTCGCGCCCGCGCCGGCGCAGCAGCCGGTCGGTGAAGACATGGCCGCGTTCGGGATCGCTGCCGAGCTGCGCCTCGTCGAGCGCGACGAAGGCGGCGTCGTGCTCGGGCATCGATTCCGCCGTGCACAGGAACCAGCGCGCATTGGGCGGGACGATCTTTTCCTCGCCGGTGACCAAGGCGACCTGGTCCGGCCCCTTGATCCGCACCACCCGGTCATAGACCTCGCGGGCGAGCAGGCGCAGCGGAAAGCCCATGATGCCGCTGGAATGGCCGCACATTCGCTCGACGGCGAGATGGGTCTTGCCGGTATTGGTCGGTCCGAGGACCGCGGTGACGGCACCTGTCATGCCGCCAACATCGGGGCTCTGCCGCCACTGCGCAATAACTTATCCGCACCTGCCGTTGTGGTGCGACGGGACGCACTCGCCCCCGCGCCTCGTCCAGCGCCCGCCCCGCCGCACCGCCGACACGCCCCGTCGCAGCGCAGCCCGCCGGAATCCCCGGTTAATTTGACTTTAGCATCTCGCCTGCACAACGCTGCGACCCACGCCGGGGGGAACGCGGCGCTGAGTTCTTGTAGGCATAGGGCGTCGCGCGCGTGTTTCTCCGCAACGAAACCGGTATCGAACTGGCCGGCGGCACCACCGCACGGGCCTTGCCCGGCATCCGCCCCCTCGCCGCGCCGCGCAAGCCGATCGACCGCTGGCTCGCCGCCGCGGCCGAGATCGACTGGATTCCCGATCTCGGCGCCCGGATCGGCAGCCGCGACTGGTGGCGTGGCCTCGCCACCTGCACCGCACTGGCCGCCGGCGCCTGGCTGATCGCACCCGGTATCGGCCGGCCGCTGCTCGGTGCCGTCCCCGCGCCGCTGACCGGCACCGCCTGGGAAGAGACGCGGGCGCAGGGGATCGCGCCGCTCGGCTGGGGCGCCGACACCGGCCACCGCATGGCCGCCAACGATCTCGTCGTGCCGCTCGCCGAAGCGCCGGAGCGGCCGATCGTCGAACTCAACGCGACGCTGGGTGACGGCGACGCGCTCGATCGCGTGCTGATGCGTGCCGGCGTCGGCCGCGGCGATGCGCAGCGGGCCGCCGCCTTGGTCGCCCAGACCACCGACCTCGACGATATCCAGACCGGTACGCGGATCGCGCTGACGCTCGGCCGTCGCCCGACCAAGACGGTGGCGCGGCCGCTGGAGAAGCTGGCGATGCGCGCCCGCTTCGATCTCAACGTCACGCTCAATCGTGCCGGCGACCAATTGGCGATGACGCGCCAGCCGATCGCGATCGATTCGACGCCGCTGCGCATCCACGGCCTTGTCGGCAGCAGCCTGTACCGCTCGGCCCGTGCCGCGGGCGCGCCGGCGCGGGTGGTCGAAAGCTATATCAAGGCGCTGGCGACACGGCTGTCGATCGGCCGCGACGTCCATGCCGCCGACAATTTCGACCTGATCGTCGAGCGCGAGCGCGCCGCCACCGGCGAGGTCCGGCTCGGCAACCTGCTGTTCGCCGGCATCGACCAGGGCCGGCGCACGCTCCAGCTCGTCCGCTGGCAACGCGGCAGTGACGGCGGTGCCGATGGCGACCATCCCACCTGGTTCGACGCCAAGGGACAGACCGAGCGCCACGGGTTCATGGGCATGCCCGTCGCCGGTCATGTCACCTCCAGCTTCGGTCTGCGCATGCACCCGCTGCTCGGCTTCATGCGGATGCACAAGGGCATGGACATCGGCGCGCGCTACGGCTCGCCGATCTATGCCGTGCTCGACGGCGTCGTCCAGTCGGCAGGCCGGTCGGGCGGCTACGGCAATTTCGTCAAGCTCGGCCACAGCGGCGGCCTCGCCAGCGGCTATGGTCATATGAGCCGCATCGCCGTGTCGCGCGGCGAGCGCGTCCATCAGGGCCAGGTGATCGGCTATGTCGGCTCGACCGGCCTGTCGACCGGACCGCATCTCCATTGGGAGGTCTGGCGCAACGGCCAGACGATCAATCCGCGCTCGATCTCCTTCGCCAGCACCGAGACGCTGTCGGGTGCCGAGCGCCGCCGCTTCGACGCCTGGGTCGCCCGCCTCCGGGCCGTTCACACGGGCTGACGAAGGGGCGGGCTCGGCGCTTCTACGCCCGTTGCCCCGTCACCCCGGACGTGTTCCGGGGCCCACGGTCGCGCAAATGCCCAAGCCGGTTGCCACGCGGAAGCGTAGACGCCGGAACAAGTCCGGCATGACGGAATGCTTTCCTACACAACCCGGTCTTGGTAGCCTCGACCTGGCTCTTTCTCAGCATTAGCAACATTCGCAATGCCGGCGGATCGGCAAACGCAACGTTCAGGCGTCAAAAGTGTCAAGACTCGCGGGTTTCAACGCCCCTGCGCGCGCCAACGCTGCACGGTGCGCTGCAGGATGCCGTCCTCGCCACCGGTCTCGCGCCACAGTCGCGAGAACAGCGGATCGCCCGACGCCGGCCGCTTGTCGTCGTCCAGCGCATCGAAGCTGACGCGGATCGGAACCGCGACACCCTCGCCGCAAACGATGCATTCGCGATTGCGCAGCGCCGGGATCGAATCGAGGAAACCGCGCGCGCCCTCCGGCATCGCCGCGCGCACAAAGGCCTGGTCGCGTTCGTTGTTGAGGCGCATCGCGATGATCGTACCGCACTGCGACAGCACGCCTTCCTCGAGATCGGAGGGCCGCTGCGTAATCAGTCCCAGGCTGACGCCGTATTTGCGTCCTTCCTTGGCGATGCGGCTAAGGATGCGACCGACCGCCGAGCCCCGTTCGTTACGGCCGCTCGGGATGTAGCGATGCGCTTCCTCGCAGACGAGCAGGATCGGCCGCTGCGGCTCGTTGCGCGACCAGATCGCATAGTCGAAGGTCATCCGGCTGAGCACCGCGACCACCACCGCGGTGATCTCCGACGGCACGCCGGACACGTCGACGATCGAGATCGGCCGTCCGTCGCCCGGCATGCGGAAGATCCGCGCCAGGAAGTCGGTCATCGTGTCGGCGACCAACATGCCGGAGAACATGAAGGAATAGCGCGGATCGGCCTTGATCTCGTCGATCTTGGTCTTGAGGCGCAGATAGGGTGCGGTATCGCCCGCCCGGTCCAACTTGCCCATGTCCGCCTGGATGAACTGGGTCAGATCGGACAACAGATAGGGGATGGGCGCGTCGACCGTCAGCTTGGCGATTTCCTGCCCCAGCCGATTCTTGCCGCGGGCGGCGAGCAGGCATTTGGCGAGGATGTCGGCGTCGAGCTGTCGATCGGCACCGCTGCTGGTCAGGAATACTTCGCAATGTTCCTCGAAGTTCATCAGCCAGTAGGGCATCGCCAGATTGCTGACGTCGAAGATCGCGCCGGTGCCGCGGAACGCCGCGGCATATTCGCCATGTGGATCGATCATCACGACATGGCCCTGCGGCGCCAGTTCGCAGATCCGGTGCAGGATCAGCGCGGCGCTGGTCGACTTGCCGGTACCGGTCGATCCGACCAGCGCGAAATGCTTGCCCAGCATCGCGTCGACGTACAGCGCGGCGCGCACGTCGCGGGTCGGATAGACGGTGCCGATCTGGATATTCGGCACGTCGGCGGCGGAATAGACCTGACGCAGGTCGGCGGTGGTGATCGGGAAGACCTCGCCGCCCGGGATCGGATAGCGGGTGACGCCGCGACGGAAGTTGTACAGCTTGCCGGTCAGCCGCTCCTCGTCGCCTTCGCCGAGGAAATCGATGTCGGCGCGCACCCATTCGTTGCTGCCGGGGTCGAGCGCCAGGGCGCGGATATTGGCGATCAGCCAGATGCCGCCGACCCGCATCTTGATCTGGCCGCCGACCTGACCGGCCGTGGCGACGACGGGGTCGGGATCCTGCGCGATGATCTCCAGCGCCGCCCGGTCGAGCAACACGCGGCTGCTCGCGCCCGCGATCGCGGTGACGCAACCGATCGGCGTCAACGTCGCCAGGCCGCCGATCGCGGCGGCCCCGCCCAACGGTACCGCATTGTCGAACGCTCGCGGTCCCGGCATCTCACTCATCACGACGCGCCTCATAGGTGTGCGATTGCAGGCTATGCCGACCAAGCGATTAAAATTGGGTGAGGAAGCCTGCCTAGACCCGGCGCGCGATCTGCCCGGCCGTCCAGCCGAGCAGCACCGACAGCGCCACCGCAGTCAGCCCGTACAGGATCGAGGACCGCTCCGCCGCACGCGCGACGAACCGCTCGAATCCCGATTTGCGAATATCGATGTCGCGCACCGCCGCCGCCAGCACCCGGCCGTCGCGGATCAGGAAGGTTTCCGCGGTGAACCGCCCGACCGGCACGCGTGCCGGGATCGTCAGCCGCGCGCGATACAGCACGCCGTCGGTGATCTCCACCGCCTGCGGCGCCTCGACATAGAGGCCGCCGCGTCGCTTGAGGTCGACCAGCCCACGCTGGAAGCGCTCTTGCACCGCACTGATCGTGCCCGCGCCCGGCGACAATTGCAGGCTGCCAAGGCCGAGTTCGTAGATGGCGCGGGTCCGCTCGTCGACGATTCGCTCGATCGGCCGTGAGGAGGCGAGCGCATAGAATGACGGGGCCGAACTGTACCGCTGGCTGTGGGCATTGACCCAGATACCGGCGACCTTCTCCTTCTCCCGCACCAACACCGGCTGGGTCGGCCCCTTGACCACCACGACGATGTCCGCCGGCGCCTCGCCGCGCGGCGTCCGGCCGCCGGGATAGAGGATCGCGCCGAACAGCAAGAGCTCGGCACCGGTGAAACTATAGGCGATCTCGATGTCGCGCTGCGAGACATCGGGCACCAGGACTGGTTTGTCGGCGGGTATCGTCTGCGCCATCAGCATGGGCGCGGCGAGCGCCAGCAAACGCGCCCTCATGTCAGCTCGACCGAGAAGAGATCCTCCGGCCGCCAGACCAAGCCGAGCAGGATGCGTGTACCGACCAGCAGCACCATGATCGCCAGCGCAAGCCGCAAATATTCCGGCTTCACCCGCGTCGCGAAACGCGCGCCGAGCTGCGCGCCGGTCACCGATCCGACCAGCAACAGCGCGGCGAGCACGATGTCGACCGCCTTGGTCGTCGTCGCATGGACCATCGTCGCGGCCGCGGTGACGAACAGTGTCTGGAACAAGCTGGTGCCAACGACGACATTGGTCGCCATGCCGAGCAAATAGATCATCGCTGGCACCAGGATGAAGCCGCCGCCGATACCGAGCAGGATGGTCAGGATGCCGGTCGAGAAGCCGAGCAGCAGCGGCGCCAGCGGCGAAATGTACAGGCCCGAGGCGTAGAAGCGCGTGCGCAGGGGCAGTGCGGCGACCAGCGGGTGATGGCGGCGCTTGCGCGGCCGTGGCCGGCCGCCGCCGCGGCTGGCACGGATCGCGCCGATCGATTCACGCGCCATGGTGAAGCCGATGAAACCGAGCATCAGCACATAGACGACGCCGATCACCGTATCGATCTGGCCGCTCTCCTGTAGCAGCCGGAAGATCCAGGCGCCCGCGAAGCTGCCGACGATACCGCCGGCGACGAGCACGCCGCCCATTTTCACGTCGACACCGCCACGTTGGAAATGGGCAAATACGCCCGACACGCTCGCCCCGGTCACCTGACTCGCCGACGAGGCTGCCGCCACCGTCGGCGGGATACCATAGATGATCAGCAGCGGCGTCGTCAGAAAGCCGCCGCCGACGCCGAACATCCCCGACAGCAGTCCGACTCCTCCGCCCAGCAACACGATCACCAGCGCGTTGACCGAGAGATTGGCGATCGGAAGGTACAGATCCATGCCCCTTCGTTATAGGCGCCAGGGCAGCGCCCGCGACCCCTAAAAGTCGCTTCCCAGCCCAATTGCTGGCCCGGACCCGGGCCGTGCCCGGCCGGCGATCCGCTGTCGCCAATCCGCCGCCAGACGCAGCCGACGCGGCCCGACCGGCAGCGTCATGGCGAGCGTCGGCCCCAAATCCAGCCGCGCCGCGTCGCGCTGCACCCCGCCCCAGGCGCCGAGACCCACGGCGATACCGGAACCGTGATCGGCCCCGGATGGGCGTCGTCAGCCGCAGCGATCCGTCGGCAAAGCCATCGGGGCGACGCCGACCGACGATGCCCGCTTGCGCATATCCCTCGATCGTCACGCTGGGGGTGACCGTCTGCGGTCCGACGCCGCCGATCACGCCGAGCGTCGCGCCGCCCCGCCCTTGGTCCAGCGCCATCCGATGCTCCGCGATCACATGCACCGGCCAACGCATCGGCTGCCAATCCAATCCCACTGCCCCCTCCGTGCCGCGGCTTGCCAATGCCGTTGCGAGCCGGGCGGACAGAGCGAGCCGTGGGCTCTCACTAACCCGATAGGTCAGCCGCACACCCGCCTGCGAGCCGCCGAGCAGGCTCCCCGATATCACGGGAGAAGAGTCACTTCGCGCCACCAGCCAGACACTTCCGGCCAGTCTCTTTTGCGATGGCAACGGCATACGCTGTTTAAATGGTGGTGTAGACGAAGCGAGGGACAGTGCATTCGGAAGCATGTCATCGGTCCCAGCCAATCTGTTCGCCTCGGTCGGTCTTGCCCGCGGTGCTGGCGTCGGCTCGTTCTCGGTCTCCAGCGGCCCTTGCTCACCGGACGACTCCGCCGTCTTGCGTTTATTTGACGGCCGATCAATCGCCACGCGGGGAGCCTTCTCCCTTTGCAGCGGCGCCTTGAGGCCTCCGTGGGCCATCGCGACCGCCGGTGGAGCGACGCCGATCCTCAGTTCGTCTTTCCGCTCGGCGGCGCCGATTGTGGGCATAGCTCTCTCGGGCGGGAGGTCCGTGTCGGACGGCGTCGGTGCTGCGTTTCCCGGTACGAACCACAATGCCAGCAGGCGTCCTGCCACCCACATCGTCAGAACCGCTCCGACGAACCACAGGGGTTGCCCCCTTACGCCGCGCCTGTTGCCGCCCACGACGGAAAGACATGGCTGGTCTTGTCCCACGCGACGTGCCGGCCGTTGAGCAGGAGCAGATATTGCACCATTGCGCGCGGCGCCGCACAGAGCGCGACCAGATTGGCCATCAGGAACCGCGGCAGGGCCCGGCCTCCTTCACGCCAGCCGTGACAGCTGGCGGTGCAGGTCACACGGACGGTCAGCCGCCACATCAGCAGGATCGCGGTTGCAATTGTCATCCAGGGGGCGAGCCTCTCGCCGCGAGGCGCGATCTGCATCGTAAGATGGAGAAGACCCGCCAGAATCCACAGCAGGGCCGCGCCGTAGGCCACGGCGACGATCGGCACCGATAGGACCGCGCGCCGATCCCGCATCCGCATCCAATTGTCGCACAGGGCAGAGGATCGTGCCCAGCCCATGCGGTCCCATCCTGCCAATACGATCCCGGCGATCCATCGCGCCTTCTGGCGAGACGCCGCCCGCAATGTATCCGGGAAATACGCCCGAACCGCGATCAAGGAGCCGTCATCCGGGTCGCGCAGGCGTGCGAAATGCGCGTTTCCGCCGAGCGCGGCGATCCGCAACCCCATCTCGTAGTCTTCGGTCAGGCTGCCCGCATCGAATGGCGCGCCGCCTCGCTCGTCCGCCAGACGAGCCATCATCGTCCGGGTGATCGCGCATCCGGTACCGGCGAGCGGCATCGCCGCGCCCATGCGATTACGCACCGGCTGATGGACTCTATGCGCATAGGCAAATTCGTCCGCATAATGGCCGGACACCAGCGATCCCCGGCGGATCAACGGCACCACGGGCAGCTGCACCACGTCATGGACGTCGATCAGCGTATCGAACGCCTCCAGTTCGCGTGGGTGGACGACATCTTCGGCATCATGCAGCACGATCGCCCAGGCCCGGAAATTTTGCTGCCGCTCGTCATCCAACAAGGCCTGCCACAGCGTGTTCAGGCACCCCGCCTTGGTCGTCGGACCAGGCTCGGCGCCGATGACCATCCGCACCCGCGGATCCCTGGCCGCGACATCGGCCACGGCCGCGATCGTCCGCGGGTCATTGGGGTAGACGCCGACATAGATGCGATAGCGGCGACAGTTATAGCGATCGAGCGCTGCCGTCAGCATCGCCCCGATCACCGCCGCCTCGTCCCAGACCGGCACGAAAATGATCATCGGATCCAACGACACCGGTGACTGTAGGACTAGAGCCGGGTCGCGCCCGGCCCCGCGCCGCAGTGCGAACCACAGGAACAGAAGATCGACGAGCGCATCATCGATTCCGCCGATCATGATCCCCGTGGCCGCAAACAGCATCGACTCCCGCGCCGCGACGTCGACGATCCACGTCAGCTGTTCCACACCCGAGTGCCCCCGCCCCCGTCACTGTGTCCGTGATGGATATATCAGAGGCGATCGGCGGTGTCGACCATCGCCACATCGCACACCAAACCGTCCTGAATCGCCGCTATAATCGCGCACCATGACAATCCGAATCGGTATTGGCGGCTGGACCTACGAGCCTTGGCGCGGCAGCTTCTACCCGGCGAAGTGGCCGCAGAAGCGCGAGCTCGATTATGCCGCAACGCGGGTCACCGCGATCGAGATCAACGGTACCTATTATTCCAGCTTCAAGCCGCAGAGCTTCGCCGGCTGGGCCAAGGCGGTGCCCGACGGCTTCGTCTTCACGCTCAAGGCGTCGCGCTATTGTACCAATCGCAAGGTGCTCGCGGAGGCCGGGGAATCGGTTCAACGATTCGTCAGCCAAGGCATTGTCGAGCTTGGCGACCGGCTTGGTCCGATACTCTGGCAATTCATGGCGACCAAGCGATTTGACCCGGACGACATGCGTGCCTTTCTCGCCCTGTTGCCGCGCAGCCAGGACGGCGTGACGCTGCGGCATGCCGTCCACGTACGTCATGAGAGCTTTGCCGACCCGGCCTTCGTCGCCATGGCGCGCGAGGCGAATGTCACCGTCGTCTATGCCGAATCTGCCGATCATCCCGCGATCGCCGACGTCACTGGCGACTTCGTCTACGCCCGACTGGAGAATGCGCAGGAGAGCGAACCCGCAGGCTATGATGCCGCCGCGCTGGATCGATGGGCCGCGACGGTGCGCAGCTGGGCGGCAGGTGGTCAGCCTGCCGGCCTGCCCTATGTCACAAACGACGCACCCGCGACCATCGCGCGCGACACATTCGTCTTCTTCATCAACGGTGCCAAAATCCGCGCCCCACATGGCGCAATGGCGCTGATCGACCGCGTCACGCCATGCTGACGAACTCGGCGGGTGATTAGATCGTATCGCCCGTCAGCCGCTGGCACACCATGTCGAGCTGGTCGAGCGTCGAATAGCCGAGCGTCAGCGTGCCGCCCTTGTCGTGATGGGCGATGCGGACGTTGAGACCAAGCAGGTCGGACAATTGCCGTTCGAGCGCAGCAATATCGGCATCCGGCTCCGCCCCCGCGGTGCGCTCTGCGTTGGCGGGGCGGCCACCCGGCCGTTCTGGTTTCGCACCCTTGGCGAGCTTCTCCGTCTCGCGGACCGTCAATCCACGGGCGACGACCTGCTCCGCCAGCGTCTCGACGTCGCGCGCGCCGAGCAGCGCCCGCGCATGGCCCATCGACAGCGACCCGTCGGTAACCCGCACCTGCACCGCATCGGGCAGTTCGAGTAGGCGCAGCAGATTCGCGACATGGCTGCGAGACTTGTGAACGATCTTCGCCAGCGCGTCCTGCGTGTGACCATATTCGCCGGCGAGCCGCTGATAGGCCTGCGCCTCTTCGATCGCGTTGAGATCCTGACGCTGGATGTTCTCGATCAGAGCGATTTCGAGCGTTTGCGCGTCGTCGAACTCGCGGACGACGACCGGCACCTCGTGCAGCCTTGCCCGCTGTGCCGCGCGCCAGCGCCGCTCACCCGCGACGATCTGATAATCGTGGCCGTGCGGGCGGACGACGATCGGTTGGATCAGGCCACGCGCCGCGATCGACGCCGCCAGTTCGTCCAGCGCCGCCTCGTCGAAATGACGCCGCGGCTGATCCGGGTGGGGCGACAGCGCGCTGACCGGCAGCATTCGTACACCCGATGGTATCGCCGCTTTGTTGCCCGGTGCGACCGGCGCTTCGCTCGCCATCTCGCCGAGCAAGGCGCTGAGGCCCCGACCGAGCCCACCCGGCCGATTCCGCTTGCCGCCGTCACTCATGCCGCAACCGCCGGCGCCGGCAAGCGGGCGATCAGTTCACGCGCGAGATCGATATAGGCCTGCGATCCCGAGCAGCGGTGATCGTAGATCAGCGCCGGCAGGCCATGGCTCGGCGCCTCGGACAGGCGCACGTTGCGCGGGATCACCGTGTCAAAGACAACGCGGCCGAGCACCGCACGCACATCGGCGGACACCTGGTCGGTCAGCCTGTTCCGGCGATCATACATGGTCAGCGCGACGCCTAGGATCGCCAGTCCTGGATTGAACCGTTCGCGGATACGCTCCACCGTGGTCAGCAACTGAGACAACCCCTCCAGCGCGAAGAATTCGCATTGCAGCGGCACGAGCAACTTGTCCGCCGCGACCATGGCGTTGATCGTCAGCAAGCCGAGCGATGGCGGGCAGTCGACCAGGATGATGTCCCACACCCCCTGGGCACGTCGCAGGGCGTGATCGAGCCGATGCGTCCGCGCATCGAACTCGACCAATTCGATCTCCGCGCCGGACAGGTCCACTGTAGCCGGCACGATATCAAGCCGCGGAACCTTGGTCGTCACCACGGCTTCGTCGATCTGTGCTTCGCCGATCAGCACATGATAACTCGATCGCTGCCGCTGCGCTTGGCCGATGCCAAGGCCCGTCGAAGCATTGCCTTGGGGGTCCAGGTCGATCAACAACACCCGCTTTCCCGTCGCGGCGAGTGCCGTACCGAGATTGATAGCGCTGGTGGTCTTACCCACCCCGCCCTTTTGATTGGCCACCGCGATGCAGGTCACGATTTGCGCTCCACCAAGAGGATCGACGAGTCTGCAGAGGTCAGGCTTTGTTTCACGTGAAACACCCATCCTCGATCACGCCGCAGCATCTGTAGCTGTTCTGGCTCGATCCGCCCACGCGGCAGGACCCAGCGCGTGTCCGATTTGGCGCAATGTGCCGCCGCATGCAAAAGCTTTTCGACCGACGCCACTGCCCGAGCGCTGATCACATCGAACTGGCCCTCAATCTGCTCGACCCTAGATGAGCGAACCGTCGCGCCAGACAGGCAGAGTTTCTCGACACATTCGTTCAAGAACAATGCGCGGCGGCGGCGCGGCTCGACCATCGTCACCTCGCCGTCGAACAGGATGGCCACCACCATACCTGGGAAGCCGCCGCCCGTCCCGACGTCAAGCCAGTCTCTCGCCCCCGACCCGGCATGATCGATCAGCTGCGCGGAATCGAGCGCGTGGCGAAGCCACAGCGTGTCGATCGTCGAAGGTGCAATCAGGTTCTGCTGAGCATTTTCCGCCCGCACCATGTCGAGGAAGGCACCGACTTGCGCGCACAGCGTCTCGCCGAACTTCGCCGCGATCCAGCCACGCGCTTCCTCTTCGGTCATGCCGCGGTCCTTTGCGCGTGCAGATAGATGGCCGAGAGTGCCGCTGGCGTAATACCCCGGATGCGGCCGGCCGCGCCCAGCGTCTCCGGCCGCGCCTTGCTCAGTCGGTCGACCATCTCGTTCGAAAGGCCCGGCACCGCGGCGAAGTCGATCGCCTGCGGCAGGGCAACGTGCTCGTCGCGGCGGAGCGCCGCAATCTCGTCGGCCTGCCGCTCAAGATAGGGGGCATAGCGCGCATCCTCCGCAATCTCCGATAGCACGTCGGTAGGGGCGATCTCATCGATACCCCGTACCAGCGCCGCCATCGTGACCCCGGGTATGCGGAGCCATTCGTAGGCGGATCGCCGGCTGCCATCCTGAGCGACCGCGAGGCCTTGGGCGGCGAGGCTCGACGCGGTGAAGGTCGACGCCAGCGCCGCTTCCGCCCGTGCCCGCGCCTCCAATCGCCGTTGACGATGGCGGCGTCGGTCGGCGCCGAGGCAGCCTAATTGTTCGGCCTGTTTGCCAAGTCGCGTCTCGGCATTGTCGGCACGCAGGGATAGTCGATATTCGGCACGCGCCGTCAACATCCGATACGGCTCGGTCACGCCCTGCAAAACGAGATCGTCGATCATCACGCCCAGATAGCTGGTGCCACGATCCAAAACGCAGGGTGCCATATCACGGGCATAAGCCGCCGCGTTGAGGCCGGCGATCAACCCTTGTCCCGCCGCTTCTTCATAGCCCGTGGTGCCGTTGATCTGCCCCGCGCAGAACACGCCGGGGATTGCCGCCAATGCCAGTTGCCGATCGAGCGCGCGCGGATCGCAATAATCATATTCCACGGCGTAGCCGGGCATAGTGATCCGCGCGCGTTCGAGACCGGCTATGCTCTCGATCATCGCCGCCTGAACATCGACGGGCAGCGAAGTCGACAGACCGTTGGGATAGACGATGGGGTCGTTCAGGCCCTCCGGCTCCAGGAACACCTGATGACCGTCGCGATCGCCGAAGCGATGGATCTTATCCTCGATCGACGGACAATAGCGGGGCCCCGGCCCCTCGATCGCGCCACCGAATAGAGGCGACCGGTCGAGTCCGGCGCGGATGACGTCATGCGTCCGCGTCCCGGTGCGCGTGACCGCACAGGCGATCTGCGGGTGGAGCCGCCGTGTCGTCATCGGAGACATCGTCCACGGCTCGGCGTCGGACGCCTGCTCTTCCAGGCTTGCCCAGTCGATGGTGCGCCCATCCAGTCGGGGTGGCGTGCCGGTCTTCAGCCGCGCCATGGGCAGGCCAAGCGCGCGCAATTGCTCGCCGAGCCGCTTCGCTGGCCGTTCGCCGACCCGGCCACCCTCTTCTCGATCATCGCCACGAAACATCCGGGCACCCAGGAAGGTGCCGGTGGCGAGCACCACCGTCCTGCCGGCAATCCGGCTGCCGTCGGCGAGTACGACTCCGTCAACGTGAGCGCCGTGGCCGATCGACAGGGCGTCGACATCACCCTCGATAATGGTCAGCCTCGGCTCGGCCGCAAGCAAGGTCTGGATGGCCCGCGAATAGAGGCGGCGATCGGCTTGGATACGCGGCCCCTGAACCGCCGCACCCTTGCTCCGGTTGAGCATGCGATAATGGATTGCGGCGGCGTCCGCTGCCCGCGCGATCAGTCCGTCAAAAGCATCGACCTCGCGGACGATATGCCCCTTGCCCAGCCCGCCGATCGCCGGGTTGCACGACATGGCGCCGATATGTCGCGCTTCGAAACTGACTAATGCTGTCCTCGCGCCACGACGCGCGGCCGCCGCGGCGGCTTCCGTGCCGGCGTGACCGCCACCGACAATTATGACATCGAACATGATGCGACGGGCCTAAGCGACGCACCGGATCACGTCAAAAGTGTTCCACGTGGAACATCACTTTCCGACACAGAATTGACCGAATAGCGAGTCGAGCATCGCCTCCGTCGCATCGACACCGAGGATGGTGGCGAGCAACCGGCTGGCGACCCGCAACTGCTCGGCGACCAGCACCGGATCGTCTTCCGGTGTCGCTATCGCTTCGAACGCCTGTTGCAGCGCCGCCCGCTCCTGAGCCCGGAAGGAAATTGCATCAATCCGCGGGACCAAGGCATCGGCACGCGCATGGATGATCGACCACAATGAGCCGATCGTCGTCGGTTGATCCTGCCGCACCGCAACATCACGATCGGCTGGCATTTCCACTCGCCCCGCTTGGTCCGCCCGCGCATGGACACGGACAGCATCCGCGCGCGGCGGGGCGTCGTCGCCCAGCCACAACAGAATGTCCGCCTGCTCGATCGCATCGCCCGCCCGCGTCACGCCGATCCGCTCTATGGGATCGACGGTCTCGGTCAGTCCCGCCGTGTCCGTTAGCCGATAGGCCAGCCCATCTCTGACCAGCGCCACCTCGATCCGATCGCGCGTCGTGCCCGCGATATCGCTGACGATCGCGACGTCGCGCTGGCTGAGCAGATTGATCAGCGTCGATTTGCCGCTGTTCGGCGGCCCGGCCAGCACCACCAACAGGCCGTCGCGCAACCGCTCCACTGGCGGTTCGGCGATGACGGACCGCCATTCGTCGGCGAGCGTCCTCATCCCGTCGATGACGGCGACCAATGCCACATCATCCCCGGCAACATCGTCCTCATCGGCAAAGTCGAGCTGCGCCTCGACCCGCGCGGCGAGCGCGCTAAGTCGCGTCAGCCAGGCACGTACCTGTCGGCTGACCACCCCCTCCGCAGCCGAGATCGCCGCAACGCGCTGACGTTCGGTTTCGGCGCTCAACAGATCGGCCAAGCCGCGCGCTTCCGCCAAATCGATCCGCCCGTTACTCAGTGCGCGGCGAGTGAACTCGCCCGGCTGCGCCGGTCGTACATTCGATTGCCGGCCCAATGCCGCCAGCACTGCCGCAACCACTGCGCGCCCGCCGTGGCAGTGCAGCTCGACCAGATCCTCGCCCGTCGCACTGGCCGGTCCGGGGAAACACAAGATCAGTGCACGATCGAGCAAGGCACCCTTGTCATCCCGGAGCGATCGCAGCCGCGCCGTCCGCGCCGGCGGCAGGGTCCCGGCCAGTGCCGTCAAGGCCGCAAAGGCTGCCGGTCCACTGACCCGGATGACCGCGATGCCGGCCGGTGGCGCACCGCTCGATAGCGCGAAGATCGTCAGGTTTGAGGTCACCCGCCCGCCTTGCGCGCTGCACCACTCGCCTGTTCGAACAATTGCCGCCACATCGACAGACCCGCCTCCCCCATCGGTGTCCAGCTCTTCATCATGCCTTCGAGCAATTCCGGCTTCACCTGACCGTTCATCGTGTCGAGCAGCATCGCGACATAGCGGTCATGCAACGGCGTCAGGTCCGGCAGGCCCAAGGCACGGCGCGCCTCTTCCGGGGTCAGGTCGATGTCCACCGTCACCTTCATCGTCGTGCCTCCATCGATCCTGCTTGAGCTGCCGTCATCGGCTCTGCATAGCCGCCCAGGACCATCCGCGCGAGAGGACCCCATGACCAAGACCATCCAGATCGAGACACTCGACCACGACGGCCATTTCCCGGCCTATGTCGCCGAGCCGGAGGGCACGCCCAAGGCCGCGATCATCGTCATTCAGGAAATCTTCGGCATCAATGCCGGCATTCGACGCAAGGCCGATACGCTGGCAGAGGCCGGCTATCTGGCGATCGCGCCGGAACTGTTCTGGCGCTTCGCCCCGGGCGTTGAACTCGATCCCGACGTGCCGCACGAGATGCAGCAGGCGCTCGAACTTATGGGCAAGTTCGATCAGGATGCGGGGATTCGCGATATCGAGGCGACGATCCGTACCGCACGCGGGCTGCTGCCCGAAGGCGGTAAGGTCGGCGCGGTCGGCTATTGCCTCGGCGGCCGCCTCGCCTTCATGACCGCGGCGCGCACCGACATCGACGCCAGCGTCGGCTATTATGGCGTCGGCATCGACGGCCTGCTCGCCGAGAAGCATGCGATCGCCAAGTCGGTGCTGCTGCACGTGCCGCAGGAGGATCATTTCGTCGACAAGGATGCGCAGGCGCGTATGCACGAGGGGCTGGACGATCACCCGAAAGTGACGCTCTACGATTATCCCGGCGAGGATCACGGCTTCGCCACGGAGTTCGGTCAGCGCCGCTCCGACGCCTCGGCCAAGCAGGCGGACGAGCGCACCGCGCGCTTCTTTGCCGACCATCTCGGCTGATACAAAAAGGGGGGCTACGGCCCCCCTTCCCGTATCGGATCATCGGAACAGCGTGGTCAGTCCGACATTTGAATCGACCACGCCCTCGTAGATCATCTTGCCAGCGACGTAGACGATCACCGCCAAGCCGATATAGGCGATCCAGCGGTAGCGCTCGATATATTTGGCGATCAAATTGGCCGCGATGCCCATCAACGCCACCGACAGCAGCAGCCCGATGATCAATATGCCGGGATGCTCGCGTGCCGCGCCGGCCACCGCAAGGACGTTGTCGAGGCTCATCGACACGTCGGCGACGGCGACGGCCCAGGCGGCGCCGACGAAGCTCTTGGCCGGGCGCACCCCGGCGGCTTCCGCGTCATGATCGGCCGGCTGACGCAGTTCGCGCCACATCTTCCACGCCACCCACAGCAACAGCACGCCGCCGGCGAAAATCAGGCCGATCAAGCCGAGCAGCCAGCTGACCACCAGCGCAAAGGCGATGCGCAGCACCAGCGCGGCGATGATGCCGATCAGGATGACCTTCTTGCGCTGTTCGGCCGGAAGCCCCGCAGCAAGGGCACCGACGACGATCGCATTGTCGCCCGCCAGCACCACGTCGATCATCAGCACCTGCACGAACGCGGCGAGCGCGGCGGGCGAGGTGATGTTGGAGAAATCGTTGACGATGTGCTGCCAGATCTCGCCGGGCGACCCCGGCCCGGCGGCCGCAGCGGCGGCGCTCAGCATGGCGATGACGGACACTGGTTCACTCCCGGTTGATGAGTGCTCCATGAACGAAGCGGCGCGCGAAAGCTATGCAGCCTCCACGCGCCGGATGTGATCGGTCGGGTTGCCCAAGGGCACGCGCCGGCCGGGGCCGGTGCGAGTCCTGCCGCGGCGTGCGGCAGGCCGCAGTCGGCTATTGGTTCATGCTGTCGAAGAAATCCTCGTTGGTCTTCGAATTCTTCATCTTGTCGAGCAGGAACTCCATCGCGTCGATCGTGCCCATCTGCATCAGGATGCGGCGCAGCACCCACTGCTTGCTGAGCTTGTCCTTGTCGACGAGCAGTTCCTCCTTGCGGGTGCCGGACTTGCCGACGTCGAGTGCCGGGAAGACGCGCTTGTCGGCGACCTTGCGGTCGAGGACGATTTCCGAATTGCCGGTGCCCTTGAACTCTTCAAAGATCACCTCGTCCATCCGGCTGCCGGTATCGATCAGCGCGGTGGCGATGATCGACAGCGAGCCGCCCTCCTCGATATTGCGCGCCGCACCAAAGAAGCGCTTCGGCCGCTGCAGCGCATTGGCGTCGACACCGCCGGTCAACACCTTGCCCGACGACGGCACCACGGTGTTGTAGGCGCGACCCAGGCGCGTGATGCTGTCGAGCAGGATCACCACGTCCTTCTTGTGCTCGACCAGGCGCTTGGCCTTTTCGATCACCATTTCGGCGACCTGGACGTGACGCTGCGCGGGCTCGTCGAAGGTCGAGGAAACGACCTCGCCCTTCACGCTGCGCTGCATGTCGGTGACTTCCTCGGGCCGCTCGTCGATCAGCAGGACGAGCAGGAACACCTCGGGATGGTTGTCGGTGATCGCCTTGGCGATGTTCTGCAGCATCACCGTCTTGCCGACGCGCGGCGGCGCGACGATCAGCGTGCGCTGGCCCTTGCCCTGCGGGGAGACGATATCGATGACGCGCGCCGACTTGTCCTTCTGCGTCGGATCGGCGGGATCGAGCGTCAGCTTCTTTTCGGGGTAGAGCGGCGTCAGATTGTCGAAATTGACGCGGTGGCGGACGGCATCCGGATCGTCGAAATTGACGCTGGTCAGCCGGGTAATGGCGAAATAGCGCTCGCCGTCCTTCGGCGCGCGGATCTCGCCCTCGACCGTGTCACCGGTGCGCAGACCCCATTTGCGGACCTGATTGGGCGAGACATAGATGTCGTCGGGACCGGCGAGGTAGTTCGCCTCGGGCGAGCGCAGGAAGCCGAAGCCGTCGGGCAGCACTTCGATCGTGCCGAGGCCCATGATCTGGTCGCCATTCTCGGCCTGGACCTTGAGGATCGCGAACAGCAGATCCTGTTTGCGCAGGGTGGAGGCGCTCTCGACCCCCAATTCCTCGGCCATGCTGACCAGCTCGGCGGGGGTCTTTTTCTTTAAATCTTTAAGATGCATGGAAAATTTTCCGGATGCGTAGGCAGGGGGGAGAGAAGCTTGGCGAGGGCGATGGAACCGCGAAAAGATGCCGAAGCTTGAGGGGAGACCGCATCGCCACGGCAGGACGCCGTGTAATACGTGATTTACGAGGTAAGAGCGTCCGACGAGTGCGTCAAGCGCCGTCGTGACGGCTTAGCTACGTCATTGATGAACGAGCAAAAGTCGGTGAGTCTTGACAGAATTGACGCCTGAATGCGCTAAAGACCGCTCCTCCGATGTAAGAAAATTCCAACGATGAGAAAGACCTTGTCGTGCGTGATGGTAGCGACGCCCCTCGTTGTAGGACAGCGCTGAATCAGAATGGCTTCACGAAGGCGAGCGCGACGATCACGATGGCGAGCAGCGCCGGCACTTCGTTGAGCATGCGCAGCGTCCTGCCGCTCAGCCGCATCTCGCCCCGTGCCAGGCGCCGGGCATAGCCGACCGCCCAGCCATGATAGCCGGAGAGCAGGATCACCAGCAGCAGCTTGGCATGCAACCAGCCGCCGCCCCAATGCTGGCCGACGGTGGCGAGGGTCAGGCCGAGCACCCACACCGCGATCATCGCCGGCGTCAGGATGATCCGCCGCAGCTTGCCCTCGCGGTCCACCCACAGGGCGGCCTCATCGGCATGACCGGCGACCAGCGCCTCCTGGTGATAGACGAGGTAGCGCGGCAGCATGAACATGCCCGCCATCCAGAAGATCACGACGATGACATGCGCGGCGACGAGCCAGAGGTAATGCGCCTGTAGCCAGTCCATTGATCATGTTCCCTGATCGTCCTGCCGGACCCGTTCCGGCATCCACGCCTCCGCGCACGCGGCGGGCCCGGTGTATGCGGCGCGGTGGATGCCGGAACAAGTCCGGCATGACGATGGGGCGGGACGTTCAGGCCCCCCTCACCCGCGCGAGCAGTTGCTCGACATGGGCGATCGGCGTGTGCTGGCCGATGCCGTGGCCCAGATTGAAGACGTGCGGACGGTCCGGAAAGGCGGCCAGAACGCGATCGATCCCGTCGTCCAAGGCTGCGCCGCCGGCGAACAGCGCCAGCGGATCGAGATTGCCCTGTACCGGCATGCCATCCGGCAACACCGCATCGGCCCAGGCGGGATCGACCGTCTCGTCCAGTCCGATCGCGTCCACCCCCGTCTCGCGGGCATAGGCCGGCAGCTTGCCGCCGATCCCCTTGGGAAAGCCGATGATGCAGGCGCCGGGGCAGCGGTCGCGCAGACCGGCGACGATCGCGGCATTGGGCGCGATCACCCAGCGTTCGAACTGCGCCGGGCTCAGGCTGCCCGCCCAGCTGTCGAACAGCTGCACCGCCTCCACCCCGGCCTCGATCTGCCGGGCGAGGTAGTCGATCGTGGTCGCGACGATCTTATCGATGATCGCGCCGAACGCGACCGGATCGCGATAGGCGAAGGCACGCGTCTCGCTCTGGTCCTTCGAACCCTGGCCCGCCACCATATAGGTCGCGACCGTCCACGGCGAGCCGGCGAAGCCCAGGAAGGTGGTCGTCGGCGGCAATGCGGCCGCGACGCGTGCGACGGTGGCATAGACCGGGTCGAGCCGCGCCGGCGCGCGCACCAAGGCATCGAGAGCATGGTCGACCAGTGGCGGCATCAGCCGCGGTCCCTCCCCCGGGCCGAACGTCAGATCCTGGCCGAGCGCCCAGGGCACCATGAGGATGTCGGAAAAGAGGATCGCGCCGTCGAAGCCGAACCGGCGGATCGGCTGCACCGTCACCTCGGCCGCTGCGACGGGATCGGTGGCGAGCGCGAGGAAGCCGCCCTTCTCCGCCCGCAGCGCACGATATTCGGGCAGATACCGGCCCGCCTGACGCATCAGCCAGATCGGCGGCACGGGCTGTCGAAAGCCCTTCAGCGCCGCCAGCAGCGGCTTGTTCACAACGTCGGTCAGGGCCTTCTTCCTATATAAGAAGATTCAAAGAAAGGATGATGAAGTGGTTGGCACGTGGGTAACGGGATAAGCCGTTTCGTCCCGTAATCACCCACAGCTTGACCGGCAAGGATCGCGGATTCCCGTGCGATTCGGATCGGCCGACCCCGCTTTCCACAGGCTGTGGATAATTCCATGCCTTGTGGATGCGGGTGTGGATGGAATGCGCGTTGTCCACGGGGCGAGCGGCGCTTGGCGGGGTCGGCGAGTTGCCCTATCCGTTCTCCCCATGTTGTCCACAGATCGGTGCCGGTCCGGCGATCGGCATCGCCATCCTATCGCCCGTCATTCCCGCGCAAGCGGGGATTCAGACACGCTGACGGTCGGGAAAGAAGCGCGACGGCCGCGCGTCTGGATCCCCGCCTGCGCGGGGATGACGAAGGTGGCGGAGCGCTGCCCACCTTTCGAGGCACTGCACCGATGATGCGCCTCCACCTCCACCTGCTGTCGGACTCCACCGGCGAGACGCTGGAGAACATCGCCAAGGCCGCGCTCGCCCAATATGACGACGTCGAGACCGTGCGGCATTTCTGGCCGATGGTGCGGACCGAGGCGCACCTCGAGCGCATCCTGCAGGAGATCGCCCAGAATCCCGGGCTGGTCATCTACACGTTGGTCAACCCGATGACGCGCCGCAACCTGGAGCAGCGTTGCCTGGCGCTCGGCCTGCCGGCGGTGGCGCCGCTCGATCCGGTCAATGATGCCTTGTCCGGGCTGCTCGGCCAGCAGGCCAAGGCACGCCCCGGTCGCCAGCACGCGCTCGACGCCGCCTATTTCGCGCGCGTCGATGCGATCCAATGGACGATCGCGCACGACGACGGCATCGCGCACGAGGATTGGGAAGAGGCGGACATCGTCCTCGCCGGCGTATCGCGCTCGTCGAAGACGCCGACGTCGATCTATCTCGCCAACCGCGGCTGGAAGACCGCCAATATCCCGATCGTCGTCGAAAGCCCGCCGCCGCCGCTGCTGTTCGCGCTGCAGCGGCCGCTGGTGGTCGGGCTGACGACCAGCGCCGACCGGCTGATCCAGATCCGCCGCAACCGGCTGCTGTCGCTCAACCAGCAGCCCGACACACCATATGTCGAGGAACAGGCGGTGACGCGCGAGATCGCCTATGCGCGCCGGCTGTTCGCCAACAACGGCTGGCCGGTGATCGACGTGACCCGTCGTTCGATCGAGGAAACGGCGGCGGCGATCATCGCACTGGCGAACGAGCGACGATCGGCAAAACCGGCCTGAACGTCTTTCGGCACGGCCGGCAGCCGCACGGAGCGCTGGCGGACAGGGTCCGCCCCCCGCAGCGCGGAGCGCCTCAAAAATCGATCGCGATGCCCTTGAGCTCCCAATCGCCGTAGCGCGTCGGGTCCTGCCCCAGCGGATCGCTCTCCGGCCGCTTCGACGCTTCCGGCTTGGGGAGCGGCGGGCTTTTCGACAGATAGGCGGGCGGCTTCACATGCGCGGGGCGTTGGCCCATCGGGCGTCTCCGGTCTAAGGGCAGAGCCTTACATCGGTATTTCGATCAGGAACGCAAGTTTGGCGCGACCCGCATCTCCCAAGGCTTCGACCCACGGCAAGACCGCCGAACCGCTCGGCACCGCGACCCGACGCGCCGCGCTGCGGCTGCTCGATGCGGTGCTCCGCCGTGGCGAGCCGCTGGAATCGGCCTTGGTCAGCGCGACGCGGCACGTCTACGGACCCGATCGCGGCCTCGCCCATGCCATTGCGGCGGAGGTGCTGCGGCGGCTGCCCGATCTCGATGCGCTGATCGACAGCGTCACCGAACGCCCGCTGCCCGACGACGCCAAGGCGCGGATGGCGCTGCGTATCGCGCTGGTCCAGGCGCTGGTGCTCGGCACGCCGCAGCATGCCGCGATCGCCACGGCGCTGCCGCTGGTCGACGGCGGCCCGCGCAAATTGGTCCATGGCGTGTTCGGGGCGATCATGCGTTCGGGCGTGTTGCTGCCCGAGCGGCCGGCGTTGCCCTCCCCGGTCGAGGCGCGCTGGCAGCAGGCTTGGGGCGACGCGATGGTCGAGGGCGCGGAGGCGGCGATCGCCGCGCCGCCTCCGCTCGACCTGACGCTCGCCGATCCGGCGGAGACGGCGCATTGGGCGGAGACGCTCGGCGGCGTCAGCCTGATGCCCGGCCATGTCCGGCTGGTCGATCCCGCACCGGTCGCCGATCTCCCCGGCTATGCCGAGGGGCGCTGGTGGGTGCAGGATATCGCCGCGTCGCTGCCCGCCCGGCTGCTCGCCGCGCGCGGGGGGGCACGGGCCGTCGATCTCTGCGCCGCTCCCGGCGGCAAGACGTTGCAGCTCGCCGCCGCCGGGATGCAGGTCGCGGCGGTCGACGTCTCGCCGGCACGGATCAAGCGGCTGCGCGAGAACCTCTTCCGCACCCGGCTGAAGGCGGAGGTGATCGCCGGCGATGTGCTGCTCTGGGCGCCGGAGGCGCCGGTCGACGCCGTGCTGATCGATGCGCCGTGCAGCGCGACCGGCATCTTCCGCCGCCATCCCGACGTGCTGTATCGCGCCCATGACCGGGTGATCGCGGAGATGGCGCAATTGCAGGCACGCATCTTCGCGCGTGCGGCGGATTGGGTGAAGCCGGGCGGCCATCTCGTCTATGCGACGTGCAGCCTGGAACGCGCGGAGGGCGAGGACCAGCTTGCCGCCTTCCTCGCCAAGCGGCCGGATTATGCGATTGACCCGCCCGAGGCGTCTTCGCTGCCCGACGGCGTGCCGGTGGCGGAAGGCGGCTATGTCCGCACCCTGCCGGGGATGCTGGCCAACCGGGGTGGCTGCGACGGATTCTTCGTCGTGCGCTTGCGGCGGGCGGGGTGAACCATTCCCCTTCCGCAGTCGGGGGGAGTAACGGTTGTAATCGTCACCCCGACGATTAGAGAACACCCATGCAGCCGGTTCGCATCGCCCCATCGATCCTTTCCGCCGACTTCGCCAAATTGGGGGAGGAGGTCCGTGCGATCGATGCGGCGGGGGCCGACTGGATCCATATCGACGTCATGGACGGGCATTTCGTCCCCAACATCACGATCGGTCCGGCGGTGGTGAAGGCGCTGCGCCCGCACACCGACAAGCCGTTCGACGTCCATCTGATGATCTCGCCGGTCGACACCTATCTCGACGCCTTCGCCGAAGCGGGCGCCGACACGCTGACCGTCCATCCGGAGGCGGGGCCGCACGTCCACCGCAGCGTCCAGCACATCAAGTCGCTGGGCAAGCGCGCCGGCGTCGTGTTGAACCCGGCAACCCCGGCCAAGATGCTCGACTATCTGATCGACATGGTCGACCTCGTGCTGGTGATGAGCGTCAATCCCGGCTTCGGCGGGCAGAGCTTCATCGACAGCCAGCTCAAGAAGATCGCCGCGATCCGCAAGATGATCGACGCCACCGGCCGCGCCATCGATCTGGAGGTCGACGGCGGCGTCGACGCCGGCCATGCGCGCCGGTGTGTCGAGGCGGGGGCCGACGCGCTGGTCGCGGGCACCGCGGTGTTCCGTGGCGGCCCCGACGCTTATGCCGCCAATATCGCGGCCCTGCGGGGATGATCGACGACCTGCCGCCCAATCTCGCCCCGGATGGTATCGAGGAAGGCCGGCGGCTGATGCGCGTCGGCGGCGACCGCGGGCTGAGCCTGGCGGAGCGGCTGAGCGAACGGTTCCACCGCCTGACCTGGCGGACGCCGATCCACAGCATGCGGCTGAAGGGGCGCTATCCGCTCAAGCTGATCGCGGTGCCCGACGACCCGCTGATCGGTGACGTCCGGCGCGGCCAGGCGCTGCTGCGCGGCGAGATCGCCTTTCGCGGCGAGGCGCATCCGATCGAGGGGCTCGATTTTCGTAGCCGCGACTGGACACGGCCGTTCGCCGACCACGTCCATGGCTTCGGCTGGCTGCGCGACCTGTCGACGGTGGCGACACGGGCACAGGGCGCCCCGATCGCCGAATATCTGATGGCGCGCTGGCTGGCCGATTATGCCGACAAGGTCGATGCGCTCGCCTGGCGGCCGGACCTGTGGGGGCGGCGCATTCTGGCGTGGACCGCGCATGCGCCGCTGATCCTGTCGTCGACCGATCTGGTCTACCGGTCGAGCGTGCTCAACACGCTGGCCCGCGGCAGCCGGCATCTCGATCGCGGTGCGGACAAGGCCGCACCCGGCGCGCCGCGCATCGCCGCCTGGTGCGGGGTGGTCACGGCGGGGCTGCTGATCCCCGGCGGCGAGCCGCGCAAGGACTTCGGCGAGGCGGGACTGGCGCGCGCGTTGCAGACCGGTCTGACCGACGATGGCGGCTCGGTTTCGCGCAGCCCGGCGATGCTGCTCGACACGATCCAGCTGATCACCATGCTGCGCGAAGTCTATGCGGCGCGGCGCGAGGAGCTGTTCGCGCCGGCGCAGGAGGCGCTGGGGCGGATGGTCGCGGCGCTGCTCGGCGTCATGCACCCCGATCGCGCCTGTTCGAGCTGGCAGGGCAGCGGCCCCGGTACGGCCGATCAGATCGCCGCGGTGATCGAGGCGAGCGGCGTGCGTACCCGTCCGCTACGCCAGGCGCGCGACTGGGGCTATCAGCGGCTGGCGGCGGGGACGGCGGTGCTGATCGTCGATGCCGCGCCGCCGCCGGTGGCCAAGCTGGTCGAGGGCGGCTGTGCCTCCACCCTCGCCTTCGAATTCTCCGACGGGCCGGCGCGGATCGTCGTCAATTGCGGTGGCGGGCGCGCCGCGCTGGCCGCCTTGCCGCAGAGCCTCGCCGAAGGACTGCGCACCACCGCGGCACATTCGACGCTGACCGTCGGCGATTCCAACTCCACCGCGATCCATCCCGACGGCACGCTGGGCCGCGGCGTCGTCGAGGTCGAGCTGAGCCGGCAGGAATCCGACGCCGCGAGCCGGATCGAGGCGAGCCACGACGGCTATGTCCGCCGCTGGGGCTTCGTCCACCGGCGCCAGCTGATGCTGACCGGCGACGGGCGCGAGCTGCGCGGCGAGGATGCACTGCTGCCGCAGGGTCGCAAGCGGCGCAGCGGCAGCACCGGCTTCGCGATCCGCTTTCACCTCGGCGTCGGGGTCGAGGCGTCGGCGACCGCCGACGGGCTGGCCGCGATCCTGCGCCTGCCGGGCGGCGCGCTGTGGCAGTTCCGCTGCCGCGGCGGCGCGCTGGCGATCGAAGAGTCCTTGTGGATCGACGGCGAGGGTCGCCCGGTCGCGACGCAGCAACTGGTCGTGACCGGCGAGGCGCCGGCCGGCGGTGCCAATGTCAGCTGGGCGCTGAAGCGCGCGATCTGATGCAAGCAGCATGACGTCATCCCCGCGCAGGCGGGGATCCAGATACATTGACGCTGCGGATCGAGTCGTGAGGCTAGCCAGTCTGGATTCCCGCCTGCGCGGGGAATGACGGGCGTCGAGTGTGACCACTCCACAACTCGGACCTGTTCCCGCACGCCATCCGCCGCTAGGGAACGCGCGCGCGATTACCCCTTCCCAAAGGACCCCCATGTCGACGATTCCCATCCGCCGTGCCCTGTTGTCCGTCTCCGACAAGACCGGCGTCGTCGATCTTGCGCGCGATCTCGCCGCGAAGGGCGTCGAACTCGTCTCGACCGGCGGCACCGCCAAGGCCTTGCGCGAGGCGGGGCTGACCGTTCGCGACGTCAGCGACCTCACCGGCTTTCCGGAGATGATGGACGGCCGCGTCAAGACGCTCCACCCGATGGTGCACGGTGGCCTGCTCGCGGTGCGCGACGATGCCGACCATGCTGCGGCGATGCAGGAGCACGGCATCGGCGCGATCGACCTCGTCGTCGTCAACCTCTATCCGTTCGAGGCGACCGTCGCGCGCGGCGCCGATCGCGATACGGTGATCGAGAATATCGACATCGGCGGTCCGTCGATGGTCCGCTCCGCCGCCAAGAACCACGCCTATGTCGCTATCGTCACCGATCCCGCCGATTACGCGAGCCTCGCGAGCGGCGAGACGACACTCGATCAGCGCCGTGGCTTCGCCGCCAAGGCCTTCGCCGCCACCGCCGCCTATGACGGCGCGATCGCCCGCTGGTTCGGCACGGTCGACCAGGACGAGGTCTTCCCGCCGGTGCTGCCGCTGACGCTGACGCGTGCCGCCTCCCTGCGTTACGGCGAGAACCCACACCAGTCCGCCGCCTTCTACACCGCCAATGACGGCGTGCGCGGCATCGGCCAGGCGCGGCAGGTGCAGGGCAAGGAGCTTTCTTACAACAACCTCAACGACGCCGACGCCGCGCTCGAACTGGTCGCCGAATTCCGCGACGCCGCGCCGACCTGCGTCATCGTCAAGCACGCCAATCCCTGTGGCGTCGCCACCGCCGACACCCTGGAAGCCGCCTATGCGGAGGCCTTCGCCTGCGACACCGTGTCGGCGTTCGGCGGCATCATCGCGGTCAACCGCCCGCTCGACGGCGCGACCGCGCGGTCGATCGCCGGCATCTTTACCGAAGTCGTCGTCGCCCCCGATGCCGACGAGGAGGCGCTCGCCGCCTTCGCCGCCAAGAAGAACCTTCGCCTGCTGCTCACCGGCGAGTTGCCTGACCCGCATCGCGCCGGGCTGTTCGCCAAGGCGATCGCCGGCGGCTGGCTGGTGCAGGATCGCGACGCGGGTGTGCCGGGCGATCTCAAGGTCGTGACCAAGCGCCAGCCGACCGCGCAGGAACTCGCCGATTGCCGCTTCGCCTGGACGGTGGCCAAGCACGTCAAGTCGAACGCGATCGTCTATGCCAAGGACGGCGCGACCGCCGGCGTCGGCGCGGGCCAGATGAACCGGCTGGAATCGGCGCGGATCGCGGCGTGGAAGGCGAAGGATGCCGCCGACAAGGCCGGCTGGACGAGCCCTCGCACGATCGGTTCGGCGGTGGCGTCGGACGCCTTCTTCCCCTTTGCCGACGGGCTGCTCGCCGCAGTCGAGGCGGGGGCGACGGCGGTGATCCAGCCCGGCGGATCGATCCGCGACGAGGAGGTGATCGCCGCGGCGGACGCCGCCGGTCTGGCAATGGTCTTCACCGGCATGCGCCACTTCCGCCACTGATCGGGAGCGCCCCGCCGGCGGCGGGGGCTCAGGCCTCAGCCGCCGTCACTGGGGGGAGCTCCGGATCGGGCAGCGGCGGGACGCGGGCAAGCCAGGCGGCGCCGGCGAGCGCGATTCCCGCCAGCGCGGCGCAGAAGACGGTGACGCTCGGCCAGCCGCCCCGGCTCCACGCGACGCCGCCGGCGGAGCCGAGCACGCTCGAACCGAGATAATAGAAGAACAGGTACAGCGCCGCCGCCTGGCCGCGATTGCTGCGCGCGCGGCGGCCGACCCAGGCGCTGGCGATCGAATGCGCGCCGAAGAAGCCGATCGTGACCAGGGCGATGCCGCCGATCACCAGTGCGAGCGGCCGCGCCGCACCGATACCGAGGCCGGCGATCAGCACCACCACGGGCAGCCAGAAGATGCGGCGGCGGCCGATCCGTCCGGCCAGCCCGCCGAACCAGGCCGAACTTGCCGATCCGAGGATGTAGAGCAGGAACACCGCGCCGACCGCCGCCTGGCTGAGCCCGTAAGGCGGTGCCAGCAGGCGGAAGCCGGCATAATTGTAGACCGTGACGAAGATGCCCATCAGCACGAAGGCCTCGCCATAGAGCACTGGCAGCGCGCGATCGCGGAGCAAGGCGGCGAGCCCGCCGGCGGTGCGCGCGCCGGGAACGAAGCCGCGCGACGCGGGGGCGAGGCGGCGGAACGCCTCCGCCATGACCAGCCCGGCGACGCCGACGGCGGCGAGCGCCCAATGCCAGCCGGCGCGATCGGCGACCAGGCTGGCGACGAGCCGGCCGCCCATGCCGCCGATCGCGCTGCCGGCGATATACAGGCCCATCGCCGCGCCGACCGAATCGGCGTGCACTTCCTCCGACACATAGGCCATCGCCACCGCGGGCACGCCGGCAAGCGCGACGCCGGTGAGCAGCCGCAGGGTCAGCAGCCCGCCCCAGCCCGGCACGATCGCCGCGGCGAGGGTCAGCGCGCCGGCGGCGAACATCGCCGCCACCATCATCGGCCGTCGCCCGATCCGGTCGCTGAGCATGCCCGCGCCCAATATGCCGATCGCCAGCGGCCCGGTCGCCAGCGACACCGCCAGCGACGCCCCCTCCGCACTCAGTCGGAAATCGCGCGCGAACAGCGGCAGCAGCGGCTGCACCGCATAGAGCAACGAGAAGGTCGAAAAGCCGGCGAACAGCATCGCCAGCGTCAGCCGGCGATAGGCCGCGCTGCCCTGGCGGTGGAGGTCAGAAGCCGGAAAGAAAGCCGGCGACATTGTCGCCGAGCGCGTCGACGGCATAACCGCCCTCCATGATGATCGCCGTCGGCCAGCCGAACGCGGCGATGTCCGCGGCGATCCGGCGATAATCCGGCGTGGCGACGCGGAAGGCGGAGATCGGATCGCCTTCCCAGGTATCGGCACCGAAGCTGACGATCAGCAGGCCGGGGTCGAAGGCCGCGATCCTCGCCAGCGCCTCGCCCTGCGCACGCCGGAAGTCGTCGCCGTCGGTGCCGCGCGGTAACGGCCGGTTGAACGTCGTCCCCTGCCCCGCCCCCTCGCCCGTCTCGTCGGCATGGCCCCAGTAGAAGGGGAAATCGGTCGCCGGATCGGCGTGCAGCGAGGCGTAGAAGACGTCGCCGCGATCCCAGAAGATGTCCTGCGTGCCGTTGCCGTGATGATAGTCGATATCGAGGATCGCGACGCGCGCCACGCCTGCGTCGCGCGCCGCCTGCGCGGCGACCGCGGCATGGTTGAGGTAGCAATAGCCGCCGCAATAATCCGCGCCGGCATGGTGGCCGGGCGGGCGGCAGAGCGCGAAGGCGGCGCCCTCCCCCGCCAGCACCATCCGCGTCGCCGCGATCGCCGCCTGGCTGCTCCAATAGGATGCGGTCCATGCCTCCGCAGTGATCGGCGTGACCGTATCCATCGCATGCGCGCCGAGCAGCGCGTCGACCCGCGTCAGCTTCAGTGGCCGGCGACGCGCCACCGGAAAGGCATAGGGGATCGCCTCCCCCGGCCGCCCCGCCTCGCGCCAAAGCTGCGGCACCTGCTGCAGCATCGCGCAATAACCAGGCGGATGGACGGCATGGATCGGCGCCATGCCCGCGTCCGTCGGCCGTTCCGTCGGACCGACCGCGGCGAGGATATGGGCGATGCGCCCGGCGACCTCCGCATGCGGGGCCAGCGCGCCATTGTGGAATTCGTGAACCGGCGCATGGGCCGCCTGATCCGGATGGTAGAAGATTCTCATGCCATGCGCCTGCCTGCCCGTGCCAATACCGCCATCCCCGTGATCCCCGACAGCAGCGACCCGGCCAGCACGCCGATCTTGACCCGGTCGAGCAGCGCCGGATCGGCGAAGGCGAGGCCGCCGATGAACAGGCTCATGGTGAAGCCGATCCCGGCGACCAGCGCCATGCCATAGAGCTGACGCCATGACACGCCATGCGGCCGGCGTGCGATGCCGAGCCGATCGGCGGCCCACAGGCTGGCGAAGATTCCGGCCTGCTTGCCGAGGAACAGGCCGAGCGCGATGCCGAGCACCAGCGGTTCGGCGAGCGTCGCGAAACCGACCCCCGCCAGCGACACGCCGGCATTGGCGAAGCCGAACAGCGGCACGATCAGGAACGCGACCCAGGGCGCGAGGCCGTGTTCCAGCCGGTGCAGCGGCGAGTCATGGTGCTCGGGTGCGCCCGGCGAGGGCTTCAGCGGGATCAGCGCGGCGGTGGCGACGCCGGCGATCGTCGCATGGATGCCGGAGACGAGGATCGCCAGCCACAGGGCGGCAAAGCCCAGCAGATAAAGCCACAGTCGCATGACGCCCCGCCGGTTGAGCACGTACAGCCCGGCGAGCAGCAGCGCCGCGATCGCCAGCGCGCCGACGCGGATCTGTTCGGTATAGGCGACCGCGATGATCGCCACCGCGCCCATGTCGTCGACGATTGCGATCGTCGCCAGCAGCAGCTTGAGCTGCGGCGGCACGCGCTTGCCGAGCAGGGCGAGCACGCCGATCGCGAAGGCGATGTCGGTCGCGGCGGGGATCGCCCATCCCGGCTGCAAGGCGCGTGCGCTGCCGGCCATCGCGAGGAAGACCAGGGCCGGTACCACCATGCCCGCGCTCGCGGCGACGAACGGCAGGCGGCGATCGTCGGGGCTGGCGAGGCGGCCGTCGACCAGCTCGCGCTTGATCTCCAGCCCGACGAGCAGGAAGAACAGGGCCATCAGGCCGTCGTTGATCCACAGATGCACCGTCATCGGCCCGAGTTCCGGCGACAGCACGGGACCGGTCTCGAGGTGCAACAGCGCATCATAGGCACCGGCGGTGGCGGCGGTGTTGGCGGCGACCAGTGCGACCAGCGCCGCCGCGATCAGCACGATGCCGCCCGCCGCCTCGCTGGACAGGAAGGTGCGCAGCGCCGATCGCGCGCGTCGGGGCAGCAGGCTCATGCCCGCTGGCCTAACCCCTCCCGCTCGCCGCGCAAGCGCAACCCGCCAGCCTGCGCCAGCGACAGCGCCCAGAGCAGCAATCCGCCGAGCGCGAGGCTGCTGCCGACCCAGCCGGTCGCGGTCCAGCCATAGCCGGCGGCGATGGCCAGCCCGCCGAGCCACGGGCCAAGCGCATTGGCGACGTTGAACGCGCTGTGGTTGAGCGCGGCGGCGAGGCCCTGCGCATCGCCGGCGACGTCCATCAGCCGCGTCTGCAACACGGTGGCGAGCGCCCCGCCGAAGCCGATCGCGAGCACGTCGACGATAACGAAGGTCAGATGGTGCGCGGCGACCGGGAACAGCGCCAGCCACGCCGCCGACCAGACCAGCAACACGCCCGCGGTCGGCATCAGCGCGCGATCGGCGAAGCGCGGCACGACCAGATTGCCGAGCGTCATGCCGACCCCGAAGGCGGCAAGGACCATCGGCACGGTGCTGCGCGGCACGCCGGTCACCGCGACCAACGTCGCGGCGAGATAGGTGTAGACCGCGAACAGGCCACCGAAGCCGATCGCTCCGGTGGCGAGCGTCAGCCAGACCTGCGGCCGGCGCAGCGCACCGAGTTCGCGCAAGGGGCTGGCGTTGGCGGCGGCGCGGTCGCGCGGCGCCAGCGTGCCGACCAGGGCGGCGGTGAACAGGGCGAGGCCGGCGACGATCGCGAACACCCAGCGCCAGCTCGCGATCTGGCCGAGCCAGGTCGCCAGCGGCACGCCGACGATGGTGGCGACGGTCAGCCCCAGCATGATCCGCCCGACCGCCTGCGTCCGTCGCGCCGGCGGCACCAGCGAGGCGGCGACCAGTGAGGCGATGCCGAAATAGGCGCCGTGCGGCAGGCCGGCGAGAAAGCGGAAGGCCAGCATCCAGCCATAGGTCGGCGCCAGTGCCGACAGGCCGTTGCCGATCGCGAACAGCGTCATCAGCGCGACCAGCAGCCACCGCCGCGGCAGCCTGGCGGACAGAACGGCGATGGTCGGCGCCCCGACCACGACGCCGAGCGCATAGGCACTGATCACATGACCGGCGGTCGGCGCATCGACGCCCAGCCCGCGGGCGAGGTCGGGTTCGAGGCTCATTGCCGCGAATTCGGTGGTGCCGATCGCGAACCCCCCGACCGCCAGCGCGAGGTGGATGATGCCGGGATGCGCGGCGGCGTTCTGGCGGAATGTCATGACCGCTGTCCTAGCTGCCGATGTTGCATCGCAGCAAGCAACACCGGCTATCGGGAAGCGAAGCTTATCTCGGCGCGTCGATCCGCCACTAGATCGACAGGCCCTGCAGCAGCTTGGGCAGATCGCCCGACTCGCCGCGCGCTTCCGCCATGAAGCGGTTCTTGAGCGGCGGCAGCCGATCGACCGCGCTGATGCCGAAGCGGCGGACGGCGCTCGCCGCCTTGCCGGGGATGCCGAACAGGCGCGTCAGCGTGTCGGTGGCGGCGGCGACCATGAAGGTGTCGAGCCCGCGCCAGCGCTGGTAGCGGTCGAGCAGGGCGGCGTCGCCGAGGTCGAGCCCGAGCCTCTTGCCCTCGACCAGCACCTCCGCCAGCGTCGCGACGTCGCGGAAGCCGAGGTTGAGCCCCTGTCCCGCGATCGGATGGATGCCGTGGCCGGCGTCGCCGACCAGCACCAACCGCGGCGCGGTGATCCGCGCGGCATGGTGGAAGCCGAGCGGGTAGCTGGCGCGCGAACTGGCATTGGACAGGGCGCCGAGGAAACCGCCCATCCGTTTCTCCGCCTCGGCCAGGAAGGCGCGGTCGGACAGCTTGACCAGCCCGGCGCCGTCCTTGGCATGCACCGACCAGACGATCGCGGACCGGTGGCCAATGTCGTCGTCGGGCAGCGGCAGCAGCGCGAACGGGCCGGCGGGGTAGAAGATCTCATAGGCGACGCTGTCATGGTCGCGCTCGTGGTGGAAGGCGCCGACGATCGCGGCATGGTCGTAGTGCCAGCGTGCGACGGTGATCCCCGCCGCCGCACGCGTCGGCGACTGTCGTCCCTCGGCCGCGACCAGCAGCGGCGCGGTCACCGTGCTGCCGTCGGACAGGGTCGCGGTGACGCCCGCCGGCTCGCGCCGCACGTCGACGGCGCGCGTCTGCATGCGCAAGTCGACGCCCGCCGCCGCGCTCGCCGCCTCGAACAGGACGCGGCGGAGCAGCTTGTTCTCGTACATCGTGCCGAGCGCGCCGTCGTCGGCATCGGGGACGAAGTCGAGCTTGCCCGGCGCCAGCCCGTCGCTGACGCGGATCTGGCGGATCGCACAGCCCTGCCCCGCCAGCGTCGCGCCGATGCCGATCGCGTCGAGCATCCGCCCGCTCGCGCTGGCGACGGCGGAGGCGCGGCCATCGAAACCGGGGGCGAGCGTCACCGCCGGATCGGCCGGGTCGACGACGATGCTGGTCAGCCCGTGCGCGTCGAGCGCGAGGGCCAGTGTCGCGCCGACCAAACCGCCGCCCAGGATGATGACGTCTGCTTGCTTGTCCATGCCGCCTCTCTACGCGTCCGCATCACGGGTGCCAACGCGCTTGGCGCTACGCGGGTGCCGCGGCGACGGTGCGGCCCGGTCCGTCGCCTACGCCTTGACGCCGTACCCGTTTTGGTCCGATGGTTTTCCACAGGACATTCTCGGACATCGAAGGGATTTGGGGCGATGGCGAGCCGTGCGCAGCCAGGCTTGTGGCGTGAGACGGTGAAGGCTGGGGCGGTACGGGGCGGTGCCCTGGTCGCCGCGCTGGCCGTCTTCCTGGCCACCGCGCTGATGGTGCTGGCGCTGGCCAGCTACCATGCCGGCGACGCCGCGCTCAACACCGCCTCGGGCAGCCCGATCCGCAATCTTGCCGGGCCGCCGGGGGCATGGTTCGCCGACCTCGCGCTGACGTTGTTCGGCCCGGCGATCGCGCTGCTGCTGCCGATCGGGCCGATCGTCGCGATGCGGCTGTGGCGCGACCAGCCGGCCGGTCGCTGGCTGCGCATGCTGCGCGGCGCCGTGATCGGTGTCGCGCTGATGGCGGCGGCGCTCGCCTTCGTCTCCGATGCGGCGGTGCTGGCGCTGCCCGCCGGCTGGGGCGGCGTCGTCGGCCTCGGCATCCAGCATCTCGCCGAATGGGGACTGAGCTTCATCGGCGCGCCCAATGTCGAGCGTTGGGCGGCGCGCGCGATCGGCCTCGCCGCTGGTGTCGCGGGCATCATCGTCTGGGCAAAGAGCCTGGAGATCGAACTCGGCGAGCGGCGTTTCCGCCTGCGGCGCAGCCGATCGACGGACGACGGCGCCGACGACCTGCCGTTCGACGCCTATGACGACGATGCGGAGGACGAGGAGGAACCGCTCGACCTCAAGCGCAAGGCGATCGAGCCGCGCGCGCTCGCCACCCCCGATCCGCGCCCCGCCCCGGTGATCGCCGACCGCACCGTCGCGCCGTCGCAGGCGCGGCCCAAGCCGCAACAGACGCAGCTGGCGCTCGATCATAGCTACACGCTGCCGGGTCTCGACCTGCTCACCCCCTCCCCGCCCGCGCCCAAGGCGGCGATCGACAAGGCGTCGCTCGAGCGAAACGCGCGGCTGCTCGAGAATGTGCTCGACGATTTCAAGGTACAGGGCGCGATCACCGAAGTGCGCCCCGGCCCGGTCGTCACGATGTACGAGCTGGAGCCGGCGCCGGGCATCAAGGCGAGCCGCGTCATTGCGCTGGCCGACGACATCGCGCGCAACATGTCGGCGGTGTCGGCGCGCGTCGCGGTGATTCCGGGGCGCAACGTGATCGGCATCGAGCTGCCCAACCAGAAGCGCGAGATGGTCTCGCTCCATGAGCTGGTCGGCAGCCAGACGTTCGAGGATCAGGCGGCGCAGCTGCCGATCATCCTCGGCAAGAACATCGCCGGCGATCCGGTGATCGCCGATCTCGCGCCGATGCCGCACCTGCTGGTCGCCGGTACCACCGGTTCGGGCAAGTCGGTCGGCCTCAACTGCATGATCATGTCGCTGCTCTACCGGCTGACGCCGGAACAGTGCCGGATGATCATGATCGACCCGAAGATGCTGGAGCTCAGCGTCTACGACGACATCCCCCACCTCCTCTCCCCCGTCGTCACCGATCCCGCCAAGGCAGTGCGCGCGCTGAAATGGGCGGTGGAGACGATGGAGGATCGCTACCGCCAGATGTCGTCGGTCGGCGTGCGCAGCCTCGCCGGCTTCAACGACAAGGTGCGCGCGGCGAAGGCCAAGGGCCAGCGGCTCGGCCGGCGCGTGCAGACGGGCTACCATCCGGACACCGGCCAGCCGGTCTATGAGGAAGAGCAGCTCGACTATGAGCCGCTGCCGCAGATCGTCGTCATCGTCGACGAGCTCGCCGACCTGATGATGACCGCGGGCAAGGAGGTCGAGTTCCTGATCCAGCGCCTCGCGCAAAAGGCGCGCGCGGCGGGCATCCACCTGATCATGGCGACGCAGCGGCCGTCGGTCGACGTCATCACCGGCGTGATCAAGGCCAATCTGCCGACGCGGATCAGCTTCCACGTCACCAGCAAGATCGATTCGCGCACCATCCTTGGCGAGCAGGGCGCGGAGCAGCTGCTCGGCCGCGGCGACATGCTCTATATGCCGGGCGGCAAGGGCATCGTCCGCGTCCACGGCCCCTTCGTCAGCGACGACGAGGTACGCGGCGTCGCCGATCATTGGCGGGGGCAAGGCCAGCCCGATTACATCAGCTCGGTCACCGAGGAGCCGGAGGAGAGCTATACGCTGGAAGGCGCGCCGATCGGCGAGGATTCGGCTGAGGACCAGCAGTATCGCCAGGCGATCCAACTGGTCTGCGAATCGCAGAAGGCGTCGACCAGCTGGCTGCAGCGCCAGCTGCGCATCGGCTATAATTCCGCCGCGCGGCTGATCGAGCGGATGGAAAAGGACGGCATCGTCGGCCGCCCCGACCATGTCGGCCGCCGCGAAGTGCTCCGCGACGCGGAAGGCCACGCGATCTGAGGGTCGGGAAAGGGGGAGCCATCGCCCCCTTCGCCGGTTAAGCGGCTATTCAACGCTTTTCCGGCACCAGGACCCGCATGATCCGACACGCTTTCGCTCTCGCCGCCGCGCTGGCGGCGCCCGTCGCCGTCCACGCCCAGGCGACCGGCGACCTCGCCGCGGTGCAGCGCCATCTCCAGGCGGTCACCACCATGACCGCCGATTTCAGCCAGACCGACCGCAACGGCCGGGTGCTGACCGGTACCCTCACGCTGAAGCGGCCGGGCAAGCTGCGCTTCCAATATCAGAAGGGCGTGCCGCTGCTGATCGTCGCCGATGGCGGGGCGCTGACCTTCATCGACTATTCGGTACGCCAGGTGCAGCGCTACCCGATCCGCAACACGCCGCTCGGCATCCTGCTCGACCCGAGCCGCGACATCACCAAGATAGCCAAGCTGTCGGCGACGTCGAACGCGCAGGTCATCTCGGTCGAGGCGAGCGACCCCAAACATCCGGAGATCGGCCGGATCACCCTGATCTTCATGCGCGATCCCGCCGGCCCGGCCGGACTGATGCTGCAAGGCTGGGTGATGATCGACAGTCAGAACAACCGCACGACGATCCGGCTGAAGAATCAGAAGTTTGGTGCGCCGGTGAGCGACGGAACGTTCCGCTGGAACGACCCGCGGAAGACCGGCGGGCGAAGCTGAACGAAATATCCGGTTCCATTCATGCAAGCGACAGGTTTGCAGCCCTAAACAGACACCCGCGGATGTGGGGCGTTCGGGATTTTTCCCCCTGTTGCCCGGACGGTACCGACCACTTCCCGCCCTGCGTGACGAACGCTGTGTCGGCCCTCGCTCCATGCCCCCGGAGCGGGGGCCTTTCGCGTTCGTGGTGTGCGCCATCATGGCGCAAGCCGCGAACGCGCGGCCGGCGGGCCCTGCCCGTCCGACGTCACGGGCTTCGCTCGTGACGCGCCCGAAGCGGGACTTGGGCGCTGCGGCCGTAGTGACGATCGTTGAAACCCGCCGCCACCTTGCTCCCCCTTCCCCCGCCGCCTAGATGCGGCGACGTGAAGATCGCCTCCTGGAACATCAACTCGGTCCGCTTCCGCTCCGCCATCGTCGAGCAGTTCCTGACCGAAGCGGCCCCCGACGTCCTCTGCCTGCAGGAGACCAAGGTCGTCGACGCCGACTTCCCGCACGATCTGTTCGACCAGCTCGGCTACATCCATCGCGTGATCCACGGCCAGCGGATGCACCATGGCGTCGCGATCGTCAGCCGCGTGCCGATCGAGGCGGACGACCGGTTCGACTGGCAGGCCAATCAGGAGGCGCGGCACGTCGGTATCCGGCTGCCGGGCGGCGTCCGGCTCGAGAACGTCTACGTACCCGCCGGCGGCGACGAGCCGGACCGCGAGGTCAATCCGAAGTTCGGACAGAAGCTCGATTTCCTGGCGCGGATGACCGAATGGTCGCGCAGCCTTGCCTGCCCGACGATCCTGACCGGCGATTTCAACATCGCGCCGCTGCCCAGCGACGTCTGGAGCCACAAGGCGCTGCTCAAGACGGTCAGCCATACGCCGATCGAGGTGGCGGCGCTCGACGGCCTGCAGACATCGAACGACTGGGTCGACCTCGGCCGGCATTTCTATCCGGCGCCGGCGCGGCTGCACACCTGGTGGAGCTATCGCTCGCCCGACTGGACCAAGAACGATCGCGGCCGCCGGCTCGACCATATGTGGGCGACCGGCGACGTCGCGCGCCAAGCGATCGGCCATACCGTGTTCGAGGATTGCCGCAGCTGGCTGAAGCCGTCGGATCATGTGCCGATCATGACCGAGTTCGCCTTTTGAACGACCGGCACCCCCACGACGCGCAACGTCCAAGCGATCCGCGTGCCGCGGCGCGGGCGGTCGACGCGTTGCGGCGGGGCTGGCCGATCGCGATCGACGGGCTGACCCTGCTCGCGGTCGAGACGGCGGATGCCGACCGACTGGCGGCGTTCGATCCGGCGGGCGGGGCGGGGGTGCTGATTTCGTCCGGCCGGGCGGTGACGCTGAAGCTCGCCAATCAGCTCGCGGCCGCCGATCCCGATGCGCCGGTGCTGATCGAGCGCGCGCCGTGGCTCGATTTCGCCGCCGCGACGGCGCTGGCCGACCCGAGCCTCGACCTGGCGACCCCGCTCAAGGGGCCGTGGCGGACGGTGACATTGGACCGGCCGGTCGCGGCTGCGGCGGCGCTGCGGCTGGCGCGGATCGCCGGGTTGCTGCCGGCCTTTTTCGTCGGCGGCGGCGATCCGGAGGTGACGATCAGCCCTGCGGATATCGATGCGCATGAGGATGCCCGCCGCCTGACACTGGCGACGCGGGCACGGCTGCCGGTCGAGGGGGCGGAGGATGCGGAGATCGCCGCCTTCCGCTCGCCGGAAAGCGCCGACGAGCATGTCGCGCTGCTGATCGGCCAGCCCGATGGTCGGCCGCCGCTGGTGCGGCTGCACAGCGAATGCCTGACCGGCGACGTGCTCGGCAGCCTGAAGTGCGATTGCGGGCCGCAACTCCACGCCGCGATCCGCGCCATCCAGGCGAGCGGCTGGGGCATCCTGCTCTATCTGCGCCAGGAGGGGCGGGGGATCGGGCTGGTCAACAAGCTGCGCGCCTATGCGCTGCAGGACCAGGGCTTCGACACGGTCGATGCCAATACCCGGCTGGGCTTTGCGGTCGATGCGCGCGACTTCGGCGTGGCGGCGCGGATGCTGCAGCTGCTGGGGCAGCGTTCGGTGCGACTGCTGACCAACAATCCGGCCAAGGTGGCGGGACTGGAGGCGGCGGGGATGACGGTGGTCGAGCGCGTGCCGCACAAGCTGCCGCCCAATCCCCATAACGAGCGTTATCTGGCGACGAAGCGCGACCGCACCGGGCACCAGCTCTGATCCCGCTTCCGCTGACGGGAGGGTCAGGGGAAGGGGGCCGCTAGCACGCCGTCACGGATCAGTCGGCGAAGGCGTCCGGATCGATCAGCCCGGTCAGCCGCCGGGCGGCGCGGCGCGCGAACGACAGGGTGCAGCGTTTGCGGACATGCGCGGGCAGGGGATGGGTATGCGCCTCGCGCACGATCGCAGCATCGTAGCGGTCGGCGACGATCACACCGGTGCGTTCCGGCAGGAAGGCGACGCCGTCGAGCGGCGCAAGGTCGAAACCGGCCGGCACCGCCCAATAATAGCGGTCGCAATGCGCCAGATAGTCGGGCCATTTGCCGTCGCCGAGCAGATCGGCCCGCGACACCTTGATCTCGACGATGACCAACTGGCCACGCGCGTCGAGCGCCATCAGGTCGGCGCGGCGGCCACCGTCGAGCGGCACTTCGGGGATAGCGGCGAGGTCGTGGCGCAGCAGCATCCGCGTCACGCCGCGCGCCACGTCAGCGGCGCAGATCGCGGGATCGCCGCCGTCCAAACACGAAGCCGGGGCCATGTCGAGCATGACCCCGGCTTAGAACATTTCACGAACGGGGCAAGCCCCGGATCGCGAAATCAGCGATAGAAGACGTGGTTGCCGATCGACGCGATGCGGATGACGTTGCCGCCCGGGCGACGGTTCGGCGTGTTGAAGTACAGCGCCTGCGGGGCCGGGCTGTCCCAGGCGGCGTCGAGCGCGATCTTGGCGACGGCCAGGGCGGTGCGATAGGTGGCGCGGCTCTCGTCGATCGACGGGATGGCGCCGCCGCGAACGAAGGAGAACTGGCCGCGTTGCTTGACGACGCCGCAGACGTCGGAGGGGAAGCGGCCCGACTTCGACCGGTTGATGATGACGTTGGCGACGGCGAGCTGGCCGGCGAGCGGTTCGCCCTTGGCCTCGAAATAGACGGCGCCGGCGAGGCAGCGCTGCGCGTCGGAGACCTCGCCCGCGTCCTGCGCGGCGACGGCCTGGGCCAGCGTGTCGAATTCGTCCTGATCGTCCTGGTCGTCCTGCTGCGGGAGCGGCTGCACGACGGCGGTCTGCGCGCTGGGAGCGGGAACGATGACGGGGGAGAGGGTGTTGGAGTCAGACGGAGTCGCCGTCTGGGTGGCCGTCACGACCTTGCGATCGAGGTCGGAGGCGCGGCCGGGCGAACTGGTGCTGATCAGCCCGGCGAGAGAGAAAGTCATCGCCGCGATGGTGGCGGCGCGCTGAAGAACGGTCATTCAACTAGTCAATATGCGGTGAGATCACGGACCCGACGCGTCCTTCCCGAAGGAACTGGCATCGTCCGGGCTTCCCCCCGACTGCGTCACCGATCCGTATCGCACACGGACGCGGCACAACGCGCTTGCAACGTGCGCGGGGCGTTGCTTCACACGACTGTCACCGTCAATCGTTCAGGATCGTTTCAGCGGCGAACCGTTCGGCTTGCGCGATATCCAGTTCGATCACCCACAGATCGGGGTCGCGTTCGCGCCGTCGCCGCCAATAGTCGTCGATAGGTCCGGATGGAGTCGAATCTATCAGTGTCACTGACCCATTCAGATCGCGCGAGCGCTCCAGCAGCCGCGATGCGCCGTCCCGGTCGACCAGCGCGATCAACAGCCCGCCGTCCTGCGCCTCGCCCCGCGCCCGCACCACCGCGAGGCCCCCCGCATCGTTGACCCGGCGCAGCAGCGCTCCGACGACGAGGTGGGTCGGCAGCCGCGCGGTCATGCCGCGCGATAGCCGGGCAGGCCCGACAAGGGGATCTGCGAGCGCATGAAGGTGCCGGTGCCGCGCGCCGCCTCCTCGCCCTCGGCATCGACCAGTCGCGCATCGCCGACATAGACGCGGCGCTTGCCGCTGATCCAGCGGCCCTCCGCGACCACCGGTCCGCTGCGCAGCGGCCGGGTGAGCAGCAGGTTGAACGCCGTGGTCAGCAGGAAGCGGTCGCTGACCAGGCTGTTGCACGCATAGAAGGCGGCATCGTCGAGCATCTTGAAATAGCTCGTCCCATGCACCGCGCCGGCGGCGTGGAAGTGGCGTTCGTCGAGGACGAAGTGGATGCGGGCGATACCGGGGGCGGGGATCTCCAGCCGCGAATCGAACAATCGATTGATCGGCGCGGCGGCATAGAGCGATTCGAGCGCGCGGAAATGCGCCGTTTCCGCCTCGCCGGCGACCAGCGCATCAGGCGGCGTCATGCGCGAGTTCGGCGGTGAACAGCGCGTAAAGCGCATCGGGCGAACCGGCGCCGCGCAATTTGGCGAGAAAGGCGCGGTCGCGCAGCCGCCGCGACACCCGCGCCAGCGCCTTCAGATGCTCCGCGCCGGCATCGACCGGCGACAGCAGCAGGAAGACGAGGTCGACCGGCAGGTCGTCGACCGCGTCGAATTCGATCGGATGGGCCAGGCGCATGAACACGCCGGTGACCGCATCGAGCCCGTCGAGGCGCGCATGGGGAATGGCGACGCCGCCGCCGAAGCCGGTCGAGCCCAGCTTCTCGCGCGCTGCCAGCCGCTCGGCGACCAGGCGCGCGTCGATCCCCTGCGCCTCCGCGGCGGCGGCGAGCTGGGCGAACAGCGTCTTCTTGTTGGCGACGGCCACGTCCTTGAAGACGGCGTCCGGCCGCAGCAGGTCACTGAAATCGGTCATGCGAAACTCGAAGGGCCCCCCGCCGGGCCCTTAGCGGCTCCGGCGGGGGCGGGAAAGGTCAGCTGCCGGCCTGTACCCGCTGCGGTTCGACCCAGCCGATCGTGCCGTCGCCGCGGCGATAGACCATGTTGTAGGCACCGGTACCGGCATTACGGAACAGCAAGGCGGCGGTGTTGCGCAGGTCGAGCATCATCACCGCGTCCGACACGCTCGCGTCGGGGATGTCGACGCGCGTCTCGGCGACGATCAGCGGCGCCTCGCCCGCCTCGTCCTCGGCATGTTCCTGGAACAGCGTATAGCCGGCATTGTTGTCATAACCGCTGTCCTCCTGCAGCTGGACGACCTCGCCGGCGTTGCGATCCTTCAGCCGGCGCGAATAGCGGCGCAGCTGTTTGTCGATCTTCTCGGCGGCGCCGTCGAAGGCGAGATGGGCATCCTGCGCCTCGTGCCGGCCCTTCAGCACCAGGCCGCGCGTCACGTGCATGACGATGTCGCATTTGAAGCCGACGTCGTGCGGCCCCTTGCCGAACGTCACCTCGGACGAGATGGCGCGACTGAAATATTTGGTGGCGATACCCTGAAGTCGGTCGCTCACATGATCCTTGAGCGCGTCGCCGGTCGCGACCTGGTGACCAGAAATCCGGATATCCATCGTCTTCTCCATGGTTGGGGCGGGCCTGTTGACCTTACCCGGGTGATCGTCAGTTGGGCGATCCGACCTCCCAAAGCGGATTGTCCAGGGTAGCAACAAAGGCTGCGTGGGCGGCAAGTTCCGCGTCATGCGCACGGAAGGTGCGCGGCGGCCGCACGATGCTGGGCCGGCGCGTCGCCAGCGGGCTGGCGGTGGCGACGGCGATGTCGCTGACCAGGCCGAGGCCGATCTGCCGCCCGCCCATCAGCTCGACATACACCTGGGCGAGCAATTGCGCGTCGAGCAAGGCGCCGTGCAGCACGCGATGCGACCGGTCGATGCCGTAGCGCGAGCAGAGCGCGTCCAGCGTATGCTTGGCGCCGGGATGCTTCTGCCGCGCGATCGCCAGCGTATCGACCATCCGGTGCATCGCGACCAGCTCGCGGCCGCAGCGGCCGAGCTCGCCGTTGATGAAGGAAAAGTCGAAACCGGCATTGTGCGCGATCAGCGGCGAATCGCCGATGAAGTCGATCAGCTCGTGCACCACCGCCGCGAACAGCGGCTTGTCGGCGAGAAAGGCGTCGGAGATGCCGTGCACCGCCTGCGCCTCCGCCGGCATCGACCGTTCGGGATGGTAATAAGCGTGGAAGGTCAGGCCGGTTTCGACCCGGTTGATCAACTCGACGCAGCCGATCTCGACGAGTCGGTCGCCGCCGGCGAAGCTGAGGCCGGTGGTTTCGGTGTCGAACACGATTTCACGCATGCGAGACGTTATCCGCCCGCGCGCGCCGTCACGCAAGCGAGGACGTGACGAACCGCCTCGCGGGTCCGGTCGAGCGGCACGTCGGTGGGAATGACGAAGTCGGCGCGGGCGCGCTTGTCGACATCGGGAAGCTGGCGGGCGAGGATCGCGTCGAGCTTCGCCGCGGTCATGCCGGGACGGGCGAGGACGCGGGTGCGCTGCACCTCGGCGGCGGCGCTGACCACCGCCACGGCATCGACCCCTGCATCGCCCCCGGTCTCGAACAGCAGCGGAATGTCGAGCAGCACGACCGGCGCGTCGGCATGGGCGGCGAGGAAGGCGGCGCGCTCGGCGGCGACGGCGGGATGGACGATCGCCTCCAGCCGTTTCATCGCCGCATCATCCCCCAGCACGGCGCGGCCGAGCGCCTGGCGATCGACGCCGTTCGCATCGGTGGTCCCCGGAAAGACCCGTTCGATCGCCGCGACGACCGATCCGCCCGGCCCCTGCAGGCGGTGGACCGCCGCGTCGGCGTCGAACACCGGCACGCCTTCCTCGGCGAACATGGCGGCCACCGTCGATTTGCCCATGCCGATCGATCCCGTCAGCCCGAGCAGGACCGGCCTCATGCGATCAGCAGGTCGCGCAAATCGTCGTCGCGGTCGCGGGGCGGTGCGACGCCGAAAAACAGTTCGAACGCCAGCGCCGCCTGGCCGACCAGCATTTCCAGCCCGTCGACCGTCTCCAGCCCGCGCGCATTGGCGGCGGCGAGCAGCGGCGTCTCGAGCGGCGCATAGACGATGTCGTAGACGATCGCCTGCTCGCCGAGCGGCGACAGGTCGAGCTCGAGCGGCGGCTGGCCCGCCATGCCGAGCGTGCTGGCATTGACCAACAGCCCGGTGTCGGGGGCAAGCGGCTGGGCGAGGGGCCTGGCCTGTCCCTTGAGGCCGAAGGCGGCGAGCAGCGCGCCGGCCTTCAGCACGTTGCGGTTCATCAGCGTCACCGGGCCAACGTTCATCCGCGCCAGCGCGAACAGCACCGCCCGCGCTGCACCGCCCGCCCCCACCACCGTCACCGGTTTGCCGGCAAGGTCGAAGCCGGCGAGCGGCGCGTAGAAGCCGCCGGCATCGGTGTTGGTGCCGATCGGCGTGCCGTCCTCCGCCCGCACCACGGTGTTGATCGCGCCGATCGTATGACGCACGTCGCCGCGATCCTCGACGTGATCGAGCGCGGCGATCTTGTGCGGCATGGTGATGTTGCACCCGCGCCAGTCGGGGTCGGCGCGCCGGCTGGCGAAATAGCCGGGCAGCTCGTCGGCGGAGACGAGGGTGCGGCGATATTCCGCGTCGATGCCGAGCGCATCAAGCCAGAAGCCGTGGATGATCGGCGATTTGGATTGCGCGATCGGGTCGCCGATCACTTCGGCATAGATGGTCATGCGGCGGCTCCCTTGCAGGCGAACTGGCCGCCGCACACGGTTTGGACGGCGACGTAACCGCTGCCGATCAGCACGATCGGCAGCAACAGGGCGACGAGGGCCAGGCGCAGCAGCAGGCGGCGCGCGGTCGCCCGCTTGCCGGCCGCGGCGGCGATGGCTAGGATCAGCGCGACGAGAAAGCACGGCACCCACGCGACACAGCCGGCGAACAACAGATTGACCGGCCAGCCTCCCGCCGCCGGCGCATCGAACAGCATCGGGCTGATGAATAGCGCAAGGCCGCCGACCGGCAGGCCGAGCCCCGCCAAAATCGCCAGGACGATCGCCGCACCGCGCTCGCCGCTCACGCCGACATCACCCCGCGCACGCGCAAATAGTCGAGGACGTTGAGCAGCGGCAGGCCGAGCACGGTGAACTGGCTGCCCTCGATCCGCGTAAACAGCTGCACGCCCGGCCCCTCGATCCGGTAGCAGCCGACGCAGCCGCCGATCGCCGGCCATTCCTGGTCGAGATAGCTGTCGATAAAGGCAGGGGAGAGCGGGCGGACGTGCATCTTCGCCGCCTCGACATGGCGCCAGACCGGGCGACCCGCCTCGGCGATCACCGCCGCGCTCCACAGATGGTGCACGCTGCCGCTCATCCGCGCCAGATGCTCGGCGGCCTGGTCGCGGCTCTCCGGCTTGTCGAGCAGGCTGCCGTCGGCGAGCGCGACGACGCTGTCGCTGCCCAGCACCAGCCGCTCGGGCGCGCGCGTCGACACCTTGACCGCCTTCAGCTCGGCGAGCGCGTCGGCAAGGTCGCGTGGCCGGGCGCCGGCCATCGCCGCCTTGACGGCATCCTCGTCGACGCCGGCCGCGGTCGCGTCGAACGGCACGCCCGCGGCGGTCAGCATCGCGCGCCGCGACGCGCTCTGCGAGGCGAGCAGCAGCAGGCTCATTCGCCCTCGCGACGGAGCGGTCGGGCAAGCAGCGCGCCGATCACGCCGTCGACCGGCTCGCCGGCGAGCAGGCGACACACCGCATCAGTCACCGGCATCTCGACCCCGGCGATCGCCGCCGCCTCGCGCAACACCGGCGCGGTGAAGGCGCCTTCCGCGACGGTGCGGCGGTCGGCGAGCAGGTCCGCCGCCGCCCGGCCGCGACCGAGCCCGACGCCGAGCGAGAAGTTGCGGCTGCTCGTCGACGAACAGGTCAGCACCAGGTCGCCTAGTCCCGACAGGCCGGCGAGCGTCTCCGCGCGCGCGCCGCGCGCCAGGCCGAAGCGCGTCATCTCGGCGAAACCGCGCGCGATCAGCGCCGCCCGGGCGTTCTGGCCGAGGCCGGCACCCTCGACGACGCCGCAGGCGATGGCGAGCACGTTCTTGACCGCGCCGCCGATTTCCGCGCCGATCACGTCGTCGCTGGCATAGGGGCGGAAGTGCGGCGCGGCGAGGCGGGCGGCGAGCGCCTCGCCCAGTGCCGCGTCGCGCACCGCCAGCGTCACCGCGGTCGGCAGGCCGGCCGCAACCTCATGCGCGAAGGTCGGGCCGGACAGGACGGCGACCGGCGCCTGCGGGTGGACGGCGCGCGCGACCTCGCCGACCAGCATCCGCGTCCCCGCCTCGATCCCCTTGGCGCACAGCACCAGCGGCGTGGCGCCGACCGGCGTCTCGGCCAGGACGCTGCGGACGTGCTGAGCCGGCGCGACGACGAGCAACGCGTCGACCCCGGCGAGATCGCCGAGGCTGCCGGTCGCACGGATCGCCGGCGACAGCGGCACGCCGGCGAGGAACAGGCCGTTCTCGTGGTTGGCGTTGATCCCCGCCACCACCTCCGGCTCGCGTGCCCACAGCAGCACCGGCTCGCCACGGTGCGCCGCCACCTGCGCCAGTGCGGTGCCCCAGGCGCCGCCCCCGATCACGCCGATCTTCATGCTTTCACTCCTGCCCCGCGCACCGCCTGCGCGGTCGGATCGAGCGGCCAGCGCGCCCGCGCCGGCGTGTCGAGCGGATCGGTCAGCCCGGCGGCGAACCGCTCCGCCCCGGCCCAGGCGATCATCGCCGCATTGTCGGTGCACAGCCAGAGCGGCGGCGCGACGAAGCGCAGGTGGTGCGCCTCCGCCAGCTCCTGTAACGCGCCGCGCACGGCGCCGTTCGCCGCGACGCCGCCGGCGACGACCAGCGCGGTCGCCTCGATCCCGGCGATGCCGCGCGTGGTGCGGTCGATCAGGCAATCGACGACGGCGGCCTGGAACGAGGCGGCAATATCCTCCGGCGCATGCTGACCGACCGCACGCGCCACCGCGCTCTTCAGCCCGGCGAAGGAAAAATGCGGCTCTTTCGAACCACTTAATGGTCGCGGCAGCGGTACGATCGGCCGCCCCTGCGCGGCGGCACGTTCCACCGCCGGGCCACCGGGAAAGCCGAGGCCGAGCAGCTTGGCGGTCTTGTCGAACGCCTCGCCCGCGGCATCGTCGATCGTCGTCGCCAGCCGGCGATAGCGGCCGACCCCCTCGACCAGCAGCAGCTGGCAATGGCCGCCGGAGACGAGCAGCAGCAGATAGGGAAAGGCGAGGTCGGGATCGGACAGGCGCGGGCTGAGTGCGTGACCTTCGAGATGATTGACCGCGATCAGCGGCTTGCCGACCGCATGCGCGATCGCCTTGCCGGTGACGAGGCCGACCATCACTCCGCCGATCAGCCCCGGCCCGGCGGTGGCGGCGATCGCGTCGACCTGGTCGAGGCGGAGGCCCGCGTCGGCGAGCGCCGCCGCGATCAGCGGCTCCAGCGCCTCGACATGGGCGCGCGCCGCGATCTCCGGCACGACGCCCCCGAAGGGCGCGTGATGCGCTTCCTGCCCGGCGAGCCGGTGCGCCAGCACCTGCCGGTCGCCAGTGACCAGCGCCGCGGCGGTTTCGTCGCAGGAGGATTCGAGGCCGAGGATGACGGGCACGGACATGGCGCTCCCTCTAAACGGGTTGAGGAAGGTTGTCGAAGGGGGCGGATATCGGCCATGGACGACATCGGAATTGGACTGCCCTCACCCGTCCGCGGCTTCGCCGCTCCCTCCCTCTCCCGCCGGGCGAGGGAAGGGGCCCGCGGCCGGAGGCCGTGGGAAGGGTGAGGGTGGAGTATCGATGACCGTCCCCTTCAAGCTCGGCACGCGCGGATCGCCGCTGGCGCTGACCCAGGCGAACATGGTGCGCGATGCGCTGTGCGCGGCGCACGGCTGGCCGGTCGATACGGTCGAGCTGGTCGTGATCCGCACCACCGGCGATCGCGTGCAGGATCGCGCGCTGGCGGAGATCGGCGGCAAGGCGCTATGGACCAAGGAGCTCGACCGGGCGCTGCTTGCCGGCGAGATCGACGCCGCGGTCCATTCGATGAAGGATGTCGAGACGATCCGTCCGGCGGCGATCGCCATTGCCGCGATGCTGCCGCGCGCGGACGTGCGCGACCGGCTGATCGGCGCCGCCACGATCGCCGCGCTGCCGCAGGGCGCGGTGGTCGGCACCAGCAGCCCGCGCCGCGGCGCGCAGCTGCGGCGGTTGCGGCCGGATCTTCGCATCGTGCTGTTCCGCGGCAACGTCGACACGCGGCTCGCCAAGCTGGCGGCGGGCGAGGCGGACGCCACCCTGCTCGCCGCCGCCGGGCTCGATCGGCTCGGCCGCGACGCGGTCGGGGCGGCGATCCCGACCGGCGACATGCTGCCCGCGCCGGCGCAAGGCGCCGTCGGTATCGAGGTGCGCGCCGACGACGTGCCGGCGCATGGCTGGGTGGCGGCGATCGACGACCCGCTGACCAGCCGCTGCGTGCGTGCGGAACGCGCCCTGCTCGCGGCGCTGCAGGCGGACTGCCATTCGCCGGTGGCGGCGCTCGCCGCGGTGTCGGGCGAGACGCTCAGCCTGCGTGCCGAGCTGCTCGCCGAGGATGGCAGCGCCCATGTCGAGGGCAGCGCTGAGGGGCCGGATGGCGAGGCGGTGGCGCGGGCGCTCGCCGCCGATCTGCTCGCGCGGGCGCCCGCGGCGGTGCGGCGGCTGTTCGGCGGATGACGCGCGCCCTGGTCGTGCGGCCGGAGCCCGGCAATGCGGCGACCGTCGCGCGACTGCGCACGCTGGGCGTGGAGGCGCAGGGCTGGCCGCTGTTCGCGGTCGCGCCGGTCGGCTGGCTGCCGCCGGATCCCGCGGACTTCGATTCGCTGCTGGTGACCAGCGCGCAGGCGATCCGCCACGCCGGCCCCGGTCTCGCGCGCCTCGCCGCCCTGCCGGTGATCGCGGTCGGCCCGGCGAGCGCGATGGCGGCGCGCGCGGCGGGGCTGCGCGTCGCGGCGATGGGGGAGGGGGATGCGGTCGCGGCGCTCGCGGCGGGCCGGGCCGGCGGGCTGCTCCGGCCGCTGCACCTCGCCGGCCGCGATCATGTCGCGACGGGATGCCCGACGATCGTCGTCTATGCCAGCGATGCGGTGCCGGTCGACGCCCGTGCCTTTGCCGCCGCCGCGGATGGCGCCGTCGTGCTGCTCCATTCCGCCCGCGCCGCGTCACGCGTCGCCGCCTTGATCCCGCCGGCCCGACGCGGCGCCGTCGCGCTCGCCGCGATCAGCCCGGCCGTGCTCGCCGCCGCCGGCGCGGGGTGGGGGAGGGCGGCGGCGAGCGCCATGCCCGACGACGGGAAACTGTGTGTTCTTGCGCAGGCGATTGACCGTGCCGAACCGGGCGGGGATAAAGGGCCATGAGCGAATTTGAACCGATCGTCGCGACGCGCCCGCGCGCCCCACGAGCCGGTCTGATCATCGTCCTAACCCTGTTGGCCTTTGTCGCGGGAGTCGGACTGACGGCATTGGCGATGAAGCGGATCAGCTGGCTGCACGGCACGCCTGCCGCAGCGCCCTCGCCGACCCCGGTCGAACCGACCGGCTTCTCGCCGGCGCAGCCGCTCAATGCCAATGGCGAGGCGCCCGATGCGACGGTGCTCGCCACGCGTGAGGCAGCGCTGGCGGCGCAGCTTGCGGCGCTCGAGACGCGCACCGCGACCATCGGTGCCGATGCCGCGGCGGCGGGAACGCAGGCGACCCGCGCCGAGGGGCTGCTGGTCGTCGCGGCGGCGCGCCGCGCGCTCGATCGCGGCACGCCGCTCGGCTATCTCGAGGAGCAATTGCGCAACCGCTTTGGCGCGACTCAACCCAAGGCGGTCGCCGACGTGATTGCCGCCGGCCGCCAGTCGGCGACGCTGGAAAGCCTGCGCCAGGGGCTGGAGGCGATCGCGCCCGACATCCAGACGGTCAGCGGCGGCGACTGGTGGACCAGCCTGCGCCAGGAACTGGGCGGTCTGATCGTGCTGCGCCGCGCCGACACGCCGTCGTCGCGGCCGGTCGAGCGACTGTCGCGCGCGCGCCACTTCCTTGATGCGGGGCAGGTCGAGGCGGCGCGGGCCGAGGTGCTGCGCCTGCCCGGCGCTCGCCACGCCGGCAACTGGCTCGCCGCGGCGGACCGCTATATCGGCGCGCGCCAGGCGCTCGACCGGATCGAGACCGCGGCGCTCAGCGTCCCCGCCGCTCCGGCCGTGACGTCACCGGCAGCGGCCGCGCCCGCCGCGGCCGAGGAGCCGGCGACGACGACCCAGCCGGGCGGCATCTAAGCAGCGCAGCGAGGCGGCGGCCGGACCGGCGCCGCAAGACCGTGCTGGCGCTGCCGGTCCGCTGATTTGCATGCGGCCTGCCGCCGTCGGACATGGGCGACCTTCACCGGCATAACGCTGTCTGCCCGTGACAGGCATAAGCGAACAGGCGACCCCGCAGGACCGCCGACCGCATCACATTGTGTGGAAAGACTGGAGCGGGCGGCGGGATTCGATCCCTCGACCCCCAGCTTGGCAAAGACACCGGGCACTTTTCGCCAAGGTTTCCATTTGCACGTTACGACCCGCTAAGCCCCTTCCACGACAAGGATAATCTGGACGCAGACCATCCCCTCCATCTCCTGCGCCGACCCGCCGATTTCCGCCCTTCTGCTTCCCCCAAGCTTCCCCGACCGCCGGGGAAGCAGATCGGAGAACGAGCAGGACATCGAGAAATTTGAGGAGTTGAGCATGGCCAAGATCACCAAGCGCGTCGTCGACGCGCTGAAGCCGAGCGATAAGGCTGACGTGTTCGCCTGGGACAGCGAGTTGAAAGGCTTCGGCGTTCGCGTGAAGCCGTCCGGCACGAAGAGCTTCCTGATCCAGTACCGCAACCCGGAGGGCCGCACCCGTCGGCTGGTGCTGGGGCAATACGGGGCTCTGGCGCGGGACGGGGCGCGAGACATCGCCCGCCGGAAACTCGCGGCGGTCGCCGACGGGGAAGATCCGTCCGAGGACCGGCACGCAGCTCGCGCGGGCATGACCGTCTCGGACGTATGCGACGGCATCTGACGGAAGCGGCGGCGTGCCGCATCCTCGGCTGCAGCCGGCGCCCGATCGAAGCGACGACGCTGAAGATGGACCGAAGCCGCATCGATACTCACGTCCGGCCGATCATCGGTCATCGGCTGGTCGCCGGCCTGACGCGCCGCGACATTGAAAACCTTCAGGCCGACATCGCCGCGGGTCGTTCGGCAGCGAAGCGGAAAGGACGTGGCGGCAGGACGAAGGGCGGCATTGGCGTTGCGAGGCGCATCATTTTGATGCTGCTGCCGCGAACATGGCCTGCGCCGACGTACAGGCTGTGCGCGCATGGTTGCGAACGGTGTAGAGACAGACCGGCTGTCACACTCCGTTCCGAACGCCCGAACTGCTCATGATCCAGCCTTGAAAACACGACGTCTCGTCAGGAAGATGACGATCGCGCCGATCCCGAACGCCAGCCCCGTCGCGCAGACGCCGCGCCAGCCCCAGGCACTCCAGACAACGCCCGACAGGGCGGATCCGGCGGCACCGCCGAGGAAGAACAGACCGGTGAAGAGGCCGTTGATCCGGCCGCGTGCCTCAGGGCGAATGAGATTGATCGCACGTCGTCCAAGCGTTTGGTCAGCGATGACGCCAAGATCAAGGACGATCGCCGCGATCAGAAGGAACGCGAGCGAGGTGTCCCGGCTGCCCGCGAAAACCTCACCTCCGAAATAAGCGAGGATCATGGCGGTGGCGACCGCGGCATGAGCCAGCATTGTCGCGGGCCGCGTCGCGCCCCGATCCCCGGCGCGACCGGCGATCGGAGAGATGATCGCCCCGGCGGCGCCCGCCAAGGCGAAAAGAGCGATCCCGGTCTGGCCCAGCGCGATCGGCGGCTGGGCGAGGCGGAGCGCGATAGCCGTCCAGAACACGCCGAAGGCGCCCATGCACATGGCCTGCGTCGCCGCGCGCTGGCTGAGTGTCGGCTCCTCCCGGAGGATTGATCCCAGCGATCTGATCAGTTGCAGATAGCCCGTTTGGCCGTTGGGCCGTATTCTTGGAATAAAGCGAGCAAGCCCGAGCGCCAGTGCGGCGACGGCGACACCCAGGGCGGTATAGAGCGACCGCCAGCCGGCGGCCTCCGTTACGAGGCTGGCGAGTGGGCGTGAGAAGAGGATGCCGAGCATCAGGCCGCTCATCACGTTGCCGACTGTCCGTCCTCGGCTGCTTTCGGAACTCAGCGATGCAGCGACCGGCACGAGCATCTGGATCGTGCTCGTCGACAGTCCGACGAGGAAGGACGCGATCAGGAAGGCAGCCGCCGTCGGCGCCGCCGCCAGCGTCAGCAGAGCACAGACATTGGCGGCGAGCGTCGTAAGGATGAGCCGTCGGTTTTCAACGAGATCGGTCAGCGGGACCAGCAGAAACAGGCCCGTCGCGTAGCCGAGCAGCGTCAACGTGGTGGCGAGGCCGGACGTGACGGGCGACAGACCAAGCTCAGGTCCGATGATCCCGATCAGGGGCTGCGAGGCATAGAGCGCCAGCACCACGACGCCGACCGCCAGCGCGAAGAGCGCGGTTGGCGGCGACCCGGCGCCTTGGCTGGCAGATCCGGGTTCGCGAGCAACTCCAGTTCTCAACGCCGTTCCTCCGTCCAACATCAGAGGGCAGCACATTATCTTGATCGTGGATGGCGATAATGGGAGATAATTGGGAGTTAGAATCACGGACACGTTGAGAATGGCGGGGCTTGAGCACTATCGCACCTTCGTCGCGATCATCGAGGCGGGCAGCCTCACCGCCGCGGCGCGCCGACTCGATTGCTCGCTTCAGACCGTAAGCCGATCGCTGATCGGTCTTGAAGCGGAGATAGGCGCGAAGCTGGTCCACCGGACGACCCGCCGGCTCCAGCCGACACCGGCCGGGACGGCCTTCTACGAACGCATCCGGATCGCTTTGCGTGAGATCGATGAGGCCAGAAGCGATGTGATGCGCGGCGCGTCGGAGATCGCCGGTCTGTTCCGGGTGGGCGCCTCGGTCCAGTTCGCTCCGCGCTATGTGGTTCCCACGACGACCGCCTTCATCGACCGGTATCCCGGCGTGGAGGTCGATCTGATCCTGTCCGACGCCCTGATGAACCTGATCGAACACAGGCTAGACGTCGTCGTGCGGATCGGCGAACCCGCGTCCTCGTCGCTGAAGTCGCGCCTGCTCGGCAAACTCAGGCGCGTAGTGGTCGCGGCACCGCAGTACCTCGCGCGCCATGGCCGCCCATCGACGCCGGCCGACCTTCGAGAGCATAGCTGCGTGGTGCGGACGTTCGGACCGGAGGGAGATAGCTGGCCCGTGACGGAGGGGGCTGCGGTGACGAAGGTCGCCGTCAAGGGACGCTTCCGCTGCAACGACGCCGCCGCTGCCAATGCCGCCGTCCTCCAGGGTGCCGGCGTGGGTCTGGCACCGCTCTGGCAGGTCCGATCGGAGATCGACCAGGGCCTGCTGGAGGTTCTGCTCCCCAATCATGAACCGCCCCCCATTCCGGTTCACGCCTTGTGGCTGGAGAACGCCGCCATGCCGGTCCGGACCAGAATGTTCGTTGACATGCTGAGGCACCGGATGGCCAGCGAGCGCATCTAGCATGCCGGGCCTCGCCGGGTTGACCTCACGTCCGCTGGATACCGACGATGACTTTTTGCCATTTAGGGCCAAGCGAAAGGCGTCTCCGATGATAGTCGGAGACACGGGTCGACCTTATCCGAGAATGGTTCAGTCTTCGGGCAGGAGGCAATGCGTGCTATGCAGAAATACACGTCAAAGGGTGCGTAACAGCCAAAAGCCGCCAAAACATCGCTGGAACGCACCGTCTGCTGCTTCCCCCAATCCGCGTCCTGACCACGTCACAGCCGCGTAGCTTGCTGTCGATGGCGAAGTCGAACCGGGTTCGATCGCGCAAACGCCTATGCTGGTCGAGCCACAAGCGAATGGCTCAGACCTGCTGTTGTTTCAGGGCGCGTTGGGCACCGGCCGATCGACCCTCGTTCCAAGGACGAACTTCAAGAAAGGCAGGATTCATCAAAGGTTGGCCCATCACCCGTCTCCATCACACTGACGTGAGCAGTTGAGATCGCGCCGGTGGGGTAACCGATGATGGAAAGAAAAGTAGGATCGGCCTTTAGGGTGTGTGAACGAACGACCGTTGCTCGGAAGGCTGGAGGCTCAAAATTCTCCGACCCGATGCAGACTGGCCAGATCGAGGATCACCATCTTGCGGCCTCGTACGACGAGCAGGCCTTCGTCACGCAGCCGGCCCAGCACCCGATTGATATGGACGGGCGTCAGTCCGAGCATATCGCCGAGCTGTTCCTGCGTGAACGGCCAGTCGAACGTATCGTCCTGCGTGAGCCCCAAAGCTCCGAGACGTGCGTGCGTTTCGGCCACCAGATAGGCCAGGCGCTCCCGCGCATTGCGGCGCCCAAGGCTGACCAGGCGGGCGCGGAGGCGAAATAGCACCTCACCTTGCTGCGCCCGCCGCGCATGCTCGACCAGACTGCGAGAGCGATCCGACATCGCGTCCGTGTCCAGCGCGGCAATGCGAGCCGGACCACAGGCTTCGACATAGGACGAGGTCTCTCGCTCCAGGTCGGCGATGACGCAAAAATCTCCTGGGATGATCACATCGGTTATCTGCCTCGCCCCGTTCCGCAAGATCTGCGACCGGGAGCCCCATCCAGTGACAAGGACGTGCGCGGTCTTGGAGGACGGACGTGCCGGAAACGGGTGCCTGGCCTCAACCTGATGGATGTGGGTCACGTGATTGACAATATTCGACACATCGTACCGATTGCCGATGTCATAGCGGGCAAAGGCCCTGATGATCAGGTTCGAGACATCCTCATCTCGAGCCCTGCTCAATTTCTTGGTGCGAAGGGATGTCCGGTTGAACGCGCCGGTGAGCGGAGCTTCGATCTGGAGATGTGTCATAGCGTCACTCCATTTAGGTGAGGCTATGCTCGTGCGCCGCTGGCGACGGCGGCATAGGGATAGTTCCTAGGTAGGCTTCCGGGCCTTCCCCCCCGCCTTTGACGACGACAGCCCGACGGCGAGCGCGATCTGGCCGAGTTCGGTCAGGCTGCCTGCTCCCAGCTTGCTCATCACCTGTGCACGATGGAGTTCGACGGTCCGCGGACTGATGCCGAGCGTTTGCGCGATGACCTTGTTCGTCCCGCCGTCGATCAATCCAACGAGCACCTCACGCTCGCGCGGCGTCAATCGTCCGATTTGCGCATTGACTGCTTCGTCCCGCGACGACGACCCCGTTGTCGCGTGGCACTCCGCCAGGGCCGTGGCCAGCGTCTCTCGCAGCACCTCCTCCTTTTCGCACAGGACGTAGTCGATCGCCCCGGCCTTCATCGCGGCGACCGCTGCTTCTGCACCAGCCTCCGGTTCGTCCAGCGCAACGGCCGGCAATGCGATCGACCTCGCCTTGAGTTCGCGCGGAACAGTAAGGCCGTCCTCCCGCGCTTTGCGAAGGTCGACCAGAACGCAACCCGGCGCCAAAACCGGAGCGATGTCGAGAAAGGCGTCCGCGCTGTCGAAGAGGCGGGCCTGATAGTCGATCGTTCGTACCAACCGGGCCAGGCGACGCGCCTCCGATGCCCTGGCGCTGATGATATAGACCTGCCGGCTATCCTCCTGCGTCAAATTCTCGGCGATGCCGCCGATGCGCATGATCGCACCGTCGTCATCCCGGATCGGGAAACTCGTGTCGCGTAGCCACCGCACCCCGCCATCCCTCGGCCTGACAATGCGATACTCATATTGCACGACCTCGCCGGCCGTGACCGTTTCCATCGCCCGGGCAACGGCGGATCGATCGTCAGCGTGGATATTCTCCATCCATGCCTCAACCGTGGTCGGCGCCTCGTGGCATGGAACTCCCCAAATGCGCTCGAAGGCGGCACTGCGATAGATGATCTGGCCTGCGGCGGGATCGACGATCCACAGCAGGTTGCTGCTGTTCTCCGCGAACCCGCGGAACTGCGCCTCGCTCGCCCGCACGGCGGCCTCGTTCCGCCGCTGCTTGGACACGTCGACAGCCGCGCCGATGAAGGCTGTGGGGCGGCCGTGCTCGAAGGTGGTGCGGCCGAAGGTGGCGATGTGGCGCAGGACGCCGTCGTCGCGTCCGATCACCCGATATTCGATCGAATAGCGACCGTCGCCCGCCGGGTCGACGCAAGCGAGGATCGCATCGCGCACCCGCGGCAGGTCTTCGGGATGGATTCCATTCTCGTACACCGCCGTGTCGACCGGTGCGCCAGGCGGAAGGCCCCACATCGCGCGTAAGCGGTCATCCCAGTCGAGTGCGCCGGTGACGGGATCCCACGCATAGATCCCCAAGTCCGCCAGCTCGGTGGCAGCCCGCAACCGCGCCTCGTTACGCTTGACCTTCTCCTCGAAGGCGCGCCGCTCGCTGGTGTCGCGCGATACGCCGACGACGAGTTCGACGGTGCCCTCCTCGTTGCGCACCGGTCCCCACAGATAGCTGAAATAGGCAGCATGACCGGTGGGGCTCTCGTAGAACACCTCGTCTTCGATCGTCACGGCGTCCCTGAAGATCCGGTCGATATGGTCGTTGAGGTGGGCGGCCAGGGCGGTCGGATAATCGAGATCGGCGAAGGTCCGCCCCAACATTTCGGCACTGGTAAGGCCGAACAGGCCCAGCATGACCGGGTTGGCATAGACGAACCTCCGCTTGGCATCGAAGGCGTAGACATAATCCGGGATGGAGGACAGAGTCGCTTCCACGAAGCGGGACTGGCTCGCGAGTTTCGCGGCTGCCACCTCGATCTCCTCGCCGGCGCGCTTCAGATCATCGACATCCTGCACCACCACGATCGCCTCTGCATGGTCGGCGTTCTCGCGATGGAAGGGTACGGCGCTGATCCGCATCCAGCGTTCCGGCGCATTACCGGGATCGTAGAGGAAGTCGGTGCCGGGCATCACGCGCTCCCCACGCAGCGCGCGCGAGCCTGGGTAGTCGCCAGGCTGTACCGGCCGGCCATCGGCGTCGTAAGCGCGCCAACGGTGGGCTTCAGCCGGCTGGCGCGACGGCAGGCGGTCGAGATACCCATAAGTCCGCAGGCATCGGTTGGAGAGGGTGACATTGCCGTCGGCGTCATAGACGCCGATGCCAAGCGGGAGATTCTCGAGGACCGAGGCGAGCAGCAGGCGCTCGTCCCGTAGCGCTCGCTCGACCTCGCGCAAGATCGCTGATTCGAGCGCGATATCGTTAGACAGCCGATCTTGCGGCATCTTGCCGGCACTCCCGCAGGTGATTTGCCGGCGTGCCGGCAAGCTCTTTCGGCTGGGTAAGGTTCCCTAGGGATCGTCCGTATGGGGATGAACCGAGCCATGCGGCAGTCCGACGGCATCCCTTCAAGGAGACCGGCATGAAAGCCTTAGTCTGGCATGGCAAGGAGGATATCCGGTATGACACGGTATCCGACCCTGCGATCGAAGATCCCCGCGACGCCATAATCAAGGTTACCAGCTGCGCGATATGTGGTTCAGATCTCCACCTTTTCCATAACCTCGTTCCCGCGATGCTGCCCGGCGACATCATGGGCCACGAGACGATGGGCGAGGTGGTCGAGGTTGGCAGCGACGCCAAGGGCAGCCTGAAGAAGGGCGACCGGGTCGTCATCCCCTTCACCATCCAGTGCGGCGAGTGCGACCAGTGCCGCCGCGGCAACTTCTCGGTGTGCGAGCGCACCAACCGCAAGAAGGAGCTGGGCGATAAGGCGTTCGGCCATGCCACCGCCGGGCTGTTCGGCTACACCCATCTGACCGGCGGCTATCCCGGCGGACAGGCCGAATATCTGCGCGTGCCCTTCGCCGACACCACCCATATCAAGGTGCCCGGCGGGATCGAGGACGAGAAGCTGCTGTTCCTGTCGGACATCCTGCCGACCGGCTGGCAGGCCGCGGTGCAGGCCGACATCCAGCCCGGCGACACGGTCGCGATCTGGGGCTGCGGCCCGGTCGGCCAGATGGCGATCCGCTCGGCGATCCTGCTCGGCGCCGAACAGGTGGTGGCGATCGATCACCTGCCCGAACGCCTGTCGATGGCGGCTGCGGCCGGGGCGATCACGATCAACTTCGAGGAGGAGAGCGTCGTCGAGCGGCTCAACGAGCTGACCGCCGGCAAGGGGCCGCACAAGTGCATCGACGCGGTCGGCACCGAAAGCCACGTCAATTTCGGCCAGCCTGACACGGTGCTCGACCGCGCCAAGCAGATGCTGATGGCGGAGAACGACCGGCCGCACGTGCTGCGCGAGATGATCTATGTCTGCCGGCCCGGCGGCGTCATCTCGATCATCGGCGTCTATCTGGGCCTGGTCGACAAGATCCCGATGGGACAGGCGATGAACAAGGGCCTGACCTTCCGCATGGCGCAGGCGCACGTGCCCCGCTGGACCGGCGATCTGCTGCGCCGGATCGAGGACGGACAGATCGATCCCTCGTTCGTGATCACCCACAAGGTCGACCTGTCCAAAGGTCCCGAGATGTATGCGACGTTCCGCGACAAGGCGGATGGCTGCATCAAGGTCATGCTCCAGCCCTGAAGGACGTTTGCCATGTCACTCACCAACATCACCGGCGTCGCCCGGTCCGAGGGCGACCCTCGCGTCGAGCGCAAGGGGCCGAGCTCCTTGAGCGGCGCCGACCGTCTGTCTCGCGCGCTGGGCTGGTTCTCCATCGGGCTCGGCGTCACCGAGCTGGTGGCACCGGGGCGGCTTGCCCGCATCCTCGGCCTCGAGGGCAAGGAGGGGCTGATCCGTGCCTATGGCGCCCGCGAACTGGCGAGCGCGGTGCCCACGCTGTCGGTCGACAAGCCAATCGGGCTGGGCGCGCGCATCGGTGGCGATGCGCTCGACCTGGCGACGCTCGCCACGGCGCTGGGGCGTGACAACCCCAAGCGCCACAATGCCGCGATCGCCACCGCCCTGGTCCTCGGCATCACCTTGCTCGACGTGGCTGCGTATACCGGTGTCAAGGCCGCGCACCGTCGCTCGTCGGGCAGCGAGCGTGACTATTCCGATCGATCGGGCCTGCCGCGGGGCGCTCAGGCGTCGCGCGGTCTCGCGCGCAAGGACTTCGACATTCCACCCGATTATCGCGCCGAAGGCACGGTCGCAGCCGCGCTGCCGGTGGTCGCGTCATGAGCGCCCCCGCCGCTGAAGCGGAACTCGACGGCTCCGCCCGTGCGGCGGTGACGATCGGCAGACCCGCCGACGAGCTCCGCCCGCTCTGGCTCGGTCCAGCCACCCAGTCGCGCATCTGGACGCATTTCGCCAACGTGACCCCGCTCGACGATCGCACGGCCGACTGGGTCGCGCGCGGGCCGGCAGGCGGCGAGTATCGGTGGCAGACGAAGGTCGCCGACCCGAACTCGAGCGATATTCGATGGTCTGCCGTAGACGGCGCTGACATGCCGAATATCGGATCGCTGGTCTTCCGGCCGGCACCGGGCGACCGCGGCACCGAACTTCACCTAAACGTGCGGTTCGATCCTCCCGGCGGGGCCGTTGGAGCGGCGATCAGCAAGCTCTTCCACATCGCTCCCGCCGAGATCGTGCGCAAGGCGCTCTATAAGTTTCGCGCGCTCGCCCTGACCGGCGAAATCCCGACCACCGAACCCCAGCCCGCCGCCCGCCACGGCGGCACCGACCGCTAGGAGCCAGGCCGATGCGCGCACTCTGCTGGAACGGCGTCAACGATCTGCGGGTCGAGACGGTCGCCGACCCCGAAATCCTCAACCCGAAGGACGTGATCCTCAAGGTCCGGCTGACCACCACCTGCGGGTCGGACCTGCATCTCATCGACGGCCTGATCCCGACGATGCGCGAAGGCGACGTCCTCGGGCACGAGTTCATGGGCGAGATCGTCGACGTCGGGCGCGACGTGACCAGGGTGCAGCGCGGCGATCGGGTCGTCGTCCCCTCGTTCATCGCCTGCGGGCAGTGCTGGTATTGCGCGCACGACCTCTACTCGCTGTGCGACACCAGCCACCCCAAGCCCGAGCTGCAGGAGCCTCTGCTCGGCTATCCGACGGCGGGCATCTACGCCTATTCGCACGCCTTTGGCGGCTATGCGGGCAGCCACGCCGAATATGTCCGCGTGCCCTTCGCCGATACCGACTGCTTCCTCGTGCCCGATGGCCTGGCCGACGACGATGCGCTGTTCATCTCGGACGCCGCTCCGACGGGGTTCATGGGCGCGGACTTCTGCAACATCCAGCGCGGCGACGTGATCGCGGTCTGGGGCTGCGGCGGCGTCGGCCTGATGGCGCAGCAGAGCGCAATGATCCTCGGCGCCGAACGCGTGATCGCCATCGACCAATATCCCGAACGGCTCGCCAAGGCTGAGTCCTTCGGCGCGATCCCGATCGACTTCACCAAAGTGGACGTGGTTGATGCGTTGAAGGAATTGACCGGCGGGCGCGGCCCTGACGCGTGCATCGATGCCGTCGGCATGGAGGCGGCCGGCACCGGGCTTCAGGGCGCCTATGACCGGGTGAAGCAGGCGCTGTATATGGAAACGGACCGCGGCACGGCGTTGCGCCAGGCGATGCTCGCCGTCCGCAAGGGCGGCACGTTGTCGATCCTCGGTGTCTACGGGCTGATGGATAAGTTCCCGCTCGGGCTGCTGATGAACAAGGGCGTGACCGTGCGTACCGCGCAGCAACACGGCCAGGCCTATGTCCCGCGGCTGCTCGAACATGCGCAACGCGGCGAACTGAAGCCTGCAGCGCTGGCTACGCACCGCTTCTCGCTCGAAGATAGCCCGACCGGCTATCACATGTTCAAGCACAAGGAGGACGGCTGCCTGCGCGCGGTGTTCGCGCCCTAGGGCCGCCGCGGGCCAAGGTCTTCACGATACCGGTGAAACAACGGAGACTCACAATGGCGACGCAGGTCAGCAGGGCACTTCTGGTTCGCCTCGAAGCATTGCCCGGCAGGGAGGATGAGGTTCGCGACTTTCTCAACCGGGGCCGGTCGATCGTCGACGGGGAGCCTAGGACAGTCAGGTGGTTCGGTCTTCAGTTCGGTCCCTCGTCGTTCGGGATTTTCGATGCCTTTCCTGACGATGACGGGCGCCAGGCCCACCTGTCGGGTGCGGTCGCGACCGCGCTGAATGAGAATACAGGCGTGCTTTTCGAAACGCCCAGCATCGAAGAGCTCGATGTCGTCGCGGAGAAGGCGCCGACCTAAGCGCACGTCCCCGCGCCGCGTAACCAATCATAGGAGATGGGCAATGCCGGACGACACGCTGAAGGGCATGAAGGTCGCGATCCTGGTGACGGATGGCTTCGAACAGGTCGAGATGACCGAACCGCGCAAGGCGCTCGACGCGGCCGGCGCTGACACCCGGCTCGTGTCGCCGAAGACCGATCAGGTCAAGGCGTGGCAGTTGACGGATTGGGGCGATACCTTCCCCGTCGACCTGCCGCTGGCCGAGGCTAGTCCTGACGCCTTCGACGCGATCCTGCTGCCCGGCGGCGTCATCAATTCCGACACGTTGCGGATGAACGAGGACGCCGTCGTCTTCGCCCAGGCCTATATCGATGCCGGCAAACCGGTCGCTTCCATTTGTCACGGGCCCTGGACGCTCATCGAAACCGGCAGATTGCGCGGCCGGCGGCTCGCATCCTGGCCGTCGCTCCAGACCGACGTCGAAAACGCGGGCGCACAATGGGTGGACGAGCCGGTGGTAGTGGATGGCAATCTGGTCACCAGCCGCAAGCCGGACGACATTCCGGCGTTCAATCGCGAGATGATCGCGCTGTTCGGCCGGGCGCGGTCCGGCCACGCGCAGCGGTCGGCCGATTGATGTCGGCGTGGTCGCCGCGAGGGGTGGAAAGGCGCCCTTTCGGTACTGCGCGCATAGGGTCTCGGTCGTCGGCCAGGGCAGCTGGTATATCGACGAGGCGCACCGGCCGTCTGCGGTGGCGGCGCTTCGTCGGGGCATGGATGTGGGGATGACCGAAAACGACCTCGCCCGGATCGGCGCGGCGTTTGCGCGCGACGCCAATCCGCGCCGGCTTCCCGCGCTGTAACCCGATCGGCCACCAACCTGCTGGCGCCACGCATATTGTCGGCCGGGCGGTCGGCGACCGGAAGCTAGAGACGAGGAGCCGAACATGACCGTAGGACAGGGTGTCGGAGCGGCGCTGATGCTAGTGTTTCTCGCCGACGTCTTCCTGACCGTTTTATACGCCCGCGCCGGCACCGGACTGCTCGCGCCGCACTGGAACCGCGGAATATGGGCGCTGCTTCGCGGCGTCTCCAAGCTGGCCGGCAGGCGCGACAGCACTGTTCTCACGTTTGCCGGTCCGCTCATCGTCGTCTTGCTGATCGGCTTCTGGGCGATCGGTTTGGTGCTCGGTGCCGCGCTGATCATTCGGCCCGAGCTCGGCACCGCCATCCGCCCGTCTAGCGGCGCATCCTCGACTGACTTCGTCACCGCGCTCCTCGTAGCGGGCAATAGCCTATCGATCGTCGGCGGCGGCGACTATTCGCCCCATACAATGGGCACACGGCTATTTTTTCTGCTTAATTCGCTGATCGGCGCGTCGGTGCTGTCGCTGGTGCTCAGTTATCTGGTTCAAGTCTATTCGGCTCTTCGCGAGCGCAACGCGCTGGCGCTCGCGATCGACCTGATGAGCGACGGCACGGGTGACGCGGCGGTGATGCTGGCCAGGCTTATGCCCCGAGGCAAGGCAGGTGACGCGACCAGCGAGCTCGGCAATCTCGCCCGGTCGCTCGCGGCGACCAAGGAGGCGCATCACTTCTATCCCCTGCTCTTCTACTTCCGCTTCGAACAGCCGCTGTATGCGGTGTCCAGGTTCAGCTTTGTTCTCCTTGACGCGATGACGCTGATCGACACCGCGCTCGATCAGGACCGCTATGGCGCCGTCTCAGCTTCTGCGCCTGTCGCGGCGATCCGCCGCGGCGCTCGATTGCTGCTAGAAACCCTCGACTCTCATTTTCCGACTGGCAGCGCCCGCAATGATCCTTCTGCGGAAGCCTGGCAGTTCCGCCAGAGCTATAATGCTGCGACCAGAATCCTTGCGGAGGCGGAGATCGCGACGTCGCCGAACGGCGCGAAAGCATATGTTGCCGCGCGCAGCGATTGGGAGTTGCTCGTCCGGCGTGTGGCTCCGACGCTTGGCTATTCGATGCCGGAAATCGATAGGCGAGCAGAAATCGTGGCATCCTGACGAATGGCGCCGAACGACAGATGGCTGCCGATTACAAGATGAACGGGCGGCAGGGGGGAGGAGCTGAGCAGAACACGCTGAGCGAACGCTTCCGAGTCGTCATGACGGAAGGGCGGAGCAGCCGCTAAGGGCCACATTTGGTCATAGAAGGTGGACGGTGTTGCCCAATTGCCGGCATTCCCGAGCGCCAGCAAAGCTAGTGAACGAGCGAGGCATATCCGTTGCCCAACCCCAATGTCGCGTCAGCGAGTTGGGGGGCCAATTCGCGCGATAGCCACAGCATATAGACCGGTACGACCGTTCAGAGGAAACACCAAAAAGCGGCGCTCGTCGGCCGAAGACATTCACACGATCTGGATATCGCGGGTATTGTAGCAGACCCGCAAGGTGACGTGTCGAAGCTGTAACAGCGGAGGGGAACGATCTAGCAGCCTCGAATAGCCGTGATTGGATCTCAACGCAGATTGCGCGCCAGAAAGTCCACAAATACCCGCACTCGGGCGGGCACGTTGCTGCCACCGACGAAGACGGCATGGATCTGCTCGACGTCGCCGGGATTGAAGCTTTCGAGAAGAGGCACGAGCGCGCCTGTCGTCACCTCGTGAGCGGCGCTGAACGCGCCCACCCGGGCAATGCCGACGCCGGCCGTGGCAAGCTGTGCCAATGTCTCGCCGTTATTGGCCTCGATGCTTCCGCGTACCGACAGGCTGAAGTCGTGACCGTTGCGTCGGAACGGCCAGACCGGCTCGGCGCGGCGGAAGTTGAAGTTCAGGCAATTGTGCCGGAGCAAGTCCTCCGGCTCCTCCGGCACGCCATGCCGCGCGAGATAGGCTGGCGATGCGACGATCACGCGACCGGTTTCGCCCAACTTGCGCGCGGTCAGCGCGCTGTCGGGAAGCGGACCGAAGCGCACGGCCACATCAGCCTGGCCCGCAGCAAGGTCGACCAGCGTGTCGGACAGGGCGATGTCGACGATGATGTCGGGGTACAGTTCCACGAAACGGCCGAGCAGCGGCACGACGCAGAGTCGCCCGTGCGACAATGCGGCGCTGACGCGCAGCCTGCCGCGCGGCGCACCCTGATCGGCGATCAGCTGCTCTGCATCGTCAAGGTCGGCAAGGATACGCCGCGCCGCCTGAAGGTAGCTTTGCCCTTCGGCGGTCAGCGACAGCGCGCGGGTCGAGCGCAGCAGCAGGCGCACGCCAAGGCGGGCCTCGATCCTGTCGATAGCGCGGGCCACTGCCGATGGGCTCATGTCGAGCACGCGCCCGGCAGCCGAAAAGCTTCGCTGCTCCACCACGGTCGCGAATAGCGCCAGCGCACGTGCGCGATCGGTGCCGCCCGTCAGTTTTGCGTTCATGGCAAAGATCCTCTGCTCGCGCACCTTCTATTACGACGCGCTGCGAGCGTCCATCTATGCGCCACGACAGCATAAGGGATGAGACATGGAGTATCGGCAACTCGGCCGCTCGGGCCTTCGCGTGCCCGCGCTCAGCTTCGGGACGGGCACATTCGGCGGCAAGGGGCCGCTGTTCAGCGCCTGGGGTCAGAGCGACTCCGCCGAGGCACGACGGCTGATCGACATCTGCCTCGAAGCGGGTGTCACCCTGTTCGACACGGCGGATGTCTATTCCGCCGGCGCTTCCGAGGAGATCCTGGGGCAGGCGATCCGCGGTCGGCGGGACGAGGTGTTGATCTCCACGAAGACGGGCTTGCCGATGGGGGACGGACCGCAGGATTGGGGCGCGTCGCGCTCTCGGCTGATCCGCGCCGTGGATGCCGCGCTGCGCCGGTTGGCCACCGATCGTATCGACCTCTTGCAACTCCACGCCTTCGATGCCGCGACGCCGACCGAAGAGGTGATGGAAACGCTGGCCGCGCTGATCGCGTCGGGCAAGGTCCGCTATGCCGGCGTTTCCAACTATCCGGGCTGGCAGTTGATGAAGGCGCAAGGCCTTGCCGATCGACATGGCTGGCCGCGCCTCGTCGCGCATCAAGTCTATTATTCGCTGATCGGCCGCGCCTATGAGGCCGACCTGATGCCTCTTGCAGCGGACCAGGGTATCGGTGCGCTGGTGTGGAGCCCGCTTGGCTGGGGTAGGCTGACCGGCAAGATCGGCCGAGATCGTCCGTTGCCAGAATCCAGCCGCCTGCACGAGACTGAGCAATTTGCCCCTCCCGTCGCGCCCGAGCACCTGTATCGCGTCATCGATGCTCTGGAGGTCGTCGCTGCAGAGACGGGCAAAACCCTGCCGCAGGTTGCGATCAATTGGCTGCTGCGGCGGCCAACCGTGTCGTCCGTCATCATCGGCGCACGGAACGAGGAGCAGCTTCGTCAGAACCTGAGTGCAGTGGGCTGGGCGCTGACGAGGGAGCAGATTGCGGCGCTGGACGAGGCCAGCGCCGTGCTGCCGCCCTATCCCCATACGCCCTACCGCCAGCAGGAGGGCTTCGCCCGCCTCGCGCCGGCTCTTGTGTGAGGATCCAGAGATGAAGATCAACCCAGGCTTGCTGGCCCTGGCCATCGGCGCGTTCGGCATCGGCGTGACCGAGTTCGCCCCCATGGGGCTGCTGCCGGTAATTGCACATGACCTTCACGTCTCGATCCCGGCCGCGGGGCTGCTCATCAGCGCCTACGCCTTGGGCGTTCTGATCGGCGCACCGGTGATGACGCTGACCACCGGGCGCGTGCCGCGGCGCACATTGCTGATCGGATTGGCCGCTATCTTCACCGCGGGCAACCTGCTGGCGGCGATATCGAACAGCTATGCCATCCTGCTCGCCGCGCGGGTGCTGACCGCGTTCAACCATGGCGCCTTCTTCGGTGTCGGTTCGATCGTGGCCGCCAGTCTGGTCGCGCCCGAGAGGCGCGCCAGCGCGGTGGCGGCGATGTTCATGGGGCTGACGATCGCCAATGTCGTGGGAGTGCCCGTGGCGACCTGGGCCGGCGAACATCTTGGCTGGCGTGCCTCCTTCTGGGGTATTGCGGCGCTGGGCGTCGCGATGATGGCATCGCTACGGCTGACCTTGCCGCCGCTGCCCGCGACGAGTGGAGAGAGTGCGCTGGCGGAATTGCGCGTACTGACCCGTGGCCCCGTGTTGGCAGCATTGGGCCTCACGGTCGTCGGATCGAGCGCGATGTTCACCGTTTTCACTTACATCGTGCCGATTCTGCGGGAGGTGACGCAGGCCTCGCTGGGCTTCGTTACCGCGATGCTGGTGACCTATGGTTTGGGACTGACCGCCGGCAATTGGCTCGGCGGGCGCTTTGCCGATCGGTCCGTCGATAGTACGTTGATCGTGACGCTCGCGTCGCTGTCGACCATCCTGGTCGCCTTTGCCGTGCTGATGCCGCATGCCGGCCCGAGCGCGGTGCTGATCTTCCTGTGGGGCACGGCGAGCTTTGCACTGGTGCCGCCATTGCAGGTGCGGGTCATGTCCGCTGCTGCCGAAGCGCCGAACCTCGCCTCGGCGGTGAACATCGGGGCGTTCAATCTCGGCAATGCCATTGGCGCGGCGCTTGGTGGCGGCGTCATTGCCGCGGGCTTCGGCTACCCCGCCGTGGCGCTCACCGGCGCAAGCACATCCGCCGCAGGGCTTCTTGTGCTGTTGCTCGTCACGCGCACCCCTTCGAAGCCTAGCCCGCTACCATCGCCGAGCTAGGCCGAGCACGAGAGGAACAGGCATCTGCTTTTGGGCTCCACCGTGATCCAGTTGAAAGGCCGGAAATGGTCACGGTGGCTAGCCAGACGCCCTGGCCAGCCACCACAGCGTTTATGCTAACGTGCGCACGCTCGGCTCGCGGTCCCAGTAACGCTTCTTGGCCGCCTCTACGAACCCGGACAGATCGGTAATCCCTGGATCAGGCTCGACGCCGGCCTTGTCGAGCAGCGGCTTGGCCGCCGCATTGTGCCCGATCGCCTTCAGGTGCCCGAAGGCATCCATCACCCACTGCACCGCGGCACCTTCCTTGACGAGCTTGGCGCAGGCGGCGTCCGCCAGGATCACGGCACAGGCATCGACCGTCACCGATGGCTGGCCGAACAGCTGCGCGTCCGCGGCGATCGTGCTGCCGTCGGACAGCGGTACCTTGCCGACTTTGGGCGCGATCGTCATCGGCGTGCCGCCGGCGGCCTTTACCGCTTCCTGAACCGCCTCGAGTTCGCCGGCGTCCGTTCCTTCGGCAATCAGAATGCCGACCGTGCGGCCCTCCAGCGTATGCTTTTCCAGGGGACCGCGGATGATCCGCAGCGCGGGCGAGATGTCCATGTCGAGCACCGGTGCGGCGGTCTTCGACGGCTGTGGCAGGTCCATGGCGAGGCCGTCGGCAACGCGTTGCGCCAGATCCTCGTCGACGTTGCGCAAATTGGCCATCATCGCGATGCGGATATGCTCCAGGCTGACCTTGCTCAGCTCGAATACCAGCGCCGAGGCGATATGCGCCTGTTCCGCCGGGTCCATCGATCGGAAGAACAAGCGCGCCTGGCTGTAATGGTCGGCGAAGCTCTCCGGGCGAATGCGTAGCTTCTGGCCCTGCTCGTCCGACGGGAAGGTCGTGTAGCCGCCGTCCGGGTCCTCGCGCGCGCCGGCTTCCTCACCCGCCTGCGCCAGGCTGTTGGGCTCGTAATTGGCGCGGCCCTTGGGCACCGCCATTTGCATGTGACCGTCGCGCTGCTGGTTCATGAACGGGCAGCCTGCCGCGGCGGCGCGGCCCTTGGCGGCATTGATCGGCAACTGGTGGAAATTGACCGAGCCCAGTCGGGACAGCTGCGTATCGGTATAGCTGAACAGCCGCCCCTGCAGCAGCGGATCGTTGCTGAAGCCGATCCCCGGAACGACGTGGCTCGGCACGAACGCCGCCTGTTCGGTTTCGGCGAAGAAATTGTCGGGATAGCGGTCGAGTACCATGCGCCCCACGATGCGGACCGGCAGCACCTCTTCAGGAATGATCTTGGTTGCATCGAGCACGTCATAGGGCTGGCTGTCGGCGAATTCCTGGTCGAACAACTGGACGCCCAGGTCCCACGTCGGAAAGTCACCGCGGTCGATGCTCTCGAACAGGTTGCGACGCTGGAAATCGGGATCGGCACCGGCGATTTTCACCGTCTCGTCCCAGATCGTCGAAGCGAGGCCCGCCTTAGGCTTCCAGTGGAACTTGACGAAGGTACTCTTGCCCTCCTTGTTGATGAAGCGGAAGGTATGGACGCCAAACCCCTCCATATTGGCGAAGGTCCGCGGCAATGTGCGATCCGACATCGCCCACATGATCATGTGGGTCGATTCCGGCATCAGGCTGATGAAGTCCCAGAAGGTGTCGTGCGCGGTCGCCGCCTGCGGATAGCCGCGATCCGCCTCCATCTTGGCGGCATGGATCAGATCGGGGAATTTGATCGCATCCTGGATGAAGAAAACGGGAATGTTGTTGCCGACCAGGTCCCAATTGCCCTGGCGGGTATAGAATTTGACCGCGAAGCCGCGCACGTCACGCGGGGTGTCGACCGACCCCGCGCCCCCGGCGACCGTCGAGAAGCGGGTGAAGACCTCGGTCCGCTGGCCCTTTTTCTGAAACAGGTCGGCGACGGTGATGTCGGCCAGACTCTCGGTGCATTCGAAATAGCCGTGTGCGGCAGATCCGCGCGCGTGGACGATGCGTTCAGGAATGCGCTCGTGATCGAAGTGGTTGATCTTCTCACGGTAGATTTCGTCTTCCAGCAGCACTGGGCCACGCGGCCCCGCCTTGAGCTGGTTCTGGTTGTCGACGATCGGCGTGCCGTGATTGGTGGTGAGCACCGGATAGTTTTCGCCGGCGGTTTGATGCGTTTCGCCGCCCGAACCGGCGGTATGTGAGACTGTCTCGGCCATGTTAGCTCCCTGGGATATGGAGGTAGAACGAACCAACATGACGGTCGGGGGCGGAGATGATCTGGATCAATACGATTGATCAAAGCGCGGTCGGATCGATGACTGGTCGAGTACGGTACCCGCACAATTTCAACGGCGGCCGCAGAACAGGCATCCTTTGCGACGGACACAGGTTGCACGTCCGACAAGGAGAAGGGCGTGGCCGAGAGTGAGGATGAGCGCTGGATGCGGCGCGCGATAGAGATTGCCCGAGCAAAGGGGGCCGACCCGTCCACTTCGCCGCTGGGTAGCGTCATCGTGCTCGAGGGGCGGGAAATTTCCGCCGAGCGCAACCAGACGCATGAGCTGCCCGACGCGACCGCGCATGCCGAGATGATGGCGATCCGCCGCGCCTGCGAAAGCCTGGGCGAGCTGGAGCTGAGGGGAGCGACGCTCTACTCAACGCTGCAGCCGTGCGGCATGTGCACCATGGCGTCGATCTGGTCGAAGGTCGGGCGCGTAGTGTACGGTGCCGGTCGCGACGACGTTCATCGCATGTATTTCGAGGCCAGGCACATCGACACGCTGTCGTTCATTGCCGACGCCTATCGGGACGATATCGTCATCGAGGGCGGGTGTTTACGTGCCGAGTGCGCAGAGCTCTACTATGGCCCAGACGCCGACCTGCCTCGCGAGGAGCAGGCAAACCTATGAGCAGCCAGCAGACCATCGACGTCAACATTGCTACGGCTGACGAAATCGACGCCATACCGGCGCTCAAGGGCCATGGCTTTGAGATTGTACGCTACCGGGAAGATCGGGGCGGCTTCACCGACCTGCGCCAGTTGGATGAGGTGCCCGGCATGGTCGGCAAGGCCGACGGCTTGGATGGCATTCTGACGATTGGAAAGGATTAGCTGCCCGCATCCAGACGCTGGTTTACTCAGACCACGCACTGCTGACGATGAACGAGAGACCCCTTTGGGGAGCGCCATACCACGTGGCGAGCGACTGCAGTTGGGTCCTGTCAATGGACTCGTTTGAGGGGGATCGCGGCGCTTCGTTAAAGCTGCTGCACGACGCTAGCAGCGAAAGCGGCCGGTCAGTGGTGATGGCCTCACGCTGTCCCATCGTTGTAAGAAAGCGCGATTAGGCGCGGCCCCAACATTGGGGGCGTGATGTGAGTTGGCTTCGCGACATCGATCGGTGGTTCGTGGCGGATGTGTTGCCGCACGCTGCGGCCTATCGAGCGAAAGCGGCGCATTTCTGTGGGCGCGACGACGCGGACGATCTGGTCCAGGAAGCTTATGCCCGCGTGTTGAACGCATCGGACTATCGGGCGATCACTACCCCGCGCGCGTTTGTCCTGGCGATCATCCACAACCTGGCATTGGAGCGGTTGCGTCGGGCAAGCGTCGTGCGGATCGATCTGCTCGCGTCGCTGGAGGCATTGGATGTCGCGGATCCTGCACCCGACGCCTTTGCGGTCGCATCAGGCCGATCGGACATGCAGCAACTCCTGCAGCTGATCGATGGCTTGCCGCCGCAATGCGCGCGGGTCCTTCGTATGCGCAAAGTCCAGGGCATGGCGCCCGCGGCGATCGCCGAGACGCTGTCACTCTCCGTCTCGACCGTCGAAAAGCATATCGCTAAAGGACTGGCCCTCGTAACGAAGGCGCGTCGCGATCACGCGCGCTGCGTGGAGGAAGTTTGTCCGATCGCTTCGAATCTTCGCAGCATCACGCTAACCTGACGGACGAAGCCGCCTGTTGGCTGGCTGCACTCGATGCCGGGTCTGCAGACGTGACGGCGTTCGAGGCGTGGCGGGCGGCGGATATTCGTCATGCTGTCGCCTTCGCTGAGGTGGCAGGAGCATGGCGGGATATGGACCGGCTCCGTCACGCAGACGGCGATCGGTCGGAGAGGGTCGATCCGATCTCTTCGGCACCGACCGCGCGCACACGCCGTCAGGTCCTTCGCACCGCCGCATCGGTCGCCGCGATTGCCGCTGTCGGTGGTGGCGTGGCGTATCGTGCGCAGGCACGCGAGATGGCGACGACTGCGGTGGGGCAGCGCAAATCGCTGGCGGCGGCGGCGGGCGTGTCGCTCGATCTCAACACCGATAGCCGCATCTACTGGAAAGACGGCGTGCCGATGCGGCTCTGGCTGGACCGCGGCGAAATCGCGATCGCCTTGGCGGCGGATCGGCAGGCACAGCTGATGACACCCGCCGGACGGTTCCAGCTGCTGCCAGGCACCTACAATGCGCGGCTGCGCGGCGTGGGATGCGAGCTGGCGGTAGTCGAGGGGGGGCTATCGGGTGAGGGCGATCTGCACATGCGGGCGGGCGACACGGCGTTCGTCAACGGCGGGATGGTCAGCACCCGCTCGCATGACGGCGACGACCTCGGCCGCGTCACCGCTTGGCAGCGCAACACGCTCGTGCTGAACGGGGAAAGCCTTGATTATGCCCTGTCCGAAGTGAACCGCTACCTGCCAAACAAGATTGTGATCGGCGATCCGCTTCTGTCCCGGCTGCGACTGGGCGGCACGTTCGCGACGACCGACCCGGCGGAATTCCTGCAGGCGTTGCGTACCTCGTTCAACGTGCGCGCCACCCGGATCGGCAACGGCGAGGTCATTCTCACCCGCGCCTGAGTTTTTTTGCAAACCGGGTAGCGGTTTTTCCGCGCCCATCCATCCCTGCATCGACATTCGTGCCAAGCGGGGATTTTCCATGTTCAAGTTTCTCACGACGACGGCCCTCGTCGCGGTCGCGTTGCCGGCGTTCGCCATCGCGTTGCCTTCGATCGCTACGGCGCAATCGCCATCCGCACGCATACGGTTCGACATCAAGGCGTCGGATACCGCAAGCGCGCTGAACAGGTTCGCGCGGCAGGCCGGCGTCCATGTCGTCTTCCCCTATGACGCGGTCGCCACGCGCCGGGTTACGGCCTTGCGCGGGATGTTCAGCCGCGAGGAGGCGTTGCGCCGACTGATCGCGGGGCAGGGGTTGGTGATTGCCGAGCAGACGCCTTCGATGATCTCGCTGAAAGTCGCGCCCGTCGAGGCACCAAATGACACGGCGAGTGCCGCGACGCAGGATATCATCGTGCTGGGGCAGGGACAGTCGCGCCAGGTGCAAAGCGTGTCGCCTCGGGCGATGAAAAAGCTGACCCCCGGCGCCTCGCCGCTGCGCGCGCTCGGACGGTTACCCGGCGTGAATTTCGATTCGTCGGACGCGCGCGGGACCTATGAGGCGGCGACGCAGCTGTCGATCCGCGGCTTCCTGACCGATCAGATGGGATATACGCTGGACGGCGTTCCGCTCGGCAATATGCAATATCGCAACAACAACGGTCTTTCGATCAACCGGGCGCTGCTGACCGAAAACAATGGTACCGCGACGCTCGCACAGGGCAGTGGCGCATTGGGGACGGCGTCGACCAGCAATATCGGCGGCACCGTCGACTTCACCTCGATCGATCCGGCTACACGATTCGGGTGTCGATCTCGAAGGAAGTTACGGCAGCGCTGATTCGTGGCGAGGATTCGTGCGCGTCAACACCGGCGACCTTCCGTGGGGCGGCCGGCTCGCGCTGTCTTACGCGCACGATCGACAAGGGAAGTGGAAAGGCTGGGGCAAGCAGGTCCAAGACCAGGTCAACGCCAAGTATATCCAGACGATCGGTGAAGGCGCGACATCCACTACCTTCATCGACCTCATCGATCGACGCGAGGACGATTATCTCGACACCTCGCTCGCAAAACTGCGGGTCTATGGTTGGCAGTTCGACAATATTCCGACCTTCGCGCTTGCCGAACAATTGGCGACGCTGACACAGAATGGCGGCACGCCGCCTGCGCCCTATGTGAATGCCGACGACAGCGTCTACCAGGGTGGCGGAGTACGGCGCGACCTGCTTGGCTATGAGAAGCTCGCCTACGAGCTCTCGCCCAACATTAGCGGCTTCACGACCGGCTATATCCATCTCGACAAGGGCATCGGTACGTATGCCGACCCCTACGACCCGACCCCAGCGGCGTTCGGCGGCTCTCCCCTCTCGGTGTCGGCCAATCGATATTCCATCGATCGCAAAGGCGTCATTTCGCGCCTGACGCTGCGGGCGAGAAATCACCAGATCACGGGCGGCCTGTGGTACGAGCATAACGCCTTCGACCAGGCGAACTATCTCTATGGCCTCCAAGCTGGCGTGACCCCGCGCAACTTCCAGCACTTTTACACCAATCCGTTTCAGACGACCTATTCCAACCAATACCGCACTGACACCGTGCAACTCGACATCAGCGACACATGGCAGGCTACCGACCAGCTTCGTCTCAACGCGGGCATCAAGGGCGTTTCCTCCACGAACACCGCGCACAGCATCGTCAGTCGCAAGCCGATCGACGGATCGATCAAAGCCGAAAACTGGTTCCTGCCGACTTTGGGCGGCCTCTACACGATGGACGCGCACAACGAATTCTTCGGTGACTATACCCGAAATATGGCGGCGTTCGTCGCCTCGACGTCGGCCGGGCCGTTCTCGAGCAGCTCGCAGGCCGGTTTCAATTACATCCGCGGCAACTTGAAGCCCGAGATGACCAACACGTTCGAAGCCGGCTATCGCTTCCACGACCGCGCGTTGCAGCTGTCGCTGACCGGCTATTACGTCAAGTTCACCAATCGCCTTCTCGCCTCGTCGATCAGCGCGACAATCGTCGGCAACCAGAACGTCTTGCAGAACGTCGGCAGCGTCTCGTCACGCGGCGTCGAGGCCGCGGCGAACTGGCGGATCAGCTCAACCTGGTCGGCGTACGGCAGCTGGGCCTATAATGATGCGACCTATGACGACAACGTCCAGCCACTCGGCGGCGCCGTCGTCGCGACCAAGGGCAAGCAGGTTGTGGCGTCGCCGAAGAATGTCGGCAATGCCGAACTGAATTATGACGACGGGACATTATGGGGCGGTGTCTCGGCGCATTATCGCAGCCGGCGGTACTATACGTACCTCAACGACGCCATTCTGCCTGGCGCGGTCAACGTCAACCTGACGGCTGGCTACCGGATCAACCGCAGGTTCGAGCTTCAAGCCAACGTGCTCAACCTGTTCGATGCGCATTACATCGCCTCGACCGGCACAGCCGGGTTTGTGACCTCCGACCCCGGTGGTACGTACACGACCCTGCAGGCGGCGGCCCCACGCCAGGTTTTCGTGACGGCGCGCGCGCACTTCTGATGTGACGGGGCGGGAAGCCACTCACCTTCCCGCCGCTTCGGCCCCTTCCACAACAGGTATCGTATGGATCGTCGTACACTCCTGGCGCTCGCGGTGGGCGCACCTCTCATGCCGGCCGCCGGGTCCGTGACGCCCGCCGCACCGTCGCGGCGGGATCAGGCATTCAGCTTTGTCTTCATGGGAGACTGCCATATCCGACCCGAACTCGATGCCGCACGGGCCTGTGCGATGTGCTTCGAGCAGGTGTCCGCCTCCGACTGCGATTTTGTCATCCAGGGCGGTGACCATATCGAGGACGCGCTCGAAACCGGACGCGGGCGCGCGACGATGCTGATGGACCTCTATCAGCGCACCGAGCGGGCCCACCTTCGCAAGAAAGTGTATCACGTTCTTGGCAACCACGACTGCCTCGGCGTCTTTCCAAAGAGCGGGATCGACCCCACCGCGGCGGACTATGGCAAGCAATTCTATATCGAGCGCTTCGGCCCACGCTACTACGCCTTCGACCACAAGGGCGTGCATTTCGTCGTGCTCGACACGGTCGGCCTGACCACAGACCGGAGCTATGAGGGGCGCGTCGATGCCGAACAGCTCGCGTGGCTGCGCGCCGACCTGGCGGCGCAACCCAAGGACAGACGGATCATCGCCGTCGCGCACATCCCGATCCTGTCGGCGCTGCAATGCTATGAACCGGCATCTTGGCTCGATACGCCGCATAATTGGACGTATGCGGTCAATGGCCGCGAGATACTTCGCCTTTTCCAAGGGCATGACGTGCTGGCGGTATTGCAGGCACATAGCCACAGCTATGAGCGGATCGAGCTGAACGGCATCTCCTTCATCACGACGGGGGCCGTTGCGGGTGCCGATTGGCGTGGGTCATTTCTTGGCACGCCGGAAGGGTATACGGAGATTAGCGTCTCCGGCCGTACCGTGCAAAGCCGCTACCGGACGTATGGTTTTACCAGCGTCGATCCCCACGACGTGCCTATCTGATTGGCGCCATGTAACGAACGGCAAATGCCGCCTAATGACGCAAGTTGCGGGAAGGCGACGTTCACCGCGCTGGCTTCGTCGACCTGACGACGGGTCAATCGCGACAGTCACCGCGCGACCTCATGCGGAATAGTCGCTGCGGGAAGGCGGCTGAGCCAACCCCGCCCCGTTGACGACCAGTGCCACGCCGATCGCGTTGCGCAGCGCGGCCGGCAGCTCGACCTCCAGCGCGTCGGCGGTGCGTCGGAAGACGAGCGGCGCGGCGTCGTTCGGGATCGTCACGCGCGTCACCGTGCCGCGGCTCGCGAGCGCGGGCAGCCGCACGACGCCGTCCTCGGGCCAGCCGAGCACCAGGGCATGGACCGCATTGCCCTTGCGGACATAACGTATGTCTCTGGCGGTAAAAGGCGAGTTCCGTCCGCCCTCGTTGAAGTCGCCGCCGCTCGCCTTGGTCGGCCCCTCGCCGAACAGATGCCAGGGACGCGTGCCGTAGATGGCCGCGCCATATCGCCCCATCCACACCCCGATCGCTTCGACGATCGCCTCTTCCTTGTCGTCGATCGTACCGTCGCCGCGCATGGGAACGGACAGCATCAGATTGCCGTTCTTGGCCGCCACGTCGCACAGCGTATGGATCACCTTCGCCGGCGTCTTGTAGCCGTTCCCCTCGTAGACGCTGCGGTCGTAATGCCATTGGCCCAGGCACGTGTCGGTCTGGAACGGATAAGGCTGAATGCCATCATGCACCCCGCGCTCGACATCGTCGACGATGCCCGGCCGCCGGTCGGCCGGGGTGCCCTTAGCGGTCACCACCGCCTCATTGCGGCCGTGCCAGTCGATCGAGCAGTTGTAGAAATGTGCGGTGATGTCGAGGCCGGCTTGTCCGAGCGGCAGCGCGAAATTGTCGAAATAGAGCATGTCCGGCCGATAGCGTTCGATCAGCTCCCGGCAGCGCAGGAACCAGTTGCGCGCGAAATCCGGATTGGCGGTCGGCGGGTTCTCGTTCCAGACCCGGTCATTCTTCTCATGCCAGTCGTTGGCCGCGGCGATTGAGCGGATGCCGTCCGGCATCTTCATGGTCGGACCGGTATAAAGCTGTTGCGGGTCGAGTCCGTCCCACCATGTCCCGCTGCCCTGCGCCTTGGTCAGCCAAGCCGCGTCGTAGCGGCGCCCGGCGAGCGGACCTTCCGGATCATAGCCATAAGCCGGCTGGAGCCAGTGCCAGCTATGCGCGGAGTGGTTGGACACGCCGAAGCGTAGCCCCCGCTGCCGCGCCAGCCGGCTCCATTCACCGACGAGGTCGCGCTTCGGCCCGATGCGCGTGCTGTTCCACGGATGATAGGTGGAGGCGTAGCTGTCGAAATTGTCGTGATGGTTGGCGAGCGCCATGAAGTAGCGCGCGCCCGCCCGCGTATACAGATCGAGCAGCCGCGCCGGATCCCAGCGCTGTGCCGTCCAGCGCGGATACATCTCCATGAAGCCGACCTGCGAGGGGTGGCCATACTGCGCGACATGATGCCGATAGGCACGCGAGCCCTGGAGATACATCTCGCGCGCGTACCAGTCGCCTTGCTCGGGCACGCATTGCGCGGACCAATGGGCCCAGATGCCGAACTTGGCATCGCGGAACCAGTCCGGCGCCTGATAACCGGCGACCAGCGACGGCCAGTTCGGCTCGAAGGCCAACCGCCGCGCCGCGTAAAGCGGACGCGGCATGAGCGAAGATCCGGCGACACCCCAAGGGACGCCAGCAACGACCGGCGATCAACGTCCATATTGTCTCCTCTCGGTCTAAGCATCAGGGCGAGAGTAACAGCAGCGACCGGGATGTGGCCGCCAGACGCCCACCCAGCAGATCCCTCGCCGCGGTCGTGCCCTCACGCCACCGCGGGTGCTAGGGGCCAATAGGTGGCATAGCGCTCGTGCGCGATGCGGTGATAGGGGACCAGCCGGACCGGACGGCCGTCGGTCGCGGCGAGCGTGAACTCCAACGGGCGGTCGCCGGGGCGCAGCCGTTCGGCCACGGTGGCGGGATCGCCCGCGAGCGTCGGCACGGCGATCGGCGCATCGTTGTAGACGCCGTATTTGCGCTCGCTCACCACGATGTCCGCGCCGGGCGCCAGCCCCTCGCGACCCAGCGCACCCGCCAGCACCAGCGGGCCGTAGGTGAAGGCGACGATCTCGGGCGCGGCGGGGGAGCGGTGCACCGCGGCGTGCATCTCCATCCGCAGCTCGACGCGATCGCCCGTGCGCCATGTGCGCGCCACCTCCAGATAGCGGCCGGGCTCGGACGAGCGCACCGTCTCCTCGCCATTGACCAGCACGCGGGCGGTGCGGCTCCAGCCTGGATGGCGCAGCCGCAGCGTCAGCGCGGTGGGCGCGCGTAGGGTCCACCGCAGCGTCGTGGAGGGCTCGTCGGGGAAGCGGGTCGTCTGCGTCAGCACAGCGCCCTTGGCGCGCCACGCCACCGTGGAGGGCACGAACAGGTTCACCATTAGCGCGTCCTCGTCGTGGAAGTAGATCGAGTCGCGATATTTGACGTGGTTCTCCATGCCCGTGCCGGTGCAGCACCAGAAGGAGCGGTCGGGCGTGTGGTAGAGCTTCATATAGCCGGGGCGCGCGCCTTGAAAATACGTCGCCATGCCGCTGTCCGGGTCCTGCGAGGCAAGGATGCCGTTGAACAGCGTGCGCTCGTAATAATCAGCATAGTCCGCGCGCGGGTCCTGGAGGAATAGTGCGCGGGTGAGCTTGAGCATGTTGTGCTGACAGCACGTCTCCGATCCCTTGGCCGAGAAGACGTGTGCGCCAAAATCGGCGACGGGGAAGAAATGCTCGTTGTCGCCGTGCCCGCCCGGAGCGAACGAGCGGGTGAGCACCACCGTGCGCCAGAAGAAGCACGCCGCATTGTGGTAGCGTGCGTCTCCTGTCACCTCGGCGATGCGCTGGAAGCCGACGATCTTCGGGATTTGCGTGTTGGCGTGCAGCCCGTCGAGATGATCGCGCTCCTGCGCTAGCGGCGTCAGGATCGCCTTATGCGAAAAGCGTTCGGCGACGGTGCGATAGTCGGGCTTGCCGGTCATCGCATAGAGGTCGGCAAACACCTCGTTCATGCCGCCATGCTCTGTCTCGAGCATCGTCTCGAACTGCGTGTCGCTGAGCGGGCGCGTCGCCACCACCGCCCAGTCGGCCAGCCGCAGCAGCACCGCGCGCGACGTCTCGCTGTCGGCAAGCACGGCAGAATCGCGCAGCCCCGCAAAGACTTTGTGCAGCGTGTACCAGGGCACGCCGGTGATCGGCTCGCCGCGCAGATGCGCCGCGACCAGCGCAGGCCCCTTGGGGAAGGCGCAGACCAGTCCGCTGCCCGACGTCGCCTGGCACGCTGCGAGCTCGGCCGCAACATGCTCGATGCGCGCGCGGAACCGCGCGTCGCGCGTCGAGCGATAGCCGAGCGCACAGGCCGAGAGATAATGGCCCAGCGTGTGGCCGTGGCAGTTGATGTCCGCCCATTCGGGCTCGCTTTCCCATCCGCCATAGGCCGGCGCGCGCGGCGGCAGCCCGGCATTGACGCGGAAATTGTGCAGCAGCCGGTCGGGATCGAGGCTGAGGATATAGGCCTCGGTCAGGCGTTGCGCGTGCAGGAAGGGGCTGTCGGCAAGTGTCACATCGGCGAGGTCGAACGGGCGCGTCTTGGCGACGGTGATGCTATTTTCGCCCGGGGCGGGTGGTACAACGGCGCTGACTGAGCGCGGCAGCAGGGTGGCAGGCCCCGTCACCAGAGCAGCCTGTCCCACGCCAGCCAATATGCGGCGACGCGACGGACGCGAGCGGCTGGATTCAGTCATCATGGCAGGGCCCCGGACGGTCGATATCGCTCCATAGCTAGCAGTCCGAATAGGACCGTCAACGCGGACCGCGCTGTGGATCACAGCCGCTGATTGCAGTGCATCCAGCAAGCGGTTGATAGTAAAGAGCAGGCCCCGCTAGAAAATATTTTGCCTCAACGCCGGCGCGTGTTGCACGATTTGCCGCTGGCAGCTTCAACGCGGAAGGGCTTGTCCGGCCTTCCCAAGGGTGTAACCTCAAATCCGCGCTCTGCGCCGCCTTCTGCGTGTCCGAGCAGCTTCTATCCGGCTTTCCAGCCTAGCGTTCGAAGGCACTTCCCAGTGCGCGCCACGACCCACACGCGGGCCGCTTTTGCGCCGCCATCGGTGTTGCGCCGCTCATCGGTCGATCGCTGCGCAATCGCGCGCAACTACCGCGGCTTTCCGCTCATCACGAGCCGCATGAACGGTAGCGGTATTGTCCGGATCGATGGTCGAATACCCTGACGTGACCCAGTCTTTCATCCAGCTGCGACCAGAGATCGATCGGTATCTGACGGTCCCCCCGGTTTCTCATCTGGCACGATGCGAGCTTCTGGCCCGCATCCTTCGGGTTAACTCCGAAGGATGCAGAATATTCGGCTGGCGTCAGCCAGCCAAGCATCGCGTGAGGCCGTTCTCGTACGCCCACCGGTCAAGCACCTGCGAGATGAACTCCGGAACGTTGTCGAACCGAATGGCCTTCGGCGCCCCACGCACCGACGCGCTGCGCGTCACCGCCGAGACGACCTGTTTGCCGCGAATTGCCTGATCGACGTCGATCGCCAGCGCCTCGCGGGTGAACGCGTCGACCACCGTCAACGCCCGCAGCTATCGGCCACATCTCGTCGGGGGTCGAGGCCGCAGGCTGGCGTTCGCGGTTCGCCGCGCTGACCTTGCGACGAGGACGCCGAGCCGAAGCTCAATCCATCGTCTCGATACCGCCGGTAACCCCGCTTGTGGTTCACCGGCCAGCCCTCCCTGCGCAGCAGGATGTAGATCCGCAAATTACGAGCGTAGCAAGCTCGCTAAGTCCCTCGGCGGCGACTGGCCGGTGAGCGATCCGGATGTGTCGCCCACGGGTGGCGGAGCGACCACGGCGCCCCTGGCCCGGTTTGGCATTCCGACCGCCGCAGCGGACGGGATCATCGCGCTGTTCAAGCACGTCGGGATGACTTCGATCGGTTCCAATACGTACCGCTCGGGCGATCGTGGGCGTGTTGCGGCCGCGCGCGACCCCGATCGGCCCTCGTCAGCAGGCGGTGCTGTCGCTACACGCGGATCGATGCCAGAGACGGAGCAAGCAGGGGCGCGTCGCGTCGCGCGGGTCGTGGTGCTGGGCGGCGGCACCGCGGGATGGATGACCGCCGCGGCGCTGTCGCGCAGCTTTGGCCGCCGGGTCGCGATCACCCTGCTGGAATCGGATGAGATCGGCACCGTCGGCGTCGGCGAGGCGACGATCCCGACGATCCATTGGTTCAACGAGCTGATCGGGCTGGACGAGGCGGCCTTTCTCCGCGCCACCAAGGCGACCTTCAAGCTGGGTATCGAATTCGTCGACTGGCGCGGGCCGGGACACCGCTACTTCCATCCCTTTGGCCATTATGGCGTACCGCTGCCCGGCGTCGCCTTTCACCAGCGCTGGTTGAAGGCCCGGCAGGATGGGCTCGACAGGCCTCTGGCCGCCTTCTCGCTGGCGCAACAGTTGGCGGCGGACAACCGCTTCGCCAAACCGGTCGCCGATCCGCGGTCGATCCTGTCTACCCTGGGCTATGCCTATCACTTCGATGCCGGCCTCTATGCCCGCCACCTCCGCGACCTTGCCGAAGCGGCGGGGGCGCGACGGGTGGAGGGCAAGCTCGACCATGTCGAGCGCGATGGACAGACCGGCCATGTCGCGGCGCTCATCACCGAGCGGGGCGAGCGGCTCGACGGCGACCTGTTCATCGACTGCTCTGGATTTCGGGCGCTGCTGATCGAGGGGGCGATGCAGGCCGGCTATGAGGACTGGTCGCACTGGCTACCCTGTGACCGCGCGGTGGCAGTGCCGTGCGCGCGCGTCGCGGAAACCACGCCCTATACCCGTTCCACCGCCTGTGCGGCCGGCTGGCAATGGCGCATCCCGCTCCAGCATCGTACCGGCAACGGCTATGTCTATGCCAGCGCGCACCTGTCCGACGACGAGGCGGCGGCGACGCTGCTCGTAGGTCTGGATGGTGAAGCCATGGCCGAACCGCGCTTCCTGCGTTTCCTCGCCGGGCGGCGCCGGCGCAGCTGGATCGGCAACGTCGTCGCGATCGGCCTGTCCTCGGGTTTCCTCGAGCCGCTCGAATCGACCAGCATCCATCTGATTCAAAGCGGTATCGCCAAGCTGCTGACACTATTCCCGGACCGCGACATGGATCCAGCCTTGGCGGCGCGTTACGATGCGCTGCTCGCGGCCGATATGGACAATATCAAGGACTTCCTGATCCTCCATTATCAGGCGACGACGCGCGACGAACCGCTGTGGCGGGCGGCGCGCGCGATGGCGATACCGGAAAGCCTGGCGATGCGGATCGATCATTACCGCCGGGCCGGCCGGTTGATGGTCGGCAGCGATGATCTTTTCCGCGAGGCGAGCTGGCTGGCGGTGCTCGACGGGCAGGGGATCGGCGCAGACGACTATAATCCGCTCGCCGATACGATCGACGCGGCGACCAATTGTGCACAGGTGCGACAGATTGCCGACTTGATCGCCCGTGCCGCACCGACCTTAGCCAAGCATGACGCCGCGCTTGCCGCCCTGATCGGCGAGACGGTATGACCGCGCGGATCAGCGCCCGGCGGGTCGGTGTCGAGCAGCAGCCGATCGCGATCGTCGACGGCTTCCACCCCGATCCCGATGCCCTTCGCGACGTTGCGGCCACCGCGTGTTTCGAACCCGGGCGCCACCATTACCCCGGTCTGCGCGCGCCATTGCCGGCGGACTATTTCGCGCGCGTTCGCCCGGCGCTGACCTTGGTGCTGCGTGAAGTATTCGGCGCCGGCGGTGGTATCGCGCTGATCGACGCGAGCTTCGCGATCGTCACCACATTGGCCGATGCGCTGACCATCCCGCAGCGCGTTCCGCATGTCGATGCGCTTGACGCGGACCGGATTGCGCTGGTCCATTATCTCAGTCCGGCAGGCGGCGACGGCACCGCTTTCTATCGGCATCGCAGCACGGGTTTCGAAACGATCGATGCGTCGCGCGGGCCCCATTATGGCGAGAGGCTGGCGCGGGAGATCGCGGCGACACCGCCGGCGCAGGCCTATATCGCCGGTGACACGCCGCTGTTCGAACGGATCGACGGCGTCTCCGGCGATTACAATCGCGCGGTCGTGTACCGGAGCGCGATGCTGCACAGCGGAGCGATCGCCCCCGATACGCTGTTGAGCGCCGATCCCGCGCAGGGGCGGCTGACCGTCACCGCCTTCCTGCAACTCGGGACGTCCTAGCTGACGCTGATCGCGGGGCGAGTGGCATCAGGCGCGATCGCCGGACGCGCTGATCAGCGCCGCGAGCGGGGCGGCTGCACCGCGAGATAGACGGTGCTCCACAATTGCGCGGCATTGGATTCGTCGACATCCAGCTTGCCCGCCCCGAACGGCACGACCCGATAGCGACCGCCCTGATAGGTCCAGGACCAGAGCTCGGAACTCTGCGTCGCCCTCGTCGCCTCGATCGCGCGCCACAGCGTCGCCTGTGCCGCGAGCAGCGTCCGCCGCGTCGCTGGCGGCAGGTCGCTTCGCGCGAGCTGCTTTTCCAGCCCCGCGGCGAAAAGCGCCTGCTGCCAGGACCAGACGACCGCCCCGTGATAGGCGGCCGGGGTGAAGCGCGCTTGCACCTCCGCTGGGGCGAGCGCGGCATTGGCAACGAGCAGGCCGACGTCGGTCATCAGGCCGGCGGGAAACGGCCGCATCAACGCGGTGACGTAGGTGCCGAGCGCGGCCGGGTCGGGGGTGCCGAACAGCAACGCAAATCCCTCGTCGGAATTGATGATCGGCACCGGCCGTCCCTGCGCATCGAGGGCGATGGCATGATAGGTCAGCGGCGCCGTGCCCAATGCGGCGAGGGCGGGCTCGGCGGGGACCCCGACGCTGGCAGCATAGCGGCGGATCAGCGGCCCGGCCTCGGCGGCCGGCAACGACATGCGGAACAGATCCGGTGCCTTTGCCCGCCAGGTCGCCGCCATGGTTCCGGCGGTAGCCAATGCCTGGCGATCGGCTCGGCTCAGATACGGATCGAGCAGCCCGGCGGCGAGCAGCCGTGCCCCTGCCTCCAGCGCAGCCGGCACCAAAACGGCATTGACGTCATAGGCATATTTGCCTCGCCCCAGCCCTTCTTCGCTGTCGCGCCATTCACCGGTCAGGCGGCCATCGTGGATGCCGACGAGGTTGGTCGCCCGCGGCGCGGCGGCAAAGCGTTGGGCCTGCGCCACCACGAAGCGCAGGTTGCGCACCAGGCCGGCACCCGCGCTTTCGGAAGCGCCGGGATGCGCTACGCTGGCGATCGGCCGGGCCAGGAAGCGGCGTGCGGCGGCCGGGTCGCCGAGCAGATAGGGCGCAGCGACCGGCGCCAGCATGTAATCGTCGTCGACCATGCCATAGTCCAGCGTGGCCCCGTCGCCGCCACGGCCGTCCTTGCGATGTTCGACCACGGCGAACTCGCCGATCCCCTCCTCATGAGCGACGTCGCCTTGCGGCCCGAGACGCGCGAGGACGGCACCCAGCCCGGCCTCGATCGCCGGTGGGCGCAGCGCCGGCATCAGCAAGCGCAGCGACATCAACGTGTCGCGGCCGAAATAGGTATTGAAACGCCACGACCCGGCGTTGAATTTTTCCTGATAGCTGAGGAAGCGCAACGCGTTCCGGGCGCCTGCGTCGTTCGCCGCGCGTGCGTCGAGCAGTTGATCGAGCGGGATGCCGTGGAGCGGCGTCTCGCCCGTCGCCGCGACGATCGCGATCCGGATGCGACCGCCCGCACCCGCTTCGATGCCGGATGCCGACAGGCGCCCCTCGATCATGCGCAGTTCGAGCCGATAGCCGGGCGCGCCGTCGAGCCGGTCGCGCCGCCACACGATCCGGTCGCCAGCCACCTGCGGCCGGGTCGCCACCTCGGGCGGGAAATGGCCGACCGACTGATAGTCGCGCAGGAAGCGGACGTTGGACAGCACCGCCTGCTTGAACGCCAGGCGCGGCACCGTGATGGTCGTTTCGGTCATGATGCCGTGCAGCGGGCGGCCCTTGTCGTCCCGCAGCGTGATCGGACGCGGAGCCGCGTCGAGCGTCCACGTCGCGGGGCGGGGGAGCGGTTCGAACCACAAGCCGACGCCGCTATTGCCGGCCGGGAAAGCGATCAGGATGCGCGGGTCGATGCCGTTGCGCAGCAACAGATGTGCGGCCACGGCACCGTCGCGCACGAAGGCGTTGAGATTCTGTCCTTCGGTCACTTGATAGGCGAGCTCAGGCACGTCGCCGTGCTGCGGCCGCTGTTTCTGTGCCGCCAGGCCCGCCGCCATCGCCGCCCCGGCGAGCAGCGCCATCACGATCCGCGTCATTGCCATTCTCCCGACGAAACGGAGGCGCGGCAAGCTGGATAGCCGCCGCGCCTCACAGGGCAAGCCAAGGCTCGCAACGCAATCGTCGCCGATCAGAATTTGAACGTCAGCGAACCGCCATAGGTCGCGCCGACGATGCCGCGGGCGTAGAAATAGCCGTTGGTCACCGCCTGCGTCTGGCCTTGGCGCGGGTTGCCTTCGGTCAGTCCGACGACGTCGAAGATATTGTCGGCGTTCAGGTTCAGCTGGACCCGATCGCTGACGTTGAAATTGACGCCGACGCCGGTCACGCCATAGCTCGGCAGGGCGATGCCGTTGCCGTTATCGGCGTAGATCTTGCCGATATATTTGTAGCGGCCGTAGACCTCGCCAAGGCCGTGGGGCAGCTGCACGGTCGGGCTGATCGTGAACAGCTGTGCCGGCGTGCGTTCCGGTCGGTTGCCCTCATATTGCGATCCCGCGTCGACGCCGTTGAGCTGCAGGTTGAGCAGCTTCGGGTCTTGGAAAACGCCCTGGAAATCGACGGCGAACCAATCGATCGGCCGGACCACGAAATCGAGTTCGACACCGATCGTGCGCAAATTGGCGTTCAGATTGACCTGCTGCGACGGATTGTTCGGGTCGGAGAAATTATAGTTCTGGTTGCGGAAGTTGGTGCGGAACACCGTCGCCGATCCGGAGAACAGCTTGCCGTATTGGTAGCGGGCGCCCGCCTCGTACAATTCGATCGTGGTGATCGGATCAGTGGTGTTGGTCTGGAAACCGTTGGCGTAGCGGGCGTAGATCGAGAAGTTCGGCGTGAACAGATAGTTGGCGCCGATCGTGTACGCCGCCTTCTGGCGCAGTCGCTTGGTTTCGGTGAAGGTGCCGTCGAAGCTCGAACCGACATTGCGGACGACACCGACCACGCCGGGCTGCACCGCCTGGTTGGTGGCCAGCGCATTGCCGTCGCGCGCCGTCGCCTTGTCGCTCTCCCAGCGGACGCCGCCGTCGATGCGCAGGTCGCCGATCGCGAATTCGTCATTGGCATAGAGCGAGACGGTGCTGTCGAGCCGCTCGCGGATGCCCGCACCCCAGTCACCATAGGACACCAGGCCATTGTCGGACAGCACGCCGACCACCTGGTTGTTCGCGTTGAGCGCGACGATATCGTAGATGTCGCTGTTGGTCTTGACGTCGTTGACGACGCTGGCGGTCGCCGACTGATCCTGCGACCGCTTGACGTTATAGTACATGACGCCGGCGGTCAGCGAATTCTTGATGCCGCCGGTGTCGATCTCCCAGCGGCCACCGGCGTTGATGCCAAGGTCGCGGCCGTCGATATAATCGTGGTTGAGCGTCGTGCGCTGCAGAAAGCCGTTGCCGTTCAGCGCATTGAGGGCCGCGGTCTGGTTGGCGCCGAGCACCACGCCGGTGCGCAGATTCTGGATGCCGAACCGCGCTGCGGTCGGATAGGCGGCCGCGCCGGCCGTCAGCAAATCGTTGATCGGCGAGGTCGCGCCCGGCGTCAGATAGTTGACCGCGCTGGTCAGCCCCGCATTGCCCGTACCCGAGCCGGGGAACAGGCCATTGAAGTCGTACGAATACTTCAGATAGCGGGCGTGGGCGAACAGATCAATCGTGTCCGACACCGGCTTTTCGACGTCGAGCCGGATTTGCGCCGTCTTCGCCTTGATGCCGTCGCGATAGCGGAATTCGCGGAAGCCGCTGGGGTGGGCGAAGGTCGACACCGGCACCGCGATGTTCGAGAAGGCGTCGCCGCCGACATTGCCGAACTGCGTGTCGAGGCCGGGAATGCCGCCGGGCTTGTTGTTGGTGAAGCTGTACGGCTGGTCGGCGTAATAGGCGTTCTCGACGTCGCCACCCTTGGCCGACAGGCGGATGAAGCCGCCACCGTCGAACTTGTATTCCAGCATGCCCTTCAGGCGCCAGCCGGCATAGTCGAAGGGATTGTCGCGGACACCCGGGCTCGACTGGATGTAGCCGCCGACGTTGAACGCCAGCTTGTCGCTGATCGGCGCGGAATAATAGAAGTCGCCGCGCTTCATGCCGTAATTGTATGCGGTGACGCGCGCCTGGCCCTCGGCGTGGTCGAAGTTCGGCCGTTTGGAGATGAAGTTGATCGTCGCGCCGGCGCCGTTGACCGTCAACACACCCGACGATCCGCCCTTGACCGCTTCGAGCCGGTCGATGGTCAGATCCTGATCGAAGAAGAAGTCGGCGCCGCCACCACCGTAGAGGATCGGCATGCCGTCCTCTTCGAGCTGGATGAAGCGCTGGCCGCCGCCCTGCAGGCCACGCACCGAGTAATTATTCGAGACCTGGCCGGCGGTACCCTCGACGAAGATACCGGGGACCAGCTCGAGCATGTCCGCGGTCGAGCGCGGCGCGCGACGGTCGATCGCGTCACGATTGGCATAAGTGATGTCGGCGGACGCGCTGATCAGCGGCCGATCGCGCGAGGTCGTGCCGGTGACGACGATGTCGCCGAGATCCTCGTTGCTCTGCGCGGGGGCGGTGTTCGGATCAGTCTGGCCGGTCGCCGGGGGCGTGTCGTTCGCCACCGTCTGGGCTGCGGCCGGAGCCAGGGGCAGCGCGGCAGCGCCGAGCAGAAGCGCAACCCGAAGGCTGCGACGCGAAATGGACAACACTATCCTCTCCCGAGATCACCCAAAGGCGCGGTTCGTCCGACGCCCTGATCCCTTTTTATGGCCGCAACGGACTGGCGACAATCGATGCCACGATCATGTAACCGCTTTCTCGGCGACTGTTGCAGCACGGCAACGCCCGGCGTGGGGCAGAAATTCGGGGATACGGGCCGGACATCGTGAGGCGGGAGCAGAGGCGGACGTTCGCCGTTTTCGCCATAGCGACCGGCCACCGAACGCGATCCCACCGCGACGAGCCATTGAACCCGGCCGCCGGCCGACGGGCCTCAGAACAGCAGCTTGACTCCGACGATGGCGAGCACCGTCGCCAGGATCGGGCGCAGCACGCTCTCGCGCATCGATCCGGCGAGCAGGCTGCCGACGACGATGCCGGGGATCGAGCCGATCAGCAGCGACCCGAGCAGGCCGAGGTCGACCGAGCCGAGCAGCCAATGGCCGGCGCCGGCGAGCAGAGTGAGCGGCACCGCATGCGCGATGTCGGCACCGACCAGGCTTTTCAGCGGATGGCGCGGATAGAGGACGAGCAGGGCGGTCATGCCGAGCGCACCGGCGCCGACCGACGTCAGCGAGACGAGCACGCCGAGGATCGCGCCGAGCAGGATCGTTAGCAGCCCCGGCCGCCGCCCCTCGCGTTCGCCGAGCCGCGGCGTCAGCGCCGCAACGATCCGGTGGCGGAGCAGCGTCGCCACGGCGGAGACGACGAGGACGATGCCCAGCAAGGTTGCCAGCAGATGCTCGGTCGCCGGCGAATGTTCGCTGGCGCGGCCGAGCAGCAGCAGCGTCACGATCGTTGCCGGCACGCTGCCGGTCGCCAGTCGCCCGACGATCCGCCAGTCGAGCGTGCCGCGCCAGCCGTGGACGGTGGTGCCGACCGTCTTGGTCGCCGCGGCGTAGAGCAGGTCGGTACCGACCGCGGTCGCCGGGTGGAAGCCGAAGGCGAGCACCAGGATCGGCGTCATCAGCGATCCGCCGCCGACCCCGGTCAGCCCGACGAGCACGCCGACCAGCACGCCGGCGAGCGAATAGAGCGGCTCGATCGTCATTCGGCGGCCATCGGCTCGGCGTCGGCGCTGCGGGCGCGGACGCCAGCGTTCATCGTCTCACGGCGCATGGTCGGCGGCTCTGGACTCCTGCACGGGCGGGAACCCGAACGCGCGCTGGGTGAAGGGCTCAACCCGCGTTCCGGCTCGGCGTGTTGACGCCCATGCTGGCGAGGTAGCGCTTCACGTTGCGCGCCGCCTGGCGCAGCCGCTGTTCGTTTTCCACCATCGCGATGCGCACGAAGCCCTCCCCATTCTCGCCGTAGCCAACCCCTGGCGCAACCGCGACCTGGGCGTGAGTCAGCAATTGTTTGGAGAACTCAAGGCTGCCTAAGTGCTTCAGCGCGGGCGGCAGGGGGGCCCAGGCGAACATCGAGGCGGGCGGCGCGGGGATGTCCCAGCCGGCGCGGCCGAAGCTTTCGACCAGCACGTCGCGACGCTTGTGATAGAGCTGGCGGTTCGCCTCGACGATGTCCTGCGGGCCGTTGAGCGCGGCGCAGGCCGCCGCCTGGATCGGGGTGAAGGCACCGTAATCGAGGTAGCTCTTCACCCGCGTCATCGCCGCGATCAGCTTACGGTTGCCGACCGCGAAGCCGATCCGCCAGCCGGCCATCGAATAGGTCTTGCTGAGCGAGGTGAATTCGATCGCGACGTCCTTGGCGCCCGGCACCTGCAGGATCGAGACGGTCGGCTTGCCGTCATAATAGAGCTCCGAATAGGCGAGGTCGGAGATGATCCAGACCTGGTTCTCCTTCGCCCAGGCGACGAGGCGTTCGTAGAAGGCGAGGTCGACCGTCTCCGCGGTCGGATTGGACGGATAGTTGACGACCAGTACCGACGGACGCGGGATGGTGAATTCCATCGCGCGCTGCAGGCTCTGGAAATAGGCTTCGTCGGGCGTCGTCGGCACGGCGCGGATCGTCGCGCCGGCGATGATGAAGCCGAAGGTGTGGATCGGATAGGACGGATTGGGCGCGAGGATGACGTCACCCGGGGCGGTGATCGCAGTGGCGAGGCTGGCCAGCCCCTCCTTCGACCCCATGGTGACGACGACCTCCGTCTCCGGATCGACGTCTACCCCGAAGCGGCGGCCGTAATAATTCGCCTGGGCGCGGCGCAGGCCGGGGATGCCCTTGGACTGCGAATAGCCATGCGCCGACGGCTTCTGTGCGACCTCGACCAGCTTCTCGATCACGTGCGGCGGCGGCGGCAGGTCGGGATTGCCCATGCCCAGGTCGATGATGTCCTCGCCACCGCTGCGCGCCGCCGCCCGCATCGCATTGACCTCGGCGATGATATAGGGCGGCAGGCGTTTGATGCGGTAGAAGTCGTCGGACATGGGGCACCTTGTGGTGGGAAGGTGCCCCGAGTCTTACCCGTCGTGACGCGGCGAGGCCAGTCCGGGGCGAAATGGAGCGATCACCCTATAAGGAGTGCCACCTCTTGGTCGGTGCATGGCCATGCCGCGGCGGACATGACCATGCGTCGGTCAGAACCGGAAGCGTACGCTGGTCTGGATGGTGCGCGCCTGCACCCGGATGCCGACCGGCAGCGCATTATAGGCGCCGAAGTACGACGGCGTATTGTCGTGCAGTAGGTTGGTCGCCTCCAGGCTGAAGGTCGCATATCTGACGGGCGTGACGTTGATCGCGGCGTCCAGGCGGGACGTACCCCGATTGTAGACGGAGTAGCCAGGGTTCACATAGTCGATCCCCGTCTTGTATTTCGAACGGAAATTATAGGCGAGGCGCGCGCTGAACACCGGGGTTTCATAGATCAGCGCCGCATTGCCGCTGTACTTGGATGTGAATGGAGCGTCGTAGAGCCCCTGCGTGTCGGCTACGGTGTCGGCATAACCCAATTGCAGCGACGCTGTCGGGATATAGGTAAAGTTCGCGTTGACGCCGAAATGACGCGCGAAGCCGGGCAGGAAATCGAAGAAGGTGTTCAGCTGCGATTCGATGCCGAAGATCTTGCCGGGTCCAGCGTTGCGCGGCTTTCCGACGATATAGAGCCCGTCTGCGGCGTTAGGGTCCGGAGCGAGCCCCGCTACTGCTTCACGTTGCTCGGTATAATAGATAAAGCCGATCTGATTCTTCAGGAACGCGCCCACCGACACGAGGTCGCCCTGGCCCCAGTAATATTCGAGCGATGCATCGTAATTGTTTTCCTGCACTGGCTTGAGATCGGGGTTGCCGGAATAGACCCGTCCCGCCGTGGTGGCATCGAGGATGTTCACAGCCGACCGCATGCTGTAGAAGTCCGGACGCTGCACGTTGTGCGTGTACGACAGGCGCAATTGTAGCTTGGGTGTGAAATGCAGCCTCGCGGTCGCACTCGGAATCAGGTCGACATAATTGGCCTTGCTGCCAATCGGCGTATAAATGACCCCCTGACCGTAATCCGGTGTGCCGTTCGGCAGAAATGCACGCCACTGATAGCGCGAACTGACCGCATTGCCCCAGGTGTTGACGTACCGGAGGCCCAATTCGCCATCGACGGGAAAGCCGGCTGTGAACGCGTAGTTCATCTGGCCATAGAAGGCGAAGGTCCGTTCGTGCTCCTGGAAGCTTTCGCCGGGATCGGTGGTGGCGGGTACCGGGAGGGTCCAGTCACGCCCGGTCAAATCGGCACCGTTGTTGATGATGTAGGTGCGCAACGCGCCGAAGCGATCATACGTGCCCGCTCCGCTCAGCTGGTACCAGGTCGGCGCGTTGGCGATCTGCGGTGTCACCGACGAGATACCGATGCCCGTCGCGGAAGAGACGGCGCCCAGCGTCGGTGCGGCCGCCGTATTGAAGTAGAAGGCGTCGCGATACCCATAGTCGCGATAGGCGGTCCGCTTCGAGAAGCGTGATCCGAACTGCAGCGAGCGAACCAGCCCGGTCGGGCTCGCCTGCACCGTCACGTCGAATTTCGCGGCGAACAGCGTGTCCTGATTGTCGCCGCGCTGATCATGGACCTGATACAGCTTGTAATTGGCCGGGTTGCCGAGGTCGCTATTTGGATAGGTGACATACGGGCCGCCGCCCGGCACCAGCGGCGAATTGAAATCGACATTGATGACATTGCCACCGGTCAGGCGATACTGCGTCTGGTCGAAATACTGGTAGACATCGGTCCAGTTGTACTGGGCGCCGAGGTTGATCTGTACCTTGTCCGAATTCCAATGCGTTTCGAAATTGGTGTTGTAGGTGTCCGACTTCGTCTTCTGGTAAATGGCCAGCGGCCCGCCTGGAACGCCTTCGTTGCCGTTGTTCGTGATCGTCACCGACCGGATGGTACCGTCGCTGTTGGCGACCAGATTGCTGTACGATCCCTGGTCACTGTTGGTCTGGATCCGGATATTGTTCCGTTCGTCGGTCGACCGGACGCCGAAGTACGAGCCTTCCAAGACGAAATCGAGCCTGCTGTTCGCGCGCCATTGATAAGCGACGTTCAGTGACGGCCGTTCGACCGATCCGGTTTCGACTCCGTAATTGATCGCGTAGGGAATGATCGTATTCTGCTGCGATACCGGAAGACGCGAGTTTGAACCGCTGCCGGTGAAGAAGCCGATCTGCTGCGGCGATTCGCTGACGATATAGTTCTCGAAGTAATTGTTCTTCGTGTAGGAGCCATTGACCAGGAAGCCCATCTCGCCGATCGGCGTGTCGAACCGCTCGGCGACCAGCAGGCTGGCATAGGGGCTCTTGGTGTCGCCGAGGTCCGAGAAGGTTTCTCGGAAGCTGCCGGCGAGCGTCAGTCCCTTCACCAGGTCGAGTGGCCGGCGCAGTTCGACGTTGACCGTGCCGGCGATGCCGCCTTCAACCTGGTCGGCGCTTCGCGTCTTGTAGACGTCGACCGACTTCAACAGCTCGGCCGGAATGTCGGCCAGGTTGAGCGCCCGTGTGCCGGCCGTTCCGGCCTCGTTGCCGTTGATCGTGGTCTGCACGTCGGAGAGGCCGCGGATCGTGACATTCTGCCCTTCCCCGCGCGCACGGTCGATCTGCACGCCAGAGACGCGAGAGAGCGCTTCCGGCACATTGTTGTCGGGCAATTTGCCGACATCCTCTGCAACCACCGAATCGACGATCTGCTTCGACCGACGCTTGCGGTCGACGGCCTTCTTCACGCTTTCACGCAGGCCGACGACGATCACGTCCTCGTCGGCGGGTTGTGGTGTCGTCGCATCCTGATCGGTGATGACGGGCGGTACGGGTCGATCCTGCGCATGGGCCGCAGTGCCGATCATCAACGCCGCAACCGCCCCCGAAGTCAGCAATGCTCCCCGTGCCATGCCATTTCCCCTGTTTCTGCTGAATCTGCTCAGCTTATTTGTCAGGGTATACGTTATGCGAAGATGGTGCTGTCAAGACCGTATGTTGCGTGCTGTGTGCCCTCAGCCACAAAAAATGTCTTCTGGCCCAACCTTTGTAGCAAAAGGCCGCCCGACCCGATGGTCGGACGGCCCCTCAAGCTTTACGAACTTTGGTGGAGAGAGCGCTCAGCCCTTGGCCGCGCCTATCCAAGCATCGACCTGCTCCTCGAGCACGCCGAGCGGCAGCGCGCCGCTGGCAAGGACGACCTCGTGGAAGTCGGGCAGCTGGAAGCGGGTGCCGAGCGCGGCCTCCGCTTTGCGGCGCAATGCGGCGATGCGCAGCTGGCCGACCATGTAGCTGGTCGCCTGGCCGGGGTTGTTGATGTAGCGGTCGACCTCTTTCACCACGTCGCGCTGCGACAGCGGCGCATTGGCGGTGAAATAGGCGATCGCCTGGTCGCGGCTCCAGCGCTTGGCATGGACGCCGGTGTCGAGCACCAGCCGGCACGCGCGCCAGACCTGCAGCGACAGCATGCCGAGCTCGGCATAGGGATCGGCATAGGCGCCCATCTCCTTGGCGAGCCGCTCCGAATAGAGGCCCCAGCCTTCGGTATAGGCGCCGTAATAGCCGAAGCGGCGGAACTTGGGCACGCCGGTCAGCTCCTGCGCGCGGGCGATCTGGAAATGATGGCCCGGCGCGCCCTCGTGATGGGCGATGCCCTCGACCTGCGGCTTCTGCACCTGGGTCATGTCGGCAAGGTTGACGTAGAAGATGCCGGGTCGCGAGCCGTCGGGCGCGGGCTGGTTATAGAAGGCGACCGCCGCCGTCTCCTGCCGCCACGGCTCGACCGCGCGCACCTCCAGCGCCGCCTTGGGCAGGCGGCGGAAGAAGCGCGGCGCCGCCGCCATGGTCTGGGCGATCGCGGCGCGCGCGTCGGCCAGATAGTGCTGCCGCCCCGCCTCGTCGTTGGAATATTTGAAGCGGGGACTGGTGCGCAGCTCGGCGAACAGCTGTTGCAGCGTGCCCGTATAGCCGATGCGCGTCATCACCGCCTGCATCTCGCCATGGATCGCCTTGACCTGGTCGAGGCCGAGCTGGTGGATCTGATCGGCGGTCAGGTCGGTGGTGGTGTAATAGGCCAGTCGCGCTTGGTAATAGGCATCGCCGCCGGGCAGGCTCCAGGCGCCGTCATTGCCCTTGGCCAGCGGCTCGATCGCATCGAGCGCGGCGAACAGCACGTCGAAGCCCTGGCGGAACGGGCCGGTCAGCGCCGCAACGGCGTCGGCGATCAGCTGCGTCTTGGTCGCGGCGGGGGCGTCGAGCTTGCCGACCTTGGCCTTGAAATCGGCCAGCACGGTGCTGTCGGCGCCGCCGTCGAACGGCGCGCCGGTGATCACCTTGCGCGCGTCGCCGCGCGCCGGCGCAAACACCATCTTGGGCGGGACGATGCCCTTGGCGGCCTGGGCGCGCATCTTCGCCGCCACCTCCTGCATCACGCGGCGGGTGTCGCGCAGCCGCGCGATATAGGCCCGCGCATCGGCGACGTTGTCGACGCGATGCTCGTTGATCAGGAAGACCGGGATCTCGCCCGCCGGGCTGCCGTTGGTCGAGACGGGGAAGGCATAGTCGCGGAACCGGAACTGGCGCGCGTCGGTCGCGACCTGATCCTCGAACAGCCGATAGCTCAGCTTCGCCTGGGCCCCCAGCCGCGCGAGCGGGAAGCGGCGCTTCATCTCGGCGAGTTGGCTTTGCTCCAGTGCCAGGCTCTTCTGCGCGGCGGCGTCGGTATAGTCGTCGAGCTTGTCGTTGTTGGTCTTGAGGCCGAGGCTGGTCTGGCCCTGCGGGCTGAGCGCAAGCTGCGCGTCGAACGCCGTGTCGAGGAAGGCGAGCAGCGCGGCATCGTCCGGCCCGGCGGCGGGCGCCACGGCCTGGGCGAGCAACGGCGCCGGCACCAGCGCCGCCGCGGCAGCACCGCCCATCATCCTTACATAGGTCCGCCTGTCGATCCGCACCATTCCCGCTCTTCCTTCGCTGTTTCAGGGAGCTAGGCCGGTTCGTCGCGCCGGAGCAAGCGCATTTCCCGCCCTCTGCCGGACTCGGCGGCAATGCCGGTTCCCCGCGTGGCGCGAAGCCGCTATGCCGGCCGGCGGAGAGGAAGCGCCATGGCCGACCCGAAGGATCCCCGTTCGACGCCCGATCTCGCCGAACTGCAGCATTGGACCTGGGTGATGGGTCGCGCGCAGCAGATGGCGATGGAGCAGGGGCTCGACTGGTTCGACGCCGCCCGGCTGCCGGGCGTCACCGACACGCCCGCCGCGGCCCAGGTGCGCGATTTCTGGACCGACAGCCTGACGCTGTGGCAGCGTTTCCTCGATCCCGCCGCCGCGCCGCCGCCACCCGCCGCCTCGGACGGCGACGCACGCGACAAGCGGTTCAAGGATCCGGCGTGGCGCGACGATCCCTGGTTCGACTGGCTGCGGCGCAGCTACAATCTGGTCGCCGATCATATGCTGCGCGGCGTCGACCAGCTTGAGGGGCTGGACGACAAGCAGAAGCAGCAGCTCCGCTTCGCCGCCAAGGGCTTCGTTGATGCGATCAGCCCGTCCAACTTTCCGGCGACCAACCCGGAGGTGATGGCCAAGACGATCGAAACGCGCGGCCAGAACCTGCTCGACGGGCTGCAGCACATGCTCACCGACATCGGCAAGGGGCAGATGACGCACAGCCCGGCGGGCGCATTCGAGATCGGCCGCGACCTGGCGACGACGCCGGGCAAGGTGGTGAAGCGTACGCCGCTGTACGAACTAATCCAATATGCGCCGACCACGGAGCAGGTGCTGGCCACGCCGGTGGTGATCTTCCCACCGTGGATCAACCGCTTCTACATCCTCGACCTGACGCCGGAGAAGAGCTTCATCCGTTGGGCGGTGGACCAGGGCCTCACCGTCTTCATGGTGTCGTGGAAGTCGGCCGACGCGACGATGAAGGACGTGATCTGGGACGATTATGTCGGTGCGCAGGTCGATGCGATCGACACCGTCCGCGGCCTGCTCGACGTGCCGGCGGTGCATGCGATCGGCTATTGCGTGGCGGGCACGACGTTGGCGGCGACGCTGGCGCTGCTCTCGGCCTGCGGCGCGGCGGACAAGGTCGCCTCCGCCACCTTCCTGACCGCGCAGGTCGATTTCGCCGCGGCGGGCGACCTCACCCATTTCGTCGACGACGAGCAGCTCGCGCTGATCGGCGCGCTGTCGCCGCAGGGGTTCCTCGACGGGCGCTACCTGGCCGCGACCTTCAACCTGTTGCGCGGGCGCGACCTGATCTGGAGCTACGTCACCAGCAACTATCTGCTCGGCAAGGATCATGCGCCGTTCGACCTGCTCCACTGGAACGGCGATGTCACCAACCTGCCGGCGAAATGGCATCTGTCCTATTTGACCGATCTGTACCGCGACAATCTGCTGGTGCGGCCCGGCGCGCTGTCGGTGGCGGGGGTGCCGCTCGACCTGACCAAGGTGGCGACGCCAGCCTATGTCCAGGCAGGCCGCGAAGATCATATCGCGCCGCCGGAAAGCGTATGGAAGATCACGCATCTGTTCACCGGACCGCTGCGCTTCGTGCTCGCCGGGTCGGGCCATATCGCCGGGGTCGTCAATCCGCCGGCGGCGGGCAAATATCAATATTGGACCAACGATCACGCCGCTGACTCGCTCGACGAGTTCGTTGCCGGCGCGACCGAGACGCGCGGCAGTTGGTGGCCGGACTGGGCGGCGTGGCTGCGTGCCCACGGCGAGGCGACCGTGCCGGCCGACGGCGCACGCAGGCCGGGGGAGGGCGCGCTACCCGCGCTTGCCGACGCACCGGGGGACTATGTCCGCGCCCGCTGAAGAGCGGATTTCGTAGCGTTTTCTCTTGCATCCGGCCGAAACAGGCCTTATTGTGCAGTGCAGCAAAACGCTGGAGCAGGACCATGGCAGACTCGCCCCCCAAGCCCGCCCGCAAGTCGGCGAAGGCCGGCAAGCCATCCGCCGCCATCGCCCGTGCCGCCGACGTGGTGCAGCAGACGCTCGCCGCCGCACCGGCGATCCCGCCCGCACTCGCCGCCCCCGCCGCCCCGCACGAGGCGCCGGTCGCGGGGCTGCCCGAACCGATCAAGCCGACCGGCGCACAGCCGGCCCCGCGCGCGGCGACACCGCCCGTGCGCCCCACCCCCGCCGCAGCGCCCGTCGCGCCTGCCGCACCCGCAGCGAAGGACATCAGCATGGACACGATCGATACCGCCAAGAGCACCGTCGACAACGCCACGGCCAAGGCCGAGACCCTGTTCAACGAGGCCGGCGACCGCGCCAAGGGCGCGATGGAAAAGGGCCAGAAGTATTTCGAGGATGCCGCCGACTTCGGCCGCGGCAATCTGGAGGCTTTGGTCGAATCGTCGCGCGTCGCCGCCCGCGGCCTCGAGACGCTGAGCCAGGACAGCGTCGCTTACGCCAAGAAGGCGTTCGAGGAGGCGACCGCCGCCGCCAAGCAGCTCGCCAGCGTCAAGTCGCCGACCGAATTCCTCAAGCTGCACAGCGACTATACGCGTAACGCGTTCGACTCGCTGGTGGCGGAAAGCTCGGCGCGCGCCGAGGCGGTGCTGAAGCTCGCTGGCGAGATCGCACAGCCGATCTCCAACCGCGTCGCGCTCGCCGCGGAGAAGATCAAGGTCGCTGCCTGACGCACGGCCTTCCCGATTATGGGACGAAAGGGGCGGCCGCAGCGATGCGGTCGCCCTTTTTGCGGCGACAGGGCCTTGCCCCGGCGCACCGGCGTGCCATATTTCGACGCCTTACCATGACAGCCGAACCGATCCACATGGCGCAGCGCCGCGACGATGGTCAGGACGATGGCACGGGCACCGGCCTCGCCACCAAGACGCGTGCGCGGACCAAGCAGCCGACGCCGTATCGCGTGCTGATGCTCAACGACGATTACACGCCGATGGAATTCGTCGTCCTGTGCCTGCAGCGCTTCTTCCGCATGAACATGGAGGAGGCGACGCGGGTGATGCTGCACGTCCATCAGAAGGGCGTCGGCGTCTGCGGCATCTTCTCCTACGAGGTCGCGGAGACCAAGGTCGGCCAGGTCATCGACTTCGCGCGGCAGAACCAGCATCCGCTGCAGTGCACGCTGGAAAAGGCGTGAAGGCCCGTTCCCGCCGATAGGGCAGGGACGAGGCTCTAGCGCCCGGCGGGCAGCCAGGCGAGGTCGACCCCCGCGCCGCGCTCGACATGGTTGGCGGCGCGCATCAGCCCACTCTCGTTGACGAAGGTGAAGCGCCCGCCGTCGCGTGCGATCAGCCCTTCGTCCTCCAGCTGGCGCAGCATCCGGTTGACATGGACCGCGGTCAGGCCGGTGGCGTCGCCGATCTCTTCCTGCGTCAGGCCGAGGACGAAGGCATCGTCGACCCGGCCGTCGCGCACGCGCAGCCGGTTGCGGATCTCGATCAGCAGCGCCGCGACGCGCGCCTTGGCCGAGGTGCGACCGAGGCCGGCGAGGCGGTCGGTCAGCGCCACCCGCTCCATCTGGTCGAGCGCGATCAGCAGGGCGGCGAGCCGCGGATGCTGGCCGATCACTTCGGCGATCAGGCCGCGCTCGAGCGGGGCGACCGCGCATTCGGTCAGCGCCATCACCGTTTCCGGCGAGCTGCGATAGACCAGGCTGGCCATGGCGATCAGATCGCCGGGGAACAGGAAGCGCAGGATCTGGCGGCTGCCGTCGGGCAGGATGACATAGCTCATCATCGTCCCGCGTTTGACGACGAACAATTCGCTCAGCCGGTCGTGCTCGCGCAGCAGCACCGCGCCACGGCGCAATTGCCGCTCGCGCTGTTCCAGCCGGTCGAGCGCCGCCGTCTCGCTCTCAGACAAGTCGATCAGTTCGCCGACACGTGCGGCGAGGCAGCTGGCCACGCTGTTGGAACCCCCAAAACCTTGCCTGTTGCACAAAGCAAATGGCCAAGATTGCTGCATTAAAATCGATCAAGGGTCATTTCGCACTCGTACCGGCAGTGGAACCGAATCGCGTCTGTTGCGGGCGCGCGGGGGAGCGCTTAGACGCCATCCGATGGACCGTATCCTTATCCGCGGCGGCCATCGCCTGTCCGGCCGCCTGCCCATCTCCGGCGCCAAGAACGCCGCGCTGACGCTGATGCCCTGCGCCTTGCTCACCGACGAACCGGTGACGTTGCGCAACCTGCCGCGGCTCGCCGACGTCGACGGCTTCGGCCATCTGCTCAACCAGCTCGGCGCCTCGACCGCGATCCAGGGCACGCGGCCGGAGGATTTCGGCCGGGTGATGACGATCCGCGCCGGCATGCTGACCAGCACCGAGGCACCCTATGACATCGTGCGCAAGATGCGCGCCTCGATCCTGGTGCTCGGCCCGGTGCTGGCGCGCGCCGGCCAGGCGCGGGTGTCGCTGCCCGGCGGCTGCGCGATCGGCAACCGACCGATCGACCTGCACCTCAAGGCGCTGGAGGCGATCGGCGCCGAGCTGGAAATGGCGGCCGGTTATGTCACCGCGACCGCGCCGGGCGGGCGGCTGTCCGGCGGCCGCTACCGTTTCCCGGTCGTCTCGGTCGGCGCGACGGAGAATGTGCTGATGGCGGCGGCGACGGCGCGCGGCACCAGCGTCATCGAGAATGCGGCGCGCGAGCCGGAGATCGTCGACCTGTGCAACCTGCTGGTCGCGATGGGCGCGCGGATCGACGGCATCGGCACCGAGACGCTGGAGATCGAGGGCGTCGACCGGCTGCACGGCGCCACCTATGCGGTGATGCCCGACCGGATCGAGGCGGGCAGCTACGCCTGCGCCGCGGCGATCACCGGCGGCGAGCTGGAACTGGTCGGCGCGCGCGCCAGCGACATGCAGGCGACGGTCGACGCGCTGCGCGAAGCCGGGGTGACCGTCACCGAGACGCGCGACGGGATCAAGGTCGCCGCCGACGCGCCGCTCGGCCCGGTGACGCTGTCGACCGCGCCCTTCCCGGGCTTTGCGACCGACATGCAGGCGCAGTTCATGGCGATGCTGACCCAGGCGGACGGTGCCAGCGTGCTGACCGAGACGATCTTCGAGAACCGCTACATGCACGTGCCCGAACTGGCGCGGATGGGCGCCGACATCCAGGTGCACGGCCGTACCGCGGTGGTGAAGGGCAAGAGCGCGCTGGTCGGCGCGCCGGTGATGGCGACCGACCTGCGCGCGTCGATGAGCCTGATCCTCGCCGGGCTGGTCGCCGAGGGTGAAACCGCGGTCAGCCGCGTTTACCATCTCGACCGCGGTTACGAGCGGCTGGAAGAGAAACTGTCCGCGGTCGGCGCCGACATCGAACGCGTCAGCGACGGCTGATGCGTCAGGCGATGCGGTCGGGCACCTCGGCCGCATCGTCTTCGATCGCCGCCTGCGGTGCGACCGCCTCCCAAGGAAAGACGTACCAATCCTTGGTCGTGGTGCGGTCGATCGTACGGGCGCGATAGTCGACGCGCTGCGCGGACACGACATTGTCGATCAGCGTCGCGAAGCGGATATGCGCCGCCGGCGCCCCGGCCGCGGCGAGCTTGTCGCGCAGCAGCCCGATCGTCCGGCCCGAATCGTTGATGTCATCGACGAACAGCAGGCGCTCGCCGGCGCCCGCCCGCGTCGCCAGCCGGACCAGCACGTCGTCGGCGAAATCCTTGACGTTGCTCGACAGGTCGCAGGATAGCGTCGCGAGGCCGGTGGCGTGGCTGAGGTACACCGCCGGCACCAGCCCGCCGCGCCCGATGCCGATCAGGTAATCCGCCCGCCAGCCGGCGTCGGCGCTCAGCGCGGCCGCGAGCGCGCGCACGTCGGCGACGAAGGCGTCATGGCCGATCGGGGTGAACACCGGCATCAGGCAGCCCCTTCCACATAGGCGTCGACCGCCGCGACATGGCGCGCGATCGTATCCGCCGGCAGGAACGATCCCAGGAAGCTGTTGCGCGCCAGCGTCGCCAGCTGCGCGTGCGACAGGTCGCGCGCCGCCGCCGTCGCACGAAAATTCTCGGCGATATAGCCGCCGAAATAGGCCGGGTCGTCGGAATGGATCGTCGCGCGCAGGCCGAGATCGAGCATCCGGTCGATCGGATGCGCCGCCAGCCGATCGACGTTGCGCAAGGCGACGTTGGACAACGGGCAGACGGTCAGCGTCATCCGCTCGGCGACCAACCGCGCGACCAGCGCGGGATCTTCCAGGCTGCGGTTGCCATGATCGATCCGGTCGACGTGGAGCACGTCCAGCGCCTCACGGACATAGTCGGGCGGCCCCTCCTCGCCGGCATGGCAGCACAATTTCAGCCCGCGCTCGCGGCTGGCGGCGAAGACGCGGGCGAATTTGGCGGGCGGGTTGCCGAGCTCGGAGGAATCGAGACCGACGCCGACGAAACGATCGAGCCACGGCTCGGCGAGGCGCAGCGTCGTCAGCGCATCCTCCTCGTCGAGATGGCGCAGATAGCTCATGATCAGCCCCACGCTCATCCCGTGCCGCGCCTCCGCCTCGGCGATGCCGGCGGTGAGACCGCGCATCACCGTGTCGAAGGCGACGCCGCGGTGGGTATGCGTCTGCGGATCGAAGAAGATCTCGGCATGGGTGACGCCGTCGGCGGCGGCGCGATCGAAATAGGCGACGGCGAGGTCGCGGAAATCCTCTTCCGTGAGCAGCACCGCCGCGCCGGCGTAATAGATGTCGAGGAAGCTCTGCAGGTCGGTGAAGCGATAGGCGGCGCGCACCTCCTCGACGCTGGCGAAGGGGATGGCGACGCGATTGCGGCGGGCGAGCGCGACCATCAGTTCGGGCTCGAGGCTGCCCTCGATGTGCAGATGGAGTTCGGCCTTGGGCAGGCCGGTGCAGAAGGTCGCGAGATCGGTCATCCGCGCCATCATCGCCGCGGTGCGGCGGATCGGCAAGGTTCTTCCCGCGGGATCACCCTCACCCTTCCGGCGCGACGCGCCTCCCTCTCCCGATGGGAGAGGGAAGGGGCCCATCGCCAGCGGCGATGGGAAGGGTGAGGGTGACGCGGCTGGCCGGGGCGTGGCCCTCAGATCGCCGCCAGCGCCTGGTCGAAATCGGCGATCAGGTCGTCGGCATCCTCGACGCCGATCGAGATGCGCACCAGATTGTCGGTGATGCCCAGCGCCTGCTTGCGCGCCTCCGGCACCGACAGATGCGTCATCGCCGCGGGATGCGACGCCAGCGTCTCCGTGCCGCCCAGGCTGACCGCCAGCTTGGCGATCTTCAGCGCGTCGAGGAAGCGGAACGCCTCCGCCTCGCCGCCCTTGACCAGCAGCGAGAAGGTCGAGCCGGCGCCGCTGCAATGGCGGTCGTAGATGTCCTTCTGGCGCGCATCCTCGATGAAGCCGAGATAGCCCATGCTGTCGACCTTGGGATGCTGGCGCAGGAAGGCGCAGACCTTGGCGGCATTCTCGCCCGCGCGGCTCATCCGCAGCTCCAGCGTTTCCAGCGACCGCAGCAGCATCCACGCCGTATTGGGGTCGCAGATCGTGCCGATCGTGTTGCGCATCGAGCGGATCGTGTTGATGTGCTCCTTGCTGCCGAGCACGCCGCCGGCGACCAGGTCGGAATGGCCGCCGGCATATTTGGTCAGGCTGTAGACGACGATGTCGGCGCCGTGCTGCAGCGGCTTCGACCAGAGCGGCCCGAGGAAGGTGTTGTCGATCGCGATCGGCGGCTTGGTCGGGCTGTTCGCGAAGATCGCGTCGCGGCTGGCGCGCACCGCCTCGACGTCGACCAGGGCGTTGGTCGGATTGGCGGGGCTTTCCAGATAGATCAGCGCGACATTGCCGCTCGCCGCCTTGCTCAGCACGGCGTCGATCTCGGCGCGCGTCGCGCCCGCCGGGAAGTCGAGCCAATGCACCCCGAACCGGCCGAGGATGCGTGCGATCAGCGTCTCGGTCGCCGCATAGAGCGGCCCCGAATGCACGATCGTGTCGCCAGGCTTGACCATCGACAGGAACAACGTGGCGATCGCCGCCATGCCGCTGGAAAAGGCGAGCGCGTCCTCCGCCTCTTCCCATACTGACAGGCGATCCTCGAGGATCTCCTGATTGGGGCCGTTGAAGCGCGAATAGACGAGGCCCTCGGCACCGCCCGGCCGCTTGCCGGTGACGCCTTCGAAATGGCGCTTGCCGGCGGCGGCATTGGGGAAGACGAAGGTCGAGGTGAGGAAGATCGGCGGCTTGAGCGATCCTTCCGACAGCGCCGGGTCGAAGCCATGGCCCATCATCAGCGTCGAGGGCTTGAGCTTGCGGCCGGCGATCGTCTTCGGCGTGGTCGGGCCGGCGTCGGGCGCGGGCACGCCGGTCATGTCGGCTACGGTCTCGCGGTTCGGCATCGTCATCTCCTTGTGATGCGGGAGCATAACGCCGGATCGTAACGGAGGATACCAGTTTGCCGCGCGGTCCGTCCTCGTCAGCCTGTCGTCCCGGCGTGAGCCGGTGTCGGGTGAGGCGGGCTGGCTTTGGGGTTCGCGCGAAGACGCGAAGACGCGAAGACGCAGAGGAATGTTCGCGCGGAGGTATCCCGCGTTGGGGAGCGGCTCCGATTCTCAATCTGGCGAAGGAAGAGCCGCTGTCGCGGCAAGCGCATCATCTCCGCGTCCTCCGCGCCTCCGCGCGAACCAAAATCTTCGCGTCTTCGCGCGAACTCAATCCGCAACCCCGATCACGCTGATCTGCCGCCCGTAATCCGCCTCCCTCCGATGCGTCGCGCGGCGGAAGCTGAAGAACCGCTCTTCGCCCGCATAGGTGTCGAGCCCCAGAGTCTCGACCCGCGCCACTCCGGCGGCGGCGAGGCGATGCGCGACATAGGCCTCGAGGTCGAATTGATGATGCCCCATCCGGCCGTTGGCGAAGAAGCGCTCGTTGGCCGGATCGGCGGCGGCGAAGCGCGCGAGGAACGCATCGTCGACCTCGTAGCTTGCCCGCGCGATGCACGGACCCACTGCGGCGACGATCCGGCCGCGGTCGGCGCCCAGCGTCTCCATCGCGGTCAGCGTCGCATCGGTGACGCCGGCCAGCGCCCCCTTCCACCCCGCATGCGCCGCGCCGACCACGCCGGCGGCGGGATCAGCGAACAGCACCGGCGCGCAATCGGCGGTCAGGATGCCGAGCAGCAGTCCGGGCCGGTCGGTGACCAGCGCATCGGCGCGCGGCCGCGCCGCCTCGTCCCAGGGCGCGGTCACCACCAGCGCATCGGCGGAATGGACCTGATAGGGGGTGACCAGCGTCGCGCCGGGCAGTACCGCCGCCGCGGCGCGACGCCGGTTCTCCGCCACCGCCGCCGGATCGTCGGCCGAACCCAGTCCGACGTTGAGGCCCGCCGTGCCGCCCACCGACACCCCGCCGCGCCGTCCGAGGAAGCCGTGCGGCACCGCCCCGAGCGCGCGGGCGCGGATCACCTCCACCCCGTTTGGATCTCGCGGGTTCACAGCGCCAGCCGCATCAGATCGTCCTCGTCGCGATGGTTGCCGACCATGAAATCGTAGAGGCCGACCGTCGCGAATCCGTAGCGCTCGTAGAAGCGCCGGGCGCGGTGGTTGTCGACATAGACCGACAGGAACAGTTCACCGGCGCCGCGCTGCCGTGCGGTGGCGATCACCCAATCCATCATCGCCTGCGCCAGGCCGCGGCCATGCTGGTCGGCGGCGAGGTACAATTGCCTGAGCTCGATCATCGGCCCCGTCGGCGTCACGGGAAGCGAATGCGGCCCCAGCTTGGCGAAGCCGACCAGCCGGCCATCCTCTTCGGCGAGCAGGAAGGCGAAGGCGGCGTCCGCGATCTCGGCGCGCCAGCGTTCCAGCGTCAGCCCGTCTAGGAAGGCGGCGAGATCCTCCGGTGCATAGAGATGCCCGAAGGTGGCGGTGAAACAGTCGCGCATCAGCGCGGCGATCGCCGGCGCGTCGGCGGCGCTCGCCGGGCGCAGCGTCGCGCTCATGCGCCGAACCCCGCCGGCACCGGCCAGTCGCGCTGCGTCAGCGCCAGTGCGCGGAACAGCTCGCCCATCTCGCCCATCAGCCGGTTGCGGTCGGCGAGCACTTGCCCCTGCCGCTCCGGTGTCGCCCGCGCCAGCGCGCTGGTCCGCGCATCGATGCCGAGCTGGCCGAGCAGGTTGCGCTGGCTGATCGGTCCCCAGGCGACCGCACCCTCCGCCTGCGCCGCGGCGGCGAGCGTGGCGAAATCGACATGGGCGCTGAGGTCGACCTCGCCCGGCGTGTCGAAGGGGTTGGCGAAGCCGTGGCCGCGCACCGCCTGCAACGTGTCGCCCAGCGCCGGCCCCTCATAGCCGTAATCGATCGCGAGCAGCGCGCCGCCCTGGCCGGCGATCCGGCCGGCGAGTGTGCGGACGATGCCGACCGCCGCCGGCGACGTTTCCAGGATCGCGCCGGCGGGGGCGTCGCGCAGCCGCTCGGGCAGCAGCTCGCCTGGCACCGGCTTGCCCGCGATCGGCAGGAACAACGTATCCTGGCAGGCGATCAGCCGCTCGTGCCAAGCATCGCTGCGCCGGATCAGCTGGCGGATCGGCAGCGCGTCGAAGAATTCGTTGGCGACGACGATCAGCGGCCGGTCGGTCGGCAGTGTCTCGACCGAATCATGCCAGTGCGCCTCGGCGAGTCGCTGCGCCTGCGCCGCGCGCAGCGTCGGGCTCGTCTCGACCAGATGGACCGGCGGCGTCAGCCCGGCACGCGCCATCGCCCGGCGCGCATCGGCGGCGAGGGTGCCGCGGCCCGGCCCCAGCTCGACCCAGGCGATCTCCGGCCGGCCGGCGCGGTCCCACAAATCGGCGCACCATAGGCCGACGAGCTCGCCGAACATCTGGCTGATCTCCGGCGCGGTGACGAAATCGCCGCCCGGCCCAAGCGGATCGCGCGTCGCATAATAATGCGCATTGGCCGCCGCCATGAACTGCGACACCGGCATCGGCCCGGCGAGCGCGATCGCGCGCGCGAGTCGTTCGGGCAGGGGGCCGTCGTCGGGGGGAGAAGAGTGCGTCACGCGCGACGAAATGACGGCGCGGGGGGCGGGGCGCAAGGGCCACTCCCGTTCCCGCTTATTCGTCATCCCCGCGCAGGCGGGGATCCAGACGCGCAGGTCCCCGCGTGAGCCGCACCGGCAGCGTCTCCGGCCTCCCGCCTCCGCGGGAATGACGACGAAGGACGGCCGTGAGTCATTCTCCTCACGTCGTCATCCCGGCGCACGCCGGGACCCATGGACACGCAACGATCGGTGGTTGCGCGCCATCACCACCGGACCGTATCCATGGGTCCCGGCTTGCGCCGGGATGACGATTGGGAGCGTAGGCGCCCTCGGTCTTTCGAGCGTGGGCGAGCCCCCCTAAGCGACGCTCTCCGTCCCCCAGGTCGGCTCCACCCGTACGCGGCGCTTCGGCGCGGTCAGCATCAAATACAGGCCGCCGGCGATCATCGGCACGCACAGCCACTGGCCCATATGGATATGCGTCGCCTCGATGAAGGTGCCGCGGAACTGCGCGTCCGGCTCGCGGAAGAATTCCACCGTGAAGCGTGCGATGCCATAGCCGAGCACGAACAGGCCGGTCAGCCGCCCCGGCTGGTAGCGCGCCTTGGTCCGCCAGAAGGCGAAGGCGAGCACCGCGAACAGCAGCACGCCCTCCAGCGCCGCCTCGTACAGCTGGCTCGGGTGGCGCGCCGGCTCGGGCACGCCGAACGGCACGGTGCGGTCGAAGACGATCGCCCAGGGCACGTTCGCCGGCTTGCCCCACAATTCGCCGTTCACGAAATTGGCGAGCCGCCCGAAGAACAGGCCGAAGGGCACGCAGCAGGCGATATAGTCGTGCACGCGCAGCCAGTTGAGCCCGTGTTTGCGCGCGAACAGGATCAGCCCGATCGAGGTGCCGATCACCCCGCCATGGAAGCTCATGCCGCCGTCCCACAGCCTGAGGATGCGGATCGGGTGCAGGATCATCTCCGGCGCGTAGAAGATCACATAGCCGATCCGTCCGCCGAGGATGATGCCGAGCGTCGCATAGAAGACGAGGTCGTCGGCATGGCGCCGCGCCATCGGCGCCCCCGGCTGGGCGAGCAGCTTCAACAGGTACCACCAGCCGATCAGGATGCCGGCGATATAGGCCAGGCTGTACCAGCGCAGCGTGAAGACGCCGATCGAGAAGACGTCGGGGTGCAGCCCGAGGTCGTCGAAACGGATGTGGCCGGCCGCGGGTGCGGCAGCGGCGGCGAGGACGGACAGGATCACGGGCTTCCCCCAGGGCTTTGCCGTCTGCATAGTGGCGCAAACAGATAAGACCAAGCGGAGAGGTTTGATGCGGACCGAACTCGACCAGCGGATGGATGCGACCATGGCCGCGCTGACCGCGCCCGGCGGCATGCTGGCGCTGACGCAGGTGGAGCGCCCCTGGGGCAGCCTGCCCGCGATCGCCGCGGCGCCGCCCAGCCTGCCGCTCTATTTCACCCATTATTGCGCCGAACATGCCGATAAGACGCTGATCGTCGCCGGCGCGGAGCGGCTGAGCTTCGCCGAAACTTATGCGCTGGCGCAGCGCGTCGCCCGTGCCCTCGTCGCGGGCTATGGCATCGGCAAGGGCGACCGGGTCGGCATCGCGATGCGCAACTCGCCGTCGTGGATCGTCCTCTACATGGGCATCGTCATGGCGGGCGGCGTCGCCACCCTGCTCAACGGCTGGTGGCAGGCAGAGGAATTGGGCGAGGCGATTGTTGCGGTCGATTGCGCCCTGGTCGTCGCCGACGGGCCGCGCGCCGAGCGGATCGCCGCCGCTCCCGGGGTCAAGCCGGCGATGGTGACGATCGAGGACCGGCTGCCGCTCGCCCAGGCCTTGGAGCCGGTGATCGCCCGCGACGTCGCCGACACCGCTCTGCCCGCGGTCGGGGCGGAGGACGATGCGACGATCCTGTTCACCTCCGGCTCGACCGGCAAGTCGAAGGGCGCGGTGTCGCAGCATCGCGCCGTGGTGCAGGGCACCTTCAGCTTCCTGTCGCAGGCGCTGATGATGCTCGCCATCGCCACCGCCGACGGCAATGCGCCGACCATCCAGCCGGCGACGCTGCTCACCCTGCCGCTGTTCCACGTCACCGCCGAGGTGACGGTGATGCTGCAGAGCTTCGCCATGGGCCGCAAGCTGGTGCTGATGCCGAAATGGGATGCGCTGGAGGCGATGCGGCTGATCGAGGCGGAGCAGGTCACCTATTTCGTCGGCGTGCCGCTGATGAGCTTCGAGATTCTCACCCATCCCGAGCGCCACCGCTTCGACCTCAGCACCGTCACCGACTTCGCCGCCGGCGGCGCGCCGCGCCCGGTGGAACACGTCCGCCGCCTCAACGAGGAGCTGGGCGGGCCCGCCCCCCTCATCGGCTATGGCCTGACCGAGACCAACGCCGTCGGCGCGGGCAATTGGCGCTCCAACTATCTCAACAAGCCGGCGAGCACCGGCCGCCCGTCGGCGCCGCTGGTCGAGATCGCCATCCTCGACGAGGCCGGCGCGCGCCTGCCGCAGGGCGAGCGGGGCGAGATCGCGATCCGCTCGATCTGCAACTTCCGCGGCTATTGGAACAATCCGGAGGCGACCGCGGCCTGCATCACCGCCGACGGCTTCTTCCGCACCGGCGACCTCGGCTATCTCGACGAGGACGGCTATGTCTTCATCGTCGACCGCGCCAAGGACATCGTCATCCGCGGCGGCGAGAACATCGCCTGCCAGGAGGTCGAGGCCGCGCTCTACGCCCATCCGGCGGTGGCGGAGGCGGCGGTGTTCGGCCTCGCCGACGAACGCTATGGCGAGGTGCCGGGCGCGGTCGTCCACCTGCGCGAGGGGGAAGGAGCGGGTGGGGGCGTCGACGAGGCGGCGCTGCGCGCCTTCCTCGGCGAACACATCGCCGCCTTCAAGGTGCCGACGCGCATCTGGCTCTCCGCCGTCGCCCTGCCACGGCTGGGGACGGAGAAGATCGACAAGGTGTCGCTGCGGAACATGTACCGGGCGCTGGCGGCGGCGTGAGGGGCGGCCTTGTTTCCTAGAAACGATTGGAAAACGGGAAAGGCTGCTTGCCCGATGACCGCGAGTAGCCGGTAGGCATCACTCGCTCCACGATGTTCAAAGCGGTCCAATCGGCACAGGACGCCGCCCATTCTGCTATCTCGACTTTCCCCCGCGCACGGGTGGACGCGGCAAGCACCGCCTGCCGCGTCAGGGCATATGCGGCGATCCGCGGCACGGTACATTCCGCATGTCCGTAAGCCGCTGCAAACAGACCAAGGCGGCGCACCTGCTCGGCAGGGGCATGATCGTCATTGCCTAGATCGAGCCAAGTGAAAGCGGAGTACCCCAAATCCCACAGCCTCTCCCCCGGCTGTGCCGTATCGAAGTCGATCATCGCCGCTGGCATGTCGTCCACGAAGACGGTGTTCGTCGGAGCCCAATCGTTATGACAGGCCACCTCGAACCCGCCCGCCCGGATCGCCGGCATGTCAGCTGTGGCATCGTGAAAGCAGCGAAGCAGCTTGGCGGCTGCTGTCAGTTGATCGTCTGAGTATGCTCCCAAATCAGAGGGCACGACGCCGGGAATGAACGATAGCACCTCGCGGCCGGCATCATCTATGCCTTGGAACCGGGGAGAATGGCGGAAGCCGATACTTTCGAGGTGGAGCAGGCAAGCATGTCCGAACGCCGCCTCACGCATGATCGGACGCCGCACCGTATCGCCGATCCGAACCACGCCGCTTGTGCTGCGACCGCCTGAGAGGGGCTGACCGTCCATCTTGCCAACCTATCAGGACCGTTGGTCTAAGGCTTCCCGCAAAGGAAAGTCCGATGAGAAACGCGGCAGCGTGGCTTAGCCAGGACGATCGCAGCGGCGTGATTCCCGTAAACTGTTCCGAATAGGGTTTCACCGAAACTGCGGGTCGGAGATAGGGAAACGGGAAGGATCATGCCAGACGAAGCGCAACCGACTGAGGCCGCATGCTACGGGCGGCGTCACGATCGCGACGCGGCCGTTCCTCGATTATCGCTGTCCTACAAACAGGGCCGTCGCTAGACTCAGTTGATTTCGACCGCTCTTTTGATCGTCCAGAGTTCTACTGTCGCGCCCTCGCGTAGAGGTGCGACCTTCGAGACTTTTCAAGCCTCCGCGGAACAATCGTTCGTGACTGGGATCGAATCCATCCGTATCAGGCGTCAATTCTGTCAAGACTCGCCGCAAAGCCCCGCTCCCGCAATGCCTTCCCACCATCGCCGCACACCGGTAGAGCCGCGGGCATGGCAGTGATCAGCAGGCGCGGGGTGATCGTCGGCGGCGGCGCGGGCGTCGGGCTCGTCGTCGCCTGGGCGCTGTGGCCGCGCCGCTACCAGCCCAATCTCGCCGCCGCGCCGGGCGAGAGCCTGTTCGGCGCGTGGCTGAAGATCGGCGACGACGGCCATGTCACCGTCGCGGTGCCGCAGCTCGAACACGGCCAGGGCGTCTATACCGCGCTGCCGCAGCTGGTCGCCGACGAGCTCGGCGCCGACTGGCGGACGATCGCAATCGAGCCGGCGCCGCTCAACCCGCTCTACGCCAATCCGCTCGCGCTGACCGAGCTGTTCGAGGGCCAGTTCGACCGCGTCCCGCAACGGCTGCGCGACACGTTGGCCGAGCGCGCGACGCTGATGCTGACCGGCGGCTCGACCTCGATCCGCATGTTCGAGGAGGGCGCGCGCGAGGCGGGGGCGGCGGCGCGGGCGCTGCTGTGCAAGGCGGCGGCGGCACGCTGGAACGTCGCCTGGTCCGATTGCGTCGCCGAGGGCGGCTTCGTCCGCCACGGTACCCAGCGGCTGCGCTTCGCCGAGCTTGCCGCGGCGGCGGCGGCCGAGAGCCTGCCCGAACCGCTGCCGCTCGGGGTGCAGGGCGCGGGGCGGCTGGCGGGGCGGGCGGTACCGCGGCTCGACGTGCCCGCCAAGGTCGACGGCTCGGCCAGCTTCGCCGGCGACATCCGCCTGCCCGACATGGTCCATGCCGCGATCCGCCAGGGGCCGATCGGCGACAGCCGGCTGGTCGGGCTCGATCGCGCCGCGGCGGACCGTATCCGCGGCGTGCTGGCGGTGGTCGAGAATCCGCGCTGGGTGGCGGTCGCGGCGACGACCTGGTGGGCGGCGGAGCGGGCGCTGGCCGCGATCCATCCACGCTTCGCGACGCCGGGGCCGGCGGTCGACGATGCCGGGATCGCCGCCGCGCTCGACGCGGCGCTGGCGCGGCACGGCGCGGCGCTCGGCCGGATCGGCACGGTCGGCGACCGGCTGCAGGGGGGCGGCGTGATCACCGCCGATTATGCCGCCGCTCCCGCGCTCCACGCCGCGCCGGAGACGCCGAGCGCCACCGCCGCCTATCGCGACGGCCGGCTGGAACTGTGGCTGGCGACCGGCGCGCCGGCGGTGGCGCGCGCCGCGGCGGCGCGGGCGGCGGGCCTGTCGGAGGGGGCGGTGGTCGTCCACGTCACGCTCGCCGGCGGGCGCTCCGCGGCGACCTTCGACCCGCGGGTGGCGGAGCAGGCGGCGCTGCTGACGATGCGGCTGAAGCGGCCGGTCTGCCTCAGCTGGTCGCGCGGCGAGGAGATCGTGCAGGACACGATGCGCGCCCCGGCCCGCGCCAGGCTGTCGGCGCGGCTGGCGGCGAACGGCACCATCGCCGCCTGGGGCGCGAAGATCGCTGCACCGGCGACCGGCCGCGCGCTGGCGGCGCGACTGCTGCCGTCGGGCTTTGTCACCGCGGCGAGCGGCGCGGGCCATGCCGATCGCTATGCGGTGGCCGGCGCGATGCCGCCCTATGCGATCCCGGCGGTGGCGATCGACCATCATCCGGCCGAGCTCGCCCTGCGCATCGGCCACGTCCGCGGCGGTGCCCACGGTTACACCTGCTTCTTCACCGAGAGCTTCCTCGACGAGCTCGCCCGCGCCGCCAATTCCGAACCCCTGTCCTACCGGATCGGCATGCTCGGCGGTAATGCGCGGCTGGCGCGCTGCCTGTCGACGGTGGCGGCGCTGGGCGGCTGGGACGGCGGCGGCCCGGGCAGCGGCCAGGGCATCGCCTGCCATGCCTTCCGGGGCAGCTTCGTCGCGGTGCTGGCGGAAGCGGAACTGGCGGAAGGGCGGCCGCGCGTCGGCCGGCTCGTCGCCGCCGTCGACTGCGGGCGGATGGTCAACCCGGATCTGGTGCTGCAGCAGATCGAGGGCGGGCTGCTCGACGGGCTGGCGATGGCGCTCGGCGCGTCGAGCCCGATCGCTGCCGGCCTGCCGACGCACCGCCGGCTCGGTGCGCTTGGCCTGCCGCGGCTCGCCGATTCGCCGGACATCAACGTCGAGCTGATCCGCTCCGACGAAGAGGCGGGCGGCGTCGCCGAGCTGGCGGTGCCGCCGGTCGCGCCGGCGGTGGCCAATGCGCTCTTCTCCGCCACCGGCCGGCGCTGGCGCCACCTGCCGCTGCGCGCCTGAGCGCCTGAGCGCCGCGACGCTGGATCAAGCCGCGCGCCGGCGCGTATAGGCGCTGTCATGCTGCCCCCCGCCGACCACCCCGCCATTCCGCCGCGCAAGGTCGGCGTGCTGCTGATCAACCTCGGTACGCCCGACGGCCCCGACGCCAAGTCGGTGAAGCGCTATCTGGCGGAATTCCTGTCGGATTCGCGGGTGGTGGAGATCCCGCAGCTGCTCTGGCAACCGATCCTGCGCGGCGCCATCCTGACCACCCGGCCGAAGAAGAGCGCCCACGCTTACGGCCTGGTCTGGCGCGAGGATGGCTCGCCGCTCGCAGCGCTCACCCGCGCCCAGGCGGCCGGGCTGGCCGGTGCGTTCGGATCGAACGTCGTCGTCGATTGGGCGATGCGCTACGGCAATCCGGCGATCGCCGACCGGCTCGCCGCGCTCAAGGCGCAGGGCTGCGAGCGCATCCTGCTCGCCCCGCTCTACCCGCAATATTGCGCCGCGACGACCGCCACCGCCAACGACAAGGCCTTCGCCGCGCTCGCCGCGATGCGCTGGCAGCCGGCGATCCGGACGCTGCCGCCCTATTATGACGACCCCGCCTATATCGACGCGCTCAAGGCGTCGGTCGAGGCGCAGCTCGCCGCCCTCGACTTCACGCCGGACGCGCTGCTGGTCAGCTTCCACGGCATGCCGCAGCGGACGCTGGAGCTCGGCGATCCCTATCATTGCCATTGCCAGAAGACCGGTCGGCTGCTCGGCGCGGCGCTGGGGCGCGAGGTGGTCGTCGCCTTCCAGTCGCGCTTCGGCCGCGCCAAGTGGCTCGGGCCGGCGACCGACGAGACGCTGTCGGCGCTGCCTGGCAAGGGCGTGAGGCGGGTCGCGGTGGTCGCGCCGGGCTTCTCCGCCGATTGCATCGAGACGCTGGAGGAATTGGCGATCCGCGGCCGCGAGAGCTTCGAGGCGGCGGGCGGCGAGCGCTTCGCCTATCTGCCCTGCCTCAACGACAGCGCGGTCGGCCTGGCGATGCTGCAGGCGCTGCTCGCCCGCGAATTGATGGGCTGGGCGTAAACCTCGCGTCGGACATCGAAAGTTACGGCCCGCGCCATTGCCGTTTGGCGACGGCGGCCGTAGCGTCAGGATAGCACCGATACGGGAGAGGTTCTGATGGCACGGGTGGCGATCGTCACGGGTGGAACGCGCGGGATCGGCGAGGCGATCAGCCTGGCGCTCAAGGACGCCGGCGCGACCGTCGTCGCCAATTATGCGGGCAACGAGGAGCGCGCCAAGGCCTTCACCGATCGCACCGGCATCGCCGCCTATCGCTGGGACGTCGCCGACTACGACGCCTGCCAGGACGGCTGCGCGCGCGTCGCGGCAGAGGTCGGCCCAATCGACATCGTCGTCAACAACGCCGGCATCACCCGTGACGGCACGATCCTGAAGATGGACTATCAAGCGTGGAAAGAGGTGATCGACACCAATCTCGGCGGCTGCTTCAACATGGCCAAGGCGGTGTTCGCCGGCATGCGCGAGCGCAAATGGGGGCGGATCGTCAACATCGGCTCGATCAACGGTCAGGCCGGGCAGTACGGCCAGGTCAATTACGCCGCTGCCAAATCGGGCATCCACGGCTTCACCAAGGCGCTGGCGCAGGAGGGCGCGAGGTTCGGCGTGACGGTCAACGCGATCGCGCCGGGCTATATCGACACCGACATGGTCGCTGCGGTGCCGGGCGACGTGCTGGAAAAGATCGTCGCGCGTATTCCGGTCGGCCGGCTCGGTCAGGCCAGTGAAATCGCGCGCGGCGTCGCCTTCCTCTGCTCGGAAGAGGCAGGCTTCGTCACCGGGTCGACGCTCAGCATCAACGGCGGCCAGCACATGTACTGACGGCGGCACCGCCGTCACACAAAGGGGCCGGCTCTCGCGAGCCGACCCCCGCCCCCGTTACGCTACGCGGGAGACTTTGACTGCCGGTTCAGCGGCAGTATCCGGGACGATCCGAGCGCTCGACCGCGCGGCCGGCGAGGGCACCGGCACCGGCGCCGAGCACCGTGCCGAGGGTGCGGTCACCGCGGGTATCGATCGTGCGACCGAGCAGGCCGCCGGCGATCGCGCCGACGATGGTGCCGGTCGTGCCGCTGTTGCAGCGACGGTCGCCCCGATCGCGATAATAGCCGCGGTCGCCGCGATAGACGCGGTCCTGATAATAGCCGCGGTTGTCGCCATAGCCGCGGTCGTAATAACGGTCGCCATAGTAGCGCTGCGCGGCAGCGGGGACGGCGGGAACGATCGCGCCGGCGGTCATGGTCAGCGCGGCAGCGGCGAGGCTCAGGGTCTTCAGCATGGGTCTTCTCCCGTGTTCGTTTCGACTTCGGCGGCGGGTCGGGCCAAGGCGCCATTCCGTCGTCGATGATGCGCTTTTGCCTGATTCGCGTTGAGCCGACCCTGAATGCGTGCGTTATCGCGCGTTCAGGCTTTCGCCCCGCGCCCGGCTGCCTATGAGGCTGGCCTATGAGGGCGGCGGTACGCATCCTGTTCGTGATCCTGGCGGTATCGCTGGTCGTACCCGGCTGGACCGGCGAGCCGCGGCTGGCCTTGCTCGGCGACCGTCCCAAGCTGATCGCGAGCCGGGTCGCGCTCGACCCGCGTGATCCGAGCCGCACCCGCCTCGGCGCGCTGACCTATCTGGGCGGTGTCGTCCTGCGCAGCCTCGATCCGGCGTTCGGCGGCTATTCGTCGCTGGCGGTGGTGGGTGACCGTTTCACCCTGCTCAGCGACGGCGGCAATGTCGTCGCCTTCACGATGGAGGGAGACTGGCGCCCGCGGGCGCTGGCATTCCGCAACCTGCCAGCCGGTCCGGGCATCGGCTGGGACAAGCGCGACCGCGACACCGAATCGCTGGTGCTCGATCCGGCGACCGGCCGGTCGTGGATCGGATATGAGAATTACAATGCGATCTGGCGCTATGCCCCTGGCTTCGCGCGCGCGGAGCGCTGGCGCAACCCGCCGGCGATGAAGAATTGGCCGGTCAACGGTGGTCCCGAATCGCTCGCCCGCCTACCCGACGGCCGATTCGTCACGATCAGCGAGACCGGGCATGTGCCGCCGAGTCGCTGGCATGGTTCGCGTCGCGACCGGCTGCGCACCCGCGATGCGTTGATCTTCGCCGGCGATCCGACGCTTGACAGTGCGCCGTCCTTCTTCGCCTATGCACCGGAGGGGAGGTTCGATCCGGCCGATGCCACCGCGCTGCCCAACGGCGACCTGTTGGTGCTCGAACGCGACTTCCGTTTGCCCTACCGCTTTCACAATCGGCTGGCGCTGATATCCGCCGCGCAGATCCATGCCGGGGCGATCGCCCGGGGTCGCACGCTCGCCTATCTCGATGCGCCGCTGATCCACGACAATTTCGAAGGCATCGCGGTGAGCCGCGAGGGCGGGGCGACGATCATCTGGATCGTCTCCGATGACAATCAGTCGCTGCTGCAGCGCACGCTGCTGCTCAAGTTCCGGCTCGATCCGCGCTAGCCGTCGAGCACGCCGCAAACGCCGACAGCCCACCGTTCCAACGTTGAACGGCGGGCCGATCGGGCGTGTTGGTCGTAAGGAGGCTTAGGCCGCCTGAGCGGCGGACAGCTTCTTGACGATGTCGCGCTTCAGACGGCGGCAGCGCAGCGACAGCTTGTCATCATTGGTCTTGACCAGCCAGTTGTCGAGGCCGCCATTGTGCTCGACCGAACGCAGGCCATGCGTCGAGACGCGCAGGCGCACGCTCTTCTCCAGCGCGTCCGAGATCAGCGTCACGTTCTGCAGGTTGGGCAGAAACGTCCGCTTGGTCTTGTTGTTGGCGTGGGAAACGTTGTGACCCACCTGCCGGCCCTTGCCGGTCAGCTCGCAAATGCGCGACATCGCTTTGATCCTGAATTTCGCTTCGGGTTCCGGTTGCCCGGAAAGTCGGCGCCGATAGCGGTTGATGGGCATTTCGTCAACCTGGCCGTCGCGTCGCTGTCATGGTGACGTGCGATGCAACCGGCGTCGGATGGACTCGTTGTTACGCCCGTGAACCATTTTAGGGAAGGGGTGCCGGAATGCGTACGTTGCTCGCTCTGGTCGGGATCATCGCGCTGGTGGTGATCGCACTGATGTACTTCGGCTTCATCAACATCGACCAGACCCGCCCGGCCGTGGTCCAGGCGCCGCAGTTCAAGGCGGACGTCGCGCGGGTCAGCGTCGGTACCGAGAACAAGACCGTCGCCGTTCCGACCGTCGACGTCCAGAAGCCGGCGAACTGATCTTTACCCCCGCCTATCGGGGCGGCACAGCGGCGGAACCATGATCCCGTTGCCGCCCCCGATGCGCCAGGCGCTCGATGCCGCCCGCGAGGCGGCGAATCAGGGGGAGGTGCCGGTCGGCGCGGCGCTGGTCTGGCAGGACGCGGTGATCGCGGTCGCAGCAAACGCGCCGCGAGCCCTCTCCGACCCAACGGCGCATGCGGAGATGCGCGTGATTCGCGCCGCGGCGGCGACCCTGGGCCGGGATCGCCTCGAACAGGCGGAATTGTGGGTGACGTTGGAGCCGTGCGCGATGTGCGCTGGCGCGATCGCCCATGCCCGCATCGGTCGCCTCTATTATGCGGCAAGCGATCCCAAGGGCGGGGCGGTCGAACACGGCCCGCGTCTGTTCGGCCAGCCGACCTGCCACCACCGTCCCGACGTCTATGCCGGGATCGGCGAGGGCGAGGCGGCGACGCTGTTGCGCGATTTCTTCGCCGCGCGGCGCTAGCGTCGGCTCCCTCCCGCCGGTGGGAGGGGGCTAGGGATAAGTCACCGCTTACTGGCGCAGGTCGCTCTGATTGATCGGCACGATCTTGATCTCGACCCGGCGATTCGCCGCGCGGCCGGCATCGGTGTCGTTCGACGCGATCGGCTGGCTCTCGCCGAAGCCGCGCGTGCCGATACGCGCCGGCTGGACGCCGCGGCTCGATAGATAATCGGCAACGGCGACCGCACGGCGTTCCGACAATTGCTGGTTGTAGGCGTCGGAGCCGGTCGAATCGGTGTGGCCGTACACGTCGATATAGGTCTGGTTGTACTGGGCCAACGTATCGGCGACCTGGTCCAGCGTCCGCTGGAACTGCGGCTGCACCGCCGCGCTGTCATAGGCGAAGGTGATGCCCGACGGGATGTTGAGCAGCAGATTGTCGCCCTCGCGCACCACCTGCACGTCGGTGCCGCGTGTCCGCGCCCGCAGGTCGCGCTCCTGCTTGTCCATATAGGCGCCGATGCCCGCGCCGGCGAGGCCGCCGATTCCGGCGCCGAGGATCTTCTCGGTGCGGTCGCGCCGCCCGCCGACGAGGTCGCCGAGCACATAGCCGCCCAGCGCGCCGCCGATCCCGCCGATCGCCGTCTTCGACAGGCGCCGCTCGCCCGTTTCCGGGTCGGTGGTGCAGGCGCTGGTCGCGACCAGTGCGGTCAGCGCGGCGGCGGCGAGGATGTTGCTCTTCATATCGTCCCTTTCCTGATCGGTCCTAAGAACACAGGTCCGAAGCGGCTTGTTCCGCCTGCGATCTGAACCGGCCATGACGCGACCGCCGTGGCACGCAAGCTTTCCGGCCTGCACTGGACGCAGGCCATTGTCGTTGTCGCCGATGTCGGGCAAAGAGCGTCGACACGCCGATGGCTCCGCTCCCGCCCTTCCCCTGGATCGACGTCCTCATCATCCTCGCGCTGGTCGCCCTCAATGGCGTCTTCGCGATGAGCGAGCTGGCGATCGTCTCGTCGCGCAAGGCGCGGCTGGAGGCGATGGCGCGCAGCGGGCGCAGCGGCGCCGCGACCGCGGTGACGCTGGCCGCCGATCCCGGCAAGTTCCTGTCGACGGTGCAGATCGGCATCACCCTGATCGGCATCCTCGCCGGCGCTTATTCGGGATCCAGCCTCGGCGGGCCGACCGCGGCACGGCTACAGGCCCTGGGCCTGTCACAGCATAGCGCGGAGACCGCCGGCTTTGCGCTGGTCATCGGCCTGACGACCTATGCCTCGTTGATCATCGGCGAACTCGTTCCCAAGCAATTCGCCCTGCGCAAGCCGGAAACGGTTGCGGCGCTGGTCGCGGTGCCGATGCGCTGGATCGCGATCGGCTGCGCGCCGCTGGTCTGGCTGCTCGATTCGTCGAGCGCGCTGGTCTTTCGCCTGATCGGCCTCAATCGCGAATCGGAAGACCAGGTGACTGCCGAGGAGCTGCATCTGATCGTCGCGGAAGCATCCAAGTCCGGCGTGATCGAGGAGCATGAGCGCACGATCATCTCCGGTGTCGTCCGTCTTGCCGACCGGCCGGTGCGCGAGGTGATGACACCGCGCACCGAGGTCGACTGGCTCGACGTCAACGCCAGTGCCGACGAGGTGCGCGACGCGCTGCTGGCGTCCCCGCATACCCGGCTGCCGGTGGCGGAGGGGTCGATCGACGCGGTGGTCGGCGTGGTTCAAGCCCGCGACATCGCCGGCGCCCTGTTCCTCGGCAAGCCGCTCGATCTGGCACAGCTAATGCGCAAAGCGCCGGTGGTGATCGACCGGATCGATGCGATGGACGCGCTGATCGAACTGCGCCAGGCCGAGGTGCCGATGGCACTGATTCACGACGAATACGGCCATTTCGAAGGGATCGTCACCCCATCCGACCTGCTGGCAGCGATCGCCGGCGAATTCGTCTCGGACGCCGATCCCGACGACGCGCCGTCGTTGGTCGAGCGAGACGATGGCTCGTTGCTGGTCGCCGGCACGATGGCGGCCGATGCCTTGGCCGAACGGCTCGGCATCGACCTGCCCGAAGACCGCGACTATGCGACCATGGCCGGCTTCGCCCTGGCCGCCTTCCGCCATCTACCGGGCGAGGGCGAGCATTTCGAGGAACAGGGCTGGCGGTTTGAGGTCGTCGACCTCGACGGCCGCCGGATCGACAAGCTGCTCGTCAGCCAGGTCTGATCTGGTCCTGCCGGGGCGGAACCGTCTACTTCAACCGCCGCGGGTCGATGACGACGTGGCGGATGCGCGTCCGATTCCAGGTGTAGGTGACATGGACCAGCCCGTCGTGGGTCTGGATCACCGCGGGATAGGCATAGCCGTCGGGCATCGGCGCCGATTCGAGCGTCAGTACGGGGCGCCAGCGCACGCCGTCGTCGGACAGCGCGACGTTGAGCGGCCAACGCGGGCCGTCGCCGGGCCGGTCGGGCCAATGACCAGCGTGATTGTAAACGATCAGCTGTCGCCCGTCCGCCAGCGTCACCGCATCGGTGCCGGCATTGGGGTTGGGCAGGTCGATGGCGGCGAGCGGCGACCAGCTGCGTCCCGCGTCGCGCGACCAGCTCATCGCCAGCGCGCCCTGGCGGGTGCGTGCGACGATCTCCAGCCGCCCGTCCGGATAGTGCAGCACGCTCGGTTGGATCGCCTCGATCCCCATCGGCGACGCGATCGGCGGCAGCGCTGTCCAGTGAATCCCGCGGTCAGTTGAGCGTTCCATGCGGACGAACCAACGATTGCGTTCGGGCGTGCCCTCCTCGCGGCTGGACGGCGCGATCCAGGCGCCGTCGGACGCGACCGCCATCTTGTTCTTGATGGGGCCAAGGATGCCGTCGGGCAGCCGTTCGCCCGTACCCCAATGGCGTCCCCCGTCAGTGGAGCGGCGGACCATGCCCCACCATTCGCGCGGATTCGGTCCGACCTTGTAGAACAGCAACAGCGGGCCGCCCGGCGATTGGAACAATACGGGATTCCAGGTCGGGTAACGGGGCTGGCCCGGCGTGACGCCGTCGGCGACTACGATCGGCCGCGCCCAGCCATGGCGCGGATCGCGGCGCGCGAACCAGATGGTGACGTCCGGTCGGCCCTCGCCGCTGCCGCCGAACCAGGCGGCGGCGAGCGCACCATCGGCCAGCTCGACGATCGTCGAGGCATGCGCCTGCGGATAGGGAGGGGCCGGGTCGATGAACTCGCTCAGCACGATCGCGGCTGGGCGGGCCACGGCGCCCGTCTCTGCACGAGCGGCCATGACGGCAACGCCGGTGAACGCTGCCGCCGCCGCGGCAAGCAATGGGAAAGTGCGGCTCACAGTCGGCCGAAGACCGCCTCGAAACCCTTCACGTCGCCGGCCGCGAGCAGCCGCGCCTGTTCGACCCAGCGGTCACGGCTCAGTCGGCCGCGGAAGGTGCCGAGTTCCGCATCCAGCGCCGCAGCCTCGTCATCGCTCAGCACCGCCAACTGACCGACGCGGGTGATGCCGAGTTCGGCAAGCCGCGTCGCGACTTTGGGGCCGAGGCCCTTCAACTGTGTTACCGGCGCATCGGCAGGGTCGCTGGCGCTGTCTGTCGACGGCGCCGAGATGGCTTCCTGCTGCGGCCCGGCGGTGAGGGGGGCATTGGCGGCGATCGGTTCGTCGGCGAGCGGCTGCGTCGCGGCGGGATCGCCATCCGCCGGGGGGGGCGCCGGACGTATTGGAGGCTGGATCGTCGCGGGCATTTCGACGTCCTGATGCGTCGCGGCCGACGCGGACGGTTCGGTTGTTGCCGTCGCCGCGGGCGTGTCGCGACGCACCTCCTCGTTATGCGCGACGATCTGCCGCTCGGCGGCCTTGCGCCGTGCCTTCAGTCGAGCCCCCCAGACCAGGCCAAGGATCGCCAGGAGCGCGAAGATGCCGATCACCACCAGATGGGCGGTGGTGAAAAGCGTGGTAGTGTCGGGCAACAGGCTGCTGCCGGGAGCCGAAGTGGCGCTGTCGTTCATGCGATCATCCTAACGTCGCTGCGTCGGTCGGCAAAGATTGTCGTCGCAAGACGGTCGGTCAGCGCGCCAGTTCCCGCCAGCCGATGTCGCGGCGGCAGAAGCCGTCGGGAAAGCGGATCGCATCGACCCCTCGATAGGCGGCGTCGCGCGCGGCGCGGATGTCCGGCCCCGCCGCGGTGACGGCGAGCACCCGGCCGCCGGCGGCGACGAGACGGTCGCCGTCCTGGCGCGTGCCGGCCTGGAAAACCGTCGCGCCCATCGCCTCCGCCGCGTCGATCCCCGCGATCGTGCCACCCGCGGCGGGCGTTCCCGGATAGCCGCGCGCGGCCAACACCACCGTCATCGCGACATCGTCGGTGAACGCCGCAGGCGCGGCCGTATCCAGCCGCCCCTCCGCCACGGCGAGCAACAGGGCGACGAGGTCGCCGCGGAACCGCAGCATCAGCACCTGGCATTCGGGATCGCCGAACCGCGCATTATATTCGATCAGCTTCGGCCCGGTCGGCGTCAGCATCAGCCCGGCGTAGAGCACGCCGCTGAACGGCATGCCGTCCGCCGCCATCGTCCTGATCGTCGGCGCGACGATCTCGTCGATCGCGCGGCGTTCCAGCGCGGGGGATAGTACCGGGGCGGGGCTGTAGGCACCCATGCCGCCGGTGTTGGGGCCGGTGTCGCCCTCGCCGACGCGCTTGTGATCCTGTGCGCTGCCGAACGGCATCAGCGTCGTGCCGTCGGTCAGCACGAACAGACTCGCCTCCTCGCCGGTCAGGAATTCCTCGATCACCACCGGGGCGTCGCCGGCCGCGAACATCGCGTCGAACGCCGCCGTCGCCTCCGCCTCGCTGGTGGCGATCACCACGCCCTTGCCCGCGGCGAGGCCGTCCGCCTTGATCACGACCGGATAGCCGAACGTCGTGGCCAGCGCGGCCTCCGCCTCGGCGCGATTGCCGACGCGGACATAGCCGGCGGTCGGGATGTCGGCGCGGCGGCACAGATCCTTAGTGAACCCCTTGGATCCCTCCAGCTGCGCCGCCGCCTTGTTGGGGCCGAATACCGCTATGCCCGCCGCGCGCAGGCTGTCGCCCAGGCCGTCGACGAGCGGCGCCTCGGGACCGATGATGACCAGGCCGATCGCATGATCGCGCACGAACGCAACGACGTGCCCGTGATCCGTCGCATCAAGGGCGACGCAGGTCGCATGCTGCGCGATGCCGGGGTTGCCAGGCGTGGCGTAGAGCGTATCGAGGGTCGGCGACTGTGCCAGCCTCCACGCCAATGCGTGTTCGCGGCCGCCGGAGCCGACCAACAGGACGTTCATGCCCGATCCCTTTCTCGATGACGATCCGCGGCTGCTAGCCGAGCCGCGCCCCGGCGACAACGCGCTCGCGCTGTCGGTCGGCGAGCTCAGCTTCAAGCTCAAGCGCATGGTCGAGGGCGAATTTGGCCATGTCCGGCTGCGCGGCGAGATTTCCGGCTACAAGCGCGCCGCCTCGGGCCATGCCTATCTCTGCCTCAAGGACGATCAGGCGGTGATCGACGGCGTGATGTGGAAGGGGCAAATGGCCGGCCTGGCCTTCGCGCCGCAGGACGGCGTCGAGGTGATCGCGACGGGCAAGCTGACCACCTATCCTGGCCGGTCGAAATATCAGATCGTCATCGAACGGATGGAGCTGGCGGGCGCCGGCGCGCTGATGGCGCTGTTCGAAAAGCTGAAGGCCAGCCTCGCCGGCGAGGGGCTGTTCGATCCGGCGCGCAAGCGGCGCCTGCCCTATCTGCCGCGTACGATCGGCGTCGTCACCTCGCCAACCGGCGCGGTGATCCGCGACATCCTCCACCGGCTGGAGGACCGTTGCCCGACGCACGTCATCGTCTGGCCGGTCAAGGTGCAGGGTCAGGGCGCGGCCGACGAGGTCGCAGCCGCGATTCGCGGCTTCGACGCCCTGCCGGCGGACGGGCCGGTGCCGCGGCCCGATCTCGTCATCGTCGCCCGCGGCGGCGGTTCGATCGAGGATTTGTGGGCGTTCAACGAGGAGGCGGTCGTGCGGGCGGTTGCCGCCTGCACCATCCCGATCATTTCCGCGGTCGGGCACGAGACCGACACCAGCCTGTGCGATTATGCCGCCGACCTGCGCGCGCCGACGCCGACCGCGGCGGCGGAGCTGGCCGTGCCGGTGCTCGCCGACCTGCGCCTGACGGTGCAGAGCCATGCCGCGCGGACGCTGCGTTGCGCCAGCCGGTATGTCGAGCGCGGGCGCGAACGACTGACGGCGATGGCGCGATTGTTGCCGAAGCGCGACGCGCTGCTCGGTCCGCAGCGCCAACGCGCCGACGAGGCCGGGCAGCGGCTCGACCGCGGCCTCGAGCGGCGCGTCGCCAGCGCCCGCAGCCAGCTCGACCGGGCGGGGGGCGCGGTACGCCCGGCGCTGCTGCAGCGGCAATGGGAGCGACAGCGCGATCGGCTGGCGGCGACCTGGCGGCTGGCGGCGTCGCTCAATCCCGACGCGGTGCTCGATCGCGGCTATGCACGGGTGACGACGCGGACCGGCGATACGCTGATCAGCGCCGCCGCGGCGCGCGAGGCGGGGGCGCTGACGCTGCGCTTCCGCGACGCCCCGCTCGACGTCGTGGTCGACGGCCCGCCCGTGCCGACCGGCAAGGTTGAGGCGAAGCGGGCGCGCCCCTATGTTGCCGCCAAGCCCGATCAGCCGACGCTGCTCTGACAGGATCTCGCATGCTCGTTTCCAATTCCGACCGGCCTGCGCGGCTGCACTATATGGCCAACGGCTTCCGTGTGCTCAGCCCCGGCGACCATGTCACCTGCGCGGTGACCGGCGCGCGTATCCCGCTCGACCTACTGCGCTATTGGAGCGTGACGCGGCAGGAGGCCTATGCCGGCGCCGACCAGGCGAGCGAGGCCCTGCGCCCGCAATGAGGCGGTGGGCCGCCGCGGCGCTGCTCGCGCTGGCCGCCGCGCCGACCTTGGCGCGGCAGGCAGAACCGGTCGCCGGCCAAGCCGCAGATGCGGTGTTCCGCTGGAGCGGTACCGCGAGCCAGGGCGGCCTGATCCATATCTTTGCGCCGATCGGCACGACGACACTGACTCTGGATGGCGTAGCGGTGCCGCTCGCTGGGCGTGACGGCCTGATCGGCTTCGATCGCGATGCCGGTCCCGATGCGGTGCTGACCGCGACCCTTGCCGACGGTCGCAGCGTCAGCCAGCATATCGCCGTCGCGCCGCGCGCGTGGCGGATCGAGCGGCTCGATACGCTGCCACGCTTCCCCGCCCCCGATCCCGTCTTTGCGCAATTGCGCCCGCCCGAACTCGCCCAGATCGACGCCGCGCGGCATCGTCGCACCGATGCGCAAGGCTGGCGCCAACGCTTCCTCTGGCCGGCGACCGGACGCATCTCCGGTCTGTTCGGGGCGCAGCGTGTCTATCGCGGCGAGCCGGGCAGCTACCATGGCGGCACCGACGTCGCGCTGCCGACCGGGACGCCGGTCCGGGCGCCGGCGGACGGGGTGGTGGTGCTCGCCGCCGAAACGCCCTTTACGCTGGAAGGCCATCTGCTGATGGTCGACCACGGCATGGGCCTTTCCAGCGCCTTCCTGCATCTATCGCGGATCGACGTGGGTGTCGGCGACACCGTGCGGCAGGGGCAGGTGATTGGCGAGGTCGGCGCTACGGGACGCGCGACGGGGCCACACCTGCATTGGGGCTTACGCTGGCTGGACGCACGGCTCGACCCGATGCTGGTCGCCGGCCCGATGACGACGCGATAACGTCTGCACGCGGATGCAGCATTTTTGCTGTGTCTGCTCAGCAAACTAGCAATTTTGCGTCGCGAAACCGGCCAAAGCCTGCCGTTGTGTGGCTTTTTCGGCACATTGGTCATGAAAGCTTCATGTTCCGATGAACGCCACCTTTACAGTGCCGACGCAGGTCTGCTTTCTTCCGGGTCATGTCTCTTGGGGGCTGCGTCAGCAGCTTAAAGGGGGCTTGGCACAGCCCGGGGGCGGCACCGTATAAGCGGGCCGACACACCCCCTCGGGCCAAGCGAGGGAAACACATGATCGAAACTTTGAACTTCGCGCGCCGCGCGTTGCGCGCCGGCACGGCGTTCCAGGCGCTGGCGCTGATGGGCGCCGGCGTCGGGCTGGTTGCGCTGGCCGCTCCGGCCACTGCGCAGGATTACACCAACGTCACCGCATCGGGCCGCGTGCAGTCGACCGAGGGGCGGCCGATCGCCAATGCGACCGTCGAACTGCGGTCGGATCGGCAGGGCTTCAGCCGCACCGTCACCACCGACGCCAACGGCGGCTTCCAAGTGCCGCAGATCCCTGCCGGTACGTACACCTTCACAATTACGGCCGATGGCTATGACACCTATACCGAAGCCGCCATTCCGCTGACGCAGTCGGGCGCCGCCAACCAGTTCACGCTGGCCAGCGCGGGTTCCGCGGCCAATTCGGGCGATATCGTCGTCACTGCCGGTCGCCAGCGCGTCGCCGACTTCAACCAGACGACGACCGGTGCGGTCATTAACGTGTCCGACCTCGCCAACCGCGTTCCCGTCGCGCGCGACATCAACTCGATCATCCAGCTGTCGCCGGGCACCGCGCAGGGCGATTCCGCGTTCGGCAATCTGGCGTCGGTCTCGGGTTCGTCGGTCGGCGAGAATCAGTTCTTCGTCAACGGCCTGAACATCACCAACTTCCGCAACTTCCTCGGCGCCAATGCCGTGCCGTTCGAATTCTACGATACGGTCGATGTCAAGAACGGCGGCTATCCGGCGGAATTCGGTCGTGCGACCGGCGGCTTCGTCAACGCGACGACCAAGTCGGGTTCGAACACCTTCCACGCCGGCGCGCTGTTCATCTGGGCACCCCGCGATCTGCGCGACACGTCGCCGAACACCCAAACTGCCGACAACGATTCGGCTTATTCGGAAGACACGCGCGCCGACTTCTATCTGTCGGGTCCGATCATCAAGGATCACCTGTTCTTTTACGGCCTTTATGAGAACCGCTACGTCAAGTCGGGCTCGGGCGGCCTGATCAGCAAGACATTCACCGACACGAAGACCACTTCGCCTTTCTTCGCTGGCAAGGTCGACGCGATCATCACCGACGGGCAGCGGCTCGAATTCACCTATTTCCGTACCACCGGTGAATCGACCAACGTCTATTCGACCTACGATCCGACCACGAACCGTATCGGTGCTTATCAGTCGAACAACATCAGCCAATATGGCGGCGACAATTACGTCGGTCGCTATACCGGCACGTTCGCAAAGTGGCTGACCGTATCGGCCGCTTATGGCCGCAGCAACGACCGTCAGAACACGATCTCCAGCACACCGAACCTTGCGACGGCGATCGACTATCGCTCCGGTACGCCCGGCGTGAACAATGCGGCGGGTGTTCTGGTCCCGGGATCGAATGCCGTCACGACGCAAACGCGCAACGAGGACAAGCGCGAATTCTATCGCGGCGACGTGGACATCTATGCCAAGTTCCTCGGGTCGCATCACTTCCGCTTCGGTTACGATCGTGAGAACCTGACCACGATCGGCACCACAAACTATACCGGCGGCGCATATTATCGCATCTATAGCTCGGCGACGCTGGGCGATTACGTCATTCGCCGCCAGTTTGAGAACGGTGGCTCGTTCACGTCCGAAAACACCGCTTATTATGCTGAAGATCAGTGGTCGCTGTTCGGCAACCGCCTATCGTTGAACCTCGGCATCCGCAACGATCGCTTCGAGAACAAGAACCCCGTCGGCACGACCTTCTACAAGTCGGGCAATCAGTGGGGGCCGCGTCTCGGCTTCACCTTCGATCCGATCGGTAACGGCCGCAGCAAAATCTATGGTTCGTTCGGCCGCTACTTCCTGCCGATCGCAGCGAATACGAACATCCGCTTGGCGGGCGCGCAATACGACGTGTCGGACTACTTCCTGCTCAGCGGCATCGGTGCAAACGGTCAGCCGATCCTCGGCGCGCCGATCAACACGCGCTCGCTCTGCATCCGTAACACGAACCGCAACTGCAGCATCACCGGCAATGGTGTCGTGCCGTCCACAGATACGACGGTCGGTACCAATCTGAAGCCGCAGTCGGTGGACGAATACATCCTCGGCGGTGAATTCCGTCTCGGTCAGTATTGGAAGTTCGGTACCTTCTTCACGTATCGCAACCTGAACCGCGCGCTGGAAGATTCCGCGATCGACCAGGCGGCGATCAAATACTGCAACGCCAACAATCTCGGCTGCGCCGGCCTCTACTCGGGGTTCAGCCAGTACGTGCTGAACAATCCGGGCGAGTCGCTCGATGTCACGCTGCTCGACGGCACCAAGGCGACGTTGACCCCGGCACTGCTCGGCTACCCGAAGGCGACGCGCACCTACAAGGCGATGACCTTCACTGTTGATCGTGAGTTCGACGGCAAGTGGAGCATCTCGGGTTCGTACACGCTGGCATCGAACGTCGGTAACTACGAAGGCGGCGTGAAGTCCGACATCGGTCAGGCCGATACGGGCCTGACCCAGGACTTCGACCAGCCCGGCTTCACCTATGGCGCATACGGTTATCTGCCGAACCATCACCGCCATAACATCAAGCTGTATGGGTCGTACGCGATCTCCGACTTCTTCTCGGTCGGTGCTAACCTGCAGGTGGTGTCGCCGCGTAAGTTCGGTTGTATCGGTGTCGTGCCGACTAGCATCGACCCGTACGCAGCCGCCTATGGCGTTGCCGGTAACTATTGCCGTTACGCCAACGGCTCGGTCAGCAACTCCAATCCAATCGTGCTGGTGCAGCGCGGCTCAGCCTTCCAGTCCGACTGGCAGACCAGCCTCGATCTGACCGCGCAGTTGGTCCTGCCGACCGATGCGATCAACGGCTCGCTGCGCTTCGAGGTCTTCAACGTCCTGAACTCCAAGGCGGTGCTGAAGCGCAACGAATTCGGCGGCGTCGACGACTCGACGCTTTCGGCGGCGAACAATTATAAGCTGCCGACCCAGTATCAGGCGCCCCGTTACGGGCGTGTCACGCTGGCGCTTCGCTTCTAAGCGTCACGATCAGCACGACTCACCTAGGGGCCGGGAAACCGGCCCCTTTTTTGTTGCCCGTGGCGCCCGCCCCCGCTTAGGTCATGACTAATGACGTCGCCTTCCGCCGCATTGGCCGCTCTGCAGACCGCCTTCGGACGGCGGGATCGCCGGACGATCAACGCCATCCTGTATGAGCTTCTCGATCGGGACGCGAACATCGGCGATCGGTGGCCGATGATGGCCGATGTCCTGGCCATGCATGGGGAATGGACGCTGGCGATCCGGGCAAGTGAACGGGCTGTCAGCTCTGTCCCGAACGATCGCGCCCGGCGGCTGGCGCTGGCCGCGGTGCTCGCGCGTAGCGGGCGACACGATGCGGCGCGCGCCGCCCTCGAAAGGCTGCTGACGCAGGCGCCGGACGACGCCGTTCTCCACCATTTCGCCGGCGCGCTTGCATCCGAAGACGGCCGTTTCAACGCGGCCGAAGATCATTTCCGGCGGGCCCTGGCCCGGTTTCCGGCGTCCGGACAGACATGGCTGGAGCTGGCGGCGATCCATACTTTCACTGTGGATGATCCGCTGTTCGGTCAGATGCGTGACATATCCGGGAAGCCGCCGGCGGCGCCCCTGCACTATGCGCTCGGCAAGGCATGGCATGATGTCGGGGAGTTCGATCGGGCCTTTGCCGATTTCATCGCCGGCGCGCGCATCGTCGCGAAGGAACGCCCCTATGATGCGCACACGGACCGCCGCGAAGCGGAGGCCGCCATCGCCGGCTGGCGTTCGCGCGCGCTGCCGGGTGGGGATGGCGGTGCAGAGACCATCCTTATTACCGGCCTGCCGCGGTCGGGAAGTACGCTGGCCGAGCAGATTTTGAGCAGCCATCCGCGTGTTGCGGCGGGCGGCGAGCTCAATGTTCTACCCATCCTGCTCGGCGATCGGCCGCCCGACCGCGGCGATGTCGACGCGACCGCTGACGAGTATCGCCGCTTGGTCGGCGAGCGGCTGACGTGGAACGATCGTGTCGCCGACAAGACGCTCGACCTCGGACGCCGCCTGGGCCAGGCGTTGACCGTGCTGCCCGGTGCACGGTTGATCTGGATGCGCCGCGCGCCGCTCGATCTCGCCTGGTCATGCCTGCGCACCTATTTCGCGCAAGGTGTGCCATGGAGCTGGGACCAGCGGTCGATCGCCCGACATATTCGGATCGAGGAGATGCTATTGTCCTTCTGGCGGGAGCGGCTCGGCGACCGCCTGCTCGTCGTTGACTATGAGGCGCTGACCGCGGACCCGACCACCCAGATCCGGCGAATGGAAGAACATGTCGGGCTCGATCACGACGAGGCGACGCTCGCGCCCCATCACAACACCCGCCCGGTGCTGACGTCGAGCGTGTGGCAGGTGCGCCAGCCGCTCAGCCGCCGCGGCGTCGGTGTCGCCGAACCCTATCGGCGACACCTGGAGCCCTTTCTCCGGGAATATGAGGCGGCTCAGTCGACCTGAAGCGCCAGCTTCCCTTCGCCCTCGTCGACGTGCACCGTCGACCCGTCCTTGACCTCGCCGCGCAGAATCGCCTCGGCCAGCGGGTCCTGCAGATAGCGCTGCACCGCCCGCTTCAGCGGCCGCGCGCCATAGACGGGATCGTAGCCGACCCGGCCGAGCCACGCGCGCGCCGCGTCGGTCAGATCCAGCGTCACCTTGCGGTCGGCGAGCAGCTTGCCGACGCGCGCGACCTGGATGTCAACGATCGGCCCCATATGGCCCTGACCCAGCCGGTGGAACAGGATCACCTCGTCCAGTCGGTTGAGGAATTCCGGCCGGAAGTGCGCACGGACGATCTCCATCACCTGCGGCTCGACGGTCTCGACCGGCTGCCCCTCCTCCAGATTGGCGAGATACTGGCTGCCGAGGTTGCTGGTCAGGATGATCAGCGTGTTGCTGAAATCGACGGTGCGGCCCTGGCCATCGGTCAGCCGGCCATCGTCGAGCACCTGCAGCAGCACGTTGAACACGTCGCCATGCGCCTTCTCGACCTCATCGAACAGCACGACCTGATAGGGCCGGCGCCGCACCGCCTCGGTCAGCACGCCGCCTTCCTCATAGCCGACGTAGCCGGGAGGCGCGCCGATCAGGCGCGCAACGGCGTGCTTCTCCATGAACTCGCTCATGTCGATGCGCACCATCGCGCTCGCGTCGTCGAACAGAAATTCAGCGAGCGCCTTGGTTAGTTCGGTCTTGCCGACACCCGTCGGCCCGAGGAACAGGAACGAGCCGAGCGGTCGATTGGGATCCTGAAGACCCGCACGGGCGCGCCGTACCGCCGTCGACACGGCGCGGACCGCGTCCGCCTGGCCGATGACACGCTGGCCAAGCACCTCTTCCATCTTGAGCAACTTCTCGCGCTCGCCCTCCAGCATCCGGTCGACCGGCACGCCGGTCCAGCGGCTGACGACGCCGGCGATATCGTCGGCGGTGACCTCCTCGCGCAGCATCGCGCCCTTGGTCGCGCCCGCCGCCTCCGCCAGCTGCTTCTCCAGCGCGGGGATGCGGCCGTAGGACAGCTCGCCCGCCTTGGCGAGATCGCCCTGGCGCTGCGCCTGCTCCAGCTCGAGCCGGGCGGCGTCGAGCTGTTCCTTGAGCTTGGCCTCGCCCGCGATCTTGTCCTTCTCGGCCTGCCAGCGCGCAGTCAGTTCCGCCGACTGCTGCTCGAGATTGGCGAGCTCGTCCTCCAGCGTCTCCAGCCGATCGATGCTGGCGGCGTCGGTTTCGCGGCGCAGCCCCTCGCGCTCGATCTTGAGGCGCAGGATACGGCGGTCGAGGCCCTCGATCTCCTCGGGCTTGCTCTCCACCTCCATGCGGATACGGCTGGCGGCCTCGTCCATCAGGTCGATCGCCTTGTCGGGCAGGAAGCGGTCGGTGATGTAGCGGTTGCTGAGCGTCGCCGCCGATACGAGCGCGCCGTCGGTGATCCGCACGCCATGGTGCAGCTCATACTTCTCCTTGAGCCCGCGCAGGATCGAGATCGTGTCCTCGACCGTCGGTTCGCCGACGAAGACGGGCTGGAACCGCCGCTGCAACGCCGGGTCCTTTTCGACGTGCTTGCGATATTCGTCGAGCGTGGTCGCGCCGACGCAATGCAGTTCGCCGCGGGCGAGCGCAGGCTTGAGCAGATTGCCGGCGTCCATCGCGCCTTCGGATTTACCTGCACCGATCAGCGTGTGCATCTCGTCGATGAACAGCACGATCTGGCCCTCGGCGCCCTTGACCTCGTCGATGACGCCCTTCAGCCGCTCCTCGAACTCGCCGCGATATTTCGCGCCCGCGATCAGCGCGCCCATGTCGAGCGCCATCAGCGTCTTGTCCTTGAGCCCGTCGGGTACGTCGCCGTTGGCGATGCGCAGCGCGAGGCCTTCGACGATCGCGGTCTTGCCGACGCCGGGTTCGCCGATCAGCACGGGATTGTTCTTGGTGCGGCGCGCCAGCACCTGGATCGTACGGCGGATTTCCTCGTCGCGGCCGATGACGGGATCGAGCTTGCCGTCGCGCGCCGCCTCGGTCAGGTCGCGCGCGAACTTCTTGAGCGCATCGTAGCGATCCTCGGCGCTCGCGGTATCCGCGGTACGGCCGCCACGCAGCTGGTTGATCGCGGCGTTGAGCGCCTCGGCGCGGACGCCCGCCGCCTGCAGTGCCTTGCCGGCCGCGGTGTTGAGGCTGAGCGCGAGCGCGACCAGCAGCCGTTCGACGGTGACGTAACTGTCGCCCGCCTTTTGCGCGATCTGCTCGGCCTGGTCGAGCACGCGGACTGCGTCGTTCGACAGGCCGGGCGAATTCTGCGCCCCCGAGCCGGAGACGGCGGGGATTTTCGCCAAGGCGGCGTCGATTTCGGTCGCGGCTCGACGGGCGTCGCCGCCCGCGGACTGGATCAATCCGGCCGCCATGCCCTGCTCGTCTTCGAGCAGCGCCTTGAGCACATGTTCGGGCGCGATCTGCTGGTGGTTCATGCGGATCGCGACGGTCTGCGCGGATTGCAGGAAGCCCTTCGCGCGGTCGGTGAATTTCTCGAGATTCATCTGGAGGCCCTGTTTCCTTGGGGTGTCAGATGGTGTTGCATTTGAGCAACACAAGGGGGTGGCAGATCGCGTCGAGAAGATCGCGGCGCCGGACACCGTTCGTCAAGCGACAGTGTAGGGTCGACAAGCCCCAACACTATTGCACGGTCGTTATCGACCGTTATGCTCCCCTCAAACACCGGATGGGGAGACTCCGAATGAAGACGCTTTGGCTCGCGGGCGCGGCATTGACTGCGCTTGCCACACCGCTTTCCGCGCAGACCGCCAAGCCGGTCCCTGCCGCGGAACTGGTCCGTCAGGTCAACATCCCCTATCAGCAGTTCACCCTCGCCAACGGATTGCGCGTCATCGTCCATACCGATCGCAAGGCGCCGGTCGTTGCGGTCAGCGTCTGGTACGATGTCGGCGCGAAACACGAGCCGAAGGGTTCGACCGGCTTCGCGCATCTGTTCGAGCATCTGATGTTCAACGGATCGGAAAACGCGCCGGGCGACTTCTTCGAGCCGCTGAAGCAGGTCGGCGCGACCGACTTCAACGGCACCACCAATCTCGACCGCACCAATTATTTCGAGACGGTGCCGACCGCGGGCCTCGACCGCGCCCTGTACCTCGAGTCGGATCGCATGGGCTATCTGCTCGGCGCGATCACGCAGGCGAAGCTCGACGAGCAGCGTGGCGTCGTCCAGAACGAGAAGCGCCAGAACGACAACCAGCCCTATGGACTGGTGCAGTACAAGGTCACCGAGGGCCTGTATCCCGCGACGCATCCGTACGGCCATACCACGATCGGTTCGATGGCCGATCTGGACGCGGCGAGCGTCGATACGGTCAAGAACTGGTTCCGCGACCATTACGGCCCCAACAATGCGGTGCTGGTGCTCGCCGGCGACATTGATGTCGCCACGGCGAAACCGCTGGTCGAGAAGTATTTCGGGGCGATCAAGCCGGGGCCGAAGAGCGTCCGGCCGAATGCGCCCGTTCCCACGCTCGCCGCGCCCAAGGCGGAGACGATCAAGGATCGGGTCGCCGCCGTGATGGTCAGCCGCTTCTGGACCATTCCGGGTGGCAACGATCCCGATTCGGCCGCGCTCGAGGTCGCCGGTTCGGTGCTCGGTGGGCTGGCCTCGAGCCGCCTCGACAACATTCTGGTCAAGCAGGAGAAATTGGCGGTCAACGTGTCGGCGGGGGCGAGCCCTGGCGCGCAGGTCGGCACCTTCTCGATCCGCGCGATCGTGCGGCCGGGCGTCGACCCGGCGCTGGTCGGGCAGCGGATCGATGCGATCCTCGCCGATTTCCTGAAGAACGGCCCGACCGCGGACGAGGTCAATCGCGTCGTCACCACCCGGGCGGCCGGAACGATCGAGGGACTGGAATCGGTCGGCGGCTTCGGCGGCAAGGCGGTCGCGCTGGCGCAGGGCGCGCTGTTCTACGACGATCCGGGCTATTACAAGAAGCGGCTTGCGGCGCTGGCCGCGCAGACCCCCGCCAGCGTCAAGGCGGCGGCAGACAAGTGGCTGACGCGTCCGGTCTATGCACTGACCGTCGAGCAGGGGCCGCGTGCCGCCTATGAGGAGGCGCGGGTGCCGGCACAGACGCCGGTCGTCGCCGCGCCCGACACGCCGGTGAAGGGCACCCGTGGGCCGCTGCCCGCGGTCGGCCAAGTCGCCGCGCTCAGCTTCCCGACGGTGCAGCGCGCGCGCCTGAAGAACGGCATCGAACTGGTCTATGCGCAGCGCAATGCAGTGCCGGTCACGCAGATGTCGTTGTCGTTCGATGCCGGCACCGCCGCCGACGTGCCGGGCAAGCTCGGTACGCAGGGCGTGACGCTGGCGATGATGGACGAGGGCATCGAGGGCCTGAATTCGATCCAGCTCGCCGAGGCCAAGGAGCGGCTGGGCGCGACGATCGGTGCCGGCAGCAGCACCGATCGCACGCTCCTGCAACTGGAAGTGCCGAGCGCCAATCTCGTGCCCGCGCTCGACCTGTTCAGCAAGATCGCGCGCGCGCCGACCTTCCCCGACGCCGAACTGGCCCGCGTCAAGCAGCAGACGCTCGCCGGCATCGCGCAGGAACTGACCAGCCCGAACGGCCTGGTCGGCCGCGTGGTGCCGCCGCTCGTCTACGGCCCGACCTACCCCTATGCCAAGGCCCAGGGGGCGGGGGATCCGCGCGCGGTCGCCAGCCTGACCCGCGCCGACCTCATCGCCTTCCAGCAGGCGTGGCTGCGGCCCGACAAGGCGAAGGTGTTCGTGGTCAGCGATCGGCCGCTTGCCGAGGTCAAGGCCGCGCTCGACGCGCGCTTCGGCGACTGGCAGCCGACCGGGGCGGCGGGCGTCAAGGACTTCTCCGCGCCGCCGCAGCCGTCCGCGCCGAAGATCGTGCTGGTCGACCGGCCGGACAGCCCGCAGTCGGTGATCGTCGGCGCGATCCCGACCGCGCTGAAGGGGACGCAGGATACGCTGCCGCTGACCACCGCCAACGACGCGCTGGGCGGCAGCTTCCTCAGCCGGCTCAACATGGACCTGCGCGAGACGCGCCATTGGTCCTATGGCGCCAATGGCCGCTTTCAGACCGCGGTCGAGGCCGCGCCCTATGTGATCAGCGCGCCGGTGCAGGCGAACCAGACCGGCCCGTCGCTCGCCTCCGCGCGCGACGACGTCGTCGGCTTCCTCGGCAAGCAGCCGATGACACAGGAGGAGTTCGATCGCGCGATCAAGGGCGGGATCAATGCGCTGCCCGGCAGCTACGAGACGTCGGATGCGGTGCTCGCGGCGATGCAAGGCAACGACACCTACAAGCGCCCCGACGATTACCAGATGACGCTGGCGACCCGGCTGCGCGGCTTCACGCTGCCGCAGCTCAACGCCGCCATTCAGGGCGCGCTCGATCCCAAGCGGACGATCTGGATCGTCGTCGGCGATGCCGCCAAGGTGAAGCCGCAGCTTGACACCCTGGGGCTGCCGGTCGAGGTCGTACCGGCGAGCGCAGTCGCCGGCACTCCTGCCGGCGCGGCGCCGGTCGCGAAGTAACCCTTTGTTTCTCGGAGAGTGATGATGGCCGAAATCGACGGCACCTGGGACTGCACGGTCAAGTCGCCGCTGGGCGACCAGAACATGACGCTGACCATCGCCACCGACGGGGGCAGCTTCACCGGCACCGCGTCGGGCGCGATGGGATCGAGCGACATCAGCGGCGATGCCGCCGGCAATACGATCACCTGGAAGCAGCAGATGACCTCGCCGATGCCGATGACGCTCGACATCGAGGCGACCGCGGACGGCGACACGCTGACCGGATCGGTCGGCGCCGGCGCCTTCGGCAGCTTCCCGCTGTCGGGGACCCGCACCGCGTGAGGATCGCTCCACGCTGAATACCGGGCCCGTCCCGCTCCACCGATGGTGGCAGCGGGACGGGCCTTTTTCGTTGCACCGCCCGCCATGTTGACGGGCTCGTCGTCTTGAGGAGGATGTCGATGAACCGCCCGCTGCTGCTCGCCAGCGCTTTCGCCCTGTTGGCCACTGCCGGCGCCGCCCCGGCGCAGCAGCGGGTCAAGCCGGTGACCTGGACCGAACGGCCCGCCACGCCGCCGGTGGTGCCCGACGCGTACGGCTATACCCGCCGCGTCGTCGACATCCCGATGCGCGACGGGATCAAGCTGCACACCGTGATCGCCATTCCCAAGGGCGGCCGCGACCTCGGCATCCTGATGACGCGCACGCCCTATGACGCGGAAAGCGCGCTCGGCGCCAATCCCAGCGGCTATGCCGCGCCGACCGACGACGGCACCACCGGCGCCGATCCGATCACCGCCGGTGGCTATATCCGCGTCTTCCAGGACGTCCGCGGCATGCACAAGTCGCAGGGCGGCTATGTCATGAATCCGGCCCCGGTCGGCACGCCGTTCAACCCCAGCAAGGTCGACGATTCGACCGACACGTACGACACGATCGATTGGCTGGTGAAGAATGTGAAGGAATCGAACGGGCGGGTCGGCATCACCGGCATCAGCTACGACGGCTTCCTGTCGCTGATGCCGCTGATCAACCCGCATCCGGCGCTGAAGGTGGCGGTGCCGATGAACCCGATGGTCGACGGCTGGCGCGGCGACGACTGGTTCCACAACGGCGCTTTCCGCCAGACGATGATGCCCTATATCCTCAGCCAGCAGGCGACCGCAGCGGCGGACACGCCGTTCCGCACCGGCTATTCGGACGATTACGAATATTACCTCAAGGGCGGATCGGCGGGCGCGATCGCCGCCGCGACTGGCGTCGACAAGATGGGCTTCTTCCAGAAGATCCTCGAACACCCGGCCTATGACAGCTATTGGCAGAGCCAGGCGATGGACAAGGTGCTCGCCGACCAGCCGCTCAAGGTGCCGGTGATGCTGGTCGATGGCCTGTGGGACCAGGAGGACATCTACGGCGCGCCCGCGGTCTATCGTGCGCTTAAGCCCAAGGATACGCGCGGCGACATGGTCTTCCTGTCGGCCGGCCCGTGGTTCCATGGCCAGGAGGCGGGCAACGGCGATGCGTTGGGCGCGATCAAATGGGACAGCGACACCGCCAAATGGTGGCGCCGCAACGTGCTGGCGCCGTTCCTCGCGCATTATCTGAAGAGCGATCAGCCGGCGATGGATGTCGCGCCGGTGACCATCTTCCGTACCGGCACCAACGAATGGCAGCGGCTGCAATCCTGGCCGACGGTCGCCGCGGCATCGGCCACGCGGCTGTACCTGAAGCCGGGCGGCGCATTGGGCTTCACGCCGGCCGACGGCACCGCGCAGACGGTCGACTATGTCTCCGACCCGGCGGCACCGGTCAGCTTCCGCGTCCGGCCCAACAAGCCGACCTACGCCCCCGGCTCGACCTGGCGGCAGTGGCTGGTCGACGATCAGCGCGCGGTGTCGGGCCGGCCGGACGTGATCACCTTCGAAACCGGGCCGCTGACCCAGGCGGTCACCGTCGCCGGCGTGCCGGAGGTGCATCTGAACGCCTCGACCAGCGGCACCGATAGCGACTGGGTGGTCAAGCTGATCGACGTCTATCCGGAAGGATTGAAGGCCGACACGACCATGGGCGGCTATCAGCTGGCGGTGTCGATGGACATCTTCCGCGGCCGCTATCGCGAAAGCCTGTCCCAGGCCAAGGCGCTGACCCCCAATGTCCCGCTCGGCTATCAATTTGCGCTGCCGATGGTGAATCATGTCTTCCAGCCGGGGCACCGGATCATGGTGCAGGTCCAGTCGAGCTGGTTCCCGCTCTACGATCGCAATCCTCAGACCTTCGTGCCCAACATCTTCCGCGCCCAGCCCGCCGATTACGTCAAGGCGACGCAGAAGGTGACGGTGGCGGGACCGGACGAAAGCTTCATCGCGCTTCCGGTGGTGAAGTAACGGCGGCCGGTCCGCAGTTGGACCTCCGCAGATGACCGGGCCGGCAGCACCCGATCGCCGCGCGCTGGCGCTCGCCATCGCACTGCACGGGATGCTGCTGGCAATGCTGCTGATGCAGAGGGCGGCGCCACCGCCTGTACGGGAGGAGGCCCATGCCCTGGCGGTGTTCGACGTCACGCCGCCACCGCCGCCGCCGCCCCCGCCTGAGCCGCCACCGGCGAAGGCAGCGATCCGACCGATCGCGCGTCACGCGTCGGCGCCGTCCGGAGGTTCGCCCCGCCCGCCGCCGCTTGCCGCTGACACGACGCCGGAGCCTTCGGCCCCACCGTCGACCCTGTCTGCAACGGTTCCGTCGCCCTTTGCCGCCGACGGAGTCCCCGACCAATTGGCCGGTCAGGGTGGCGACGGCCGCGGCACCGGACAGGGACGCGGTGACGGCGATGGACCGGGCGGCGATAGCATAGGCTACGGGCGCGCGGAGTGGATCCGCATGCCGACCAACGACGAGATGGTGCGTCACTGGCCCGACCGCTCGCTGCGGCAACGGATCGACGGCACGGTCTATCTGGGCTGCGCCGTTCCCAAACCGGGGCCGCCACGCCGTTGCTGGGTGTTGAGCGAACAGCCGCAAGGGATCGGGTTCGGCCGGGCCGCGCTGGCGATGGTGCCGGACTTCCGCATCCGGCCGGTGACGCGCAACGGGCTCGTCACCGATCTTCCCGTCATCGTGCCGCTGCACTTCGCGGTGAAGCGCACCGCGTCGCGGTTCAGCGGCTCACGACCGTGACGTGACCCATCTTGCGGCCGGGACGCGCCTCGCCCTTGCCGTAGAGGTGGAGGTGCGCGCCGGGCTCCGTCAGCGCCGGCGCCCAGGGATCGTCGCCGATCAGATTGCGCATCTCGACCTGCCCGGTCGGTGTCGTCGAGCCGAGCGGCAGGCCGCAGATCGCGCGGATATGATTCTCGAACTGCGAGGTCTCGGCACCCTCGATCGTCCAGTGACCGGAATTGTGGACGCGCGGCGCCATCTCGTTGAACACCGGGCCGTCCGCAGTGGCGAAGAATTCGCAAGCGAGCACGCCGACATAGCTGAGCGCATCGGCGATGCGGCAGGCCAAGGCCGTCGCCTCCGCTGCCTGCGCCAGCACCGCTGCCGGTGCGGGTACGGTGGAGCGGCGCAGGATCGCGTCCTGATGGACATTGTGCGGCGGATCGTAGCGGACCGCGGCACCGTCGTGACCGCGCGCGATCAGAATGGAAAATTCGTGACTGAAGCGGATGAACCCCTCCAGCACCGCCGGGCCACCGATCGTGTCCCACACCTGCGCTGCGTCGTCGGGACTGGCGATGACCGCCTGACCCTTGCCGTCATAGCCGAAGCGCGTCGTCTTCAGGATCGCCGGACAGCCGATCCGCGCCAAAGCGGCGTCAAGGTCGGCACGGCTGTCGACCGCAGCCCAGGGCGCAGGCCGGCCGCCGACCTGTTCGACGAAGCGCTTTTCGGCAATGCGATCCTGCGCCACGCGCAGGGCGGCCGGGGCGGGATGAACGGGGACGCGGCCGGCGAGCCATTCGACCGGCGTGACGTCGATATTCTCGAATTCGTAGGTGACGACGTCGCAGGCGGCGGCGAAATCGGCGAGGACGATCCGGTTGTGGTAGTCGGCGCGGGTCAGGCTCGACGCGGTCTGCGCAGCAACGCTCTCGCGATCCGGTGCAAGGACGTGGGTGCGATAGCCAAGCTGCGCCGCGGCGACCGCAAGCATGCGGCCGAGCTGGCCGCCGCCGAGGATACCGATCGTCGCGCCGGGATCGAGCCTCATGCCGGATCCACCGCGACACCGTCGGTCTGGCGCCGGCGCCAGTCCTGCAACCGCTGCGACAGCGCATCGTTGGCGGTGGCGAGGATCGCGGCGGCGAGCAGGCCGGCGTTGATCGCACCCGCCTTGCCGATGGCGAGGGTGCCGACCGGGATGCCACCGGGCATCTGCACGATCGACAACAGGCTGTCCTGCCCCTTCAGCGCCTTGCTCTCGACGGGGACGCCGAGGACGGGAAGGTGGGTCATCGCGGCGGCCATGCCGGGCAGGTGCGCAGCCCCGCCGGCGCCGGCGATGACGACCTTGAGGCCGCGGGCGGCGGCGGACTTGGCGTAGTCGTACAGGCGGTCGGGGGTGCGGTGCGCGGAAACGACCTTGGTCTCGTGCGGCACGCCGAGCTCGTCGAGGACGGCGGCGGCGTGGCGCATCGTGTCCCAGTCGGACGTCGATCCCATGATGATGCCGACCAACGGGTCTGTCACGCACTGCTCCTCGCGAGGGAGACGTTGCCTAGCCAATGGTCGGGGGGAGGGCAATGTTTTGGGTGGGTAAAGAGGGCTTCCGCGCTTGTTCGTCATTCCCGCGCAGGCGGGAATCCAGAGACGCTGACGTGGCGGCCTTTACGAAGACCCGCGCGTCTGGATCCCCGCCTCCGCGGGGATGACGGCGATGGGTCCGCGGCGCTCACCCCCCTCTCGTCATCCCGGCGGACGCCGGGATCTATGGACAGCGCGCCACTGGCGGTGATGCGCTGCCTTCGCCGATCACCTCCATGGGTCCCGGCTTTCGCCGGGATGACGAGAGATGGTACGGTCAGCGCTCGCTGAGGTAGTAGCGATCCGTCGCGTTGAGCTGGTCGTCCAGCTCGTAGACGATCGGCTGACCGGTCGGGATCTCCAGCCCGGTGATCTCCTCGTCCGATATGCCCGACAGATGCTTGACCAGCGCGCGCAGCGAATTGCCATGGGCGGAGATCAGCACGCGCTGGCCGTCCTTCAACGCCGGCGCGATGCGCGCATCCCAATAGGGCAGGACGCGGGCGATCGTGTCCTTCAGGCTCTCGGTCTGCGGGATGGCGATGCCGGCGTAGCGGCGGTCCTGCGACAGATCGTAGGCGCTGCCCGGCTCGAGCGGCGGCGGCGGTACGTCGAAGCTGCGGCGCCAGATATGCACCTGTTCGTCGCCGTGCCGTGCCGCGGTCTCCGCCTTGTCGAGCCCGGTCAGGCCGCCGTAATGCCGCTCGTTGAGCCGCCAGTCCTTCTCCACCGGCAGCCACAGCCGCCCCATCGCCTCCAGCGCCAGGTTGAGCGTCTTGATCGCCCGCGTCTGCAGCGAGGTGAAGGTCATGTCGAAGTCGAGGCCCTTGGCGGCCATCAACTCGCCGGCCGCGCGCGCTTCGGCAGCGCCCTTGTCGGTGACGTCGACGTCCCACCAGCCGGTGAAGCGGTTCTCGAGGTTCCAGGCCGACTGGCCGTGGCGGATCAGGACGAGTTGCGGCAATCAAACCTCCAGCGTCAATGTCATGTAGCGGTTCTTGGGACTGTCCGCCGGATAATTGGCGAAGGCGGCGCAGTCGACGAAGCCGAAGCGGCGGTAGAGCGCATGGGCGGGTATGAAATCGTCGTCAGTGCCCGTCTCCAGGCTGAGCCGCACGATCCCTTCGTGGCGGGCATGGGCGATCAGCGCCGTCAGCATCGCCGCGCCGACGCCCTTGCCGCGATGGCCGTCGGCGGTGCGCATCGATTTGAGCTCGGCGTGCGTCTCGTCCAGCCGCTTCACCGCGCCCATGCCGACCAGCGTCTCGCCCTGCCAGGCGGTGAAGAAGGCCGTGCCCGGCTGGGCGAGCTTCTGCGCGCCCAGCGCGAAGCGGAAGGCGGAATCGGTGTTCGCCTTGGCGAAGGCGAGATGCTCGTTGATCAGCCCCGCCACCGCCGATGACAGCGGATCGTCGCGTCGAACCTCGATCACAGTTCGTCGATCATCCCGGTCAGCACCTCCAGGCACGCCACGGCCAGCGCTTGGCTGCGGTCCGGCGACCAGCCGAATTCGGCGTCGGCGTTCGGATCATGGTCCTTGAACGGCATCTCCAAGGTCACCGATACCGCGCCGAACCGCTGCGCCAGCTGGTTCGTCGACATCGACAGGTTGGCATTGCCCGCGCTGGCCTTCTCATAGCCCTTTTCGACCTGGAAATCCGGCGTATGCGCGGCGAGGCGACGGCCGAATTCATAGAATTTCGCGCCGTGATCCTCGGTCCAGTTTGGGATGCCCTCATAGCCGGCGATGAAGTTCGCCGGGATCGCCTCGTCACCGTGCACATCGATCGCGAAGGCGACGCCGGTCTCGTCCATTGCATTGCGGACGCACAGCACTTCCGGGCTGCGCTCGGCGCTTGGCGCGTGCCATTCGCGGTTGAGATTCACGCCTGCGGCGTTGGTACGCAAATGCCCGCGGCGCGTGCCGTCGGGATTCATGTTGGGCACGACGTGGACGGTCGCCTTGGCGAGCAGCGGCGCGGCGGCCTCGCTGGTCAACCAGGCGAGCGCGCCGTCCATCCACCATTCGGCCATCGATTCGCCGGGATGCTGGCGCGCATAGAGCCACACCGGCTTGTCGCCCGAACCGATGCGGAAATAGTCGATCGCCTGGCCATCGAGCGAGGTGCCGAGCTGGCGATGGACGACGCCCGGTGCCAGCGCGGTGCGCGCCACCAGGGCGTCGTGCATCTCCATCGTATAAGGCGCGAAATAGGCGAACCAGGCGAGTTCGGCGTCGAGCCGATAGTCGAACGACAGCACACCGCCTTCGTATCGGGTGTCGATCATCCGCCACGCGTGCCGGTCGGTGCTGGCGCGCGTCTTGTAGCCCGGCCAGCCGAACGGATAGGCCGACTCGCCGGCGTTGACGATGCGGAAGGTCAGCTGCCGCCCGCGCGCGCCGGCGACGCGGAAGTAGAACCACTGGAAGAAGTCCGATTCGCGATCGCGGACGATCTCCAGATCGACACGATCGCCTTCGATGGCGACGAGGCGGATGTTGCCGCCATCGAAGGCGGCGTTGATGTGGATGGTCATCGGACCTCGATAGTGCGACCGGACTCGCCGGGGAACCCCGTGAACAGCGCATGGGCGAGGCGCGGCGCCTGTTCGTCGGCGCGCTTGATGTCGCTGATCCCCTGGGCGCGGCCCTCCCAGACCGGCGACTGGTCGCGTGCATCCTTGATCGTCACCGCCAGTTCGGCGACCAGCAGGTTGGTCGGCCGGCTCTTGCCGATCGGAAAGCCGATGCCGCCGCCCAGGCCGACGCCGCCGCGGCGACCGCCGCTGAAGGATCCGCCGCCGATGCCGATGCTGAACGGCGAGGGGCGGGGCGGTCCTTCCTGCGTGGTGCGGGTGAAGTTGACGGTGGCGACGTAATCGGGACGCGCGCCCTGCGCGGGCAGGCTGTAGCCGGCCTTCAGCAATTCGCCCTCGACCGCGGCGGCATAGGTCTTGAACTCAATGCTCGCATTCGACGCATCGAGCGGCTGGACCGCGATCGTGCCGCGCGCGATCGGGCGATCGAGATGGTAGCGGATCACCTCCGTCGGCGGCAGCGGCTGGGTGGTGGCGCAACCGGCGAGCGCGGCGGCGACGGCGCCGAGCGCCAGGTACGGACGAAGGGACATGGGTACGCGAATCCTATGACTGTTGCGCATGGGAAACGCTCTAACGCCGCCCACGTTGCTTGACTATTGCACCGCTTGTGCCTAGGCGCTCGCGCTTTCCAGAACACATTCCAATTCGAAAAGAAGCGAATCGATCATGAAGATCCGCAACAGCCTGAAGTCGCTCAAGGACCGTCATCGCGACAACCGCGTGATCCGTCGTCGCGGCCGCACCTACGTCATCAACAAGACCAACCGTCGCTTCAAGGCGCGCCAGGGCTAAAACAGCCGTGGGCGTTCCGACCGCCGTCATCTTCGACGTCGGGCGGGTCTTGTACGACTGGGACCCACGGTTCCTGTATCGGCGCCTGATCGACGACGATCGGGCGCTCGATGCGTTTGTGCGCGACGTCGTCACACACGAATGGCATTTCCAGCACGACGCTGGACGCGACTTCGCCGACACGTCGGCGGAGCTGGTCGCCCTCTATCCTGAGCATGCCGAGCTGATCGCCGCCTGGGGACCGCGGTTCCTGGAGAGTATCGGCGATCCGATGCCGGGCATGCACGGCCTGGTCGACGATCTGCACGACCGCGGCACGCCGCTATATGCGATCACCAACTTCAGCCATGAATTCTGGCCGCCGTTCCGCGCGCGCGAGGCGACGATGTTCGATCGCTTTCGCGACGTCGTCGTCTCGGGCGAGGAGAAGATGGTGAAGCCGGACCCGGCGATCTACGCCCTCGCGCTCGACCGCTTCGGGCTGACGGCGGCGGAGACGGTGTTCATCGACGACAATGCGGCGAATATCGCGGGCGCGAAGAGCGTCGGCCTGATCGCGCTGCACTTCACCGGCGAACCCAAGTTGCGGCGCGAGCTGGTGGAACTGGGGCTGCTCTAACCTCTAAGCCCCTCCCCTGAAGGGGAGGGGCTTTCACGGTATCAGCTATAATCCTTCAGCTCGTCGCCGATGATGCGGACGACGTGGATGACGTTGGTCGAACCCGGCGTGCGGAACGGCACGCCGGCCATGACGATGACGCGGTCGCCCGCCTTGGCGATGCCGGTACGCAGCGCCATCCGCTTCGACTTGCCCACCATGTCCTCGAACGATTCGACGTCGCGGGTGAACACCGCATGCGTGCCCCACAGCAGGCCGAGCCGGCGCGCGGTGTCCTTGTTGGGCGTCAGCGTCAGGATCGGCACCGGCGGCCGCTCGCGCGCGACGCGGCGGGCAGTCGAGCCCGAGGTGGTGAAGCAGATGATCGCCGTCGCCCCGGTCGTCTTGGCGATCGACTTGGCCGCCTCCGCCAGAGCGTCGGCGGTGGTCGGGTCGGGGCGCGTCACGGTGAAGTGGATGCGGTCACCGTGGCCGGGATCGCCCTCCACGGAGATGCCGATCGCGTTCATCATCGCGACCGATTCGATCGGCCAGGCACCCGCGGCGCTTTCCGCGGACAGCATGATCGCGTCGGCCCCGTCGTAGATCGCGGTGGCGACGTCGGACACCTCGGCGCGCGTCGGCGATGGGCTCTGAATCATCGATTCGAGCATCTGCGTCGCGACCACCACCGGCCGGCCGAGCCGGCGCGCGGTCTCGACGATGCGCTTCTGCAGCGGCGGCACGGACTGCGGCGGCAGTTCGACGCCCAGGTCGCCGCGGGCGACCATGACGCCGTCGCACGCCTCGACGATCTCCTCGAGCCGGTCGATCGCCTGCGGCTTCTCGATCTTGGCGAGCAAAGCCGCCTGACCGCCGATCAGTTTGCGCGCCTCCCACAGATCCTCGGGCCGCTGCACGAAGCTGAGTGCGATCCAATCGACGCCCTGTTCGACCGCGAAGGCGAGGTCGCTGCGATCCTTTTCGGTCAGCGCTGCCATCGGCAGCACGACGTCGGGGACGTTGAGACCCTTGTTGTTCGACAACGGGCCGCCGACCTCGACCGTGGTGACGATCCGCTCCGCGTCGTGATCGCTGACCCGCAGCACCAATTTGCCGTCGTCGAGCAACAGGCGCGCGCCCGGCTCGATCGCCTCGAAGATCTCGCGGTGCGGCAGTTCGACCCGGGTCGCGTCGCCTGGCGTCGGATCGCGGTCCAGGACGAAGGTGCTGCCGTGTTCGAGCACCACCTTGCCGCCGTCGAACTTGCCGACGCGCAGCTTCGGGCCCTGCAGATCGGCGAGGATCGTCGTCGGCCGGCCGAATTCCTTCTCCAGCGCGCGGATCGCCTGGATGACGGGGATCTTCGATTGCTGGTCGCCGTGGCTCATGTTGACGCGGAAAGCGTCGGCGCCCGCCTGGAACAGGTTGGCGATCATCTCGGGACTGTTGCTCGCGGGACCGAGCGTCGCGAGCACGCGTACTTTCCGCGATCGGGGCGCGATGGCAGTGGTCATGAATAGGCTCCTGGGGAATGGCCGCGGCCTCCTCTAGCTCCTATTGGGTCGGGATCAACCTGTTGGAAGGCCGTTACGTGATGACCGATCCCCTCGACACGCTCGACGATGCCGTCGCGGCGGCGGCGTTCCGCCGCCTCGTCCGCCATCTTCGCCACCGCACCGACGCGCAAAACATCGACCTGATGGGCCTCGCCGGCTTCTGCCGCAATTGTCTGTCCGACTGGGTGGAAGAGGCAGGCGGCCTGTCCAAGGATCAGGCGCGCGAGACGATCTACGGCATGCCGCAGGCGGAGTGGAAGCGCCGCTACCAGACCGAGGCGACGCCCGAGCAGATCGCCCGCATGGATGCCAGCGTCGCCAAGAACCGGCGTGACGACGCAGTGGACGGGGCGCTGGACGAGGCACTAGACGAACCGTTTCCGGCCAGCGATCCGCCGGCGATGACCGAGCCGGGGCGCTGATCGCAGCCGGGCTTGAGCGCGTCGTGGTAAACGCCTAGACGCGCTGCCCTGCCGGCGCTGCCGGTGCATCAGCGAATCATTTCAGGAAGGGCCGCGACCGGTTCGCGGCGGGTGGGACATATGGCCGAAGAACGTGGCGAAGGCATGGGCGGCGGGCAGGTTGCGGCGGACGAGCTGCGCCTGCTGATCGAGCGCGCCGAGCGTCTGGAAGAAGAGAAGAAGGGCATCCAGGACGACATCAAGGACGTCTTCGCCGAGGCCAAGGGCCGCGGCTACGATCCCAAGGCGATCAAGAAGATCATGTCGATCCGCAAGAAGAAGCGGGAAGAATATCAGGAAGAGGAAGCGATCCTAGAGGTCTATATGCAGGCGCTCGGCATGCTGTGATCCGGATGGGCACGGGTTGACCGATCGGCTGGGCGTGTTATTCACATAATACGCTATCGATCGAAAGGTTTAGCCGATGCCCGTCTTCTTGGCCGCCGCCTTGTTCGCGGCGACTCCCGCATCTCTCGCAACGGACGTCGGCCAATTGGTCGATCGGTTCAATGCCGCACGGACGGCGTTCGACGATCGGGGTCTCGCAGCGACGCTGGCGCCCGATTTCCAGGAAATCTCCCCGGTCGGCGATGTCGACAGCCGCGATCAAGTGATCGGCTTCTACCGCGCCGATCAACGCAAGCCGGTGCCGGCGATGACGTCGAGCGAGCGCAGCGTTGCGCTACATCGCGATTGGGCGCTGGTGACCGAGCGGGTATCGTTCGACATGGCCAAGCCCGATGGCACCACGGTGACGCGGTCGCTGCGCGTGCGCTACGTCGCGGTGAAGGCCGGTCCTGGATGGCAGCTCGCCTCCGCGCAATATACCGGTATCCCCAATCGATGACGGGAATGCGCCGCCTCGCGCCATGAGGATCGGAACGACTAGGCGGCCTCCGCCGCGGCGGTCGTCCAGCCCAGCCGCGGAATCGTGATCGAGCGCTTGCCGGACAGGTCGGTGCGCAGCACGAACAATTCGCGGCTTTCGATATAGCCGACCAGGCGGCGAACGCGGCCAAGCGAGCTGGTGCCATAGGTCTCCGCCAGCGCGACGTCGGACGGGCAGGGCTCGCCTTCGCGCGCGGCGCGCGCGACGAGCAGGAATGGCCCGATCATGTCCTCTGGCAGCGTATCGGCGAGCGCCATCGCCTCCGCCCATTCGGGATCGGTGATGTCGAAGATGCCGGCGCGCGCCGCCGACAGCCGCCGAGTGAAGCCGGCGAGGTCGAGCGGCGGCTTGGCCAGTCCCGCCATGCGGCAGCGGACCTGAAAATCCTGGAACAGCACCGACGGCGGCCGCAACGCCGCCTCGCCATCGGCGACGATCGCGCGCAGCACGTCGGCGTAGATCGTTTCCACCTCCTCGTCCGACTTGTCGGGCAAGCGCGCCAGGCTGGGCTGCGTCGGCGTCGGCCGTTCGATCGTGTCGAGCAATTCGTCCGTCGGCACCCGCCGCGGCCGGGGGTCGAAGGTCATCGGGAGCTGCGGCGCGGTTTCCGGCGGCGGCGCGAAGATCAACTGCTGCAGATTCTCGACCGGCGCGGAAGGCAGCGGCGTCAGCTTCGGGCTGCCGGAGCGTGCCGAGGTCTCGACTGCGCCGATCTTCACGGTGATCGGCCGCCGCGACACCGCCGGTCCCAGCGCCAGGAAGGTGCCGCGCGCCAAGTCGCGGATCGATTCGGCCTGGCGCCGCTCCATGCCGAGCAGGTCGGCGGCACGGGCCATGTCGATGTCGAGGAAGGTACGCCCCATCAGGAAGTTGGACGCTTCGGCTGCGACGTTCTTGGCGAGCTTGGCCAGCCGCTGCGTGGCGATCACGCCGGCGAGACCACGCTTGCGACCACGGCACATCAGATTGGTCATCGCCGACAAGGAGGCGCGGCGTACCTCTTCGGCCACCTCGCCACCGGTGGTCGGCGCAAACAATTGCGCTTCGTCGACGACCACCAGCGCCGGATACCAATGTTCGCGCGGCGCATCGAACAGCGCCGAGAGGAAGGCGGCGGCGCAGCGCATCTGTCCCTCCGCCTCCAGCCCTTCCAGGCTGAGCACGACGCTGGCACGGTGTTCGCGCAGACGGCCGGCGATGCGTGCGATCTCGCGCTCCGAATAGTCCGCCGCCTCGACCACGACATGGCCATAGGCGTCGGACAGCGTGACGAAATCGCCCTCGGGATCGATCACCACCTGCTGCACCTGGCCGGCCGAGCGTTCCAGCATGCGGCGCAGCAGGTGCGACTTGCCCGACCCGGAATTGCCCTGGACGAGCAATCGGGTGGCGAGCAGTTCTTCGAGGTCCATGGTCACGGGCGCGCCGCGTTCGTCGCTGCCCATGTCTACGCTGACGGTCATGATCGGATCAGCGTTTGGCCGATCTGGGGGTGTGCGGGCAAGCGCTTTGCGGCGGGTTGGCGGCGAGGGCGCGGCCGGCTAGGCGCGCGGCCGGACCTTTCCTCCGGAAGATACGCGTCATGGCCCAGCGTCCTCCCTTCGCCGACATTGCCCTGCGGCTGCTGAAGAAGCCGAGTCACGCGCTCGATCCCGAGGAACAGCGCGTGCTCGCCAGCATCGATGCGGGCACGCTGGTCAGCCGCGACGCGGCGGACGAGGCGGACTTGCGCGCTAGCGTCGGCGATCGGCTCGCCGATCGCGTTGCCGCGGTCGGTGGCTCGTGGGGCTTCATCATCGCCTTCACCCTGGTGCTGCTCGGGTGGATGATCCTCAATTCCGACGTGCTCGGCCATTTCGGCCTGGTCTTCGATCCCTATCCCTACATCTTCCTCAACCTGATGCTGTCGACGCTCGCTGCGATCCAGGCGCCGGTGATCATGATGAGCCAGAACCGTCAGGCCGCGAAGGACCGGCTGGCGGCGAGTCTCGATTATGAGACCAACTTGCGCGCCGAGTTGGAGATCCTGCGGCTGCACGAGAAGCTCGATCTGCTCGTCGCGGACCGGCTGGCGGGACTGGAGGCGAAAATCGACCGCTTGGCGAAGACGGGTCCGGCAGCTTAAAGGCCGACGATTATCCGTCAGAGGCGATCATGGCAGGCCATTCCAAGTTCAAGAACATCATGCACCGCAAGGGCGCGCAAGATAAGAAGCGCTCGAGCATGTTCTCCAAGCTCAGCCGCGAAATCACCGTGGCGGCGAAGATGGGGCTGCCCGACCCCGACATGAACCCGCGCCTGCGCGCCGCGATCGCCGCGGCCAAGGCGCAGTCGATGCCCAAGGACAATATCCAGCGTTCGATCGATAAGGCGTCGCGCGGCGATGCCGAAAGCTACGAGGAAATCCGCTACGAGGGCTTCGGACCCGGCGGCGTCTCGCTGATCATCGAGGCGCTGACCGACAATCGCAACCGCACCGCGACCAATGTGCGCACCGCGGTGTCGAAGAACGGCGGCAATTTGGGCGCGAGCGGATCGGTCAGCCACGGCTTCGACCGCATGGGCCTGATCAATTATCCGGCCAGCGCCGGCGATGCCGAGAAGGTGTTCGAGGCGGCGCTGGAAGCGGGCGCCGAGGACGTCACCTCGTCCGACGAGGGTCACGAGATCTGGACGGCGCAGGGCGACCTGCACGAGGTCGCCAAGGCGCTGGAGCCGGTGCTCGGCGAGGCGGAGGGCGCCAAGCTCGCCTGGCGGCCGCAGACGATGGTGTCGGTCGACGAGGGCGATGCGGCGACTTTGTTCAAGCTGATCGACGCGCTCGACGACGACGACGACGTGCAGACCGTCTGGGGCAATTATGAAGTCTCGGACGAGGTGATGGAGAAGCTGGGTTGATGAGCCTTGTCCTCCCCGGCACGGGGAGGGGGACCGCGACGCGAAGCGGCGTGGTGGAGGGGGCTGTCCACGAGCGCTGTGCTTGGGGAGCCCCCCCTCCACCAGCCTGCGGCTGGTCCCCCTCCTCGCGCGGCGGGGAGGATCTTGCCACATGATCATCATCGGCCTCGACCCCGGGCTCGGCACCACCGGCTGGGGGGTGATCCATGCCGACGGCAACCGGCTGCGCCATATCGCCAACGGGCAGATCAAGACCGATCCGTCGATGCCGCTGCCACGTCGACTCGCCAACCTCAACGCGGCGCTGACCGACGTCATCCTCGCCGAGCGTCCCGAGAGCGCGGCGGTCGAGGAGGTGCTGGGCAACACCAATGCGCAATCGACCCTGAAGCTGGGTCAGGCGCGCGGCGTCGTGCTGCTGACCGCGGCCAATGCCGGACTGTTGGTCGGCGAATATCATCCCTCGACGGTCAAGAAGGCGGTGGTCGGCACCGGCGGCGCGGAAAAGCGTCAGATCCAGGCGATGATGGCGGTGCTGCTGCCCGGCGCCAAACTGGCCGGCCCCGACGCTGCCGACGCGTTGGCGGTGGCGATCACCCACGCGCATCATCTGGCGAGTGCGCAGGGCATGGCGCGCAGGGCGAGGATTACGGCATGATCGCACATCTCAAGGGCCGGCTGGATTCGACAGGAATCGACCATGCGGTGATCGATGTGGGCGGCGTCGGCTATCTCGTCGGCGCATCGTCGCGCACGCTGGCGGCGATCGGGCCGGTCGGCGAGGCGGCGACGCTGTTCACCGAGATGCTGGTCGGTGAGGATTTCCTGCGCCTGGTCGGCTTCGCCACCGCCGGCGAGCGCGACTGGTTCCGGTTGCTGACCGGGGTTCAGGGCGTCGGCGCGCGCGTCGCGCTGGCGATCCTGTCGGCGCTGGAGCCGGGCGAGCTGTCCCGTGCGGTCGCGGCGCAGGACAAGGCGATGGTCGCCCGCGCCAATGGCGTCGGACCGAAGCTCGCCGAGCGGATCGTGCGCGAGCTGAAGGACAAGGTCGGCGCGGTGGCGACGCTGGGGCCGGCAGCGGCCGCACAGGTCGCTCCGATCGGGGCGGGGGCGGACGCGGTCTCGGCGCTGCTCAATCTCGGCTTCCGCCCTGCCGAGGCAGCGAGCGCGGTCGGCGCGGCGGAAGAGGAGCTGGGACCAGGCGCGACGCTGGACGCGTTGGTCCGGCTGGCCTTGCGCAAGGCGGCCAAGGGATAATCCTCACAGGGGCGTATTGCCCCTTATCCTCCCGTCTTGGCCCCGGCACGCCGTCCGGATCGGCTCCCGGGGTATCAGCGCTCAAACGTCGGGCATGCAGCCGCGGCCCGCCCCTTGGTCAGAAACAGCGTCACCACCGATCGCGGCGGGGCGACCGTGCCGGCCTCGCACGCGGCGCGGTGGGTGGCATCGGTCAGCACCATCTGCACGGACCAGCCCGACGGCACGAGCAGCCGTCGCGAGACCGGCGCCGGATTGACGTGGACGAGCACCAGGCGCGTGCCGTCGGGCGACAGCGCGCCCGCCGTGTCCATGTCGTCGACCGGGACCAGCCGATCGCCGGGGCGGATGAAGCGGCTGAACTGCGCCATTGCCCAATATTTGCGGGTCACGTGGATGGCGTGCGGGTTACTGGCGGGGGCCGCCAGATCGGCCTTGACCAGCCCCCAATTGGAGCCCGGCTTGCCGTCGCGTGCGCTGAGATTCTCGACTGCCTGCCAGAAGACCCAGGCGGCCGGCTCGAGCCGCTTGAGGTCGGCGACGACATGCTCGGCAAAGGCGAGGGGGCTCGTCATCCCCTCGAGATCCTCCGGATCGCCCGGCAATGGCGTGTCGTCCTCGCTCATCCACAGGCGGATGCCGCTCGCCCGCGCGACGTCGCGGACGCCGGTCTGATGCACGGTGCCGTAGCTATGGACGTTGAGCTGCCCGATCCTGGCACGGGTCGCGGCGGGATAGCCGGCCCAATCGACCAGAAAGGTGTGCGAGTTGGTCTCGTCCGGCGCGGCGACCAGCGTGGCGAGGCCGCGCGCGCGCAGCGCCGCGTCGGTCGCGTCGATCATCGCCGCCTGACGCGCCGGGCTCCAATGCGCGCCTTCCTGCGTATTGGCGGCATACCAATAATCGGTGTTGGGCTCGTTCACCGGCGAAAGGGTGCGGAACACGATGCCGTGACGCCGCTGCAACGCGTCCACCGCAGAGGCGAGGTAGCCGGCGAACCGCGCCTCCTGACCGGGGCGGAGATTGTCGTCGGTCGCCTTGACCGCGCCCGAGACGCGGCCCGACACGGTCATGAACCAGGGCGGCGAGTTGGAGAAGGCCTCGAAGATCGGCGCACGTACCCGCGCCTTGACCGCGTCGAGCCACCAGCGCTGGCGCGCGTCCTGTGACCAATCCCAGGCGGCGGGATCGTCGGCGCGCCAGCGGGCGGCGTCACCGACGGGCAGCCGCCAGAAGCCCGGCACCGCCGCGCCGGGGCGCAGATAGGGCTTCACCGTCGCCGCATTGCCGCCGCCGATATTGTAACGCGCGATCGTCCAGCCCAGCCCCTGCCGGCCGTAGAACAGGTCGGCGAGCCGGTTGCGCTCCGCATCGGGCCAGCCGCCGGTGACCTCGGCGAACCAGGCGAGCGCCGTGCCCCAGCCCTCGAAGCGGGTCGTCGCGCGGTCGATCGCCGGGTGCAGCGCCACCGGCACCACGGGCGTGGTGCCGGCGGATTGCTGTGCAGATGCGGGCGTCGCCACGAGCACCAGCGCGGCGAGCGTCGGACGGATCACGCGCGCGACAGACGATAGAGGCCCGCACCATGCGGCGGCAGGGTGCGGGCGATCCGGCCGCCGGCCCGGCCATCGGCCGCTCTCGCCCACAGATCGCGCACCGCGACGCCGCCGTCGAGGCCCAGCATCGCCAGCGGCAGGCCGACCTCGCGCGCGCCGTCGCTGGTGTTGAACAGGGCGAGATAGGTGTCCCCATTCGCCGCTGTCGCCGACCAGATACGCGTGCCGTCGGTGACGAAATGGGGGCGGTTGCCGCTCGATGCCTGATTGACCGCAATGACTTCGGGATTGGTCAGCAACGCCGTGGTCGGCGCGTCGAGATGGCGCAGGTCGCCGCCCATGATCAGCGGCGAACGGGCGATCGACCACAGGGTCATCAGCGTGCGCTGTTCGTCGGGGGTGAATTTGGTGTCGCGCTGCCCCATCGCCAGCCTGCCCAGCGGCAGCATGTCGGCGTCCGGCCAGCGGCCGTCGCCCATATAGGGATTCCAGTTCTCCAATCGGGTGAACTGTGCCGCCAGCAGGCCCCAATCGTCCCAGAAGTCGTCGGAGATGCGCCACATCTCAGCATGGCGGCGGGCATGGTCGCCGCGGACCACCGGCGTCTCGCCCGGCGACATGCTGAGGATCATCGCCCGGCCGCAGCGCTGGATGGCGCGGTGGATCGCCTCGATCTCCGCGGCATGGGCGTCATAGGGGCGGCTGAGGTCGTCGACCTTGACGAAGTCGACGCCCCAGCGCGCATATTCGGCGAAGACGCCGTCATAATAGGCCTGCGCGCCAGGCTTGCTCATGTCGACGCCGTACATGTCGACGTTCCACGAACAGATGCTGGCCGTGTCCGCGATATCCTGCGCGCGATACCGCGTGCCGAACACGGGCAGGTTGGCCTTGACCGCGGCGCGCGGGATGCCGCGCATCCGGTGGATGCCGAAGCGCAGGCCGAGGCCATGGACATAGGCGGCCAGCCCCGCGAACCCCTTGCCGCCGGCGGCCGACGGAAAGCGGACCGGATCCGGCTGGAACCGGCCGTAGCCGTCCATCACCGGCTGGATGTCGCTGTTATAGGTATAGCCCTTGGCGCGCGGATCGTACCATTGGTGGTCGACCGTGAAGATGTCGTAGCCCGCCGGTTTCAGCACGCGCGCCATGATGTCGGCGGTCTCGCGCGCCTGCGCCTCGGTGATGGTGACGGCGAAGCTGTTCCAGCTGTTCCAGCCCATCGGCGGGGTCGGCGCGAGCTGGCCGCCGCTCGCCGCGGCGGCGGGGCCGGCGAGGGCGGGCAGCATCGGCACGGCGGCCGCTCCGGCGATCAAGGTGCGTCGCGATAGCCCGCCCACACGGGTGTCGTTCGTCGTCATTGTGTATCCCCCCGGATAAAGGCGGCGGGATCGGGCAGCGCCCGGTCCGGCCGCCAGTTGCAACGCTAGGCCGGCGCTGCGGGGGCGACCGGCCGCCCCCGCCCAGACGTCAGACCGCCGCCTGCTGATCGGGCAGCGGATTGGTCGGCCTGGACCCGACCAGCGCGTAGAACAGCACGTAGAGCGCGCAGCCCGCCGGGATCAGGAAGCCCCAGTGCAGGCCATAGGTGTCGCCGATCTTGCCCTGGATCGAGGCGAGCGCGCCGCCGGCGATCGACATGATCAGCAGGCCCGAACCCTCCTCGGTCAGCGGGCCGAGGCCGCGGATCGCGAGTGCGAAGATCGCCGGGAACATGATCGAGATGCCCAGGCCCGAGACGATCAGGCCGTACATCGCCGCCGGCCCGGTCACGAAGGCCGCGGTCAGCGTCCCCGCCAGCGCGATCAGCGAGAAGAGCGCGAGCACGTGCTGGGCGGCGATCTTGCGCATCAGCGCGGCGCCGGCGAAGCGGCCGACCATCATCCCGCCCCAGAAGAAGAGGAGGTAGGAGGCGGCATGCTCCTGCGTCAGATTGGCGATGTCGGGCTGCGACACGAAGTTGATGAAATAGCTGCTGACGCCGATCTCGCCGAGCACGCAGAGCGCGATGCCGACGCAGCCGAGGATCAGGTTGCGGTGGTTCCACAGCGACAGGCCGCGGCGATCCTCGGCATTGGCGCGCTGGGTGGCCGCGCCGAGCGCGGGCAGTTTCGCACGGGCGATCAGCACCGCCAGCAGCGCCAGCACGATCGCGACGATGAAATAGGGCAGCTCGGTCGCCTGCGCATCGGCCATCCGCTGCGCCTCGGTCAGCTGCGTGCCGTGCGCCGCGGTGCCGGCGGTGGTGCGGGCGAGGATCAGATATTTGCCGAAGATGATCGCGAGCACGTCACCGGTGGTGTTGAACGCCTGGACCAGCGTCAGCCGGCCCTCGGCGCTCTCCGGCGGGCCGATCACCGCGACATAGGGATTCGCCGCCACCTGCAGCAGCGCGATACCGCACGACACGACGAACAGCGAGGCGACGGTGACGCCGTAGGACACCATCGATGCCGCCAGGATCATGCCGAGCGAGCCCAGCGTCATCACGCCGAGGCCGGTCGTCAGGGCGCGTTGATAGCCGATCCGCTCGATCAGCTTCGCCGCCGGAATCGAGGCGAGCAGATAGCCGATGAACCATACCGACTCGATCAACCCGGTCTGGAAATAGTTGAGCTCGAACACGCTGCGCAGATGCGGCAGCAGCGTGTTGTTGATGACGGTGATGAAGCCCCACATGAAGAACAGCGAGGCGAGCAGCGCGAGCGCGGGCCGGTAGGAGGCGGAAGCCCCCCCGACGGGCGTACCCGCGGATGTGTTGACGAATCCTCCGGCCATCGAACCCTCTCCTTCACGGCGCGCCGTGCCCCACCGATCGCTCCCCGCCCGGCAGAACGGCTTGCGCTCTTATATGTCTGACTATAAGCCGTCCGTGATACGGTCAATCGGAAACGACCGGTCCCGGAGGAGAACGATGCCCAAGCCTTCCACGATGATCGCGCCGGTCGTAGTCGCGGCGCTCGGCCTTGCCGCGCCGGCCGCGGCCTCGACCGCCAAACGCGAAGCATTCGGTACGCTGCCCGATGGCACGCGGATCGAGGCGGTGACGCTGACCGGCACCAATGGCGTCACGGCGCGGATCATGACGCTGGGCGCGACGCTGCAGTCGTTCCGCGCGCCGGACCGTAACGGCACGATCGCCGACATCGCGCTCGGCCACGACGATGCCGCCAGCTACGTCACCAAGCCCAATTTCTGGGGCCAGACCGTCGGCCGCTATGCCAACCGCATCGCCGGCGGCAAGTTCACGCTGGATGGCAAGACCTATCAGCTGCCGCTCAACGACAAGACCAATTCGCTGCACGGCGGCACCACCGGCTTCGACAAGGCGGTGTGGCGGATCGTGTCGGTCCACCAGGGGCCGCAGGCGAGCGTGACGATGGCGCTGACCAGCCCGGCGGGTGACCAGGGCTATCCCGGCAAGCTCGACGTCACCGTCACCTATGCGCTGGACGACAAGGGCGCGCTGACCATCGACATGCAGGCGAAGACCGACGCGCCGACGATCATCAACCTGACCAACCACGCGCTGTTCAACCTGGCGGGCGAGGGGTCGGCCGGCGGCATCTATGCGCAGCGCATGACGGTGCCGGCGGCGCGCTTCACGCCGGTCGACGCGACGCTGATCCCGACCGGCGAGTTGAAGCCGGTGGCGGGAACGGTGTTCGACTTCACCAGGGGGCGGGTGATCGGCCAGGATATCCGCGACGGTCGCGATCCGCAGATTGCGATCGGTCGCGGCTACGACCACAATTTCGTGCTCGACAAGGGCCGCACCGCCGAACCGCAGCTCGCCGCGCGGGTCGAGGATCCGGCATCGGGCCGCGTGCTGGAGGTGCTGAGCACCGAACCGGGCGTGCAATTCTATTCTGGCAATTTCCTGGACGGAACGATCGCCGGCAAACAGGGCCATGTCTATCGCATGGGCGACGCCTTCGCGCTGGAGCCGCAGGTGTTCCCGGACACGCCCAACCATCCCGCCTTCGGGTCGGCGCGGCTCAACCCCGGCCAGACCTATCACCACCGCATGATCTACCGCGTGTCGACGACACGCTGACCGGAGCCTTCCCCCATGACGAGCGAAGCCCCGACGGGCAAACTGCGCAGCCGCGCATGGTTCGACAATCCCGCCAACATCGACATGACCGCGCTTTATCTCGAGCGCTATCTCAACTTCGGTCTGAGCCTGGAGGAACTGCAATCGGGCAAGCCGATCATCGGCATCGCCCAGACCGGCAGCGACCTGTCGCCCTGCAACCGCCATCATCTGGTCCTTGCCGAGCGGGTGCGTGAGGGCATTCGCGAGGCGGGCGGCATCGCGATCGAATTCCCCGTCCACCCGATCCAGGAAACGGGCAAGCGGCCGACCGCGGGGCTCGACCGCAACCTGTCGTACCTCGGGCTGGTCGAGGTGCTGTACGGCTATCCGCTCGACGGCGTGGTGCTGACCATCGGCTGCGACAAGACGACGCCGGCTTGCCTGATGGCGGCGGCGACGGTGAACATTCCGGCGATCGCGCTGTCGGTGGGGCCGATGCTCAACGGCTGGCACAAGGGCGAGCGCACCGGATCGGGCACGATCGTCTGGAAGGCGCGGCAGATGCTCGCCGCGGGCGAGATCGACGACAAGGAGTTCATCCGCCTCGTCGCCTCGTCGGCGCCGTCGACCGGCTATTGCAACACGATGGGCACGGCGACGACGATGAACAGCCTGGCCGAGGCGCTGGGCATGAGCCTGCCCGGCTCCGCCGCGATTCCCGCGCCGTATCGCGACCGCCAGGAAGTGTCGTACCGCACCGGCAAGCGCATCGTCGAGATGGTCGCCGAGGACCTGAAGCCGTCCGACATCCTGACCAAGGAGGCCTTCCACAATGCGATCCGCGTCAATTCGGCGATCGGCGGGTCGACCAACGCGCCGATCCACCTCGCCGCGCTGGCGCGCCACGTCGGCGTCGACCTGCCGCTGACCGACTGGCAGGAGCAGGGGCATGACGTGCCGCTGCTCGTCAACCTGCAGCCGGCGGGCGAGTATCTCGGCGAGGATTATTACCGGGCCGGCGGCGTGCCCGCGGTGGTCAACCAGCTGATGGGCCAGGGGCTGATCCATGAGGATGCGCCGACGGTCAACGGCCGCACGATGGGCGACAATTGCCGCGATGCGACGATCGAGGACGAGGCGGTGATCCGCCCGTTCGATCGGCCGCTGAAGGAGCGGGCGGGCTTCATCGTCCTGTCCGGCAATCTGTTCGATGCAGCGATCATGAAGACCAGCGTGATCTCCGACGAGTTCCGTGACCGCTATCTGTCCAACCCCGACGATCCCGATGCGTTCGAGGGGCCGGCGGTGGTGTTCGACGGACCGGAGGATTACCATCACCGGATCGACGATCCGTCGCTCGGCATCACGCCGCAAACGCTGATGTTCATGCGCGGCGCCGGGCCGATCGGCTATCCGGGCGCGGCGGAAGTGGTCAACATGCGGCCGCCCGCCTATCTGATCACCGAGGGCGTCCACGCGCTGCCGTGCGTCGGCGACGGCCGCCAGTCGGGGACGAGCGGGTCGCCGTCGATCCTCAACGCCTCGCCCGAAGCGGCGGCGATGGGCGGGCTGGCCTTGCTGCGTACCGGCGATCGCGTTCGCATCGACCTCAACAAGGGCACGGTCGACGTGCTGATCCCGGACGCGGAACTCGCCGAGCGGCGCCGTGCGCTCGAGGCGGCGGGCGGCTATGCCTATCCCGCGTCGCAGACGCCCTGGCAGGAGATCCAGCGCAGCGTCGTCGGCCAGATGAACACGGGGGCCATTCTGGAAGGCGCGGAGAAATATCAGCGCATTGCGCAGACAATGGGACTGCCGCGCGACAATCACTGACGCGGCTTTGCGCCGACGAAGGAACCGGGGTCGCCCCGCGGCCCCGGTTTTTTCGTGTCGACCGTTACGTTGCGTCCACACGCACATCGATAGATCGGTGCTGCAAGCTATACGGGAGCAACAAAATGGCGCTATAGAGACATTCTATTACTCTTATGGATGTACGGACGCGTATAGCGTGACATTAAGGCCACATCGGTTGCCTTTTCTTGGCTTTGATACGCACCGCGGCCCCTCTGACGACGATTTCATTTGTCTGGGAAAATCTTCCGGTATTATGTCCGACATACGGCTGGTAAGCGGCTGATCATGGGGAGGATGTATGAAGACGGGACACCTGCGCCTGCTGGGTGGCGCATCGGCCGTGGCGATGAGCCTGGGCCTGGCCGCCACGGCAAACGCCCAGACTGCGGCGCCGAGCAGCACGGTCGCCGCCGCGGCGCAGGTCGCGGCGCAGACCGCCGATCAGGCGGCCACCACCCCCAGCGACCAGGACATCGTCGTCACCGGCGTGCGCGAATCGTTGCGCTCGGCGCAGGCGATCAAGCGCAACGCCAACCAGATCGTCGATTCGGTCAATGCGCAGGACATCGGCAAGCTGCCCGACGCCAATACCGTCGAGGCGCTGCAGCGGATCACCGGCGTGCAGATCCAGCGTCGCTATGGCGAGGGCGCGACCGACTTCGACCACCGTACCACCCCGGCGATCACCGTGCGCGGCCTGACCCAGGTCAGCAACTTCATCGACGGCCGCGCCGCCATCTCCGCCTCCGGCGGCCGCACGCTCGATCTCGAAGCGGTGCCGCCCGAACTGCTCGCCGGCATCGACGTGTTCAAGAACCCGCCGGCCAGCACGATCGAGGGCGACGTCGCCGGCGTCGTCAACATCCGCACCCGCCTGCCCTTCGACCAGCCGGGCCAGCTGATCAGTGCGACCTTCAAGGGCAATTACTACGATCGCGCCGACAAGTTCGGCGGATCGGTATCAGGCCTGTACAGCAACCGTTTCGAGACCGGCATCGGCGAGATGGGCTTCCTGCTCAACGGCAGCTACGCCAAGAGCTCCTATCGCCAGGACGCGATCCTGATCGGCGCCTTCGGGCCGATCCCCGCCGGTATCACCATCCCCGGCGCCCCCGCCAATGCGCAGGTTCCCTATGGCGAGCAGATCTACGACGATGGCGGCGACCGCAAGCGGCTCGGCATTGCCGGTGCGTGGCAGTGGCAGGCGGCGCCCAATCTGCTGGTCACCGCGCAGGCGCTCTATTCGCGCTACAAGTTCTTCCGCCAGGGCAAATATTTTTATTACAACAACAACGGCAATGCGACGACGACGCCGCTGAACGGCGCCAACTTCACCTTCGACAGTGCCGGCTATGCGACCTCGGGCTCGCTGGCCAACCAGGTGTTCGAATCGGCACGCTTCGACCAGGATCTGACCAACACCACCGGCAATTACACGCTGTCGGCGAAATGGGACGTGACCGACCGCCTGCATGCGGTGTTCGACGCGCAATATCTCAAGTCGTCCTACAATGCCGATCGCAACGGCTTCGTCATCTCGCTCTACGACCAGACCGGGCAGACGCCCTATACGGCGAAGAACCAGAGCATCGTCGACTTCGATCTGCGCGGATCGCGGCCGGTATGGAACGTCCGCAACCCGGCGCTGCTGTCGGACCCGAACAACTACGCCTTCACCTACATGGCCGATTCGATCACGCGCAACGACGCGGACCAATTGGCGCTGAAATACGACCTGGAATATGACGTCGAGGGCGGCTTCCTGCAGAAGCTGCGTGGCGGCCTGCGCTATGCCGACAGCACGATCGACCTGCGCGGCACGTGGAACGGCTTCTGCCTGCTGCCGTCGGGGCCGAACCCAAGCTGTTCGTCCGCCAACGGCCTGCCCTTCGTCCGCCTGTCGCAATTCCCCGAATTGGCGCTGAAGGGGCCGACGCCCAATTTCTTCGACGGCCGCACCCTGCCCGGCGGCATCCTCTATCCGAACTTCGAACCGGGCAGCAGCCTGTGGGACAGCCTGGTCAAGACCGAGGCGAAGTTCGGGGCGACGCCGAAGAGCAGCTTCTCGCCCGGCGACCTCAACCATCAGACCGAGCGGACGCTGGCGACCTATCTGACCGCCGATTATGCCGGCACGATCGGCGGCATCCGCATCGACGGCAATGCCGGCGTCCGTGTGGTGCGGACGCGCACCGGTTCGGCCGGGACGATCTTCAACAGCGACGGCACGCAAGCACCGATCGACGTCCAGCGCGAATACGTCAAGGCGCTGCCCAGCTTCAACATCCGCGCCCGCCTGACCGATACGCTGCAGTCGCGCTTCGCCTATTCCAAGTCGTTCGCCCGGCCGAACTTCGACCAGATGGCGACCAACGTCTCGCTCAATGCGCCGAACATCATTGGCTTCACGCAGCGCGACGCCAATGGCAACGTGATTGCCCAATATCCGACCGGATCGTCGGGCAATCCCTATCTGCGGCCGATCACCTCCGACAATTTCGACCTGACGACCGAATGGTATTTCGCACCGACCGGATCGGTGACGTTCGGCGCCTTCTACAAGAAGGTCGACGGTTTCCTGGCCGGCGGCACCACCTTCCTGCCGTTCAACGGCGTGACCTATGCGATCGGCACGACGGTCAACACCGGCAGGGGTACGGTCAAGGGCGTCGAAGCGGCCTATCAGCAGTTCTTCGACTTCCTGCCCGGCCTGCTCAGCGGCCTGGGCGTGCAGGCGAACTACACCTATGTCGACAGCAGCGTGACCAATCCGTTCGCGACGGCGGGGTCGAACGTGCCGACGACGGTGCCGCTCGAGAAACTGTCCAAACACAGCTACAATCTCGTCGGCCTGTACGAAAAGGGTCCGGTGACCGCGCGGCTGGCGTGGAGCTGGCGCGGCAAATATTTCGACACGACGCAGGGCAGCGGCGCCAACAACCAGGTGCAGTTCCAGAAGCCCTATGCGTCGCTCGATGCGTCGATCAGCTACAATTTCAGTGCGCATCTCGCGCTGTCGGTCGATGCGGTGAACCTGACCAACCGGATGAATCTGACGTACATCAACACGCTCAGCCAGCCGCTGCAATACACGCTCAACGACCGGCGCTTCGGCTTCTCGCTGCGCGCCACCTATTGATCCTCCCTGGCCGGCATGGTCTGATCCTCGCCATGCCGGCCATTTTTATTGGGGAGGGATGCTGATGCCCGCCGAATCGCGGCACTCCACGCCCTTCACCACCAGCCCACAGATCGCAGTGATGGCCGTCGGCGAGGAACGCGAGCCCGTCATCGTCATTGACCGAGCCACCGGGTGGCTCGACCGGCTCCGCGACGCCGCCGCCGCCGCCGGCGCGGCCTTCGCCGCCGCCGACACCATCGGCAGCCATTATCCCGGCCTGCTCGCACCGGCGCCGGTCGCCTATCTCGACGGTCTGGTCCGCTTCGCCCTGCCACTGATCGCCGCGCATTTCGGCACGGGGGCGGTGATGCCGGCCCGCGCACGGGGCAATTTTTCGTTGGTGACGCTGCCAGGCGAAGCGCTGAGCGCGGAACAGCGGGTGCCGCATGTCGACGCTGCCGACCGGATGCAATTCGCCGCGGTGCACTATCTGTCGGATTCGCCAGATGGCACCGGCTTCTTCCGCCACCGGGCGACTGGCTATGAGACGATCGATCCCGATCGGCTGCCCGCCTATCGCGCCGCCCTCGACGCCGAACTCGCCGCCTTGCCGGCCGGCGGCTATATGGATGAGGACGATGCGCGGTTCGTGCGCACCGCGGCCGTCGCGGCGAAGCCCGACCGGCTGATCCTCTATCGCGCCGCCTTGCTGCACAGCGGCCTCATCTCCCGACTGCCGCGCGACGCCGCCGATCCGCGCGCCGGCCGGCTGACCGGCAACCTCTTCCTGCAATGCCGCACGGTGGCGGCATGAGTGACGACCGGCCGCTCGCCAGCATCGCGATCGTCGGCGGCGGCACCGCCGGCTGGATGGCGGCGGCGGCGCTGGCCCGCGTGCTCGGCCTGCAGGGACCGGCGATCACCCTGATCGAATCGGAGGAGATCGGCACGGTCGGCGTCGGCGAGGCGACGATCCCGCCGATCCAGGCCTTCAACGCGCTGCTCGGGATCGCCGAGGACGATTTCGTCCGTGCCACCGGCGGCACCTACAAGCTCGGCATCGAATTCGTCGATTGGTGGCGGCAGGGGCATCGCTATTTCCACCCCTTCGGCACCTACGGCGTCGATGCCGGCGCGGTGCCATTCGAGGCGATCTGGCAGCGGCTGCGACATGAAGGCGGCGCGGCGCCGCTCGACGCCTATTCGATCTGTGCCGCCGCCGCCGCCGCCGGCCGCTTCATGCGGCCGCAGGCGGGCCACACGCCGCTGGCGCAGATCGGCTATGCCTTCCACTTCGATGCAGGCCTCTACGCCCGCTTCCTGCGTGGCCATGCCGAGGCGGCGGGGGTGCGGCGGGTCGAGGGCAAGGTCGTCGACGTCGTGCTGCATGGCGACAGCGGCGCGATCGAGGCGGTAACGCTGGCGGACGGCACGCGGATCGCCGCCGATCTGTTCGTCGACTGTTCGGGGTTCCGCGCGCTGTTACTCGGCCAAGCGCTGGAGACGGGGTTCGAGGATTGGGCGCATTGGCTGCCGAACGACCGCGCGGTCGCGGTGCCCAGCGTGCCGTCCGGCCCGCCGGTGCCCTACACCCGCTCGACCGCCCGCGCCGCCGGCTGGCAATGGCGCATCCCGCTGCAGCATCGCATCGGCAACGGCTATGTCTATGCCAGCGCGCATCTGTCCGACGACGAGGCCGCGGCGCAGCTGCTGGCGTCGCTGGACGGCGCGCCGCTGGCCGAGCCGCGGCTGCTGCGCTTCCGCACCGGGCGGCGCGACGCCTTCTGGGTGCACAATTGCGTCGGCCTTGGCCTCGCCAGCGGCTTCATGGAGCCGCTCGAATCGACCAGCATCCACCTCGTCCAGGCGGGGATCGCGCGGCTGCTGGAGATGCTGCCGACGCGCGGCTTCGAACCGGCCGACATTCGTCGCTACAACCGGCTGATGGTGGCGGAGTTCGAAAGCATCCGCGACTTCCTGATCCTGCATTTCCACGCCAGCGAACGCGACGACAGCGATTATTGGCGCGATTTGGCGGCGATGCCGATCCCCGACAGCCTTGCCGAACGGACGGCGATCTACCGTGCGACCGGCCGCGTCTATCGCGAGGCGGACGAACTGTTCACGCGGACCAGCTGGCTGGCGGTGATGGACGGGCAGGGACTGCGCGCGCGCGGCTTCGATCCGATCGCCGCCGGCATGCCGGCCGAGGCGGCGCGCGCCCGGCTGGAGCGGATCGCGGCGGTGACGCAGGCGGCAGTCGGTCACATGCCCGCGCATCAGGACTTTATCGCACGCCACGGCGCGGCGGGGATTGCGCGCTGACCCGCCCCGTCTATTGTCGGACAAGACTGACAGAATGATTGCGTAGCGGGAGGATCGGATGCGGGCTTGGATGGGCGCCGGTGTGGCGCTGGCGGCGTTGGTGTCCGCCACGGGCGCAGCGGCACAGGATGATGCACCCCGGGTGCAGCCGGTGCAGGTCGATCCGTCGCGCCCCGATTGGGAAAATCCGGCGGTCTTTGCCCGCGGCAAGGAGCCGGCGCGTGCCACCGGCTTCCCGTTCGAAACTCGCGAGCGCGCGCTGGCCGGGCATCGCACCAAATCGTCGCGCTTCCTGCTGCTCAGCGGCACCTGGAAATTCGCGCTCTCGCCCGATGCCGACAAGACCCCCGTGGGCTTCGAGCGCCCGGACTATGACGTGTCGGCCTGGAAGGACATCAAGGTTCCCGCCGACTGGCAGGCGGAAGGATATGACCAGCCGCGTTACAACAACATCACCTATCCCTTCCCCGCTAACCGGCCGCTGATCCCGCACGCGACCAATCCGGTCGGTTCATACCGCCGCGACGTCGACGTGCCGGCCGGCTGGCAGGGTAGCGACATCATCCTTCACATCGGCGCGGCGGGATCGGCCTATGACGTCTGGGTCAACGGCCGGAAGGTCGGCTATTCGGAAGACTCCAAGCTGCCGAGCGAATTCAACGTCAGCCGTTTCGTGACGCCGGGCCGCAACACGGTGGCGATCCAGATCCACCGCTGGTCCGATGGCAGCTATCTGGAGGACCAGGACTTCTGGCGCGTCTCGGGAATCGAGCGCGAGGTGTTCCTGATGGCGGCGCCGAAGACGCGGATCTGCGACTTCTTCGTCCATGCCGGGCTCGACGACCGCTATCGCGACGGCCGGCTGGCGGTCGATCTGGCGGTGACGCCGGGCGCCGCGACCAGCGCGCGCTACGTGCTGATGGACGGCGACCGGATCGTGCAGCAGGGGCAGGCGGCGGTGCCGGCCGGCAATGCCGAGCGCATGGTGACACTGACCGGCAGTGTGCCCGGCGTGAAGCCGTGGACCGCCGAGACGCCCGACCTCTACATGCTGCTGGTCGAGCTGTACGATGCCAAGGGCGCGATCATCCAGTCGACCTATGCGCGGATCGGCTTTCGCACCGTCGCGATGCTGAACGGCCGCGTCACCGTCAACGGCAAGCCGATCACGATCCGCGGCGTCAATCGCCACGAACACGATCCGGAAACCTTCCACGTCGTCAGCCGCGAATCGATAGAGCGCGACATCAAGCTGATGAAGCGCAACAATATCAATGCGTTGCGCACCTCGCACTATCCCAACGATCCGATTCTGTACGAACTGGCGGACCGCTACGGCTTGTATGTGATGGACGAGGCGGACATCGAGAGCCACGCCTATATGGAGCAGGGCAACCATCATCCGGCGGAGCGCGCCCAATGGCAGATCGGCTTCGATCCGGCCTGGAAGGACGCGCATGTCAGCCGCGTCGCCAACATGGTCGAGCGCGACAAGAACCATCCCTCGGTGATCTTCTGGTCGCTCGGCAACGAGGCGGGGATCGGCCCCAATTTCGAGGCTGCGGCGGCCGCGGCCAAGGCGCGCGATCCCGGCCGGCTGGTCAGCTATCTCGGCTGGGGGACGCTGGGCGGGATCGGCGACTATCGCCCCAATGCCTATGCCGACATCTATGCGCCGATGTACGATCCGGCGGTCAAGCTGGCCGATTATGCGGAGCATGCGACCTTCAAGCAGCCGCTGATCGAATGCGAATACGCCCATATGATGGGTCAGTCGGGCGGCGACTTGAAGGAGTATTGGGACACGATCTACGCCCATCCCGACCGGCTGCAGGGCGGCTTCGTCTGGGATTGGGTCGACCAATCGATGTACCGCTATACTAAGGACGGGCGCCGCTATTGGGGTGACGGCGGCGAGTACGGCCCCAATCCGGGCGGCGACATCGAATTCGGCGACGGGCTGCTGCAATCCGACCGGACGCCCAATCCCCAGCTCTATGAACTGCGCAAGGTCTATGCGCCGGTGCAGTTCGACGGCTTCGATCCCGCCACCGGCCGGGTGACGGTGCGCAACCGGCATGACTTTCGTGACCTTTCGGGCTTCACCTTCCACTGGGTACTGGCGGAGGATGGGGTCCCGGTCGCGCACGGCGACCTGCCGCCGCTCGCCACCCCGGCGCGCGGGGCGGCAACGATCACGCTGCCGCTCGCCGGCCGGACGCTGCAGCCGGGCCGCGAATATTTCGTCACGGTCAACGTCCGCACCAGGGACGGTGCCGTGCCCGGCGTCGCGGCCGGCACGCTGGTCGGCTTCGAACAGTTCGCGCTATCAGGACTGCCGGGTGAGCCCGCTGCGCGTCCCAAGGGCATGGTCAAGATCGTCCAGCGCGACGGCGCCTTCCTTCTCGCCGCGGCGGGCGCCGAGTTGCAGATCGACCGCGGCACCGGTCTGATCCGCCGCTACGCCGCACAGGGCCGGCCGATCGCGACCGGCGCCGAACCGCATTTCTGGCGCGCGGTCACCGACAACGACATCGGCATCGGTACCGATCGCCTGCTCGCGATGTGGAAGACGATGAGCGAGACCCGCCGCGTCCGCGCGATCCGCGCCGCGGGCGATACGGTGACGGTGGACTATGATCTGGGCGATGGCGCCGCGACCTTCACCACCCGCTATGCGATGGCAGCCGACGGCAGCGTCGCGATCTCCGGCGAGCTGACGCCGGTCAAGCCCGACCTGCCGCCGCCATTCCGCGTCGGCTATGCCTTCGCGCTGCCGACCGACGTGACCGAGGTCGAATGGTATGGCCGCGGGCCGCACGAAAGCTATGTCGATCGCAAGACCTCGGCGCCGATCGGCCTGTGGCGCGGCCCGATCGCGGCGCAGAACCACGACTTCATCCGGCCACAGGAGACGGGCAACAAGGTCGACGTGCGCTGGCTGGAACTGTCCGGCGCCGGTCGCGGCCTGCGGGTGCAGGGCGCCGCGCCGCTGATGATGAACGCGCTCGCCTTCCCCTATGCCGATCTCGATCGGCATCCGCCGGGCAGCTGGAAATCCACCGACATCGTTCCGCACGGCCAAGTGACGTTGCTGGTCGATTCGGCGCAATGGGGCGTCGGCGGCGACACGCAATGGAGCCTCGTCGGCCAGCCGCTGCCGCAATATCGCACCAAGGCGGGGCCGACGCGCGTCGCCTTCACCCTGACGCCGTTCGCCGGTGCCGGGACGACCCCCGGCAAGGCCCAGCCCGCCAGCGCGACGGGAGCGGAGTAATGGCGATACGCCCCCTGCTGCTCGCACTCGCCGCGACGGCGATCGTCGCCGCGGATGCGCCGGCGCCGCGCTGGGATACGCCGGGCGACGGCAATCCGCTGCTGCCCGGCTATTTCGCCGACCCGTCGATCGTCCATGACGGTGGCCGCTGGTACATCTACGCGACGATCGACCCCTGGGGCGGTGACCGGCTTGGCATGTGGACCAGCGACAACGGCCGCGACTGGCGCTTCTCGACGCCGGACTGGCCGACCAAGCAGGCGGCGACCAGCCCATCCTCCGGCGATGCCAAGGTCTGGGCGCCGTCGGTGGTCCGGGCGCCGAACGGCCGCTGGTACATGTACGTCTCGGTCGGCAGCGAGGTGTGGGTCGGCAGCGCGCCGTCGCCCGCCGGGCCGTGGCGCGACGCGCATGGCGGCACGCCACTGATCCGCCGCGACTTCGCGCCGGCCTATCACATGATCGACGCCGAGGCGTTCGTCGACGACGACGGCCGAGCCTATCTCTACTGGGGATCGGGGCTCAACTGGACCAACGGCCATTGTTTCGTCGTGCGGCTGAAGCCCGATATGGTCGGCTTCGACGGCACGCCACGTGACGTCACCCCCGCGCATTATTTCGAGGGGCCGTTCATGGTGAAGGCAGGGGGCAAATACCTGCTCACCTACAGCGACGGCAACACGACCAAGGATACGTACAAGGTGCGCTATGCGGTCGGCGACACGCCGTTCGGCCCGTTCACCGAGGGGCCGAACAGTCCGATCCTGCAGACGGATCGGGCGCGCGACGTGATCAGCCCCGGCCACCATGCCGTGTTCCGGTCAGGCGGGCAGGCGTACATCCTCTACCACCGTCAGGCGCTGCCCTGGCCGCAGCCGGGGGATGCGGTGCTGCGCCAGGTGGCGGTCGATCCGCTGGCGCTGGGCACCGACGGCACGATCGCGCCGGTGGTGCCGTCGCATGGCGGGCCGGTGCGCGGCTTTGCCACGGCGCGCCATACCGGCCTGCGCTGGCGGGCGGCCGATGCGGAAAGCGCCAACGCCGGCGACGACAATTATGCGACGCTATGGCGGGGGCAGACGCTGGTCGCCGATCTCGGCCGGCAACGCGCGGTCAGGGCATCGCGGCTGCTGCCCGAGTTTCCGACCCGATCCTATCGCTTCGGGCTCGAGGCGTCGGACGACGGCCACCACTGGCGGAGGGTCGCACCGGTTGCGGAACGGCAGGGATCGCCGATCGTCGTGCCGCATCCGGCCAGCGCGCGCTTTCTGCGCCTGACCTTCCCCGATGGCGGCGCAGCCTGGGAATGGCTGGTGGAGTGACGCCCCGGCGGTAGCCGGGGCGATGCTCACGCCGTCATTCTATGAACGGTTCGACGCTGACGTGCCGGCCGCGTAGAAAGGCATCGGCGACATGGCGAAGCGGTGCGACGTCGACGTCCGACGTGCCCGCCCGCACGATCTCGGCGAAACGGGCATAGAGGCCGGGATATTCGCCGTGCAGCGCATCCTCGGCGACCGGCACCTCGCCGCCGCCGATCGACAGTTCCGACCCACCCTTGGCGAGCGTCAGCGTGCCGTCGTCGGTCTCGACGATGATGTCCCAGCTTTGCGGCCCCTCCTGACGGAAATCGAGATCCATCGCGATCGGCACGTCGGCGGCATCGCGGAAGGCGATGCGCGCGGCGATCGGCGCGGCGCAGTTGGACGGCACGTCCAGCTCCGCCTCCTCGACGAAGAACGGCCGCGGCAGGATGCGGGTCGCGATCGACAGGGCATTGATGCCCGGATCGAAGACGCCGAAGCCGCCCGGTTCCCAGATCCAGGCCTGGCCCGGATGCCAAACCCGCACATCCTCGCGCCAAGTGATCGTCACCGCGCGGATCGTCCGATCGGCGAGCCACGCCCGCGCCGGTTCGACGCCGGGCGCGTAGCGCGAATGCCAACTGGCGAACAGGCTGATCCCCTTGGCGTCCGCGGCATTGCGCAGCGCCTCCACCTCGGCCAGCGTCGCGCCGGGCGGCTTTTCGAGAAAGACGTGCCAGCCTTCGGCGATCGCCGTCTCGGCGATGGCACGACGGACCTGCGGCGGCGTGCACAGGGCGACCGCGTCGACCGTCACGTCGCTGGCAGCGAGCGCCTGGATGTCGTGGAAGAACGGCAGGCCGCCCTCCGGCCCGCCGTGGCGGCTGACCGTCGCGACCAGTTCGAAGGCCGGATTGCCGGCGATCGCGGGCAGATGCTGGTCGCGCGCGATCTTGCCCATGCCGACGAGCGCAAGGCGGATCGGCGTGCTCACAGCGCGCGCACCGCGACCGTGGCCGGCTCGGCGATCGCCAGCGGGTTGCGCAGCGGCAAGGTGAACGGCGCGGCCTCGATCTCGAACACGTCGCCGGCCCGGGTCGCCACCTGATCCGAGAAGGACAGGGTGGCGGTGCCGAAGAAATGGACATGGACGTCGCCGGGCCGCCGGAAATTGGGATATTTGAAGTGATGCCCCTCCAGATTGGCGAGGCTGTGCGACATATTGTCCTCGCCGGTCAGGAAGGGCTTCTCCCACAGCGTCCGGCCGTCGCGGACGATGCGGCTGGTGCCGCGGATGTCGCCCGGTACGTCGCCGATCAGCAATTCGGGTCCGAGGGCCGCCTGACGCAGCTTGGAATGGGCCAGCCACAGGTAATTGTGCCGCTCGGTGACATGGTCGCTGAACTCGTTGGCGAGCGCGACGCCCAGCCGATAGGGCGTGCCGTCGTCACCGATCAGATAGATGCCGGCGAGTTCCGGCTCCTCGCCGCCGTCCTGCGCGAAGGCGGGGGAGGTCAGGGGCTGTTCGGGGCCGACGAGCGACTGGCCGTCGCCCTTGTAGAACCATTCGGGTTGCTGGCCGACAACGCCAGCGGCGGGCTTGCCGCCCTCGACGCCCTCGAGGAACATGCGCATCGAGTCGGTCGGCTTGTCCGCGCTCGCCGCCGCCTTGTGCATCGCGTCGCGGCCTTCCGCGGAGCCGAGATGGGTGAGGCCGGTGCCGGCCAAGGTCAGCCGGGCGGGATCGTCATGGTCGATCGCCGGCAGGATGCGGCCGGCGTTCAGCTCCGCCGCGACGTCGACCGTCTCGTCCGTCCGCCGGGCGCGCGCCGCTTCGGCGAGACTGGTCCCCTCGGCGATCGCGGCGCGAGCGAGCGCCAGCGTCGTCGCGACATCGGCGAGAAAGCGGCTGTCGCCCTCCTCGCTCAGGATCACGCGGCGGCGGCCGTCAGGGCCGCGATGCTGAAGAAGTCGGGTCGTGGTCATGCCGGATCCTTGATGGCCGAAACGAAACGCGCCGCATCCGCCGCCACGTCGGCGGCGGACTTGCCCGCGCGATAGAGGTTGGAACCCAAGCCGAACCCATCGGCGCCGGCGGCGCGCCAGGTCGGGATATTCTCGGGCGAGACGCCGCCGACCGCCAGTACCGCGATGTCGCGCGGCAGCACGGCGCGTTGCGCCTTGAGCGTCGCCGGGCTCGCGCCCTCCGCCGGGAACAGCTTGAGCGCAGTGGCGCCGGCGGCGAGCGCGGCGAACGCCTCGCTCGGGGTGAAATAGCCGGGCAGCGAGATCAGCCCGGCGGCGACGCTGGCACGGATGACGGCGACATCGGTGTTGGGGGAGACGATCAGCTGGCCGCCCGCGGCGGCGACGTCGGCGACTGCCGCCTCGGTCAGCACGGTGCCGGCGCCCACCAACGCGCGGTCGCCGAGCCGGTCGACGAGCAGGCGGATGCTGTCGAGCGGCCGCGGCGAGTTGAGCGGCACTTCGATCAGGGTGATGCCGGCCTCGACCAGCGCGTCGCCGACCGCCGGCGCCTCCTCCGGGGTCAGGCCGCGCAGGATCGCGACGAGGGGACAGGCGGCGAAGGCGGCGGCATAGCGCTGCGCGAGATCGGTCATCGGATCAGCTCCTGAAGGGCGTGGACGCCCGCGACGAAGGCGGCGTGGCTGTCGATCGGCATCGCCTCGCCGCCGCGCTGGCGGATCGCCACCGCATAGAGATCGGCCAGCGCACCATTGGCGAGCAGGTGGACGGTACGGGCGGCGACGTCGTCGCGCGCGCCGACATCCGCGCCGATCAGCAGGCCACTGGCGAAGGCCGCGGCATCCTCGGGCGCACGCGCGCCGAGCAGCACCGAGGCGCGGATCTCGAACAGTGCGGCTGGCAGGTCGCGCGCGCCCGCGCCACGGCGCAGCCCGGCGCGGAAGGCGTCGCCGTCGCCCACCGGTCCGTCGAGCATGCCGGCGAGGATGCCATGCCCCTTGAGCAGCGCGAACAATTCGCCGGTCATCGCGGTGGTGACGTCGGCGATGCGCCCGTCGGCGAGCGCGATCCATTTGTTGTGCGTGCCCGGTTGGGCAAGCAGCGCGTCGGGCGGCACGAGCCCGGCGGCGACGGCGCCCAGAGCCTGAACCTCCTCGCCGCGCATCACGTCGTGCCGCGCCCCGGTCACCGCGACCCCGGGCACGATGGTGACGTCGTCTTCCAGGCGCAGGCAGGCGGCGGCGAGATCGGCAAGCCCGGCCGGGGCAGGGACATAGGCGGCCTCACGCCAGCCGCGGGTCGATCCGACCATGCCGACCGCGATCACCGGCAAGGAACCCCAGCGCGTCCGATAGGCGGCGATGTCGCGCGGATATGCGTCCGCCGCCATCGCCAGCACGCCGCGATCGTCGCGGACCGTCTCCACCACGCCGCCGTCGGCGTCGAGCCGATAGGCGCGGCGGTTGGTCGTCCCCCAATCGATGGCGATGCAGCCGTCGCTCATCGACGTCCGTCTCGCGGTCCGCGTCGCACTGGCATTCCTCTCCTGTATTTGTTGGACAATATCTCAGATTGGCGTTGGGTCAAGGGGCTGCCCTCCCGCCCCGGCGGGAGGGCGAGGGGCGTGCTACGCCGCCTGGCCGTCGACCAGCTTCGGCCCCTGCGCGCCGTCCTGCAGGTCGGCGGGAAGCAGTTCCGCGGGCAGGTCCTGGTAGCAGACCGGGCGCAGATAACGGTCGATCGCCAGCGAGCCGACCGAGGTGGTGCGGCCGTCGGAGGTTGCCGGGAAGGGGCCGCCATGCACCATCGCATGCGCGACCTCGACACCGGTCGGCCAGCCATTGGCGAGGATGCGCCCGGCCTTCCGCTCGAGGATCGGCACCAGCTTGGCGGCATCGGCACGGTCGCCGGCCTCGAGGTGCAGCGTCGCGGTCAGCTGGCCCTCCGCCGCCTCGAGCACGCGGGCGAGCGCGTCGAGGTCGGTGCAGCGCACCAGCAGCGACGAGGCGCCGAACACCTCATGCCCCATCGCCGCATCGGCGAGGAAGGCGTCGGACGTGGTGGAGAAGAAGCGGGCGGTTTCGCGCGCGACGCCGTCACCGGTGCGGCCGGCGGCGACCTCTTCGACCTTGGGATTGGCGGCGAGCGCGGCGGTGCCGTGCGCGAACGCCTGGCGGATGCCGCCGGTCAGCATCGGCTGCGGCTCGTGCGCCGCGATCGCCTGTTTCGCCGCCTCGACGAAGGCGTCAAGGCCGGGGCCCTCGATCGCGAGCAGCAGGCCGGGATTGGTGCAGAACTGGCCCGCGCCCATCGTCAGCGAGCCCACGAAGGCGGTGCCGAGCGCTGCGCCACGGTTGGCGAGCGCCTCCGGCATCAGGATCACCGGGTTGATGCTCGACATCTCGGCATAGACGGGGATCGGCACGTCGCGGCTTTGCGCGATGCGAACCAGCGCCAGGCCGCCGGCGCGCGAGCCGGTGAAGCCGACCGCGGCGATGCGCGGATCGGCGACCAACGCCGCGCCGAGCTCGTTCGCCGGCCCGCGGACATGGCCGAACACGCCCTCGGGCATGCCGGTCCGCTTGGCGGCGGCGCGGATCGCATCGGCGACCATCGCATCGGTGCCGGGATGTGCCGGATGGCCCTTCACCACCACCGGGCAGCCGGCGGCGAGCGCGCTGGCCGTGTCACCGCCCGCGGTGGAGAAGGCGAGCGGGAAGTTGGATGCGCCGAACACCGCGACCGGGCCGACCGGGATCATGCGCAAACGCAGGTCGGGCTTGGGCAGCGGCTGCCGGTCGGGCTGCGCAGTGTCGATGCGTACCCCGCGCCAGCGGCCGGCACGGACGACGTCGGCAAACAGCTTGAGCTGGCCGACGGTGCGCCCGCGCTCGCCGGTTAGTCGTGCGACGGGCAGGCCGCTCTCCTTCGACGCGCGCTCGATCAGCGTATCGCCCAGGTTCATGATCTCCTCACCGATCGCCTCCAGAAAGCCGGCGCGGGCCTCCGCATCGGTGGCGCGATAGGCGTCGAATGCGGCCGCCGCGGCGGCGCAGGCGGCGTCGACATCGGCGAGCGTGCTGACCGGATAGGCGGGGTCGAGCGGCGTACCGGTCGCGGCCTCGATGCCCCGGAAGCTCTGCTGCGGATCGGCTTCACTCACGACGGTCTCCACTTCTGTCTGACTTATTTTGCGGTATAGGGGCCCTATAGGTAGGCGCGCGCCGAACCACAACAATGCAACCGACCGACAGAGAGGACGATCCGATGACCGACATCCGCACCGTTTGGGATGGCCAGGCCGCGCTGGGCGAGGGGCCGGTCTGGGATGCGTCGCGCGATTGCCTGTGGTTCGTCGATATCAAGCGGCAGCATGTCTATCGCCTGACGGAGGGGCAGCCGGCGGAGCGCTGGGACGCACCGGCGCAGATCGGCTGGGTGCTGCCCGCCGCCGACGGCACGCTGCTCGCCGGCCTGCAGACCGGCGTCGCGCGCTTCGATCCGGCGAGCGGCCGGTTCGACCATCTCCACGACCCCGAGCCCGACTTTCCGGGCAACCGCCTCAACGATGCGACGGTCGGGCCGGACGGCACGGTCTGGTTCGGCACGATGGACGACGGCGAAAGCCATCTGAGCGGCCGGGTCCACCGCTTCGACGGCGGCGTCGTGACGACCACCGACATCCCTGCGGTCTGCATCACCAACGGTCCCGGCATCGCGCCCGACGGCAGGACGTTGTACCACGTCGACACGATCGGCGGCATCATCCACGCGGTGCCGATCGCCGCCGACGGCAGCACCGGCACGCCGCGCGATTTCGCGCGGATCGATCCGGCCCATGGCAATCCCGATGGCGTCTCGGTCGATGCCGCCGGCAACGTCTGGGTCGGACTGTGGGGCGGCTTTTGCGCGCGCCGCTATGCCCCGGACGGCACGCTGTCGCTCGAGGTCGCGCTGCCCGCCGCCAACATCACCAAGGTTGCGCTCGGCGGGCCGGACCTGATGACCGCATATGCGACCAGCGCCAGCATCGGACTGACCGACGAAGCGCGCGCCGCCCAGCCGCAGGCGGGCAACGTCTTCGCCTTCCGCGTCGACGTGCCGGGCCAGCGCCAGGTCTTCGCACGACTGGCGTAGGACGTCGCGCGGCGCGGCTCAGCCCAGCGCCAGCCGCACCCCCAGCGCCGCCGCGAGCGCGATCGGCATCGCCAGCGCGCCGACTTTGAGGAAGCGCCAGAAGCCGACGTCTTCGCCCTCGCGGCGGATCGCCTGCAGCCACAGAATTGTCGCCAGCGAGCCGGTTACGGACAGGTTTGGACCGAGGTCGACGCCGATCAGCAGCGCGTCGACCATGATCCGCGGCGGGTGCGCTTGCGCCACCGCCGTGCTGGCGATCAGGCCGGCGGGCAGGTTGTTCATCAGGTTGGACCCAAAGGCGAGGATCGTCCCCGCCCAGGCGGCGCCGCTGACCGGCTGCGCCGCCGCGCCGCGCAGCAAGCCGGCGACCCAGGCGATCACGCCGGTCCGGTCGAGCGCCTCGACTAGCACGAACAGCCCCGCGACCAGCGGCAGCACGCCCCACGACACGTCCTTCGCCAGCCTGAGCGGCGAGCGGCGCGCGATGGCGGAGACGATCACCGCGGTGGCGATGCCGGCGATCGCGGTCGGTAGGCCGAGTTCCCGGTCGAGTGCGGAGACGACGGTCAGCAGCACCGCGGTGGCGATGATGCCGGCGAGCGCCGCGCGGCCGGCGTGCGACAGGCTGGGCGCGTCGACGTCGCATTCGCACTCCCCGCCGAGCCGGGCCCGCTCGACCCAGCGCAGCACCAGATAGGTGGCGACGATCGAGGCGAGCGACGGCAGCGCGAACGAGCCCAGCCACTGGCCGAGCGGCGGCATATGGCCGCCGTACAGCACGAGATTGGCGGGGTTGGAGATGGGCAAAACGAAGCTCGCCGCATTGGCGATCAGCGCGCAGGCGAGCAGCAGCGGCAGCGGGTCCGCCTTGGCGCGGCGCGCCACCGCGAACACCGCCGGGGTCAGCACCACCGCGGTCGCATCGTTGGACATGAAGCTGGTGACCACGACGCCGGTCAGATAGACGAGGCCGAACAGCCGCGTCGTCGACCCCTTGGCGCGGTTGACCGCGGTCGCCGCGACCCAGTCGAACACGCCGTGCGCGCGTGCCGTCTCGCTGAGCAGCATCATGCCGATCAGGAACAGATAGACGTCGCGCCCCTTGGCGACGGCACCCCCCGCCGCGGACAGCGGCACCAGCCCGGCGACGACCAGCACCACAGCGCCCGCCACCGCCCAGATCCATTCCGGCCAGCGCATCGGCCGCGCGATCACGCCGGCGGTGGCCAATCCCGCCACCGCCCAGGTCGCGCCCGTCGCGAAGCTCACCATTTGCCCCCGTTCCTGTTCGGTCCCAATTGCGTGCCCGCGATCCCCGCCGCAGGCCATGCGCCGACGCTGTGGCAGCTGTGGCCGCCGGCGACCAGCGGCCCCCGCCTCGGCACCTGATCGGCGGGGCGGACGAGCAGGTCGATCCGATCCTCGCCCGCGCCGCAGACGACGCGGATGCGGCGATGGCCGGCGGTCAGCACGAGGCTCGCGCGCCACTGGCCGTCGCCGTCGCGGGTCATCAGCGCCTCCGCGCCGTCGTCGACCGAGACGCGGACCGGCGCGTCGCTGTGGCCGAAGACGCGCGCGACGATGTCGACCGATCCGGGCCGCGGCACCTGCACCGGATCGTACGGCCGCGTTACCAGCCGCAGATCGCAGGGGCTGACGATCTGGACGTGCGGAAAGGGCGCACCGGTGCGGCGGAAACGCCAGCTCGGCACGCGGTCGTGGACCGTGACGATCGTATAGCCGGGCTGGCCGTCGTCCTCCTCGATCTGGCCGGTCGAGCGCGTCGCGCCATAGACGACCGCGCCGTCGTTGAGGATGTCGTTGTAATGCGTATGCCCGGTGTCGACGAAGGCGACGCCGGCACGGGCGAAGGCCTCGGCGACCTCGGCACCATCGGCGGCGAGATCCTCGGGAAAGGCATGCATGAACACCAGCGGCACCTCGCCGCGCGCCGCCGCGGTCGCCAGTTCCTCGCGCAGCCGGTTGCGGTGATGCATGGTCAGGCGGAAGTCCGGACCGCCGGCGCCGGCGGAGACGATGTCGAGGAAGATGCAACGATGGCCGGCGATCGTCTCCCCCTCCGGACGGTTGGCGGGCGGCACCGCTTCCTCATAGGCGGTGAGGTCGCCGGGCTCATAATCGTGGTCACCGGGGATGATCCGCCACGGCAGGGCGGCGGGCAGGCCGGCGAGCGCGCGGCGCATCGCGGCATATTGGTCCGGCGTGCCGTGATTGGCATTGTCGCCGGGCAGGAAGACGAAGTCGACCTGACCGGCCAGATGCTCGGTCACCTCGGCGACGATCGCCTCGAACCGCGCAAGGCTTTCCCAGCCGTCGGCGTCTTCCAGATGCAGGTCGCCGACATGGACCCAGGCGATCGTCGCGTCGCTCATGCCGCCTGCTCCGTCGTGTCGTCGGTGTCGCGCGTGCCGCTGCAGGCGGGGCGCAGGGTGGCGGCGAAGCCGATCCACAGCGCCAGGCTGACCAGCGCGAAGCTGCCGAGGATGAAGAAGGCCGCCTTGTAACCGAGCAGCTGCGCCAGCCAGCCGCCGATCGCCGGCGACAGGCTGGCGCCGACGCCCTGGATCGTCATCACCGCGCCCTGGCCGACATTGACCCGGCCGGTGCCGTTGAGCAGGCAGGCGACGAGACCCGGCACCGCGACGCTTTGCAGCCCGGCGCCGATGCCGTCGAGCGCCTGGACCGGCCACACACCCCAATGTTCGATGACGCTGCCCGCGATCAGCCCGCGCACCGGCAATGCCGCGAACGAGATCAGCAGCACCAGCCAATAGCCGCGCCCGGCCGCGACCTTCATCGCGATCAGGCTGGTGACGATCATCACCGCCTGCGCGACGACGACGGTGGTGGCGGTGAACATCGCCGCATTGCCCTTGCCGGCGCCGACGACGGCGAGGCCGTAGAGCGGCAGCATCGCGCCATTGCCGAGGTGGAAACAGGCAAGGCAGGCAGCGAGGATCAGCATCGGCTTGTTCCGGAGCAGCGTCTTGAAGCCCTCCGCCTGGCCGCCCTGGTCCTCGTCCTTGCCCTTGTCGCCCTCCAGCCCGCGCGCGGCGCGGTGGTCGATCGCGCGTTCCGGGATCATCAGCACGCTGATGATCGCCAGCACGCCGAAGGCGGCGGCGAGATAGAAGATCGCCGGCATGCCGAACTTCCAGCCGAGCCAGCCGGACAGGCCCGCACCGATCATGTTGCCGGCGTGGTTCCACGCCTGGTTGCGGCCGTTCTGGGCGTTGAAGCCCTTCTGCCGGACGATGCCGAGCGTCATGCCGGTCACCGCCGGGCCGATCGCCGCGCCGGCGATCGCGGTGGCGACCTGGCTGACCGTGACGACCAGTCCGGTCTGCGACCACAGGATCAGGAACGAGGCGAGGACCGTGCAGATGCCGGTGACGATTACCACCCAGCGCTTGTGCGGAGTATGGTCGATGAAGGCGCCGGCGGGCACCGTCATCACCATGCCGGCGACGCCGCCGGCGGTCATCACCGTGCCGATCGGCCCCGTCTGCCAGCCGCGCTGCTGTAGGAAGACGCCCAGGAAGGGGCCGATGCCCGCCTGCATGTCCGCCATGAAGAAATTGAGCGACTGCAAGGCCTTGCGCGCGCGCTTCGTGTCATCGGGGCGCGGCGGTGCCGCCCCCGTCAAGGTCGCTGCTGTGGTCGCCATCGGGCACCTCAATCTGGGCTGGGTGCGGGCAAAACTATGTTACAAACCTTTGTGTCCGTATCGGCAGCATCGCTGTCGTAAAAAGTATACTCGTGTCTGGTCCGGCAAAGCCGGATCGGGGTCGGAGCGGGCCAACGCCCTGCCCGACCGCCGAATCAGGTTACGCTGTGGGCGATCGGATGGGGCTTGGGCCGCTGCCGCTTCTACGTCGGTGGATCGGCCCCTAGGACCGATCGCCATTCAGCGTCGCAGGCTTTGGAAACGCCCTGTCGTCATTCCCGCGAAGGCGGACATCCACACGCGCGAAGGCGGCTTGTAGAGCGGTGACGTCAGAGGGTCTGGATCCCCGCCTCCGCGGGGATGACGGACCATGGCCGGCCATGCCGAATGGCGATCGGCTCCCGCGCGCCGGCGCGAGGCGGCGGGACAGCAGAGCGACGAAGCGGGGCAACGGGCACAGCGTCGCACAGCCCGGCATCCGCAGCGTCGTGCTGGTCACCCCGGGCGTCAGATGGCGCAGCGCCGCCAGCGGTTGCGTGCGGTAGCGGATGCGGACGTAGCCGGCGCCGGTGACCGGATCGCGCAGCAGCGTCAGCGCCAGCGCGCCGCCCGGCGCGACGTCGCCATCGGCATAATCGGGCGTACGCAGCGGCACGCCGAGCGCCGCGGCGAGCGCCGTGACGTTGGTGTCATGGCCGACATAGAGGGACAGAGCCGATCCGTGCTGGGCGGTCAGGTCGGCGATGATCGCGCGGCCGATCGGCCCAGCCTGATGCGCGGCCATGTAGGGCGGCCGGGTGAAGACGTCGAACAGCGCGGCGTGCAGCCGGCCGAGCCGCCGGATTGTCACCGCATCGGCGCGGCCCCAGCCGACCTCGTGCATCGGCAGTCCTTGCGCATATTCGAGCAGCAGCACCTGCGCCGTGCCCGACGCCTTGCGGATCGCGCCGCTCAATTCGATGCCGCGGCCGTCGGGCGTGGCGCCGACGGTCTCCGGTGCGGGCGGCGTACAATCGTGGGTGCCCGGGCAGGCGAGGACGTGGTCGAGCAGCGTCAGTTCGCCGCGATGGCGCGCCGCCAGCCGGGCGATGCCGCCGGTATGCCGCTCGATCGCCTGGACCGCCGTCGCGGCATCGAAGTCGGTGGCCCCGGCGCGCAACGGTTCGAACAGGGGGTCGACGGTGCCCTCGCGCTGATGCTCGACCGCGATCGGACAGCCGGACGCGAAGCCGGCCAGAAAGGCAGCGGCGCTGTCGATCGTGCGCTGGCTGACGTTGCTGTGCACGCGCACCTCGCCATCGGCGGGGCAGTCCCGCCGAGACAGCAGCCCCGCCGCCGCCAGCCACGCGCGATCGTCCCGACCGCGGATACGCAGCGCGGCAAGCCCGTGCGGCGTCATCTGTTCCGCCGCCACCGGCCAGTGCGGCCACGGCGCGGCGCTGCGCGTGTCGGCAGGGGCCTCGCCGTTGATCGGCGCGCGGACGCCGTGGCGCATGAGCATGACGACTCGTTCGGGAACGAGCCGGCTGGCGATCGGGGTAGAGGCTAGTGCGACGGCAAGGAGGAAGATCATGACGGGCGACCGATGCTGTGGAGGGCGACCGATCGCGCGCCAGTGTTACAGGCTGATGCAACACACCTGCAGGACCGTTCAGTGGTGCGATGCCGCCAGTTGCGCCCGAAAGCTTTGCAGTACGTCCTCCGCAACCGGGGGAAGCGGAGTCGCCGCCTTGCCGCGCCGCAGCCGCGCCCGATCGCCCTCGTCCGGCGTGACGACCCGCACGCGCACGGCCGCCGGGCTGCCCGTCAGCCCCAGTTCGTTCGCCGCGCCCTGCGCCAGGTCGATGATCCGGCTGTCGCCCCCGGCGAATGGTCCGCGATCGTTGATCCGCACCAGGATGCGACGGCCGGTGGCGAGCGATGTGACCTCGACATAGGTCGGCAGCGGCAAGGTGCGATGCGCGCCGGTCAGCCAGCGTGCCCTGAACTTCTCGCCGAGCGCGGTACGATGTCCCGATTCCCCGCCATACCAGCTGGCATAGCCCAGCATGTCGTAATCGGGCGCGGGCGCGGGCACATAGCGATGGCCGCGCACGCTGTAAGGCCGACCGATCTGTACCGGCGTGTCGCTGACCGGGCGATAGCCGCCTGCGCAACCGGCCAGCACCAGCACGGCGAGGGGCGTCAGCCGCCGCAGCGGCATGGCGCCATCTCGCCACCGCGGTCGAGGCCGCCGGCCGTCTGCCGTGGCGGTACCAAGCGCCTCCCGTCGTCGCCCGGATGCCGGGTCACGACCGGCCCGACCGTACACCTAATCGCACCAGGTCGAAGGTGCCGTGCACGCCGTCCGCCTGCGCCGAGGGGGCGATCCACACGTCGAACGTACCCGGCTCGACGGTCGGCTGCAGGTCCTTGCCGAGGAACTGCAATTGCTCGCGGGTCAGGGTGAAGGCGACGCGCTCGCTCTTGCCGGGCGCCAGCGCGACCTTGCGGAACGCCTTCATCTCACGGACCGGCCGGGTGATGCTGGCGACGCGGTCGCGGATGTAGAGCTGCACCAGCTCCTCGCACGGCCGCGTGCCGCTGTTGGTGACGGTCGCCGCCACCTCGATCCGCCCGTCCCAGGGCAATGTCGCGGGCACCACCGGCGCGGCATAGCTCACCTTGCCGTAGGTCAGGCCGTGGCCGAACGGATAGAGGGCGGCGTTGGGCGAGGTGCGCCACTGCGCCTTGTAGGGCTGCCGCGGTCCGTCCGGCGCCGGCCGCCCGGTCGCCTTGTGCGCGTAATAATAGGGCTCCTGTCCGCTTTCGTGCGGGAAGCTCAGCGGCAGGCGGCCGGAGGGACCGACCTTGCCGAACAGGACGTCGGCGATGGCATGGCCGGTCTCCGACCCCAAGAACCAGGTGACGAGGATCGCCGGCGCGTCCTTGACCGCGCCCTCCAGCGCGAGGCCGCGGCCGTTCTTGAGAAGCACGACGATCGGCTTGCCGGTCGCCGCCACCGCCTCGGCCAGCGCCATCTGCGGCGCGGGCACGGTGATCGCGGTGCGCGACTGCGCCTCGCCGGACATCGTCTCGCTCTCGCCGATCGCCAGCACGACCACGTCCGCCGCCCGCGCCGCCGCGACCGCGGCGTCGATGCCGCCGGCCAGCGGCTCCTCGACGCCCGAGCCCGGCGTCACCGAGACGTTGCGTGCCCCCGCCGCCTTGACGCCGGTCGCCAGGTCGATCGCCTGATTGTTGTCGCCATAGACCACCCACGGGCCGTTGAGGTCGTGCTGGCCGCTGGCGAACGGGCCGATCAGCGCGATCCTGCGTGACGGGGCGAGCGGCAGCAGGTCGCCGTCGTTCTTCAGCAGCACCATCGCCTTCTGCGCCGCCTCGCGCGACAGGGCGAGCGCCGGCTTGGTGCGCGACCGCGCGGTTTCGCGCTTGGTGTCGATGCGGCGGAACGGGTCGTCGAACAGGCCGAGCTGGTGCTTCACCGCCAGCACGCGCCGCACCGATTCGTCCAGCACCGCCTGCGGCACCGCGCCCTCGCGCACCAGCGCCGGCAGATGCTGCGCATAGAGGTTGGACTGCATCGACATATCGACGCCCGCCAGCAAGGCGATGCGCGCGGCATCCTTGCCGTCCTTGGCGAAGCCGGCCGCGATCATCTCCTCGTCGCCGGTATAGTCGCCGACGATGAAGCCGGGGAACCGCCATTCGTCGCGCAACACCTTGCGCAGCAGCCACGGATTGCCGTGCGAGGGGATGCCGTTGATCTCGTTGAACGAGGCCATGCCGCTCATCGCGCCGGCATCGAACCCGGCCTTGTACGGCGGCAGATAGACCTCGCGCAGCGTCCGTTCGGACAGGTCGACGCTATTATAGTCGAGCCCGCTTTCCGCCGCGCCATAGGCCGCGAAATGCTTGACGCAGGCCATCACCGCATCGGCATCGGCGAGGGTCCTGCCCTGGAATCCCTTGACCCGTGCCGCGGCGAACAGCTGGCCGAGCAACGGGTCCTCGCCGGCGCCTTCCATCGTCCGGCCCCAACGCTGGTCGCGGGCGATGTCGACCATCGGGAAGAAGGTCCAGTCGATGCCCGCCGCCGCGGCTTCATAGGCCGCCATGCGCGCAGTGCGCATCGCCAGATCGGGGTCGAAGCTCGCCGCCTCGGCGACCGGCACCGGGAAGATGGTGCGATGGCCGTGGATCACGTCGGCGGCGAAGATCAGCGGGATCTTGAGCCGCGACTGGCGCATCACCGCATCCTGCATCCGCCGCGCCATTTCCGCGCCATTGCCGTTGAACACGCCGGTCAGCTTGCCCGCCACCGCATCCGCGACCTGGCCTTCGAAGCTCGGGCCGTTCGACGGCGGGTTGAGGCCGGTGGCGATGCCGCCGCTCCATGCCGCGGCGTTGAGCTGCAGCTGCCCGGCCTTCTCCTCCAGCGTCATGCGCTGGACGATCGCTTCGATGCGCGCGGGCAGCGCCTGCGGGTCCGCCTCGGCGAGCAGCGCGCGCGCCGGGCTGGACGCCCAGGCGACGATCGCGCCCGCGCCCATCAGCGCCGCACGCCGCGAAATGGTGATGTCGGTCATAGCTAACGAAACTCCCCTCACGCTCGCGTCCGCCGTGTACCCGCGATCCGTCGTCGGACCATCCGGCTTTTCGCGTTGACGCGTTGTTGTAACCGGTTACACAGCCGATAGGGATCGCACAAGCCGCGATGCCGCCGGTATAGCAGCGCCGGCTCGACTGGGGAGGGGAGGGACGTGAGACAGGCATCCGCCACGATCCGCGACGTGGCGCGCGAGGCCGACGTATCGGTCGCCTCCGTGTCGCGCGCGCTCAACGGACACAGCAGCGTCCATCCCGACACGCGGGCCCGCGTGCTCGCCGCCGCCAAGTCGCTGGGCTATGTGCCGCATGCCGGCGCGCGCAGCCTGTCGCTGGCGCGCAGCCACGCGATCGGCGTCGTCCTGCCCGATCTGCACGGCGAGTTCTTCTCGGAGATCGTCCGCGGCATGGACCGCGAGGTGACGGCGCGCGGTTACCACCTGCTGCTGTCCAACATGCACGCCGATGCGGCGCTGGCGGCGCAGGCGGTGCGATCGATGCGCGGGCGCGTCGACGGGCTGGTGGTGATGGCACCACAGCTCGATGCCGCCGGCCTCGACGACGCCTTGCCGCGCGACGTGCCCGCGGTGCTGGTCAATTCGCACGACGGCGCCGGCCATGCCGCCTTCCGCATCGACAATGGCGCCGGGATGGCGGCGGTCGTCGCGCATGTCGTCGCCGCCGGGCGCCGCGCGCTCGTCCATATCGCCGGCCCGGACGGCAATATCGATGCGCAGGAGCGGCGCGACGCCTTCCTCGCCGCCTGCGCGCGGCATCTGCCCGGCGTGCAGCCGACCGTCGTCGTCGGCGACTTCCACGAGGAATCGGGCGGCGCGGCGGTGGCGATGCTGCGCGCACGCGGAATCGCCTTCGACGCGATCGTCGCCGCCAACGACCAGATGGCGCTGGGCGCGCTGACCGCCTTGCGCGACGCCGGCACGGCGGTGCCGGGCGAGGTCGCCATCGCCGGTTTCGACGACATTCCACTGTCCCGCTATCTCGGCCTGACCACGGTACGCGTGCCGCTGGCGGAGATGGGCGCGCGCGCCGTCGCCCGGCTGATCGACGCGCTGGAGGGCGCGACGCTGACGCCCGAGACGCAGACCGTGCCGACCGAATTCATCCCCCGCCTGACCACAGCCGCCGGAGCATCATGACCTTTTCGCCGTTTCCGCTCGATCGCCGCACCCTGCTGGCGCGCGCGCCGCTCGTCGCCGCGGCCGCCGCCGGCCTGCCGCAGGCGGCCGTGGCCGCGCCGGCGGCGACCAAACTGCCGGGCTGGTTCGACGACCTCGAACAGCGCACCTTCCGCTTCTTCTGGGATCTCGCCAATCGCGACAACGGCCTCGTGCCGGATCGCTGGCCGACGCCGTCCTTCGCCAGCATCGCGGCGGTCGGCTTCGCGCTGACCGCCTATCCGATCGGAGTCGAGCGCGGCTGGATCACGCGGGCCGAGGCGCGCGAGCTGACGCTGACCACCCTGCGCTTCTTCGCCACGGCGCCGCAGGGCGACGCGCCGGCCGGGATGAGCGGGCACAAGGGGTTCTTCTACCATTTCCTGGACATGAAGACCGGCGCGCGCTTCCGCGACACCGAACTGTCCAGCGTCGACACCACCCTGCTCTTCCTCGGCATCCTGTTCGCCGGCGCCTGGTACGACCGCGCCGACCCGGCGGAGGCGGAGATCCGCCGGCTGGCGCAGACGATCACCGATCGCGCCGACTGGCCGTGGTTCACCAACGCCCGCGGCAGCGTGTCGATGGGCTGGCATCCCGGCCAGGGCTTCATCGAGCGGCCGTGGGAGGGGTATAACGAGGGGATGATGGTCTATGTCGTCGGCCTCGGCAGCCGCGGCAAACCGCTTGCCGACGGGGCCTGGGATGCGTGGACGAGGACCTATCCCGGCTTCTGGCGCGGGCAGGGGGCAACCCGTCACCTCGCCTTCGCGCCGCTGTTCGGCCACCAGTACAGCCAGATGTGGATCGACTTCCGCGGCATCCGCGATGCGACGATGCGGCAGGCGGGGTTCGACTATTTCGAGAACAGTCGCCGCGCGACCTATGCCAATCGCGCCTATTGCATCGCCAATCCGATGCAGTGGGATGGCTATGGCCGCGACATCTGGGGCCTGACCGCCTGCGATGGGCCCGGCAATGTCCAATTGCCGTTCAAGGGGCGCACCGCCGAATTCTTCGGCTATTCGGCACGCGGCCCGCTTGGCCAGCCCGACGAGCGCGACGACGGCACGCTGGCGCCGACCGCCGCGCTCGGCAGCCTCGCCTTTGCGCCGGAGATCGTCGTGCCGGCGGCGAACGCGATGAAGGCCTGGCCGAAGCTCTACGGCCGCTACGGCTTCCTCGACAGCTTCAACCCGTCGTTCCGCTATGCCGACTTCAAGCTGGAGAACGGATCGGTCGACCCCAAGTCGGGCTGGGTCGACGGCGACTATCTCGGCATCGACCAGGGCGCGATCATCGGCGCGATCGCCAATACCCGCGACGAGGGGGTGTGGCGCGTCATGCGCCGCTCGCCGACGATCCGCCGCGGCCTGCAGCGCGCCGGGTTCACGGGCGGATGGCTGGGGTGATGGGCCTCTTCTGTCATTCCCGCGAAGGCGGGAATCCAGACCCGCTGGCGTTGCGGCTCTTGCAGAAACCTGCGCGTCTGGATCCCCGCCTCCGCGGGGATGACAGGAGAGAGTCATGACGGACCCGCACCCAAACCCCCCGATCAAGACGATCACCATCGTCGGCGGCGGCACCGCGGGCTGGATGACCGCGGCGCTGCTCTCGCGCCTGTTCCTCGGCGCCTATACGATCCGCCTGATCGAATCGGACGAGATCGGCACGATCGGGGTCGGCGAGGCGACGATCCCGGCGCTGCGCAGCTTCATCGGGCTGGCCGGCATCGACGAATTCGAATTCGTCCGCGCGACGCAGGCGACGTTCAAGCTCGGCATCGAATTCCGCCACTGGCGCGCGCCCGGCCACAGCTACATCCACGGCTTCGGCAAGATCGGCCAGGACCTCTACTGGCTGCACTGCCACCAGTTCTGGCTGAAGGAACAGGCGGCGGGGCGCGCCAAGCATCTCGATCTGTATGCCTTGAACACGCTGGCGGCGCGGATGAACCGCTTCGCCATGCCCGATCCGTCCAATCCCCATTCGCCGATGGCGGATCTCGACTATGCCTATCATTTCGACGCCTCGCTGTTCGCGCGCTTCCTGCGCGGGCGGGCGGAGGCGGCGGGGGTGGAGCGGATCGAGGGGCGGATCGTCGCCGCCAACCGCCGCGGCAGCGACGGTTTCCTCGACCATGTCGTGCTCGCCGACGGGCGCCGCGTCGACGGCGACCTGTTCGTCGACTGTTCGGGGATGCGCGGCCTGCTCATCGGCGACGCGATGGGCGTCGGCTATGAGGACTGGAGCCAGTGGCTGCTCTGCGACCGCGCGCTGGCGGTGCCGACCGCGCGCGGGACGGGGCCATTGACCCCCTATACGCGATCGACCGCGCACGACGCGGGGTGGCAATGGCGCATCCCGCTTCAGCACCGCACCGGCAACGGCCATGTCTATGCCAGCCGCTTCACCAGCGACACGGACGCGGCGGACACCCTGCTCGCCCATCTCGACACGCCGGCGCTCGCCGATCCGCGCGCGGTGCGCTTCCGTCCGGGCAAGCGGACCAAGGCGTGGGAGAAGAACGTCGTCGCGCTCGGCCTCGCCGGCGGTTTCCTCGAGCCGCTCGAATCGACCAGCATTCATCTGATCCAGACCGGCATCCTGCGCCTGATCGCGCTCTTCCCCGGGCGCGGCTTCAACGCCGCCGACATGGCCGAATACAATCGCCAGACCGATTTCGAATATCGCGACGTGCGCGACTTCATCATCGCCCACTACAAGGTGACAGAGCGCGAGGACACGGATTTCTGGCGCTACGTCAAGCATATGGATGTGCCCGACAGCCTGACCGAACGGCTCGACCTGTTCCGTGCCTCCGCCCGCTTCTTCATGCACGGCAAGGCCGAGCTGTTCCGCGAGGAAAGCTGGGTGCAGGTGCTGCTCGGCCAGGGGCTGCAGGCGCATTATGACCCGATGGTCGACATGATCCCGGCCGATCAGGCCACCGCCTTCCTCAAGGATGTCGAGGAGGTGATCGCCGACGTCGCCGCCGGCCTGCCGACCCACGAGGCGTTCATCGCCAGACATTGCGCGGCGCCGCCGATCGCCTGAACCGCCACCACTGCGCCGGCCGGTCCGGGCGGAGTGTGACCCGGCTGCAACACTTCGCAGCATAGTGACGCAAGGCTGATCCATGCCGTTGTAACCGGTTACGCAGGCGAGTAACCGGTTCCACACGCCTCTCGCGATCCGCGGGCCGACTCCTGTCGTCGGCACGCCGGAAGCAAAGACGGGGCAAGGGACGACCGTGGAGGGGTTTGAAATGGCATCCAGGATTCATCGCGCGCGCACGGTTCGCGGCATTTCGGCGGCGGCGCTGGCCGCGGCGCTGGTCATCGGCACGCCGGCCTTTGCGCAGGCGACCTCCACCCTGCGCGGCCATATCGAGGGCGCGGCGGCAGGGACCACTGTCGTCATCACCGATCTGACCACCGGCCAGGTGATCAACGGCCGCACCAATGCGACCGGCGACTATACCATTCCCGGTATCCGACCGAGCACCTATCGCGTCGACGTACAGGGCCAGCGGCCGGAGCAGGTCGTCGTCCCCGTCGGCCAGACGATCACGCTCGACATCGGCACGCCGGCCGCCAATGCGGAAGCCGGCACCGCCGAGACGACCACCTCCGCCGACGCCGGCAACGGTTCGGGCAGCGACATCGTCGTCACCGGCCGCCGCACCCAGGAAGTGCGCACCGCCGAGGTCGCGACCAACGTCTCGCAGCAGCAGATCGAGAGCCTGCCGCAGAGCGACCGCAACTTCCTCAACTTCGCCGCGCTCGCCCCGGGCGTGTCGGTCACCCCGGGCCGCAGCAACCGCCAGGTCCAGGCCGGTGCGGTCAGCGCCGACAACGTCAACGTCTTCATCGACGGCCTCAGCCTCAAGAACCAGGTCAATCACGGCGGCGTCGCCGGCCAGAATTTCAGCCAGGGCAACCCCTTCCCGCAGCTCGCGGTGCAGGAGTTCAAGGTCGATACCCAGAACTACAAGGCCGAATACGAGCAGGCCGGCTCCGCGATCATCACCGCGGTGACCAAGTCGGGTGGCACCTCGTTCCACGGTGACCTGTTCGGCGAATGGCAGCCGAGCTCCTTCTACGGCACCAAATATTTCGACCGGCCGGGCAATCACAACAATCTCGACGGTTCGAACAAGCAGGGCGACTACGATCGCAAGCAATATGGCGGCGATCTCGGCGGGCCGATCATCAAGAATGTGCTGCATTTCTATGGTGCGTTCGAGGCGACCGATCAAAGTGCCCCGTCGACGGCGGTGCAGCTCGCCACGACCAACTCGCAGAACCCCAGTCAGGTCGTGCCGCAGGCGATCGCCCAGCAGTATAACGGCAGCTATCCGCAGGACTTCAACCAGCGGCTGTACTTCGGCAAGCTGACCGCCTTCGTCAGCAATGCCGACACGGTCAACTTCAGCGGCTTCTTCCGCCGCGAGAGTAACCTTGCCGACTTCGGCGGTACCTCGGTGCCGTCGCATGGCCACCTGTTGCAGTCGAAGATCGACCTCTACCAGCTCGAATGGAACCATCGCGGCGACAATTGGCTGAACGAGGCCACCGTTGCCTACAACACGGTGTTCAACGGCACGCCGCGCACGTCGAGCGGACCTGAAATCAATCTTGGTACCCCCGGCGCGATCCTTGCGGCGCTCGGCACCAACGGCTTCGAACAGGCTGACAACCAGAAGACCTGGACGTTCAAGGACAACGTCACCCTTTACGGCTCCAGCCATGTCGTGAAGGCCGGCGTCAAGGTCGCACTCAACGACCTGTCGCGCGCGGAGGACAATCTCGGCAACGGATCATACTATTTCACGCCGGCGACGTTCACGAGCTTCGATGCCTCGACCCCGGTGCAGGCGGCGATCTCGGTCGTGCCGGTCCAGCCCGCCAAGGCCAAGGACACGCAGATCGGCCTGTTCATTCAGGACGATTGGACGGTCAACGAGCATCTGACGATCAACGCTGGCCTGCGCTGGGACTATGAGACCAACGCCAAGAACGACAATTTCGTCACCCCGACGGCGATCGCGACGGCGCTGCGCAACTATCAGCCGTGGAAGGCCGCCGGCATCAATCCGGAGGATTACATCTCCACCGGTAACAACCGTAAGCCCTATTGGAAGGCGTTCCAGCCGCGTCTCGGCTTGTCCTACGACGTCTATGGCGACCGGGACACGATCCTATTCGCCGGCGCCGGCCGCTATTATGATCGGCCGCTGTTCATCACCGCCGGCATCGAGACGGTGAAGGCGCTGTATCAGCGAACGGTCACGCTCAGCTTCTGCGACGGTCCGGGCCAGCCGAGCTGCGCCAGCGTGCGCGCGGGCAACGGCGGCGCGCTGCCGGCGACCACCCTCGCCTGGAACGCCAATTACAAGAACGTCGATGCGCTGCGTGCCGCCGCTACCGCGACCGGCGTCGGCGGCGACGTCTGGCTGCTCAACAACGACACCAAGCTGCCCTATTCGGATCAGTTCAACTTCGGTGTCCGCAAGCGGCTTGGCGCGATCCAGACCTCGGTCACCTTCAGCCACATCCGCAGCCACAACATCTTCAAGTACGTGCGCGGCAACCGTCTGCCGAGCGGCCAGTACACGACGCAGGGCGATCAGTGGATCGAGGACAACTTCCCGGCATCGGGCATCCTGCCGGGCTATAGCGGCAAGCTGAACATCGGCTCCAATGACGGCAAGGCCTATTATACCGCCGTCTACGTCACCGCCGAAAAGCCGTTCGTCACCGGCTCCACCTGGGGCTTCACCTCGACGCTGACGTTGCAGCGTGCGCGGTCGAACGTCGCGCAGGAACTGGGCAGCGACGAATTCTACAACGGTCCGCGCGTCGATGCCTATGGCGTCAACTATGTCGCGGGCGTGGAGAAGTGGCGCTTCGTCGGCACCGGCATCGCCCGCGGCCCGTGGGACACGAAGATCTCGGTCACCGGCACGTTCAGCTCCGGTCCGTCCTTCGGCCAGGTCATCTTCCCGGCCAACCCGCCGGAGAATGCCAACGCCTACGGCAATTTCGGCGGCGTGTTCTGGCCCGACCAGATCGTCGGCTATGCCTCGGTCGACGCGCGCATCTCGAAGAACTTCCGCATGCCCTGGGGGCATGATCTCGAGATCAACTTCGCCGCGTTCAACCTGTTCGACTCGGTCAACCGAACCTATTCGGCCTGGGGCGCCGGCTCGGGCATCAACCCGACCAAGCGCGAGTTCGACACGCAGGGCGTGCCGCGCTCGTTCCAGGTCGGCGCGCGCTACAAGTTCTGATGCGCTGTCGTGCTCCTGCGGACGCAGGGGCCCAGGGTCGCAGGCGATGTCCTGTCCGGCTCTGGGTTCCTGCGGTCGCAGGACCACAACGGTCGCGGAGAAGGGGCGCATGACCCCCAGCCTGATCCGCGTCGGCCGCAGCCAGAGCCCGGTCGTCATCGTCGACGATGCCACCGGCGACGTCGACCGCATCGTCGATCTCGCCGCCGCGCTGGCGCCCTTTCCGAACGTCGCGGGCAGCTATTACCCCGGTGTCCGCCGCGTGCTCACCGCCGCCGACGGACCCGCGCATGACTATGCCACCGGGCTGCTCCAGGCGCTCGCGCCGTTCATCGGCGGCGCCTTCGAGGTCGACGGCTTCGACTGGATCGAGGGCAGCTTCTCGATGGTCACCGCCGCGCCGGACACGCTGTCGCCGGCGCAGCGCATTCCGCATTTCGATTCGTTCGACCCCTTCTATCTCGCGGTGCTCCATTATCTGGCCGATACCCCGGGCACCGCTTTCTACCGCCAGCAGGCGACGGGGATCGAGCGCGTCGACGCCGGCAATCGCGACGCCTTCGTCGCCGCCGCCCGTCGCGACGGTGCGCAGCTCAGCGGCTATACCAATGCCAGCAACGCCGCCTTTGAACGGATCGGCCTGGTCGAGGGCAAGCGCGACCGCGTCGTCCTCTACCAGGGCTGCCTGCTCCATTCGGGTATCATTCCGCACGATATGCTGCGCAGCATCGATCCGCGCGCGGGGCGGCTGACCACCAACCTCTTCATCCAGGCGCACCGATGATCGCAAGCCTCGTTCTCGCCGCCGCGGCCCAGGCCACGGCCGTGCCGCACACCTATGCCAATCCGGTCGACCTCGATTACCGCTACAATTTCGAGCAGGTGAACGAGGGCGTCTCCTACCGCACCGGCGCCGATCCGGTGATCGTGCCGTTCAAGGGCGCCTATTACCTCTTCCTGACCCTTGCCGACGGCTATTGGCGCTCGACTGATCTGGTAACGTGGCGCTTCGTCACGCCCAGCCGCTGGCCGGCGGAGGGCATCGTCGCGCCGGCCGTCTCCTCCGACGGCGAACGGCTGCTGATCATGCCGTCGATGACGGGGCAGGGCGCGATCTACGGCACCTCCGATCCAGCGAGCGGCCGCATCGACTATGTCGTCCGCCGCATGCCGGTGCTGCCCGGCGCGGTGAAATCGGGGTTCGAGGATACGATCAAGGGCGACCAGGTGCCGCCCGGTCCGTGGGATCCGGACCTGTTCCAGGACGACGACAAGCGCTGGTACCTCTATTGGAATTCGTCCAACGTCTTCCCGATCTACGGCGCGCCGGTGTCGTTCGCCGACGGCAGGATGACCTACGGCAGCCCACGCAAGTCCTTCATCCTGCTCGATCCCGATCGTCACGGCTGGGAACGGTTCGGTCAGGATCACAGCGGCACTTTGCCCAACGGCACCCCGATCAAGCCCTTCATGGAGGGCGCCTGGATGACCAAGGTCGGAGGGCGCTATTATCTGCAATATGGCGCCCCGGGCACCGAATATAATGCTTATGCCACCGGCACCTACGTCGGCAGTTCGGCGATGGGGCCGTTCACTTACGCGCCCTACAATCCGGTCGGCTACAAGCCCGGCGGCTTCGTACAGGGCGCAGGGCACGGCAACACCTTCCGCGATCTCCACGGCAATTGGTGGAACACCGGCACGCCGTGGATCGGCTACAACTGGACGTTCGAACGGCGGATCGGCCTATGGCCGACGGTGTTCGACGCCGACGGGCAGATGCGCGTCTCGACCCGTTTCGGCGACTTCCCGCAGCGCATGCCGACGACGCGCTTCACCGACCCGGATTCGCTGTTCACCGGCTGGATGCTGCTGTCCTACCGCAAGGTCGCGACGGCGAGCGGCAGCGTCGACGGGCACCCGGCGAGCGATGCGACCGATGAGAATCCGCGCAGCTTCTGGCTGTCGCCGAGCAAGGCGCCGGGCGCGACGCTGACGATCGACCTCGGCGCGGCAAAGACGCTGCGTGCGGTGCAGGTCAATTTCGCCGATTATCAGGCGGGGCGGTTCGGCGACGCGCCCGACATCTACACCGAATTCCGTCTCGAATCGTCGCTCGACGGCCAGGCGTGGCGGCCGCTCGCCCGTACCGAGCCGCCGCGGCGCGACCGCCCCAACGCCTATTTCGAACTGCCGCGGCCGGTGCGCGCGCGCTTCGTCCGCTACGTCCACGGCCATGTCGGGGGCGCGCATCTCGCGATCAGCGACCTGCGCGTGTTCGGCACCGCCGGGGGTGCCGCGCCGCCCCCACCCACGCTGCTCGCCGCGACGCGCGACCGCGACACCCGCAACGCGACGATCCGCTGGACGCGCGTGCCGGGCGCGGTCGGCTACAACGTGCGCTGGGGCATCCGGCCCGATCGGCTGGCGCTGACCTACCAACTGTTCGCCGACCGCGTCGCCGGTGGACCGGCAGCGGCATTGCCGTTGCGCGCGCTGACGGTGGGCCAGCGTTATTACGTCGCGGTCGAGGCCTTCGACGAGAATGGCGTCTCGACGCTCAGCCGGGTCGCCCCGCTGTAGCGTCTTGCGCTGTCCTACACGGCGGTGCGCTGCTACTGGTCTCCCCATGACCGCGATCCTCTCTTTCGTCCGTGACTGGTGCGTCCGGGATTGGGGTCGAAGATTGCGCGTTCAGGCGTCAATTCTGTCAAGACTCGCAGGGTGCACCGGCGCATGACCGCCAGCATCACCGTCACCCATCACGGCGCGGAGCGTCAGCCGGTCGTCGTCTTCGACGATTTCGCCGATGCCGAATTGCTGCGCGACGACGCAAGCTTCCTGTCCTTCGCGCCGATCAGCGAACATTATCCCGGCGTCCGCGCCCGCGTCGCACCAGCGATCCTGCGGCCGATGCTGGCGACGATCGCACCGGTCGTCGCGGAGGTGTTCGGCATCGCCGCGACCGAGGTGGTCGATGCCTTCTATTCGCTCGTCACCACGCCGCCAGCCCGGCTCGCCCCGATCCAGCGGCTGCCGCATTTCGACGAAGTGTCGCCGCACCGGCTCGCGCTGCTCCACTTCCTGTCGCCCGACGAATCGAGCGGCACCGCCTTCTATCGTCAGCGCAGCACCGGCTTCGAATCGGTCGATGCCGCGCGCCTGCCCGCCTATCGCGCGGCGCTCGATGCCGATCTCGCCCGCCACGGCCTGCCCGACGCCAGCTACATCGCCGGCGACACGCCCGTCTTCGACCAGCTGGCGGTACATCGCGGCCGCTTCAACCGCGCCATCCTCTACCGCTCGAACACGCTGCATTGCGCCTTCATCCCGCCCGACATGGCCTTGAGCGACGATCCGCTGAGCGGGCGGCTGACCGTCAACACCTTCCTCGACGCCGCTAACTGACACGGACGCTCTGTTGCCGGAATGCAACGCGGCTGCGACGACGCATGAATACGTATGTGGCCGCGTTGGCACATAATCTCCCTTTGTTCACAAGCGCGAGCATCACGCCGGCCGATCGTCCTTCCAAGCCAGGGGGCGGGGGCATGGCAGCACCCAAGGGGGAGGATTCTTCTCGTGTCCCGTTCCGTTCCGTCGTTTTCGCTGCGCACCCGCTGCGCGCTCCGCACCACCACCGTCGGCCTCGGCAGCCTGTTCCTGGTAACCGGCGGCGCCGCCTTCGCGCAGGAAGTCCCCAACCCGCAGTCGCCCAACGCCAACCCGCCCGCCGCCGCGACGGTGCAGGCGCCGGCGCCGGCCGCCGAGCCGACCCCGAACCAGGACGCCGAGCAGGCGCAGACCGTCGCCAATGCGACGCAGGACGACGGCGGCTCGGACATCGTCGTCACCGGCATCCGCGCCAGCTTGGCGAGCTCCGCCAAGATCAAGCGCGACTCGACGCTGATCGTCGACAGCGTCTCGGCCGAAGACGTCGGCAAGCTGCCCGACGTGTCGATCGCCGACTCGCTCGCCCGTCTGCCCGGCGTCACCGCCCAGCGCCTCGAAGGCCGCGACCAGCGCCTGTCGATCCGCGGCCTCGGCCCCGATTTCTCGACCACGTTGCTCAACGGCCGCGAACAGGTGACGGTCGGCGACAACCGCGGCGTCGAATATGACCAGTATCCGTCGGAATTCTTCCGCAACGTCAACGTCTACAAGTCGGCCGACGCCTCGCTGATCGCGGCCGGCATCTCGGGCACCGTCGATCTGCGCATGCTGCGCCCGCTCGACCAGCCGGGCCGCGTCTTCGCGATCAACGCGCGCGGCCAGATGAACGGCATCGACAGCCTCAACCCGGATTCGTCGCGCTACGGCTATCGCGCCTCGGCGACCTATGTCGACAAGTTCGCCGGCGACACGCTCGGCATCGCGCTCGGCGTCTCGGCGACGCAGACCCCGTCGCAGGACGAACGCTACAACGCCTGGGGCTATAACGGCACCGGCACCGCGGCGAGCCCCTATGTGCTCAGCGGCGCCAAGCCCTATGTCCAGTCGAACGAGCTGAAGCGCTACGGCGGCGTCGCGACGATCGAATGGCAGCCGTCCGAGAACTTCCACTCGACCTTCGATGGCCTCTATTCGCACTTCGAGGAAACGCAGCATCTGCGCGGCATCGAATTCCCGCTGGCGGGCAACGTGTCGGCGGCGAACCAGGCGATCGGCGGCGTCAGCAACGGCTTCGCGACCAGCGCGACCTTCACCGGCGTCCACGCGATCCAGCGCAACGACTACAATCAGCGCAAGGCGGACAATTTCTCGCTCGGCTGGAACAACGACCTGAAGCTCAGCGACAGCATCCACCTCAACGTCGATGCGAGCTGGAGCCACGCCAAGCGCACCGACTTCCTGCTCGAGACCTATACCGGCACCGGCTACGGCGGCTCCGGCCCGGCGGACACCGTGCGCGTGTCGCAGAACAGCAACGGCACCTATTCGATCGTGCCGACGCTGGATTACACCAACACCAGCATTCTGCGCCTGACCGACCCGCAGGGTTGGGGCTATAACGGCACGCAGGCGGTGGTGCAGGCGGGCTTCCTCAACCAGCCGAGCTTCAAGGACGACCTGAAGTCGCTGCGCGCCAGCCTGAACGGCGAATTCGAGGGCTCGCTGGTCCGCGGCTGGGAAGTCGGCGCCAACTACAGCCGCCGTCAGAAGACCAGCGCCTATCAGTCCTACTTCCTTTGCCCGAAGGGTGCCGGCAGCAACTGCACTGTGACGAGCGGCACGCCGACCTCGGCGGCGATCCCGGCAGAGGCGCTGCTCGGCGAGAACGTGCCGCTCGCCTATCTCGGCGTGCCGGCGATGCTCGCGCTCAACCCGCTGTATCTCTACAACAACGCCTACAACAGCTATTACGACAACCGGCCGAGCTCGCTGGTGCGCGACAATGTCGTCACCGAGAACGTCTGGACCGGCTATGCCAAGATCAACATCGACGGCCAGCTCGGCGGCAAGAATGTCAAGGGGTCGCTGGGTGCGCAGGTCGTGCATAGCGAGCAGCGCGGCACCGGTCAGATCGCGTCGGTCAACAACGGCATCGTGACGATCGCGCCGGCCGACCAGAAGGTGAACTACACCAACTTCCTGCCCAGCGCGACGCTGGCGGTGGAGCTGATCCCGAGCGGCTACATCAAGATGGGCGCCTCGCAGACCATGGTCCGGCCGCGCCTCGACCAGGAGCGCGTGACGCAGGACGTGTCGGTCAACGTGGCCAACATCGTCGCCAACAACCCCAATGTCGCGCTGAACCCGGTGTTCAGCTCGTCGGGCGGCAATGTCGCGCTGCGGCCCTATCAGTCGACCAACATCGATCTGTCGTTCGAGAAGTATTTCGCCGGTGGCGGCTATGTCGCGCTGTCGGGCTATTTCAAGCACCTGACCGACTTCGTCGATCCGAACAACAGCTATGCCTATGACTTCTCGTCGCTGCTGCCGGGCCTGACGCCGGCGCAGCAGGCGATCGTCACGCAGATCGGCGGCACGACGGGCCCGGTCTCGGCCCCCGCCAACACCGGGCGCGGCGAGGTGCTCGGCGTCGAGGGTACGATCTCGCTGCCGTTCAAGGCGATCACCAGCACGCTCGACGGTTTCGGCGTGTTCGTCACCGGCAATTACACCGACTCCTCGATCAAATATGCCAACAACACGACGATCACGCTGCCTGGTCTGTCGGACTGGACGGCGAGCGGCACGCTCTACTTCGAAAAGTGGGGCTTCCAGGCGCGCGCCAACTATCGTTACCGGTCGAGCTTCCTCGCCGAGGTCGCGGGTCTATCGGCCAGCCCGACCTACCGTACGGCGAAGAGCGAGGGCATCCTCGATGCCCAGATCGGCTACGAGTTCCAGAGCGGCTTCCTGAAGGGCTTCTCGATCCTCGCGCAGGGCAAGAACCTGACCGATCGTCCGTTCATCACCTATCAGAACAACGATCCGCGCCAGGTGATCGACTACCAGCGCTACGGCCGCGATTATTACATCGGTATCAGCTACAAGTTCTGATCCTTTCCTCCCCGCCTATGAGGGCTGTCGCCGCGACCCGGCGGCAGCCCTTTTTGTTGCGACCACCGTCACCCCGGACTTGTTCCGGGGGCCACCGTTCCGCAAAATGGCCGGCCGCTGCGTGCGCGACACCGGGGATGCCGGAACCAGTCCGGCATGACGACCGGCAAACCAGAGGATGCCACCCATGACCCCCACCACGATCGTCATCGCCGGCGGCGGCACCGCGGGATGGATGGCGGCGGCGGCGCTCGGCCATCTGCTCGGCGAGCATGTCACCATCCGCCTCGTCGAATCCGAAGCGATCGGCACGGTCGGCGTCGGCGAGGCGACGATCCCGCAAATCCGCCTGTTCAACCAGGCGCTCGGTCTCGACGAGGATGCCTTCCTGCGCGCCACCGGCGGCACCTTCAAGCTCGGCATCGCCTTCGACGGCTGGACCGCGCCGGGGCACAGCTACATGCACGCCTTCGGCGACGTCGGCCGCGACGTCGGACCGGTGCCGTTCCAGCATTACTGGCTACGCGCCCGCGCCGCCGGTGTCGCCGGCCCCCTCGGCGACTATTGCATGAACGAGGTCGCGGCCCGCGCCGGCAAGGTCCATCGCGGCCCGCCGCTCACCGCGCGCACCATCCCGCCGATCCCTTACGCCTTTCACTTCGACGCCAACCTCTACGCCGCCTATCTCGCCCGCTTCGCGCGCAACCGCGGCGTCGAGCGGATCGAGGGGGTGATCGCCAAGGTCGAACGCGACGGCGACAGCGGCGACGTTACGGCATTGCTGCTCGACGACGGCCGGCGCGTCGCGGGCGACCTGTTCCTCGACTGTACCGGTTTCCGCGGCCTGTTGATCGAGGGCGCGCTGGCGACGGGCTATGAGGATTGGTCGCGCTGGCTGCCCTGCGACCGCGCCGTCGCGCAACCGAGCACCGGAAGCGGCGCGCCTTTGCCCTATACGCGGGCGATCGCGCGCACGGCGGGCTGGCAGTGGCGCATCCCGCTGCAGCATCGCACCGGCAACGGCCATGTCTATTGCAGCGCCTTCACCAGCGACGACGAGGCGGCGGCGACGCTCGCCGCCAATCTCGATGGCGAGGCGACCGGCGATCCGCGGCCCTTGCGCTTCGTCACCGGCCGCCGGCGCCAGGCGTGGCGCCACAATGTCGTCGCGCTCGGCCTTGCCAGCGGCTTTCTCGAACCGTTGGAATCGACCAGCATCCACCTGATCCAGTCGGCGATCGCGCGGCTGGTCAAGCTGCTCCCCGCCATGCCCGTCGCCGATGCGCTGCGCCGCGAATACAACCGCCAGGCCGATTTCGAGATGGAGCGGATCCGCGATTTCCTGATCCTCCACTATTGGGCCAACGGTCGCGACGAGCCCTTCTGGCAAGCATGCCGCGCGATGGCACTGCCCGACACGCTGCAGGCCAAGATCGACCTGTGGCGCGAGGCGGGCGTCATCACCCGCGAGCACGAGGAATTGTTCACCGAGGACGGCTGGCTGCAGGTGCTGGTCGGGCAGGGGGTCACGGCGCACGCGCACCATCCGCTCGCCGATGCGATTCCCGATGCCGATCTGGCGGAATATATGGAGACGCTGCCCCTGCTCTACCGTCGCGAGGCGGGCGCGCTGCCGCAGCATGGCGCCTATGTTGCGCAGCATTGCGCGATGCGGCGGTAGGCCGCGGGGCTAGCTCGAGCCGCGCACCACCAGCCGCGGCTGCAGCAGCGCGGCCTGCGTCGTCTGGTCCGCGATGCGGCGCAGTAGCGTGTCGACCAGCACCTCGCCGGCGCGGCGATAGTCCTGCGCCACCGTGGTCAGCGGCGGCTGCGTCGTCGCGGCGGCGGGGATGTCGTCGAAACCAACCACCGACACGTCATCGGGCACCTTGATCCCCGCCTCCGCCAGCGCCCGCATCGCGCCGAGCGCGATCAGGTCGGAGGCGGCGAACAGCCCGTCGAAGGGGATGTCGCGTGCCATCAGCCGCTGCATCGCCTCATAGCCGCCTTGCTCGACCGACAGCGCATCGGTGTGCAGCCCCAGATGCACCGGCAGCTCCGCCGCGCGCAACGCGGTCTGCAATCCCTGATAGCGGTCGCGGAATTCGGGATAATGGTCGTCGGCCTGGCCGATGAAGGCGATCCGCCGCCGGCCGCGCGCGATCAGATGCTCGCCTGCGGCGCGGCCGCCGGCCAGATTGTCGCTGCCGATCGTCGTCGCCAGCCCGTCGGGATCGACCGAGCCCCAGCGCACGAAATGCGTGCCCTGCGCGCGCAGCGCCTCCAGCCGCGCCTTGTACACCTCGTAATCGCCATAGCCGAGCAGGATGATCCCGTCCGCCTTGCGGCTGTCCTCATAATCCTTGTGCCAGTCGGCGGACAGGTCCTGGAACGAGGTCAGCAGGTCGTAGCCACGCGCCGCGCAGGTGCGCAGGATCGACCCGAGCATCGAAAGGAAGAACGGGTTGATGTAGGTGCCGTCCGGCATCGGGTCTTCGAAGAACAGCAGGGCGATGGTCATCGCCTGGCCGCGGCGCAGTGACGAGGCGTTCTTGTCGACCTTGTAGTTGAGCTGATGCGCGATCGCCTCGATCCGCATCCGCGTCGCATCGCTGACCGTGGGGTCGCCGCGCAGCGCGCGGCTGACCGTCGGCTGCGAGACGCCGGCCAGCGCGGCGATGTCGAACGACGTCGGCTTGTCGCCTGCCCCCCTGCTGCGCGTCCTAGCCGTCATGATGGTGCAATAGACCAAGGGGATGCGCGGCGGAAGGGCGGGGGTGTGCCGCATGTGAATACGTATGCCCTGCGCTTGGCTTGTGCGCGCCGCTTTCCCAGAAGGCGTCGACCAAGCGCGGCATGAACCGCGCCGACTGGGATGACCACCGGGAGGGGAATGACATGCGCCGATCGGCGAAATCCTACGCCGCGCTGGCCGCCGCGCTGCTGGCGATGACCGGCCTCGCCGCATCCGCCGCCGCGCAACAGGCCGCGACCGACTTTCGCGCCCGCCTGCCGCAGGACGAGGTGATCTATTTCCTGCTCCCCGACCGGTTCGACAATGCCGATCCGTCCAACGACCGCGGCGGCCTGACGGGCGACCGCAGCGTCACCGGCTACGACCCGACCGCCAAGGGCTGGTATCACGGTGGCGACCTGAAGGGCGTGACGCGCCGGCTCGACTATATCCAGGGGCTGGGCGCCACCGCGATCTGGGTCGCGCCGATCTTCAAGAACAAGGCGGTGCAGGGCGGCCCCGGCCAGCAATCCGCCGGCTATCACGGCTATTGGATCACCGATTTCACCCAGGTCGATCCGCATTTCGGCACCAACCAGGATTTCGCCGACCTCGTCGCCGCCGCGCACAAGCGGGGCATGAAGGTCTATATGGACATCGTCGTCAATCACACGGCCGACGTCATCCAGTATCGCGAATGCGTCGCCACCCCCGACTGCCCGTACCGCAGCCGCGCCGACTACCCGTATCAGCGCCGCGGCGGCGTCACCGGCCCGGCGATCAACGCCGGCTTCGCGGGCGACCAGGATCGCAGCCCGGCCAATTTCGCGCACCTGACCGACCCAAGCTACGCCTACACTCCCTTCGTGCCCGAGGCGGAGAAGGCCGTGAAGGTGCCCGCCTGGCTCAACGATCCGATCTACTACCACAATCGCGGCAATACGACCTTCGCCGACGAAAGCGCGACGATGGGCGATTTCAGCGGCCTCGACGACCTGATGACCGAGAACCCGCGCGTGCTCGCCGGGATGATCGACATCTACGGCGGCTGGATCGACCGGTTCGGCATCGACGGCTTCCGCATCGACACCGCCCGCCATGTCGAGCCGGCCTTCTGGCAGGCGTTCGTGCCGGCGATGCGGGCGCGCGCCAAGGCGAAGGGCATCCCCAATTTCCACATCTTCGGGGAGGTCGCGTACGAGACGCTCGACGTCGGCCTGCTCGCCCGCCACACCGTGGTCGACCAGCTGCCCGGCGTGCTCGACTTCGCGACGCGTCAGGCGATCCTGGAAAGCGTCACCGGCAAGCAGGAGCCGGGCGCCTGGGACAAACTGACTCTGGGCGACGCGCTCTACGCGCACGGCTACGACACCGCGGTGCAGCTGCCGACCTTCGTCAGCAACCACGATGCCGGCCGGCTGGCGATGGCGATCCGCAGCGTCATGCCGCTGATCAGCGACGACGAACTACTGCAGCGCGTCCGGCTGGCACACGCCATGCTGCTCACCTTGCGCGGGGTGCCGACCATCTATGCCGGCGACGAACAGGGCTTCGTCGGCGACGGCAACGACCAAGACGCGCGCGAGGATCAGTTCGGCAGCAAGACCGCCAGCTACAACGACAATCACCTGCTCGGCACGACCACCACCACCGCGACCCCGCATTTCGGCCGCGACCATCCCCTCTATCGCGAGATCGCCGCGCTCGCGAAGCTGCGCACCGCGACACCGGCGCTCACCCGCGGCACCGAAACGCTCCGTGCACGCAGCGACCAGCCCGGCCTTGTCGCGCTGTCGCGGATCGATCCGGCAACGGGCGCGGAAGTGCTGCTCGCCTTCAACACCGCGACCAAGCCCCTGACCCGCGAGGTCGAGGTCGGCACCGCCGCCACCGCTGCGACCGTCCTCGCCGGCAGCGGCTGCGCCGCGCGCGTGTCCGCGCCGGGCAGCCTGTCCGTCACCCTTGCCCCCCTCTCTTATGCGATCTGCGCGCTGAAGGCCGACCGATGACCGATACCAGACCCTGGTGGCGCGGCGCGACCATCTACCAGATCTATCCGCGCAGCTTCGCCGATGCCAATGGCGACGGCATCGGCGATCTCGCCGGCATCACCGCGCATCTTGATCACGTTGCCGGCCTGGGCGTCGAGGCGGTCTGGCTGTCGCCTTTCTTCCGCTCGCCGATGGCCGATTTCGGCTATGACGTGTCCGATTATTGCGACGTCGATCCGGTGTTCGGCACGCTCGCCGATTTCGACGCGCTCGTCGCCCGCGCGCATGCGCTGGGGTTGAAGGTGATCGTCGATCAGGTCTGGGCGCACACCAGCGACCAGCATCCCTGGTTCGCCGAAAGCCGCGCCAGCCGCGACAATCCCAAGGCGGACTGGTACGTGTGGCGCGACGCCAGGCCGGAAGGCTCGCCGCCCAACAACTGGCAATCGGTGTTCGGCGGGCCGGCCTGGACCTGGGACGCGCGCCGCGGCCAATATTACATGCACAATTTCCTGAAGGAGCAGCCGCAGGTCAACGGCCATCATCCGGACGTGCAGCAGGCCTTCCTCGACATCGCGCGCTTCTGGCTGGAGCGCGGCGTCGACGGCTTCCGCCTCGACGCGATCAACTTCATGATGTTCGACCCCGACCTGCGCGACAATCCGCCGGCGCCCGACGACGGCAAGGTCCGCACCCGTCCGTTCGACTTCCAGCTCCACGTCTACAACCAGAGCCACGACGCCATCCCCGGCTTTCTCGAACGGATCCGGGCGCTGTTCGACAGCTATGACGCGCGCTTCACCGTGGCCGAGGTCGGCGGCGCCGACAGCGATCGCGAGATGAAGCTGTTCACCGCGGAGGGACGCCGGCTCAACAGCGCCTATGGCTTCGACTTCCTCTATGCCGAGGCGCTGACCCCGACGGTCGTCGCCGAGGCGGTGGCGAAATGGCCGGAGGCCGACGGCCAGGGCTGGCCGAGCTGGGCGTTCGAGAACCACGACGCGCCGCGCGCCATCTCGCGCTGGACGGCGCCGGAGCAGGCGCATGCCTTCGCGCGCATGAAGATGCTGCTGCTCGCCTCGCTACGCGGCAACATCTTCCTCTATTACGGCGAAGAGCTCGGCCTGACCCAGGTCGACGTGCCGTTCGAGCAGCTGCAGGACCCGGAAGCGATCGCCAACTGGCCGCGCACCCTGTCGCGCGACGGCGCGCGCACGCCGATGCCCTGGGCCGCCGATGCCCCGGGCCTCGGCTTTTCCACCGCGACGCCGTGGCTGCCGATCGGTTCGGATCACGCCAGCCTCGCGGTCGACCGGCAGGAGCGCGACCCACATGCGCTGCTGCACTGGACGCGGGACGTGCTCGCCTTCCGCAAGGCGCATCCCGCGCTGCTCACCGGTGACATCCGCGTCGTCGAGGCGGGCGAGGCGATGCTCGCGCTGGAGCGGCGCGGCGAGGGCGAGTCCTTGCTCTGCGTCTTCAACCTGTCGCCCGAGCCGCAGCGCTGGGCGCCGGCCGACCCCAATCGCTGGCGCCCGCTGCGCGAGTCGGCGACACAGGGCTGGCATTTCGACGGATATGGCGCATTGATCGCGCAAAGCATTGGAGAGGCACGATGAACCCCTGGACACTCGGCGCCGCGATGGCGCTGGCACTGGCCACCACGGCGGGTCATGCCCAGACCGATACCAGCGTCGTTGCGCAGAATCCGAATGGCCAACTGAAGCCGGTCGCCACCGCCACTTCGCCGAACGGTCGCATCGCGCTGGCCATCGCCTTCGACAATGACGGGCGCCCGACCTATGCCGTGACCCGCAACGGCAAGCCGATCCTCAATCCCAGCCGTCTCGGCATCATGTTCACCGACGCGCCGAAGATCGAGCGCAACGTCGAACTGATCGGCCAGTCCAAGGCGTCGTCCGACAGCAGCTGGAACCAGCCCTATGGCGAGTGGAAGACGATCCGCGACCGCCACAACGAGCTGACTTTGCGTTTCCGCGAGAAGACCGGCCTCAAGCGTGAAATGGACGTCGTCTTCCGCCTGTTCGATGACGGCATCGGCTTTCGCTACAGCTTCCCCGACCAGCCCAATTTGCACATTGCCAACATCGCCGACGAACTGACCGAATTCGCCTTCGCGCAGCGCGGCACGGCGTGGTGGAAGCCGGCCTATCAGTGGAACCGCGAGGAATATCTCTACAACAAGACGCCGCTCGATGCGGTCGGCACCGCGCAGACGGTGATGACGGTCAAGCTCGCCGACGGCACCCATGCCGCGCTGCACGAGGCGGCGCTGGTCGACTATGCGGCGATGAATCTCGCCCGGTCGGAAGGGAATACGCTGAAGGCGTCGCTGACCCCCGGCGCCGGTGCGCCCAAGGTGACTCGCACCGCGCCCTTCGCCTCGCCATGGCGGACGATGATCCTGTCGGACGACGCGCCCGGCCTGTACATGAGCCACATCGAACTCAACCTCAACGAGCCCAACAAGCTCGGCGACGTCAGCTGGATCAAGCCGGCCAAGTTCGTCGGCGTGTGGTGGAAGATGATCAAGGGCGACTGGACCTGGGCGACCGGACCCAAGCACGGCGCGACCACCGCCAACGTCAAGACGTACATCGACTTCGCCGCCGCCAACAAGATTCCTGGCGTGCTGGTCGAGGGCTGGAACGTCGGCTGGGACGGCGATTGGCTGGGCAACGGCAACGACATGCAGTTCGACACGCCGACGCCGGATTTCGATGCGGCGGAGCTGACCCGCTACGCCAAGGCGAAGGGCGTCCACCTGGTCGGCCACAACGAGACCGGCGGTTCGGTGAGCCATTATGACGCGCAGCTCGACCGCGCCTTTGCCTTCGCGCGCGACCACGACATCCCGGTGGTGAAGACCGGCTACGTCACCGACGCCGGCCAGATTGAGCGCGTCGATGCGGACGGCACCAAGAAGCGCGAATGGCACGAGGGCCAGTGGATGGTGAACCACTATCTGCGCGTCGTGCAGACCGCCGCCAAGTACAAGGTCGGCATCGACAGCCACGAGCCGGTCAAGGACACCGGCCTGCGCCGCACCTATCCCAATTGGCTGAGCCGCGAGGGCGGCCGCGGCATGGAATATAACGCCTGGCCGGGCAAGAACCCGCCCAACCACGAAGCCAATATGTTCTTCACGCAATGGCTCGGCGGGCCGATGGACTTCACCCCCGGCATGCTCAGCCTGACCGGCCAAGGCGGCAGCACGCTGATGTCGACCGAGGCGAAGCAGCTGGCGCTCTACGTCGTCATCTATTCGCCGGTGCAGATGGCGGCCGACACGCCGGAGAATTACGCGCAGCACATGGATGCCTTCCAGTTCATCCGCGACGTGCCGGTCGACTGGTCGGACACGCGCGTGCTGAACGGCGAGGTCGGCGACTATGTCACGGTGGCGCGCAAGGATGCGGCGAGCAACGACTGGTATCTCGGCAGCATCACCAACGAGGCCGGCCGGACGCTGACCGTGCCGCTCGACTTCCTCGACGGCGGCAGGAGCTACACCGCAGAAATCTATCGCGACGGCGACGGTGCGGACTATCGCACCGAGGCGCGCCACGCGATCGCCATCGAGAAGCGGCCGGTGAAGAAGGGCGACACGCTGACCCTCACCCTCGCCCCCGGCGGCGGCCAGGCGATCCGCTTCGTCGCGGCCGGCAAGGGGAAGAGGTGAGCGGGAGGCATCCCGTGCCTCTTCCTCGAGCGCGGCGGAGAATCGCGCTCGGCTGCCGCATGTTCTTTCGTCATGCCGGACTCGTTCCGGCATCCACCCCGCCACGCTCGCAACGCGCGTGGCGTCTGCGGCACGGTGGACCCCGGAACGAGCCCGGGGTGACGAAGGCAGGGGACCTACCGGCACCGTCGTCCCGGCGCAGGCGGGGATCCAGACACGCGGAGGTCACGGCTGGAAGCGCAACCGCAGCCTCTCTGGATTTTCGCCTGCATGGGCATGACTTGGGAGGGCAGGGGTGACCGACGCGGCCGCCACTTCCGCGCCCACCATCGCGATCGTCGGCGGCGGCACCGCCGGGTGGATGGCGGCCTGCCTGATGGCCACGGCCTGGCCCGACGCCGCGATCACCCTGGTCGAATCCCCCGACGTCGGCATAGTCGGCGTCGGCGAGGGCTCGACGCCGCAACTCAAAGCATTGTTCGACGGGCTCGGCATCGCAGAGGCCGACTGGATGCCGGCCGCCGATGCGACCTACAAGGTCGGCATCGCCTTCCACGGCTGGGGCGAGCCGGGCAGTGCCTACTTCCACCCCTTCGCCGGCGCGGTCGACCTCCACACCCAGCCCGCCTTCCACGCCAGCGCGCACGCCCGCCGCACCGGTGCCGACGTGCCTGCGCATCCGGATCGCTTCTTCCTCAACAGCCGCCTCGCCGCCGCGGGCCGTGCGCCCGTCGCACCGCCGAACTTCCCGTTCCCGGTCGGCTACGGCTACCATTTCGACGCGCACAAGGTCGGCGAGGTGCTGCGCGCCGAGGCGATCCGCCGTGGCGTCCGCCATGTCCGCGCGCATGTGGAAGCGGTGGTCGTCGCCGACACGGGCGACATCGCCAGCCTGACCCTGCGCGACCAAGATCCGCTCGCCGCCGATCTGTTCGTCGACGCCAGCGGCTTTCGCAGCCTGTTGCTGCAGCAGGCCTTGGGCGTGCCCTTCCGCCCCTTCGCCGAGAATCTGTTCAACGACCGTGCCGTGGTCATGCCGACCCCACGCGGCGCAACGCTCGACGCCCATACCAGCGCCACCGCGCTGTCGGCCGGCTGGGCCTGGGCGATCCCGCTGACCGCGCGCACCGGCAACGGCTATGTCTATGCCTCCTCCTACCTGTCGCCGGACGAGGCGGAGACGGAACTGCGCCGTCACCTCGGCCGGCTCGACGATCCGACGCCGGCGCGCCATCTGATGATGAAGGTCGGCCGCGTCGAACGCAGCTGGGCGGGCAATTGCCTCGCCATCGGCCTCGCGCAGGGGTTCATCGAGCCGCTCGAGGCGACCGCGCTGCACCTCGTCCAGGCGACGGTGGAGGGCTTCCTCCGCGCCTATGAGGCGGGCGGCCGCTCGCCGCGCGACCGCGATGGCTTCAACGCGCGCATCGCCCGCCGCTACGAGGGGATCCGCGACTATATCGTCGCGCATTATCGGCTCAACCGCCGCATTGACACGCCCTATTGGCGCGACAATGCCGGGCATGACCGATTGTCCGACGATCTCAAGGCGATCATGACCGCCTGGTTCACCGGTCGCGATGTCGCCGCCCTGGTCGAGAGCCGCGATCTCGCCGGCTATTATGCGCCGATGTCGTGGGAGGTGCTGTTCGCCGGTTACGGCACCTTCCCGCCCGCCGGCCGCCTGCGCGCCGCGGCGCCGGTCGCCGACCTCGCCGCGATCGACGCGCTGCTCGACGGCTGCCTGCTCAATTTCCCGCCGCATGCGGCGGCGCTGAAGGACCTTGCATGACCGATACGTTCGCCCGCCGTCCGCGCCAGAGCTGGGCGGGGCTGTTCAACATCTCGTTCGGCTTCTTCGGCATCCAGATCGGCTTCGCGCTGCAGAACGCCAACATGAGCCGCATCTTCCAGTCGCTCGGCACCAGCCTCGACGATCTGCCGGCGCTGTGGATCGCCGCGCCGCTGACCGGCCTGCTCGTCCAGCCGATCATCGGCCATATGAGCGATCGGACTTGGCTCGGCCGGCTCGGCCGGCGGCGGCCCTATTTCCTCGCCGGCGCGCTGCTCGCCGGCCTCGCGCTGTTCGTCATGCCGGAAAGCCCGTCGCTGCTCGTCGCGGCGCTGATGCTGTGGGTGCTCGACGCCTCGCTCAACATCTCGATGGAGCCGTTCCGCGCCTTCGTCGGCGACATGCTCGACCGCGACCAGCACGCCGCCGGCTATGCGGTGCAGACCGCCTTCATCGGCGCCGGCGCGGTGTTCGGCTCGATCTTCCCCTGGTTGCTCGAACATCTCGGCGTCTCCAACCAGGCGGCGGCGGGCGGCATCCCCGACACGGTGCGCTTCGCCTTCTGGTTCGGCGGCGCGGCGCTGGTCCTGGCGGTGCTGTGGACGGTGCTGACCACCCGCGAATATGCGCCGGACGAGATGGCGCGCTTCCATGGCGCCGCCGATCCCGACGAGGCGGATCATGTCGTCCGCATCCTCGCCGCGCGCAATCCGCTCGCCAGCCTGCGCTGGATCGCCGCCGGCGTCCTGATCGTCGCGATCGTCGCGACGCAGCGGCTCGAGAAGGAGGTCTATGTCCTCGGCGGCCTGTTCGTCGCCTACGGCCTTGCCGGCATGATCGCGGTGGCGCGCGCGAAGGCGGGGCGCAGCCCCGGCCTGCTCGGCCATATCGTCGGCGATTTCGCCGGCATGCCGGTGCTGATGAAGCGGCTGGCGGTGGCGCAGTTCTTCAGCTGGTCGGCGCTGTTCATCATGTGGATCAACACCACGCCGATCGTCGCCGGCCGCTTCTTCGGCGCGCCCGATGCGGCGAGCCCGCTCTATCAGGAAGGCGCCAATTGGGTCGACGTGCTGTTCGCCGCCTATAACGGCATCGCCGCGGTCGCCGCGCTGACCCTGCTGCCGCTGCTGTCGCGGCGGATCGGCCAGGCGCGCACCCATATCGTCGGCCTCCTGTGCGGGGCCGCCGGCTTCGCCAGCTTCTTTCTGGTGACCGACCCCAAATGGCTGCTGGCCAGCGAGATCGGCATCGGCATCGCCTGGGCGTCGATCCTCGCCATGCCCTATGCGATCCTCGCCTCCAGCCTGCCGCAGCGCAAGCTCGGCATCTACATGGGCCTGTTCAACGTCTTCGTCGTCGTGCCGCAATTGCTCGTCGCGACGGTGATGGGCTCGATCACCAAGCACTTCTTCCCGACCGCGCCGATCTGGACCCTGGTCTTCGCCGCCGGCGCGCTGCTGCTCGCCGCGCTGGCGATGACGCGGGTGCAGCCCGGGCGGGATTGAGCATCCTGCCGCTGGTTCAGCGCGGCGGAGATCGGTTCGCGCGGAGGCGCGGAGGCGTGGCGAAGGACACCCTCGGCGGGCGTGCAACGTAACCGGCCGTACGCTCTCCTGCACGGACCCTGCACATCATCCCCATCGACCGGTGACGCCGTCACCGGCACGCCCTGAACGCTGCGCCTTCATCACCGCACGATCCCGCCCCTTTGACGGAGCCTCGTGCCTTGCCCCAATCCCGTCCCATCGCCGCGCGCGGCGGCTTCCTCGCCAAGATCGCCGCCGCCGGCGCGCTGGCGCTCGTCTTCGACCTTGTGTTCTTCGATCGCGGCTTCGGTGCGACGCTCGGCGGCTTCGCGCTCGCCTGGTGCCTGCTCGCCGCCGCCTGCGTCCCGGCGCTGCGACGCGGCGCGCCGTTGATGGCGCTGGCGCTTGCCGGCACGATGGCGCTGGTGCTGGTCGACGCACCGGGGCCGATCGCCTGGTGCCTGTTCTGGACCGCGCTCGCCAGCGCGGCGCTGCTGCCGCGTCATCGCTTCGACGATGCCGCGCGCTGGGCGACCCGGCTCGCCAGCCAGCTCGTCTTCGCCGTCCCGGCGCCGCTGCACGATGCGGCGCGGGCGCAGGCGGGGCGTAGCGGCCGCGCGCCGCTGCCGATGTCGCTGATCGTCCTGCCGCTGGCCGGCGGCGCCGTCTTCCTGCTGCTCTTCGCGCTCGCCAATCCGCTGATCGGTGCCGCACTCGAGGCGATCCAGCCGCCCGCGATAGACCGGCTGGTCGGCCATGCGGTGACGCTAGCCGCGATCGCGACGCTCGCCTGGGCGACGCTGCGCCCGCGCAGCCTGCGCTGGGTCGGCAGCGGCCGCGCGCGCCCTCTGGACCTGGCATTGCCGCTGGCCACGCTCACCGTCTCGCTGGCGGTGTTCAACCTGGTCTTCGCGATCCAGAATGCGCTCGACCTGCTGTTCCTGTGGAGCGGGGCGCCGCTGCCGGCCGGCGTCACCCTGGCCGGCTATGCGCATCAGGGCGCCTATACGCTGATCCTCGTCGCGCTGCTCGCCGCCGCCTTCGTCACCGGCGCGCTGCGGCCGGGCAGCGCCGCCGCGGCCAGCCCCGCGATCCGGCGGCTGGTGCTGCTCTGGCTCGCCCAGACCCTGCTGCTCGTCGCGTCCAGCATCCTGCGCCTGCTCGACTATGTCGATGCCTATATGCTCACCACGCTGCGCCTCGCCGCCTTGGTGTGGATGGCGCTGGTCGCCTGCGGCGTCGGCCTGATCGCCTGGCAGTGGCTGGCGCGACGCTCGCTCGGCTGGCTGGTCAATGCCAATGCGCTCGCCGCGCTGCTCGTGCTCGCCGCCTCCACCCTGGTCGACTACGGCGAGCTCGCCGCCGGCTGGACCGTCCGCCACGCCACCCGCGCCGACCAGGTCGACCTCGCCTATCTCCACGATCTCGGCCCCTCGGCATTGGCGCCACTTCTTGTCCTCGAACGGCGCGCCGGTCCGCGGCTGCGGCCGCAGGTGACCGCCCTGCGCGACCGGGCGGTGGCGACGCTGGCCTGCCGCCAGGCCGACTGGCATCGTTGGACCTGGCGCGGCGCCCGCCGCCTCGCCGCCGCGCGCGCCGCGATCGGTCGCGATGCGCCGCCGGCGCCGCTCGGCCGCGATTGCGGCAATTGACGGAAAGGAGCGTTCGGATGATCCCCTGTCCCATGCCCCGTACCATCCTGGTCGTCGATGACGATCCGCACATCCGTCACCTGCTGGTCTTCGCGCTCGCCAAGGCGGGGCTCGACACGGTCGAGGCGGCGGATGGCGAGGCGGCGCTCGCCGCCGCGGTGTCGGTGCCCGCGCCCGATCTCGTCGTGCTCGACATCAACATGCCGCGCCTCGACGGACTGGAGGTGTGCCGCCGCCTGCGCAGCACCGGGGGCGAGGTGCCGATCCTGTTCCTGTCGAGCCGCGACGACGAGATCGACCGCATCCTCGGCATCGAGCTCGGCGCCGACGATTATGTCGTCAAACCCTTTTCCCCGCGCGAAGTGGTGGCGCGCGTCATGGCGATCCTGCGCCGCACCGCCGCGCGTCCCCCCGCCGTGGCGGGCGCCGCCGGACCGATCCGCCACGGCCGGCTCAGCCTCGATCTCGACGGCTGGCGCGCCTGCTGGGACGGGATTGAGGTGCCGCTGACCGTCAGCGAATTCTCGATCCTGCGCACGCTCGCCGCGATGCCGGCTAAGGTGTTCGGCCGCGACGCGATCATCGACCGGCTGCACGGCCCCGGCTTTGCGATCACCGACCGCACGATCGACAGCCACGTCCGCAACCTGCGCGCCAAGTTCGCCGGCGTCGGCGGCGGCGACGTGGTCGAGACGCGGCCCGGCATCGGCTATCGCCTTGGGCCGTGCGCCGGTGCGCCCGGATGATCGCCGCGCTCAAGGACAGGGTGAAGCGCCATTGGCCGCGCCTGCACCTGCGCACCATCCTGTTCGCGACCCTGTTCCTGGTCGCGGCGCTGCCCGGGTTCGGCGCGATCTTCCTGCGCGTCTACGAGAACACGCTGGTCCGCCAGACCGAGGCGGAGCTGGTCGCGCAGGGCGCCGCGCTGGCGGCGGCCGCGGCGGTGGACTGGCCGGCCGCACCCGCCGCGTCGCCGTGCTCCTGCGGACGCAGCAGCCCAGAGTCACAGAAGGTGCCGCCCGAGGCTCTTGGTTCCTGCCTGCGTAGGACCGCATGCGGGACAATGGTCGCCGATCCGCCCGACCCCGCCGAAGTCGACCTGTCCACCGCAACGATCCTCCCCGAACGGCCCTCCCCCGCGCCGGCCCCGCCGCCGGCCGCCGATGCACAGGCCGCCGCCGGCCGTCTCACGCCCGTCCTCGCACAGACCGGCGCGACCACGCTGGCGTCGATCCTGCTGCTCGACCGCAACGGCCGCCTCGTCGCCGGCCGTGCCCCGGCGGGCAGTTATGCCGCCCTGCCGGAGGTCGCCGCGGCGCGGGCCGGAATCCCACGCACCGTGCTGCGCCGCAACGGTGGCTATCAGGCGGTCTATCGCTTCGAATGGCTGTCGCGCGCCGCGGCGATCCGCATCCACCATGCCCGGCCGATCGTCGTCGACGGCCGCGTCGTCGGCGTGCTGCTGCTGTCGCGCTCGGCGCGTGCCTTGTTCAAGGGGCTGTACGAGGATCGCGGCAAGATCGCGTTCGGCATCCTCGTCATCTTCGGTCTGCTCGTGCTGCTCAGCGGCGTCATCTCGCGCGGCATCACGCGGCCAATCGAGCGGCTCGGCGCCGCCACCCGCGCGGTCGCCGGCGGCCATGGCAGCGTGCCGGAGGTGCCGCCAACCGCGGCGATCGAGATCCAGGGCCTCTACGCCGATTTCGCCACCATGGCCGCCGCGATCGAGCGTCGCTCGCGCTACCTGCGCGACGTCGCCTATGCGGTCAGCCACGAATTCAAGACGCCGCTCGCCGGCATCCGCGGCGCGATCGAGCTGCTGCAGGACCATGGGCCGACGATGACCGCGGCGGAGCGCGCCCGTTTCCTCGCCCATATCGATGGCGATGCCGGGCGGCTGGCGCAGCTCGTCACCCGCCTGCTCGATCTCGCCCGTGCCGACATGACCGCCGCGACGCCCAGCGCGGCGGCGGCGATCGGGCCCATCCTCGGCCGTATCGCCGATGCGCAGCAGCGGATCGTGGTGGAGGTCGGTCTTGCCCGCGCACTGCCACCGGTCGCCCTGCCGGCCGCCGCGCTCGAGACGGTGATCGCGACCTTGCTCGACAACAGCCGCCGTGCCGGTGCCGGCCGGGTGACGATCGGTGGCGAGGCTGCGAACGGCCGTGTGCTGCTCCGCGTCGCCGACGACGGACCCGGCATCGCCGAGGCGGATGCGGCGCGGCTGTTCGAGCCGTTCTTCACCACCCGTCGCGCGGAGGGCGGCACCGGCCTCGGCCTGACGATCGCCCGCTCGCTGCTCGACGCCCATGGCGCGACGATCGCCCTCGCCGCCGCGGAAGGGGGGGCGAGCTTCGTCCTCGACCTGCCCGCCACGGGCTGACCCGGCCGAGGCGGTTTCCGCTGTCCTACAACGGCTGTCACGCTTAGCCTTGCTACGGGGCGCCGCTCGATCGCCGCGTCGCGCCCCGCGGGATGAACAGGTGCGATGAGTGCGACCTTTGCGACTTTCCGGATCGGTTCAGCCGCCGACGCGCGCAACGCTAGGCCGTTCGATCAGGGCATAGGGCAATTCGATGCACGGCGCCTCGCCATCGCGGGCCGCACCCGGACCGATCAGCAGGTCGACCGCCGCCGCCGCCATTTCCGCGTTGGGCTGGCGGATCGTCATCAGCGGCGGCCAGGCCATACGCGCGATCGCGGCATCGTCGAAGCCGACCAGCGACAGGTCGCCCGGCACCGTCAGCCCGTGTCGCATCGCCACGACCAGCACCGCGAAGGCCATTTCGTCGTTGCTGGCGAACACCGCGCTCGGCCGATGCGCCGCCGCCAGGATCGCCTCCGCCGCGGCGAGGCCGGACCGGAAGGTGAAGTCGCCCTGCAGCACGCGCGCCGTCGGCACCGCGATCCCCGCTGCCGCCATCGCATCGCTGAACCCGTGCCAGCGTCGCGCGCTCGCCTCGTGCATCGGATTGCCCTTGATAAAGGCGATGTCGCGATGGCCGAGCGCGATCAACCGCTCGGTCAGTTCGCGTGCAGCAGCGCGGTCGTCCATTCGCACCTGTGGCGTGCGATCCAGCGCCTCGCCGGGCGCGATCCGCACGACGCGCACGTCATGCGCGGCGAACAGATCGAGCAATTCGGGCCAGTCGCCGATCGGCGGGGTCAGGATCGCGCCCGCCAGCCGCACCGCGCGCAGCGCCGAGTCGAGTCGTGCCATCCAATCCGGCTGCGCGCGGTCGACCTGTTCGATCAGCAGGTGGTGCGCGACCTCGCGACATCGTTCCAGCGCACCGCGTTGCACATCGCCGGCATAGCTGGACGCGGGATCGTCGAAGAACAGCCCGACCAGAAACGACCGGGCGCTCGACAGCCCGCGCGCGAAGGCATTGGGGCGGTAGCCGAGCTCGGCGACGACGCGCAGCACCGCCTCGCGCACCTCGGCACGGACATGCGCCTCGTCGTTGATCACCCGCGACACCGTCTTGGGCGAGACGCCGGCCCGCGTCGCGACGTCCTTGATCGTGATGATCGTCATGCCGTTCCTCGTCGTCGAGTCGGCACGGCAGGCGGCCGGGCTGCGGCGACCGGATAACGGGGCGGCGCAACAGGCTCCGCGCGCAGCGACCGGCGCCGGGTCGACCGCCGGAACAGACGGCGCGCGCGTAAGGAATCGGCGTTAGGCAGGGTCTGCGTCACCACCCGACCTTAACCGCTTGCCCTGCCTGCGCAACGGCGGGTCGGTCAGCGGCAGTCGACCAGCCCCTCACCCGGCGAACCGAAGCGCATGGCGGAAATCGTCACGTCCAGCGTCCCCGCGGTGGTCAGCGCGAACGGCGCCGTCACCTTGCCGAGATCCGTCTTTCCGAGGCAGCGCAGTGGCACGGCGATTTCACCCCACGTCTTGGCGTTCGCCAAAGCGGCGAGGCGCGGTGTGACCGCGACGCCGTCCAGCGTCACCGGCGCCGCCGGCCCGGCATCGACGCGAAGCTCGATGATCAGCGCGACATCGCCATTCGCCTCGCGGGTCAGGTCGATCGGCGGACCGACCAGTGCCGCCGTCGCCTCGCCCGCACCAGTCCAGGCAAGGCGGACCGAATCCTCCTGCGCGCGCCGGTCGGCGGGACGCTGGCTGATCCGTTCGGGACCGGGATTGGCGGCGAGCTGGCCGGGCGCGCCGATCAGCAGCCGCCGCCCGCCGGTGGCCTTGCCGCGCGCGAACAGCGTGTTGCGATCGCCTCCCCCATCAGCCCGCCGCTCGTCGAGCCGCGGCAGCTCGCCCGGCTGCCCGGTCTTCAGGCCGAAGCCGTAGGCGAAGAGCGGGTCGTAGCCGGCGTCGCCGACGTTGAGCGGGCTCTGGTCGGAGCGCTTCGGCCAGCTATAGGGCAGGGTGCCACGGAAGGGCCGCGCGCCGAACAGCGCGTCGGCGACCCCCGCGCCTTCCGACCCCGGCAACCAGGCGGCGACAAAGGCGTCGGCGGCGTTGAGATAGGGGTTCACCCACAGGGGCCGCCCCGACAGGAAGACCGCGACCACCGGCACGCCGGCCGCGCGCAGCCGCTTCATCGTCGCCAGATTGTCCGTCGTGGCGGGATCGTCGAAAGCGACGTCGCTACGGTCGCCCTGGAACTCGGCATAGGGATTCTCGCCGAACACCACGATCGCGGCGTCGGGTCGGGCGGAGAAGGCGCCGTCGGCCGCGAGGGTCGCGGTGCCGCCGGCGGCGCGCACCGCCGCGTCGATCCCCTGCCAGATCGTCGTCGCGCCGGGGAAATCGGCAGGCTTCGTCCCCGTGCCCTGCCACGACAGGGTCCAACCGCCGGATTGTTTGGCGACGTCGTCCGCGCCGTCGCCGGCGACCAGGATGCGCGCGCCCGGCTTCAGCGGCAGCAGGCCGCCCGCATTCTTGAGCAGCACCAGCGATTCGGCGACCGCCTGGCGTGCAATAGCGCGATGCTCCGGCGATCCGAGCATGTCGTAGCGGCCGGCAAAGGGACGCGACGACGGCCGCCCGGCCTCGAAGATGCCGGCCCGGAACTTCACCCGCAGCACCCGCCGCACCGCATCGTCGAGCCGGGCCATTGGGATCGCGCCCGACTGCACCTCGCGCAGCGTCGACTGCCAGATCCCCTTCCAACTGTCTGGCGCCATATAGATGTCGAGACCGGCGTTGATCGCCTGCGGGCAGTCGGTGGTCGAGCAGCCCTCGACTTGGCCATGGGCGTTCCAGTCGCCGACCAGGAATCCATCGAAGCCCCAACGCCGCTTGACGACCCCGGTCAGCAGGCTGTCGTTGCCCGTCATCTTGCGGCCGTTCCAACTCGAGAAGCTGACCATGATCGACTGCACGCCGGCGTTGATCGCGGCTCCATAGGGCGGCGCGAAGAGGTCGCGCAGCTGGTCCTCGCCGATCTGCGCATCGCCCTGGTCGCGGCCGTTCCTGGTGCCGCCGTCGCCCAGGAAGTGCTTGGCGGTGGCGATGACATGCGGCCCTTTCAGCCAGTCACGGTCGCCGATCCGGCCCTGCAGCCCCTCGATCAGCGGACCGGCGTAGCTCGCGGCGATCGCGGGCGTCTCGCCGAATCCTTCATAGGTGCGGCCCCAGCGGTCGTCGCGCACCACCGCGATCGTCGGCGCAAAGGTCCAGTCGATGCCGGTGACGCGCATCTCCACCGCCGTCGCCGCGCCGATCCGCCGCATCAGCTCGGGATCGCGCATCGCGGCGAGACCGACATTGTGCGGGAACAGCGTCGCGCCGACGATATTGCTGTGGCCGTGCACCGCGTCGATTCCCCAGATCGCCGGAATGCGCGGCAGCTTGGGATCGTCGCTGGTCGATGCGTCCCAGAAGGCATCGGCCAGCGCCAGCCAGTCCTTCGCCGGGGCGTTGTAGCGACCGCCCGGATCCGAATTGCCGCCATTGAACACCGAACCGAGATGGTAGCGGCGCACGTCGTCGGGGGTGATCGAGGCGATGTCGCCCTGCACGACCTGGCCGACCTTCTGCTCCACCGACATGCGGGCGATCAGCTGGTCGATCTTGCGCTCCATCGCCGGATTGGGGCGGACGGGCGAGCGAAGCGCCGGCCAACGATCGGGATGGGCAGTATTCGCCGGCGTCGACGGGGTCGGGGGAGCCACTTGCGCGACTCCGACCGTCGCCGTGCCGACCGTCGCAACCGCAAGAATCGCCATCATCCGAGACCGACGCATAACCCCTCCCTTTCGATTCCGGTCGCGCCGGTGTTGACACCGTTGTCGGAATTGATGATCCTTTGTCAAGCGCGGGCGCACTGCGACAGCGATGGGAAGCGGCAGGCTGACCATCCACCACCTCGTGGTCGCAGCTCGTCCGGTTCGTACCGTTCCCCAACCGGCCGGCGGTGCCGACCGGTCTCACGGCTGCCGCGTAAGGCGCGGCAGCCGTTCTTTTTGCCGAACGCGGCCCTGAGCGGCGCTGCCATCCGATCGTGCTTTCGCGACCCAAACCTCCGCCGTCGCCGCGACCGTCAGCATGACTGCCATTGACATCGTTGTCGGCTACGGTAGAACCACATCATGGCGAGACGACATCGCCAGGTTCAGGTTGGCCGGCCTTCCGCCGGCAGTGGAGGAGGATGATATGAGGGGGATCGATCTCGCCCGTGTGCTGGCGCGTTCCGCGTCGACGCTGGCTCTGGCCGGCGCCATGGCGATGCCGGTGGCGGCCTTGGCACAGACCGCGCCCGCGGCAGATCCGCAGGCGGGCACGCCGCAGGCCGATACGGCACGCGGCGCACCGGTGACCGAAGGCGGCGCCACCGCGACCAATCCCTTGCCCGACACGCAGGCGGGCGACGACATCGTCGTCACCGGCGTCCGTGCCTCGCTGGAACGGTCGATCGCGATCAAGCGCGATTCGAGCGGCATCGTCGATGCGATCAGCGCCGAGGATATCGGCAAATTCCCCAACACCAACCTTGCCGAGTCGCTGCAGCGGATCACCGGCGTGTCGATCGACCGGGTCAATGGCGAAGGCTCGACCGTCACGGTCCGCGGCTTCGGCGCGCAATACAATCTCGTCACGCTCAACGGCCGCCAGCTGGCGACGTCGGACATCGTCGCGGTCGGCGGCGATCAGGGTGGCGATGGCGCGGGCGGCTTCGGCCGCTCGTTCGATTTCGCCAATCTCGCCTCCGAAGGCGTCAAGACGCTGGAGGTCTACAAGACCGGTCGCGCCGCGGTGCCGTCGGGCGGCATCGGCGCAACCGTCAACATCGTCAGCCGCCGCCCGCTCGACGCGCGGCAAAGCGGTTTGACCGGCTCGATCGGCGCCAAGGCGAGCTATGACAATGGCGCCGACGCCTGCATCAGCTGCGGCAGCCATGTGACGCCGGAAGTGTCGGGCGTCGCCAGCTGGAGCGATCCCGACCAGAAGTTCGGCGTGTCGCTGTTCGGCAGCTACCAGAAGCGCAACTACAGCTATGCCAGCCAGGCCAACGACGATTGGAATATCCGGACGCTGTCGGATTTCCTCAATCCCGCCAATGGCTTCGTGAATCAGGCGACCAAGATCAACAACGCGCCGGCGAACGGCAGCACCCTGGTTTCGGTACCCAACGACAGCCGCTACCATTTCTCCGAGGCGAGCCGCGAGCGGCTCAATGGCCAGGGCATCATCCAGTTCAGGCCGGTCGACAATCTAACCATCACCGCCGACGCGCTCTACGCGCAGCTGCGTGAATCCGAGCGCCGCTCGACCCAGTCCAACTGGTTTAACCGGCCGTTCGACGAGGTGACCTTCGACAGCGCCGCCGACGGCATCGCGACGACGCGCTACCTGCACGAAACGATCAACGGCGTGAAGGACGAGGCCTTCGAACAGGCCTATCGCGCGCAGAAGAACCGCCTGTACGACTTCGGCGGCAACATCGCCTGGCAGGTGACCGACCGGTTCAAGCTCGCCCTCGACGGCCATATCGGCAAGGCGGAGAGCCTGCCCGACAATCCGAACGGCCAGACGTCGACCACGGTGGCGTTCAACGCGCCGGTGGTCACCGCCCATTCGGTGGATTGGGGCACCGACGGCTTCCCGCGTCAGACGCTGTCGATCAACGACGGCACGCGCAGCGTGACGCCGACGGGCCAGTCCTTCATCAAGGGCAACAACAACGGCATCATCGACGTCGGCGACCTGTCGGGCGCGGTGCAGCGCCAGTTCGCCTCAACGCAGACGCAGCGGATCAAGGAATTGCGGCTCGATGGCGGCTACGATCTCGGCGGCGGCAGCCGCTTCGACTTCGGCGGCGACTATCGCGAGACCGATACCCGCCAGACGCAGTATAATACGCGGCAGGTACTCGGCGACTGGGGCAATTCGCTGCCGCCGGAGATCGCCACGGTCGCACCGGGCCAGGTCTTCCAGTTCTGCACCGTCTGCCAGTTCACCCACAACAGCCCGAACCCGGACGCCAACACCAAGATCGCCTTCCGCACCGAGGATGCGACCAAGCTCTACAACTCGCTGTACAATTACTACATCGGCATCACCAACGACGGGGTGAACCACCAGAACAACATCGACGCGAACAACGACAATCGCGTCCAGGAAAAGATCTGGGCGGTCTATGGCCAGGTCACCTGGAACGGCCAGCTCGGCGACATGAACGCGCAATTGGTCGCCGGGGCGCGGTTCGAGAGCACCCGCGTCAACGCGACCTCGCTGCAGCCGATCCCGCTGGCGATCGTCTGGCAGGCGGACAACGACTTTACGGTCCTCAACTCGACCGATCGTCAGGCGGTGACCTCGAAGGGGCGCTACAACAATCTGCTGCCGGCGATGGACTTCTCGGTCGACCTGACGCGGACACTGAAGGGGCGCCTGTCGTACAGCAAGACGATCGCGCGCGCGCCCTATGGCAGCCTGTTCGCGTCCAGCGGCGTCAGCCAGGCGCCGCCGCGTCCGACCGCGATCGGCGGCGTCGCCACCGGCTACGCCAACAACACCGATCTCGATCCGCTCAATTCCGACAATTTCGACGTGTCGCTGGAATGGTATCCGCGCAAGGACGTCTATCTGTCGCTCGGCTTCTTCGACAAGCGGGTGAAGAACTTCATCGGCAACACGTTGGTCAATCGCCAGCTGTTCGGCCTGCGCGATCCGACCTCGGGCCAGGCGGGGACGCGGTCGGGGACGGCGAAGACGCAGCTGACCAACACGTTCGCGGCGGACATCACCGACGTCAATCTGTTCACCTATACCGCGCTGTTGCAGCAGAACAGCGGCAACGTCGCCGCCGCCAATGCGCAGTTCGCCGCCCATTACAACACGCAGACGCGATCCCTCGATCAGGGCTTCGTCGACCAGACGCTGGCTGCCGTCGACATTACTGCGGACGCCAATGATCCCTTGTTCAATTTCTCGGTCAACACGCCGATCAACAACAAGGAAGCGGAGATCTACGGCTTCGAGGTCGCGGGCCAGTATTTCCTCGGCGACACCGGCTTCGGCGTCGCGGCGAGCTATACCCTTGTGCGGGGCAATGTCGGCATCGACACGGCGGCCGATCCGAACGTCGACCAGTTCGCTCTGGTCGGCCTGTCGGACACCGCAAATGCGACGCTGATCTACGACAAATACGGCCTGTCGGCACGGCTGGCATACAATTGGCGGGCGAAGTTCCTCAGCCAGTTGAACCGCGACACCTACCACAATCCGGTGTTCACCGCGCCGTACAGCCAGCTCGACCTCAACATCAGTTACGATGTCACGCCGCACCTCGCGGTGACCTTCGAAGGCATCAACCTGCTGGAGGAGGGGGTGCGGACCTACGGCCGGGACTATATCAACACGTGGTACCAAACGGAGGGTACCGCCCGCTATCTGGTCGGCGCGCGGCTGCGCTTCTGATCGCGAGGGGAGGGCCGGGCCGTACGGCGCGGCCTTCCCCCGCGACGTTCTTACGGTATGTTGCTGATATGACGGCCTCCACGCCCCAGCCGCTCAACAATGTCGATCATGCGGGGCTGCGCGTGCGGCTGGAACGCGGCGCCGGCTTCGGCGATGCGGTCAATCAGGTCGCGGTGTTCGCCACCGAATTCGAGGATGTCGCCCGCGAATATCCGATCGTGTTCCGCGCCAGGGCGGATGGCGGCTATGACGCGGTCGCGCTGCTCGGCTTCGCGCGCGACCAGAACCTGTTCCTCGACGACGATCGCTGGGACGCCCATTACATCCCCGCCCTGTTGCAGCGGGGGCCCTTTTCGATCGGCGTGCCGGCAGACGGCGGCGCGCCGACGATCCATATCGACCCCGCGCATCCGCGGGTCAGTGATGCGGAAGGCGCGCCGATCTTCCTGCCGCACGGCGGCCAGGCGCCGCTGCTCGATCGGATCGGCGGCGTGTTGCGGCGGATCTATGCCGGGACGCAGATCGCGCCGCATCTGTCCGCGGCCTTGCTGCGCCACGATCTGCTCGAACCGGTCGAACTCCAGGTCGAGACCGCCGGCGGCGCCTCCTTCCGCGTGCCCGACTGCCATGTCGTCGCGGAGGCCCGGCTGGCAACGCTGGATGCCACCGCCCTTGCCGCGCTGCACCACGACGATTTCCTGCGACCGGCGATCTGGGCGGCCTCGTCGCTCGGCACATTGCCGTGGCTCGCCGAACGGGCGGTGCGCCGTGGTGCGTGACGATGCGTCGCCGTTGCGCGTGACCCGCCGCACCCGCGAGATCGACGGTCGTGGTATGGCGCCCGATCTCGCGGCGATCGTCGAGGCCGGCGTGCCGACGATCTTGCGTGGCGCGGTGGCGCACTGGCCGCTCGTCGCCGCCGGACGTGGCGGGCCCGAAGCGGTCGCCGACTATCTCGCCCGCTTCGATGCCGGGCGACCGCTCGTCGCCTATCTCGGCGACCCGGCAATCCGTGGGCGCTTCCATTACGATCGCGCTGGCACCGGCATGAACTTCCGCACCGAACGCCTGCCGCTGCCGATGGTCATGGCGCGGCTGGCGAAGGGGCAGCGGAGCGATGACGGCGCCGCGCTCTACGTCGGTTCGACCGACCTCGACCATTTCTTCCCCGGCCTGCGCCACGACAATCCGCTCTTACCCGCAGACGGTCTCTTTGCTGCCCATCCGCCGCTCGCCAGCATCTGGATCGGCAATCGCACCGTCGCCGCCGCGCATCACGACATGTCGGACAATGCCGCCGCCTGCGCCGTCGGCCGGCGCCGCTTCACGCTCTTTCCGCCCGAGCAGATCGCCAACCTCTATCCCGGACCGCTCGAACCGACGCCGGGTGGCCAGGCGGTGACGATGGTCGATTTTGCCGCTCCCGATCTCGACCTCTATCCGCGTTTCGCGGAGGCGGTGGCGGCGGGGGAGATCGCCGAGCTCGAACCGGGCGACCTGCTCGTCTATCCGGCCCTGTGGTGGCATCAGGTGGAGGCGCTGGACCCCTTCAACGTGCTGGTCAATTTCTGGTGGAACCGGGTCGCCGACCATCACGATACGCCGATGACGACGTTGCTCCACGCCTTGCTGGCGCTGCGCGATCGGCCGGCGCATGAGAAGCGGGGCTGGCAGGCGCTGTTCGACTATTATGTCTTCGGCCCGGCCGATGCCGCGGCGGCGCATCTGCCGCCGGCGATGCAGGGGCCGCTTGGCCCGATCGACGCCGATCTCGCCCGGCGCCTGCGCGGTGCGGTCGCGCACCGGCTCAATCGATGAGGCAGGTGCGACGCGTCGTCGTCGCGGGCGGCGGTACCGCCGGCTGGCTCGCCGCGGCGGCGCTGGTTCGCCAGCTGTCGCCGTTGATCGAGGTGGTGCTGATCGAATCTGATGCGATCGGCACCGTCGGCGTCGGTGAATCGACGATCCCGACGATCCGCACCTTCCACGACTTCATCGGCGTCGACGAGGCGGCCTTCGTCCGCGCGACGGGGGCGACGTTCAAGCTCGGCATCAGCTTCGAACACTGGCTGCGCGAAGGCGCGCGCTACTTCCACGCCTTCGGATCGGTCGGCCGGTCGATGTTCGTCGCCGACTTCCAGCATTTCTGGCTGGAGGCGCGACGGCAGGGTTTCGGCGGCGCCTATGGCGACTATTCGGCGGAATCGCGCGCCGCGGCGGAGGGGCGCTTCTCGACCGATCCGGCCGCCGGCCTCGCCTATGCCTATCATCTTGATGCCACCGCCTATGCCGCCTTCCTGCGCGGCCATGCCGAGGCGGCGGGGGCCAGTCGCATCGAAGGGCGTATCGTCGCCGTCGATCGGGACGCGGAGACGGGCGACCTGCGTGCCTTGCGGCTCGCCTCCGGCGCGGTGATCGACGGCGACTTTTTCATCGATTGCACCGGCTTTCGCGCGCTGCTGATCGAGGATGCGCTGACGACCGGCTATGACGATTGGAGCCACTGGCTGCCGACCGATACCGCGCTGGCGGTGCAGACGGACAGCGTCGGGCCGCCGATGCCCTATACCCGCGCGATCGCGCACTGCGCAGGCTGGCGCTGGCGCATCCCGCTGCAGCATCGGGTCGGCAACGGCATCGTCTTTTCCAGCCGCGACATGACGGAGGAGGAAGCGCGCGCGACCCTGCTCGACGGGATCGAGGGCACGCCGCTGTTCGATCCACGACCGATTCGCTTTACCACCGGCATGCGGAAGCGTGCCTGGCACCGCAATTGCCTGGCGCTCGGATTGGCGAGCGGGTTTATCGAGCCGCTCGAATCGACCAGCATCCATCTGGTCATGATCGCGGTGACGCGTTTCGTGCAGAGCTTCCCCTTCGCCGGCGACGACGGCGCGCTCGCCGATCGCTTCAACGAGCGCACGCGGGCGGAGTGGGAGCATGTCCGCGACTTCGTCATCCTCCACTATCATCTGAACGACCAGGCGGAGCCGTTCTGGCGCCGGATGGCGGCGATGGACGTGCCGGACACGCTGGCGGCGCGGATCGCGCTGTTCCGCGAGCAGGCGGCGGCGTTCCAGGACCAGGATCAGATCTTCCGCATCGATTCCTGGGTGCAGGTGATGCTCGGTCAGGGACTGGAGCCGCGCGATTACCACCATCTTGCACGCATGCTGCCGGCGCAGGACCTGCAACGGGCGCTCGGTGGGCTCGACGCCGGCATCCGCCACCGCTTGCAGACCGTGCCGAGCCATATCGACTTCCTGCGCCGGTTCGCCTAATATGAAATCAGGATGAGTTTTGTGGGATTTTGCTGTCTTTGATCTGTCACGGCACCGTCCCGACTCGCGGATAACGCGCCCCGAGAAGCCGAAGTGGCTGATCAAGGGGACTTTACGACATGTCGATCCATTCGCGTATGCGGTTGCGTCTGCTCGCGGGCGCCGCTCTGCTCGTGGCGTCGGGCGCGGCCGAGGCGAAGACGACCAACGACACGGCCAAGCCGGCGCAGACGCAGGCGACCGCCGATGCGCAGGCGACCACTGCCGATCAGCCCGCGACGGAAGAGGGCGGCTCGCAACTCGGCGACATCGTCGTCACCGCGACGCGGCGCGAAACCAATTTGCAGAAGACGCCGATCTCGATCAGCGTGCTCAACACGCAGGCGCTCGCCGACCGCCACGTCCTCAGCCTGTTCAACCTCGCCGACGGCACGATTCCGTCCCTGCGCGTCGCCACTTTCGAGGCGCGCCAGTCGGCATTGACGATCGGCATCCGCGGCATCGTCCCCTACGACCAGAACCAGACCGCGCGTGACGGCGGCGTCGGCGTCTACATCGACGGCGTCGCTCTGGGTAAGACGCAGGGCCTCAATGCCGCGCTGTTCGACATCGAGCGGATCGAGGTGCTCAAGGGCCCGCAGGGCACGTTGTTCGGCCGCAACACCGAAGGCGGCGCGCTGTCGCTGGTCTCGCGCGCGCCGACCGGCGTGTTCGGCGGCCGCATGACCGCGGGCGTCGGCAACTACGGCAGCCGAAACGCGGACGTGCACCTCGACCTGCCGGCCTTCTACGACATCTCGCTGAAGTTCGACGGCGTCTACCAGCATCAGGATCCGACGGTGAAGGATCCGCTGACGGGTTCGACCGGCTGGAATTATTACGACCGCAAGGGCGGCCGCGTCGCCGCGCGCTGGAAGCCGGTCGACGGCTTCACCGCCGACTTCGCCTATGATTATGCGAAGGACGACAATACGCCGCAGTTCAGCCAGCTGATCAGCTACAACCCCAACAACTATCCGGTCGGCACGTTCAACAGCAGCGGCGTCCTCCAGCTGAATGGCGTGAATTGCGGCGGCACGATCACCGCAGCGCAGGCGGCTGCCGGCCGCCCCGTCTGCATCGCGCCCAAGGCGCCGCTGGTCGGCGTGCATCCGGATCGGCAGAAGGTCGCCGACGTCGGCGTGCCGCAGCAGCCCAGCGTCGACATCACGCACGGCTTCTCGTCCAATCTGCGCTATCAGGTCGCGCCTGCGGTTGAATTGCGGTCGATCACCGCTTGGCGCGGCGTCAGCACGGACCAGTGGGACAATTCGGGCGGTCCGGAGCGGAGCAGCTTCGCGCCCAACTCGAACTTCAGCCGCTACAGCCTGTCGTTCCTGCACCAGCACCAGTTCAGCCAGGAGTTCCAGGCGGTCGGGAGCGCCGACCAGCTCGACTATGTCGTCGGCGCCTATTATTTCACCGAGCACGCGACCGAATATGCCGCGACGCCGCTCAGCAACCTGTGGAACGCGGACGGTACCGCCTATACGATCCGCAGCCCGATCCCGGGCAATGCGAATGCGATCACCAGCGCCAATTCGGGCTATCAGCAGTACGATCCGTCGTGCAACAACACGCTGGCGACGACGGTGCCGCAATTCGCCAACAGCTGCCAGTTCATCACCCGCGCTAGCCAGGCGAGCGACCACAATTACTCGCTGTTCGGCAATCTGACCTTCACGCCGTCGGCGTTGGGCGACGTGTTGCACATTACCGCCGGTGGCCGCTGGACCAAGGACAAGCGTCACGGCACGCTGTACGTGGTCAACAATCGCGCCGATCTGGTCACCGCCGGCACCGTCTCGCCATTCAGCTTCCGCAATAGCATCAGCCGCTTCGACCCGATGGTCAACGTCGCGTTCGATGCGACGCCGGACGTGCACCTCTATGCCAAATATGCCACTGGCTTCCGCGCCGGCGGCGCCAACGACCGTTCGCTGCAGTTCAACGCCTTCGGTCCGGAAGCCGTCAAGTCGTATGAAATCGGCTCGAAGATGGACTTCTGGAACCACAAGGCGCGGCTCAACCTCGCCGGCTACATCATGAACCGGTCGAACACGCAGTTCGACTTCGACTATTTCGACACCAACGGGTCGAGCCCGACCAACGGCAGCCACATCGAACAGACGATCAACGCCGGCAAGAGCAAGATCCGCGGCATCGAGGCCGATCTGACGGTGGCACCGGTGCAGGGGCTGACTCTGACTGGTTCCTATGCCTACACCTATTGGAAGGCGCCCTCGGCGGTGAACCCGCTGACCCCGGGCGCTCCGGCGCAGCAGCTCTACATCGTCTACACGCCGCGTAATGCGGCATCGGCGGCGATCGATTACGCCGTTCCGATTAACGTCGGCGATGCCAGCGTCCGCCTGCACCTCGACGGCAATTACGCGAGCAGCCAGTATAGCTTCCAGCTCGAGCCGACCAAGACCGACGCCAGCTTCATCATGAACGGCCGCCTGTCGCTCGCCGACATTGCGGTGTCGCCCACCAACAAGGTGACGTTTGCCTTCTGGGTGCGCAACTTGCTCGATACGACCTACATCTATCGTCGATCGTCGGCGAACTCGGTGCCGGTGTACAATTACGGCGCCACTGGCCAGCTGATCTCGACCAGCTATGGCGGCATCCTCGGCGATTACGCCAACTTCAATCCGCCGCGGACCTGGGGTGTGGAAGCGACGATGCGCTTCTGATCCCCGGTCACGGCCGACGACAAACGCCTGGTCCCCCGGGGCCGGGCGTTTCCGTTTCTCCGGAATGTCGCTGGCTCCGGATCAGACGGGGGTCTCCGTCTTGCGCCGCTCCCATTGCCACAACGGGGGCGGGCAAAGGGCTAGGAGGGCTGGATGCCGCGATCAGGCGCTGTTCCCGGCACAGGGCAAAGCGAGCGTCACGCTGAGCCCCGGCTCGGCATCTCCCAGGATCAGTGTACCGCGGTGTAGCCGCGCGATCGCGTCGACCAGCGGCAGACCCAGGCCATGTCCCTCGCTATGGCGGCTCGTGTCGAGCCGCCCGAAGCGGCGCAATGCGGTGCCGCGGTCCGCGACGGCGATGCCGGGGCCGCGATCCCGTATGGCGACGCAGGCGATGTCGCCGTTGCGGGCCACGTGCAGCGTGACCGACGTACCCGCCGGCGTATGGCGGAAGGCATTCTCGATCAGGTTGATCAACGCCTGGGCCAGCAATTGCCGGTCACCCTCCACCGGCAGCGCGACGCCTGCGTCGACGCTGAGGCGATGGCCGGTGTCGGTGGCGACCTCCGCCATCGTCTCGCCGATCTCCGCCGCCAGCGCGCCCAGATCGAGCCGGGCGAAGCCAGCGCGGCGCCGGCCTGCCTCGACCTCGCTGATCCGCAACGTTGCAGCGAACATCGCGAGCAGGGCATCGCACTGCTGCAAAGCGTGGTCGAGCTCCGTTCGCCACGCGGGGCTTGGCGCGCGTGCGGCGATCAGCGCGAGCTGGCCGCGCAGCCGGGCAAGCGGCATGCGCAGATCGTGGGCGATGTCGTTGCTGACCCCGGCGACCTCGGCCATCAGCCGCTCGATCCGGTCGAGCATACGATTGAACGTCGCCGCCTCGCGCGCGAAGGCGCCACCGCCCGCCGCGACGGGCAGGCGTGCGCGCAGATCGCCGTCGATAATCGCTTCGGCCGTGTCGCGCACCGCGGCGATCCGGCGGCCGATCAGGAATGCCAGCAACGCGGTGCCGGCCAGTACGACGACGACGATCGCCCCGAAACCCAGCAGATAGTTGCGCAGCCGCAGCGACGCATAATCGTCGAACGGTTCGGTTTCGCCGACGGTGGTCAGCCATAATCCGCCGCCAAGCGGGCGGACCAACGCTCGGCCGGCGGACAGGCCGGTGATCCGGTCATGGCGGCGGACCGTTGAGAACCCCGGCGGCAGCGGCCGTTTCAGCATGATATTGCCGCCGAGGCGATGGCCCGATGCATCGCGCAGCTCGAGCCCGATATCGCCCGTATCGCGCTGGTGGCTGAGCCGATCGATCCGCGCCAGGACCGCGGCGGCGTCGCCGGGGCGAACATCGTCGTCGATCTCGTCGCTGACCGTCGCGATACGCCGATCGACGAGATGCGCAACCGCCGCGCGCGAAGCGGCGAAGGTGGCGTAACCGGTGGTCAGCGTCGTGCCGAGAAACAGCAACAGGAAGATCGTGGTCAGCGCGCGCAGCGACAATGACCGCCACCAACGCGGCCGATAGGTCAGGACGCGCGGCGCCGTCATCCGCGCAGCATATAGCCCAGACCGCGCTTGGTGACGATCGGATCGTCGTCGCCCGCCGCGATCAGCTTCCGGCGCAGCATCCGCACCTGCGCATCGACGATGTTGGTTGCGGGTTCGAAATCATAGCCCCAGACGCGTTCGAGCAGCATCGCCCGGGTCAGGATCGTCCCCGGCTGGCGGGCGAGTTCGGTCAGCAGGCCCAGTTCGAGCTTGGTGAGGTCGAGCGGCTGATCGTTGCGCCAGGCGCGCAATTGCGTCGGGCTGACGGTGATATCGCCGGCACGCAGCGTATCGCCGCCGCTGCCGCCCGCGGTCCAGCCGCGCGCCCTGGCGAGCGCCTTCAGCCGTGCATCCAATTCGATCGCGGGCGTCGGCTTGACGACGTAATCGTCGGCGCCTGCGTCCAGCCCCTCGACCTTCTCGACCGACCGGCCGAGCGCGCTCAGCATCACGACGGGCAGGGTGTTGCCCGCCTCACGCAACCGCTGCAGCACGGATGTGCCCTCCAGCTGCGGCAGCATCCGGTCGAGGATCATCGCGTCGAAGCGGGCTCGCGCCACCGCCTCGAGCGCGGAGATCCCCGTTGGCGCGATGGTCACCGCATGATCGAGCGCGCGCAATTCCGCGGCCAGCGTCTCGGCATAAACCGTATCATCCTCGACCAGCAGCAGGTCCATCGTCGTGTCCGGGCTCCGTGATGGGCCCGATCCTTAGTGTGCGTCCGCTTCGGGCGGAAGTGCCTTGCTGGCCGCGTCATTCCGCGCGATCGGGCAAGGCAGGTCAGATGCGACGGCGCGCCGCAGCGTCACCTGCCTGTGAGATCGACCTCTACCGGAGCGGCTCCGAGCGGGATGGTGTAGCCACCCCGCTCCAGCCGGCCTGTCGATGGCCGGTAGGCCGCACCGGCACCCGTAGTGCGGGTGACGAACAGCCGTGCCGATGTCGTGCCGCGGCGGGCCGGATCGAGCGTCAGCGCGATGCGGCCGCTCGCCGGGGTATAGACCGCCTTCGCGATCTTGCCGGCCTCCAGCTCAATCCATTGTCCGGCCGGCGCGACGAACAGCCGCGAGCGCGCACCGTCCTTTGGTACGATCGATACCGTGCCGCGCTCCTCGCGCACGTCGCCGCCGAAGCCAATCCAGCCGAAGGTCGGATCGTTCGCCAGATAGCTGCCCGCTGCATAGGCATGGCCGAAGAAGCCCATCCCATAGTCGCCGCTATACGGATCCCAGCGCATCATGTCGGGCGCGCTATGGAAGGCGGCGGAGGAAAAGCCGTCCCAATCGATATTGGTGATGCCGCCCATCATCCCGCCATAGGCGACGCGCAACAGGTGCAGGTCCGCCGGATTGGCACGATAGGCGTCGAACAACGGCACGGCATTGAGCGCCGAGCCGTAATGGTGGATCTGCCGCTCGATTCGCGGATATTTGCCGCCGTACAGAAAGTCCCAATACCGGCGGGCATTGCCGTTATAGCCCCAGCTCGGGATCGTCGGATCGTAGCCGAGGATCACCTCGCGCGTGATGTCCGCCTGCGGCTGGAAACCGAAATAGCGCATCCAGGCATAGACCTCCGGCTGACCGGTCGAGTCCCACGCCATTTCGGAACCGAAGGGATATTTCAGGCTGCGCCAATGGTCGGCGCGATGGCGCATCAACCGTTCCATCTCGGTCGCCTGCGCGGTCATCCCCTCGCGCTGGAGATCCTTGAGGATGTCGACGAACACGTCGCCCTCCATCAGGCCAAATTCGGTATAGTAAGGCGCATCCCGCATCATCGCCACGACGGTGAGGTACGCATGGTCCAGGTACCAGCGCCAATCATGCCGCGTGACCAGGTCGGGGTGATTGCGTGCGGTGCGGTAGAGCACCCAATGACCGATCGCGACATGCGGGTAGTTGTAGGCACGGCCGAGGTCGTTGGCGTCCTTCTCCTTCCAGGACGTCCAGCTCTGCCATTGCCGCGGATCGCCGGTATAGAAATGGGGGAATTTGGCGGGGTCGTAGTAGAAGAGACTCTTCTTGACCGCGCCGGCATGCGGGCCGTCGGCGACCTGAAGATTGCCGACGACGGTAGCGTCGATCAGGCGCTCCAACTTGGCGATCTCACCCGCGTCGGGATTGTCGAGCTGTTTCATCACCGCCGCGACCCAGCTGCCGCCGCCGCCCTCGTCGCTCATGCCCGCGATCCAGACGCGCGGTTCGACGTCGACGATCTTCTTCGCCTCATTGTCGTACGTCAGGATCGCCGGGCTACGGCCGAACGGGTCGCCCTCGCCTTCATACCATTGGCGGGTGGTGGCGAAGCGGCCGAGGTCGGCCATCGTCTGATCGAGCGGCTTGGTGACGACATAGCTGACCGTCTGTGCCTGGCCATCGGCATAGGTCAGCGTCAGGCGGGCGCGGCCCCATTGCGCGCCGCGGATCGACAGACGGGTCCAGCCCTTGACGGTGCCGGCAGGCGTCGCGGTGATGGCACCGGCCGGCCAGCTGTCGATCCGCACGATCGGCGTCGGCGCCTTGACGAAGAGGGTCGCATTCGTGTCGGTTGGCACGACATAGCCAGGGATGCCGACGGCGACTGGACGGCCGGCGGCGGCCAATGTGGTTTCGATCGCGCGAATCGTCGGTGCCGGGGTCAGGCGCACGCCGACGGTCGTCGTCTCGCCCGGCGCCAGCGTGCGGGCGGTCGGCGCGTTCCACGGTTCGCCGCCGTTCTTCCACTCGCGCTCCACGTAACCGGCGGAATGGACGGTCCAGTCGTAGAAGCCTTCCGACGTCTGCCCGCGCGGGCTCTTGTCGGCGAAGCTGCTCGCCCCGTCACGCTCATGTGGTCCGAGCAGCGGCACATAGGCTTCGAGCGGTGTGCCGCGTTCCGGGAGAACGAGCAGCGCCGGCCCCTTGCCGTTCAGGCGCGTGACCTGCAGATAGCCGGCGTCCCGGCCGATATAGGGGTCGGTGAAGCTCGCCTGCGCATGGGCCTGATCGAGCGTGCGGTCGGTGATGATGTTGTCGAACACCATCGGCAGCCCGAGCACACCGATCTCCACCGGCGTCGCCGAGACGTTGCGGAGCGTGAAGCGCAGCGCGAGCTGTCCGTGCTCGTCGACCCAGCGGCGCTCGACCGACAGCGGGCTGTCCGTACCCAGGCTCGCGGTGATGTCCGCGGCGGCGATCACGGTCTTGGCGGCGGGCAGGGCGCGGATCGGCCGCCGCGCCGCCGCCGAATCGAGGTCGCGCCATTCGCTGCCCGGCGCCCGCACGCGCAGGTGGATGTCGCCGATATGGTTGTAGCCATCACCGGCACGCTCCGCTTCGCGGCCGGTCGGCACGAAGCTGAACCCCGGTTCCGCGGCCGGCGACAGGCGCGCGAGCGTCTGCGTGTCGCTGCGCAAGGCCAAGCGGAACGGTCCGACCGCAAAGTCGCGGGTCGCGATGGGCGCATATTGCGGCTTGGCGGATTGCTGGGCGTCTGCGGCGATCAACGCGGGCGCGGCAAGCAGGAGAAGGGCGGCGCAGCGTCGGGCGTCGGTCATCACGGGTCCCCAGGAACGGCCCCCGTTCGACGAGAACGGGGGCCACATTGTTACGCGATTTGCCTGATCCGTATACAGTTCAGAATTTGACGGTCGCGCCGGCGAAGATCCGGCGGCCGAGCACGTCGTAGACACCCGGATAGGTATTGCCGTTGCCGAACAGGTTGAGCACGCCCGAAGCGAGCGCCGGCGGGCTCTTGTCGAGCAGATTGTTGGAGCCAAGGCGAAGGGTGAGGTTGCTGTTGACGGCCACCGCCGCGGTCAGATCGAAGTAGCTGTACGGCGCGATACGCTCGTCGATCGGATCAGGCGCGCCGGTCAGATAGCTGTTGCTCGACGTCGTCGACAATTTGGTCTTCTCGATGAACCGCCAGTTGAACGACAGGCTGGCGATCTCGTCCGGCTGCCAGGTCAGGCGCAGATTGTGGCGCCACACCGGGTTGGGCTGGCCACAGGAATAGCCGAACAGGCCCTTGCAGTCATAGGAGTCGCCGCCGGGCAGCGGCTGCGTCGCCTGTTCGAACAGATAGGTGCCGATGAAGTCGAGATTGACCTTGCCGAAACGGCCGACCGGAACGGTGGCATTGGCGGCCAGATCGAGCCCCGACGTCTGCAGGTAGCCGGTGTTGAGCGTCGTCGACACGACATAGCCGGTGCCGAAGATCGATCCGGTCAGCGGATCGCGATGGAACAGTCCACAGAAATAGGGGCTGCCGGTCGAGAAGCACTGGCTGATCGTCGTATTCGGATCGATGCTGCCGATATAGTCCTTCACCTTGATGTGGAAGTAATCGACCGACAGCGACAGATTGCGTCCGCCGCGGGGCGCCAGCACGATGCCGGCGGTGTAGGTATCGGCCTTCTCGGGCTTGAGGCCGCGGTTGCCGCCGAACTGGCCGGTGCATTGGTCGGCGGGGCATTCGATGACGAGACGGTTGTTGTACTGCGCCGCCGTGACGCCGGTCAGCTGGCAGGCGGCGAGCGATGCGGTCGGGCTGGCCCCGGCACACGGATCGGTGGCGTTGACGTTGCCCAGCGACAGGTTGGAGAAGAGCTCGGAGATGTTCGGCGCTCGGATCGCGCGATTGTAGCTGGCCCGCAAGCGCAGCGGCTCGGCGACCTGCCAGCTCAATTCGCCCTTGTAGGTAAAGGCGTTGTAGCCGGAGCGAAAGCCGGTCGAATCCTGCCTGTTCTTGTAGTCGGAATAGCGGAAGCCGCCGTTGACCGTCAACGACCGGAAGAACGGCTTGTCCTGGACCAGCGGCACCTCGATCTCGCCGAAACCTTCGGTCACCGCGATGATGCCGTCCGAATTTTGGGTGCCCGCTTCCAGCGCCTGCGCGTCGCCGGTGAACAGCAAGGTCTCGCGGCGATGCTCGCCGCCCAGCACGATGCCGACACCGTCGCGGGCGAATGGGCTGGTGATGCCGAGCTTGCCGAGATCGCCGGTCACGCTGCCCGAAATGACGTTGAGCCCGTAGCGTCCGCGCGTTGACTTGGGAGCGTAAAGATAATTGGCCGCGGCGGTGGTGATCGCATTCGCCTGGAACACGTTGACCGGAACGCAGGATTTGTCGGTGCCGTCGAGCACCGATTGGCAGACCGCGCCGCCATTGCCGTCCGGCACCGCGAGCAGGGCGCGTTGCGCCTTGGCGACGCTGACGTCGTTCAGATAGGTCTCGTCGTAATGCGCGGCGGAGCGCAGCACGCCGACGTCGTAGCTGAAGCCGCTGCCGAGATCGCCGCGGACGCCGACCATCGAGCGGAAATCCTCATGCTGCAGGCTGTCGCGGCGGGGCAGCGCGCCACTGCCGCTGAGCCGGTAGCCGATCAGCGTGTTCTGCGTCGTCGCGGTGCCGGCGGCGGTGCCGCACAGCGCCTGCGCCTGACTGGCGCTGAGCAGCGGGTTGTTGCAGGTGACGGCGTAGGTCTGGCCGAAATAGAGTGCCGAGGGCGCCACCTGCGAGAAGCTGTTGTCCTTCATGTACATGAAGCTGCCGTAGATCTCGGCCTGCGGCGCGATCTTCAGGTGCAGGAAGCCGCCGGCATTGTAGCGCTCGTCGGAACGCTGGATGTAGTTGGCCGGGGCATAATTATAGGCGTAGATCGAAGAGACGTAGGGGACCCAGGTCTTGCTGCCGTCGATGCTGTTGGTCAGCTTCATGCCGGCGTCGGGACCGGCAAGCGGGGTGAAGGTGCCGTACGGCGTGTTGCTCGAACCGCCGCAGGAAAAGGTCGTGGTCGCGCTGTTGAGAGCGCAGGCGGAGACGTCGCGGGTCGACTGCAGCACCGGATCGGTGTGGCGATAGCCACCGTAGACGGTGATGTTGAGCCGGCCGTCGAGCATCGTCTTGCCGAACGAGGCATTGATGTCCTGCTTGGCACCGTCGAACGTGTGCGGCGGCGCCGTCTGATAGCCACGCGCCGAGACGATCGATCGAACGAAGCTGTTGTCGTTGGTGTGATCAGCGATGCTCGACTGGGCGTCGAGGCGGAAGCCGTCGAGGTGGTCGCGCAGGATGAAGTTGACGACGCCGGAGAGGGCATCCGAGCCGTACACCGCGGATGCGCCGCCGGTCACCACATCGACCCGTTCGACGATCGCCGAGGGGATGAAGTTCACGTCCATCGCCTGCGTCGGCAGCATCCGCTGACCGTTGATCAGCGTCAGGACGCGGTTGGAGCCGAGATTGCGCAGGTTGATGTTGGCCGTGCCGTCCGATCCGTTCGACACGTTCTCGTTCGCGTCTGGCGTGAACTGCGGCAGACGGTTCAGCGCGTTCTCGATGTTGTTGGTGCCTTGCAACGTCAGTTCCTGGGCGCCGACGCTGGTCAGCGGGCTGTTGCTGACGAGATCCGCCCGACGGATGCGGGTGCCGGTGACGATGACGTCGTCCCCGCCCGATTGGGACACGGGAACGTTCGTCGCGATCGTCTGGTCGCCGGGCGCGGCCGTTTCCTGCGACGGTTGGGACGACGTGGTCTGCGCCTGCGCGGCGGCAGTGGTTAGTCCAACCGCCATGGCCATCAGGCAAGCCGACTGAGCAAAGCGGAATGTCGTTTTCTTCATGTCGCCCCCAGAGAAATAAAATTACGTCAGCCTTCCGGAAGTCGACAGATCAATATCATATACTGTATTACGTCAATGGTGGAGTTGTTGACATGACGCCTTTTTTAGAATGTATACGATCTGAAGGAGACTGAATGTGGTGACGATCAGCCGGCGGGCAGCTCTGGCGAGTGGCGCGGCGATGGCGTTCGTGGGTTTTCAGCGCAGGTCGATTGCCGCCATCTCGAATGGTGTGCGCGCGACCGCCTGCCCGCTTCCCCTGTCGGCAGTACGCCTGCGGCCGTCGGACTATCAGCGGGCGGTGGAGGTCAACCGCACCTATCTCCTGCGGCTGCAGCCCGATCGGCTGCTGCACAATTTCCGCAAATATGCAGGGCTGGAGCCGAAGGGCGAGATTTACGGCGGCTGGGAAAGCGACACGATCGCCGGCCATACGCTCGGCCACTATCTGTCGGCGCTGGTGCTTACCTGGCAGCAAACCGGCGATGCTGAGATGCGGCGTCGCGCCGATCACATCGTCAGCGAACTGGCCGCCTGCCAGGCGAAGCGCGGCACCGGCTACGTCGGCGCGCTGGGCCGCAAGCGCAAGGACGGGGCGATCGTCGACGGGGAGGAGATCTTCCCCGAGGTCATGAAGGGCGATATCCGCTCCGGCGGGTTCGACCTCAATGGCAGCTGGTCGCCACTCTATACGGTACACAAGCTGTTTGCCGGCCTGCTCGACGTCCATGCCGCCTGGGGCAATGCGCAGGCGCTGAAGGTCGTCGAGGGGCTTGCCGGCTATTTCGAGCGCGTCTTCGCCGCGCTGACGCCGGAGCAGGTGCAGACGGTGCTGGGCTGCGAATATGGCGGGCTCAACGAAAGCTATGCCGAGCTGTACGACCGCACGCACGACCCGCGCTGGCTGAAGATGGCGAACACGCTGTACGACGATCGCGTGCTTGATCCGCTGGCACGCGGCGAGGACAAGCTCGCCAACTTCCATGCCAATACGCAGGTGCCCAAGCTGATCGGCCTCGCCCGCATCCACGAAGTGTCGGGCGGCGCCCCCGCCAAGGCAAGGGCGGCGCGCTTCTTCTGGGAGGCGGTGACGCGGCACCACAGCTACGTCATCGGCGGCAACGCCGACCGCGAATATTTCAGCGAGCCGGACAGCATCGCGCAGCACATCACCGAACAGACGTGCGAACATTGCAACACCTACAACATGCTCAAGCTGACCCGGCATCTCTGGTCGTGGCAGCCGGACGGCGCTTTGTTCGACTATTACGAGCGCGCGCATCTCAATCACGTGATGAGCGCGCAGGATCCGGCGACGGGCGGCTTCACCTATATGACGCCGCTGATGAGCGGCGCCGGCCGCGACTATTCGACCACCGCGGACGATGCCTTTTGGTGCTGCGTCGGGTCGGGGATGGAGAGCCACGCCAAACACGGCGAGAGCATCTTCGCCGACGGTGACGACGGCACCTTCTACGTCAACCTCTACATTCCGGCGGACGCGCAATGGGCGCGGCGGCGGGCGGCGGTGACGCTCGACACGCGCTATCCGTTCGAGGGGACGTCGACGCTGACCTTCACCAAGGTACGCGGCGGCCGCTTCCCGGTAGCGCTGCGCGTGCCCGGCTGGGCGACGGGCAAGGCGGTGGTAACCGTCAACGACGCGCCGGTGCAGCCGGCGACGGCACGCGGCTATGCCGTGGTGACGCGCGACTGGAAGGCGGGCGACCGCGTCGCGATCACGCTGCCGCTCGACCTGCGGCTCGAATCGACACCCGGCGATGACAGCACGGTCGCCGTGCTGCGTGGGCCGATGGTGCTCGCCGCCGATCTGGGCGCGGCGGACGCCAAATGGGACAAGGCCGATCCCGCTTTGGTTGGTGCCGACCTGGTGGGCGGGTTCGCCGCGCGCGACGCGGCGGCTGGCCGCTATGCGACGCGTGGCGTGGTACGGCCGGGCGATCTCGACTTCGTGCCCTTCTATCGTCAGTATCGACGGCAGAGCGCGGTCTATTTCAAGCGCTTCTCGGACAGCGCCTGGGCCGCGGAAGAGGCCGCCTATACCGCCGAACAGGCGCGGCTGAAGGACATCGCCGCGCGCTCGGTCGACGTCATGCACCTAGGCGAAATGCAGCCGGAGCGCGACCACAAGCTGACCAGCGAATTGTCCTATCCGACCACCTATCGCGGCCGGCAGGGTCGTGATGCAAGGTCGGGCGGTTTCATCGAATTCGACATGAAGACGCGCCCGGGCCCCTTGCTGTTGCAGGCGACCTATTGGGGCGGCGAGCGTGGGCGCGACTTCGACATCCTGGTCGACAATGTGAAAGTCGCGACGCAGCGGCTCGACAACGACCGGCCGGGCAAGTTCTTCGACGTCGATTATCCGCTGCCGGAACCGCTGACTCGCGGCAAGGCGAGCGTCCGTGTGCGGATCGTGCCGCATGACCGGAGCAGCGCAGGGCCGATCTTCGGCGTGCGGCTGTACACGGCCAAGCCGGGGGCGGTCGCTTGAGCGCTGCCGACACGGAGGGGGGCGTCCATCTGACGCTCGACGCGTTGCGCGCACTGGCGCGGGCGAAGCTGGCGGCGGTCGGCCTTGCGCTCGATCATGCCGCGGCGGTGGCGGAGACGATGGTGGCGGGCGAGCGCGACGGCTGCGCCAGCCATGGCATCTATCGCCTGCTGGTCGCGGCCAACAGCATCGCCAAGGGCGTGGTGGTGCCCGATGCGGTGCCGGTGGTGAGCGAGCCCGCGCGGGCGCTGGTGCGGGTGGACGGCGGTGGCGGCTTCGCGCAGCTGGCGTTCGAGCGCGGGCGGCCGCTGCTGGTCGACAAGGCCAGGGCGTTCGGCATCGCAGCGCTGGCGCTCAACCATGTCGTGCATTTCGCGGCCTTGTGGCCCGAGGTGGAAGCGCTGGCGAGCGAGGGGCTGGTCGCGCTCGCCTTTACCCCCAGCCATGCCTGGGTCGCCCCGGCGGGGGGCACGAAGCCGGTGTTCGGCACCAACCCGATCGCCTTCGGCTGGCCGCGGCCGGGGCGCGACCCGTTCGTGTTCGACTTCGCGACCAGCGCGGTGGCGCGCGGCGAGATCGAGCTGCACCGGCGCGCCGGCAAGCCGGTGCCCGACGACTGGGGGTATGACGCGGACGGCCAGCCGACGACAGAGGCGGAGAAGATGCTCGCCGGCGCGATGCGCACCTTTGGCGGGCACAAGGGATCGGCGCTGGCGGCGATGGTCGAGCTGGTCGCGGGGCCGCTGATCGGCGACATGACCAGCGCGGACTCGATCGCCGCGGACGGCGGGCGTGGCGGATCGCCGATCGGCGGCGAACTGGTGATCGCGGTCGATCCTGCCGGCTTCCTGGGCGAGGCGGTGGCCGAGCATCTCGCGCGCGCCGAGGCGATGTTCGCGAGCATCGAGGGGCAGGGCGCGCGCCTGCCGTCGAGCCGGCGCTACGCCGCGCGGGCGCGCAGCCTGGCGGAGGGGGTGACGATCCCGCAGGCGCTCTACGACGACATCATGAGGATCGGCGCATGAGCCTGATTGTGGCCGCCCTGTTGCTGGCGGCGCCGGCGGCGGTGCCGGGGAGCGCGGATGCGCGCCTCAAGGCGCTGTATACGCAGGAATACGACTGGCGGAAGACGATGCTCGCCGCTGGCGACGCCAACCCCGGCGGCGAGGCGCGGCATCTGCCCGACGTCGGGCCGCAGGCGCAGGCGGAGAAGCTGGCGCGCTGGACTCGCACCGCGGCGGTGCTCGCGGCGATCCGGCCCGGCGACCTGTCCCCTGCGGAGCGCACCAATTACCTCGTCTACAAGAGGCAGATCGACGCGCTGCTCGCCGAGCAGCGGTTTCGCGAATATGAGAAGCCGCTCAATTCGGACACCAGCTTCTGGGGCGATGTCGCCGAGGCGTCGCGCGGCAGCTTCGTGCGCGAACAGGATTATCGCGACTATCTGGCGATGCTGCGCGAGATGCCGCGTTATTTCGACCAGCAGATCGCCAACATGCGCGCCGGGCTGAAGCGTGGCTTCACGCCGGCGCAGGTGACGCTGAAGGGCCGCGACATCGGCGTCGCGCAGGTTGTCGAGGCGCGCAGCCCCGAAGAGTCGCTGTTCTACGCCCCCTTCCAGAAATTCCCCGCTACCATTCCGGCGGCGACGCAAAGCATGCTGAAGGCGCAAGCCGCGGCGGCGATCCGCGAAGCGGTGGTGCCGGCGCACGCGCGGCTGCTCGCCTTCCTGCGCACCGAATACATTCCGGGTGCACGCAAGACGCTCGCCGCCTACGACCTGCCCGACGGCAAGGCCTATTACCGGTCCAAGGTCGCGGAATTCACCACGCTCGACCAGTCGCCGGAGGACATTCACCGCATCGGCCTCGCCGAGATGGCGCGTATCCGCGCGCGGATGCAGGGGGTGATGGCGCAGGTCGGCTTCAAGGGCGACCTGCCCGCCTTCCTCGCCTTCCTGCGCAGCGATCCGCGCTTCTATGCCAAGACGCCGCAGGATCTGCTCGATCGCGCCGCCTGGATCGCCAAGACGTTCGACGGCAAGGCGAGCCAATATTTCGGCCGGCTGCCGCGCGCGCGCTTCGCGATAAAGCCTGTGCCGGCGGACCTTGCGCCCTTCTACACCGGCGGGCGCGGCGGGCCGGGCATCTATCTGGTCAACACCTACAATCTGCCGGCGCGGCCGCTCTATTCGCTACCCGCACTGACGCTGCACGAAAGCGCGCCGGGCCATGCCTTCCAGATGCCGCTGGCGGCGGAGAACAATGACCTGCCGGCGTTCCGGCGCGACGGCTATCTGTCGGTCTATGGCGAGGGCTGGGCGCTCTATTGCGAGGCGTTGGGCGAGGAGATGGGGATGTACGACACGCCCTATGACCTATTCGGCATGCTCAGCTACCAGGCGTGGCGTGCGTCGCGGCTGGTCGTCGATACCGGCATCCACGCCAAGGGCTGGAGCCGCGAACAGGCGCAGCGATACCTGCACGACAATACCGCGCTTGCCGACCACGAGATCGAGACGGAGGTCGATCGCTACATCGCCTGGCCGGGTCAGGCGCTGAGCTATTATACCGGCGAACTCGCGATCCAGGCCGCGCGAGCGCGGGCGGAGGCGGCGCTGGGGACGAAGTTCAACGTACGCGCCTTTCACGACGCGATCCTGTCGCTCGGCTCGGTGCCGGTGTCGGTGATCGACGCACGCACCGACCAGCTGATCCGGGACGGCGGCAAGGGGCCGTATCCGGACGAGGAACGGTGAGGCGGTTGCTCGCGCTGGCGGGGCTCGCCACGATGGGTCAGGCCGCACCGGAGACGGTCACGCGGCCGGGCAATCCGATCCTGGCGGACGGCCGCTACTATTCGACCGACCCGGCGCCGATCGTCGTCGGCGACACGCTCTACATTCTCGCCGGGCGCGACGAGGCGCCGGATGGCGTCAACGACTTCATCATGAACGAATGGCAATTGCTGTCGACCAAGGATCCAGCGTCGGGCCGCTGGCAGCATTATCCCGCCGTCGCCCGGCCTGAGGCGGTGTTCGCCTGGGCGGAGAAGGGGCGCGCCTATGCCGGCCAGATCGTGCGCGGGCCAGATGGCCGCTTCTACCTCTACGCCCCGGTGATGCAGCGCGTGTCGGACGCGGACGACAAGTTCGCGATCGGCGTCGCGGTAGCGGACGACGTGCGCGGCCCGTGGCGGGACGCGCATCCCGCGGGGCCGATCATCTCGCAGACCGTGCCGGTCGCCAATCGCATTCAGAACATCGACCCGACCGTGTTGGTCGAGGGGCGCAAGGTGACGATCATCTGGGGCACGTTCGGCCAGCTACGCGGCATGAGGCTGGCGCCCGACATGGTGACGCCGGCGGGGCCGGAGATGACGCTGACCGGCGCCACCGGCTTCTTCGAGGCGCCGTGGCTGATGGAGCGGCGCGGCACCTATTATCTGATCTACGCCGCCAACACCGCCGGGCCGGACAGCCCGTGCACGCCGGCGGTCTATTATGCGTGCCAGGCCTATGCCTCCGCGCCGTCGCCGCTGGGGCCGTGGACCTATCGTGGCGTTATCCTGCCGCCGGTGTCCTCGACCACGTCGCATGCGGGCGCGGCGGAGTTCAAAGGCCAATGGTATCTCGCCTATCACACGGCGGATGCGGTCGGCGGCGGCCATTTCCGCCGCTCCGTAGCGATCGATCGGATGGCGTGGGACGACAGCGTCACCCCGGCCGCGATCCGCCCGGTGGTGCCGACCCGCGCGCCCCAGCCGGTACGGCCGAGCCGCAACGTCGCGCCCGCCGCCGTGGCTTCCGCATCGAACCAGCCGGTGCCGGTGCAATTCTGGCTGGGCGCGCTCAACGACGGCAAGGTACGCGCTGCGCCGTTGCCCCCCGACATGTGGGGCACATGGCGCGGCGCCGATACGCCGAGGCAGGCGTGGATCGCGTATCGCTGGCCAGCGCCGGTGACGCTGAATGCCAGCCGCATCCGCTTCTTCGCCGACCATCCCGCCGGCGCGACGGAGGGGGTCGCACCACCAGCGGCGTGGCGGTTGGATTATTGGCGCGACGGTGGCTGGCAAACGGTACCCGGCCTGCGGCATGAAGCGGCGGAGCGCGACGGGTTCGAAACCGTCACCTTCCCGACGATCACCACCCGCTGCCTGCGTGCCGTGTTCGATGCCTCATACGATGCGAAGGGCAGCGCCGCCGTCGCGGTCGAAGAATGGGAGGCGTTGACGCCGACGATGCATGTCGTGACGCCCGTTCCGTCACCGGTGTCAGTGCCCCCTTGTGCAGCGCGATAAACAAACGTATACGATTTGGCGTAATTGGAAGGAATGCTGACATGACGGTGGCCTGGAAGGGCGTGTTTCCTGCGGTGACCACGCAGATTCGCGAAGACATGACGATCGACCTCGCCGATACGCAGCGCGTCGTCGACGACCTGATCCGCGATGGCGTCACCGGCGTGATCGCGCTTGGCACGGTCGGCGAGAACAACTCGCTCGATTACGACGAGAAGGTTACCGTGCTGTCGGCGATCGTCGAGGCGGTCGGCGGCCGCGTGCCCGTCGTCACCGGCGTGTCGGAATATGACACGCGCCGCGCGGTGCGCTATGCGCAGGCGGCCGAGAAGGCGGGCGCCGACGGCCTGATGCTGCTGCCGCCGATGGTCTATGTGCCCAAGGCGCACGAGCTGGTGAACCATTTCAAGGGCGTCGCCGAGCAGACCGGCCTGCCGATCATGCTCTACAACAACCCGCCGGCGTACCGGACAGTGATCGACCAGGAGGTGCTCGCCGCGCTGGTCGACGTGAAGAACATCGTCGCGGTCAAGGAAAGCGCGCCGGACACCCGCCGCTTCACCGACTTCCGCAATGCCTTCGGCGACCGCTACGTGCTGTTCGCCGGGCTGGACGACGTCGCGCTCGAGGGCCTGTACCTCGGCGCGCAGGGTTGGGTGTCGGGCCTGACCAACGCCTTTCCGAAGGAGTCGGTCGAGCTGGTCCGCGCGTTCGAGCGTGGCGACCATGCCAAGGCGATGGAAATCTATCGCTGGTTCATGCCGCTCCTCCACCTCGACGCCGAGCATGACCTGGTCCAGTCGATCAAGCTCGCCGAGCAGGTGATGGGCCGCGGTTCGGAGCGCGTGCTGCCGCCGCGCTACGTGCTGGAGGGCGCACGCCGCGCCGAGGTGATCGCGATGGTCGAGAAGGCGGCGGCGACGCGGCCGACGCTCGGCACCACCGAGGACCTGATCGCCGCCTGATGCGCCACACCTTCTTCTGCATCGACGGCCACACCGCCGGTAACCCCGTCCGCCTGGTGGCGGGCGGGGCGCCGCTGCTCAAGGGCGCGTCGATGTCGGAGCGGCGGCAGGATTTCCTTAGCCGCTTCGACTGGATCCGCACCGGGCTCTGTTTCGAACCGCGCGGGCACGACATGATGTCGGGCGGCTTCCTCTATCCGCCGACGACGCCCGACGCCGATATCGGCATCCTGTTCATTGAGACCAGCGGCTGCCTGCCGATGTGCGGCCACGGTACGATCGGCATGGTAACCTTCGGGCTGGAGCACGGGCTGATCCAGCCCGCGACGCCGGGGCGCTTGAAGGTCGAGGTGCCGGCGGGCGTCATCGACATCGCTTATGAGGTCGATGGGCCCAAGGTGACCGCGGTGCGCATCACCAACGTCCCCGCCTATGTCGCGGCGAAGGGCGTCGAGGTCGATGTCGAGGGCATCGGGCCGCTCAGCATCGACGTGTCCTATGGCGGCAATTATTACGCGATCATCGAGCCGCAGGGGCAATATACTGGGCTCGACGCGATGGGCGCGAGCCGGCTGGTCGAACTGTCCGGCCGTATCCGCGAGGCGGTGCGCGCCAAGTGCGAGCCGGTGCATCCGCTCGACCCGACGATCCGCGGCGTCAGCCATATTCTATGGGCGGACAAGCCGCGCGCCAACGACGCCGACGGGCGCAATGCGGTCTTCTACGGCGACAAGGCGATCGACCGCAGCCCTTGCGGCACCGGCACCTCGGCACGGTTGGCGCATCTCGCCGACCGCGGCACGCTGAAGGTCGGTGACCGCTTCGTCCACGAAAGCTATATCGGCAGCCGGTTCATCGGCCGGGTTGAGGCGGAAACGACCCTCGGCGGTGTGCGGGGGATCGTGCCGTCAATCGAGGGATCGGCGGTCACGACCGGCTTCAACACGATATGGATCGACCGCGCGGATACTTTCTGGGAGGGGTTCCAGGTGAAGTGAGCCAGGCAACGCCTCACCGCAAAGAAAGGGGTGGCAGTCCGCAGGGCTGACGGAGAGGGGCATTCACGCCCCTCTACCATCCTGCGTATGGTCCCCTCCCGGCGTGCGGGGAGGCGTTGCGGAATGAGGGAGGGCGAATGTTCGGACCGAGGAAGAGCCTCGACGCGGTGACGCAGCACGAAGCCGGCAAGGCGCTGGCCAAGACGCTGTCCTGGCCGCATCTGATCGCGCTTGGGGTCGGCGCGATTGTCGGCACCGGCATCTACACGCTGACCGGCGTCGGGGCGGAGCGCGCCGGGCCGGCGGTGATCCTGGCCTTTGCGATCGCCGGCGCGGTCTGCGCCTGTGCCGCGCTGGCCTATGCTGAGCTCGCCACGATGATCCCGGCGGCGGGCAGCGCCTATACCTTCAGCTACGCCGCACTGGGCGAAACCATCGCCTGGGTGGTCGGCTGGAGCCTGATCCTCGAATATTCGCTCGCCTGCTCGACCGTCGCCGTCGGCTGGTCGGGGTATCTGGTCGGCTGGATCCAGTCGGCGGGAATCCATCTGCCGCATGTGTTGCTGACCGGGCCACATGACGGCGGCGTCGTCAACCTGCCGGCGGTGCTGGTCGCGCTGGCGGTGATGGGCATGCTGGTCGCCGGCACGCGCGAGAGCGCGACGCTCAACATCGTCCTCGTCATCATCAAGCTGGTGGCGCTCGGCATCTTTATCGCCTTCGCGCTGCCGGCGTTCAACGCCGACAATCTGCACCCGTTCATGCCCTATGGCTTCGCGTCGGTGGAGAATGGCGGCGAAAAGCGCGGCGTGATGGCGGCGGCGGCGATCGTCTTCTTCGCCTTCTACGGCTTCGACGCAGTCGCGACCTCCGCCGAGGAAGCGAAGCGGCCGGGGCGCGACCTGACGATCGGCATCGTCGGGTCGATGCTGGTCTGCACGTTGATCTACATGGCGGTCGCGGTCGCCGCGATCGGCGCGCTGCCGTTCCAGCAACTCGCCAATTCGTCCGAGCCGCTCGCTTTGGTGCTGCGCAGCCTGGGCCAGCCCGCCGCCGGCCATCTGATCGCGCTCGCCGCGGTGATCGCGCTGCCGTCGGTGATCCTGGTGATGATGTACGGCCAGAGCCGCATCTTCTTCGTCATGGCGCGCGACGGCCTGCTGCCACGCGCCCTTGCCACGGTCAGCCAGCGCACCGGTGCGCCGACGCGGATCACCGTGCTGACCGGCGTGTCGATCGCGCTGGTCGCCGGCATCTTCCGCCTCGACGAGATCGCCGAACTTGCCAATGCCGGTACCTTGCTCGCCTTCATTGCGGTCGGCGCCTGTCTGATGGTGCTGCGCAAGACCGCACCCGACCAGCCGCGGCTGTTCCGCTGCCCGGCACCCTATCTGGTCGGCACGTTGGCGATCCTTGGCTGCCTCTATCTGCTGACTAGCCTGCCGTCGGCGACGCTGGTGCGCTTCGTCATCTGGAATTTCGCCGGACTGGTGTTCTATTTCGCCTATGGCCGACGACGGAGCCTGGCCGCCGCCTGATGCGTTGGCACCGCCTGGATCTGTCTGTTCAGGTGTGTCGATGCGTTGGATGCTCGCCCTTCCCCTCGTTGCGGTCGCGATGCCGGCCGGCGCTATCGACCGGACACCCGCCGATGCGCGGGCGGTGGTGCAGCGTTATTATGCGGCGATCGATCGCGGGGCGTATCTTAGCGCCTATGCGCTGTGGGATCGGGGCGGGCAGGCAAGCGGGCAAAGCTATGCCACCTTCGTCCGCGGCTTCGCCCGCACCGCCCATAGCCGGGTGGTCGCGGGCCCGCCCTTCGACCAGGAGGGCGCGGCCGGCTCGTCGTACATCACGGTGCCGGTGCGTGTGTATGCGACGCTGAAGTCGGGTGCGGCGCAGCGCTTCGTCGGCAGCTACACGCTCCGCCGAGTCAACGACGTGCCGGGTTCGACTGCGTCACAGCGTAACTGGCACCTGGCCTCGGCAACGCTGAGGCCGGCGCGGTAAGCCATACGGCGTGTCATTCCAGCGAAAGCTGGCTTCTCCGATCGTATCTGGGTGGTTCCGCAACTGGGCGTCAGCAGTCACGACGGCCCCGGTGGACGTTCGCGCCGGCTGCGTTTTCGCCAAGCTTCACTCCTTCAAGTTCCTCCCCGCCCTAGAATGACCCCGTGGGGTCAGGCTTTCGCGTCAGCGCTTTGATTCACGGTGGCGCGGTCGCAATTTGGGGAAATTAGATGTTTCGTATGCATATCCGGATCGTGTCCGGTCTGCTCGCGCTCGGTGCCGTCTCTGCGGCGTCGCCGGCGTTGGCACGCGGCGAGCCGGCGAAGATTGCCGTCGGCGTGACCGCCGGCACACTTGGCGTCGGCCCGGAAGCCAGTTTCGCGCTCAGCCCGGCGTTCGTTGTGCGCGGCAACGCCACCTTCTTCACTCTGTCGCATGACTTCGACTCGGACTACGTTCATTACGACGGCAAGGCGAAATTCGGCTCCGCTGGGCTGATGCTCGACTATCACGTTGCCGGCAGCGGCTTCTTCCTGTCGGCCGGGGCCCGTCTCAACAAAAACAAGGCGCGCGCCACGGCCACGCCGACCGACGCGGTCACCATCGGCGACGGCGAATATACGCCGGCGCAAGTCGGTACGCTCAAGGCGCGCGCCGATTTCACGCCCATCGCGCCGGTGGCGTCGCTCGGCTATTCGGGACACCTGACCAAGGGGTTCAAGATCGGCATCGAAGCCGGAGCGATGCTTCAGGGCTCGGCGCGGGTCGAGCCGATCAGCTATACCGGCACGTTGATCGATCCCCAGGATTTGGAAGACGAGCGCAAGAGTCTTCGGGACGATCTTCATAAGTACAAAGTCTTTCCAATCCTCCAGCTGTCGGCGGCCTATCACTTCTGAATTCTGCCTGGGCCCTCCTCGCTCGCGCGGGGAGGGCCTTTCCGATCCGTCCAGCCGACCCACTACCGCGACCCACGCGTCGTCCAAGCCCGGCGCAACAATCGATCGCCCCGCCGTTATCCTCTTGCGCGCCGCCGCCCAGCCTGCGAACGGACAGGCAAGAGCTGCGACAGAGCGGCAAGGAGGATAGAGGATGCGTACCATCGATCATCTGATCGTCGGGGCAGGTGCGGGCGGAGCGAGCGGCTCCGCGGCCCGCAGCGGCGATGTGTTCGACCCCAATACCGGCCAGGTTCAGGCGCGCGTCACGCTCGGCACGCAGGCCGATCTCGACCGTGCGATCGCCGCCGCGCAGTCCGCGCAGCCGGGCTGGGCGGCGACCAATCCGCAGCGGCGCGCGCGTGTCATGTTCCGCTTCAAGGAACTGGTCGAACGCGAGATGGACAGCCTCGCGCATCTGCTGTCCTCCGAACACGGCAAGGTGATCGCCGACGCCAAGGGCGACATCCAGCGCGGGCTGGAGGTGATCGAATTCGCCTGCGGCATCCCGCACGTGCTGAAGGGCGAATACACGCAGGGCGCCGGTCCGGGCATCGACGTCTATTCGATGCGTCAGCCGCTCGGCATCGGCGCGGGCATCACCCCGTTCAACTTCCCGGCGATGATCCCGATGTGGATGTTCGGCGTCGCCATCGCCTGCGGCAATGCCTTCATCCTCAAGCCGTCGGAGCGCGATCCGAGCGTGCCGGTGCGCCTCGCCGAACTGATGCTGGAGGCCGGCGCGCCGGAGGGTATCCTGCAGGTCGTCCATGGCGACAAGGAGATGGTCGACGCGATCCTGGATCACCCGGCGATCAGCGCGGTCAGCTTCGTCGGTTCGTCCGACATCGCCCATTATGTCTATCGCCGCGGCGTCGACGCGGGCAAGCGCGTCCAGGCGATGGGCGGCGCCAAGAACCACGGCATCGTCATGCCCGACGCCGACCTCGACCAGGTGGTCGCCGACCTCGCCGGCGCGGCGTTCGGGTCGGCTGGCGAGCGCTGCATGGCGCTGCCGGTGGTGGTGCCGGTCGGCGAGCAGACCGCCGATCGCCTGCGCGACAAACTGGTGCCCGCGATCCGGGCCTTACGCGTCGGCGTGTCGACCGATGCGGAGGCGCATTACGGCCCAGTGGTCAACGCCGCGCACAAGCAGCGCGTCGAGAACTGGATCGGCACCGCGGTCGACGAGGGCGCGGAACTGGTCGTCGACGGCCGCGGCTTCACGTTGCAGGGGTATGAGCAGGGCTTCTTCGTCGGCCCTACCCTGCTCGATCGCGTCACGCCGCAGATGCAATCCTATCAGGAAGAGATCTTCGGCCCGGTCTTGCAGATCGTCCGCGCGCCCGATTTCGAAACGGCGGTGCGCCTGCCGAGCGAGCACCAATATGGCAACGGCGTCGCGATCTTCACGCGCAACGGCCATGCCGCGCGCGAGTTCGCCGCGCGCGTCAATGTCGGCATGGTCGGCATCAACGTGCCGATCCCGGTGCCGGTCGCCTATCACACCTTCGGCGGCTGGAAGCGCAGCGCGTTCGGCGACGTCAACCAGCACGGCACCGAAGGCGTGCGCTTCTGGACCAAGGTCAAGACGGTGACGCAGCGCTGGCCCGACGGTTCCGCCCTGCCCGGTGGCAGCGAGGATGGCGGCCCGAGCCGCATCCAGGACGCCTTCGTCATCCCGACGATGGGGTAACGATCATGCGCAGTCTTGTCCTCGCCGCCCTCGCACTGCCGCTCGCCGCCTGTGGTGGCGGCGGCAAGGAGAGCGCCGGCAACAACAGCCAGCAGGCCGCGACGATCCAGGAGCAGGTGCCCGCCAATCTGACCGACGATCCGCAGAACATGATGGTGCCGATCATGCCGCCGTCGCCCAGCCCGATCGCCGCGATCCCCGCCGCCTTCCAGGGGCGCTGGGGCATGGTCGCCAACGATTGCGACCCGACACGCGCGGACAACAAGGGGCTGCTGACGATCGCCGGCAACCATTTGTCCTTTTACGAATCGCGCGGCGATGCCGCCAGGATCCGTACGACCGGGCGCAATCGCATTGCCTTCGACCTGCCGATGAGCGGCGAGGGCATGACCTGGTCCGAACCGACCGTGCTGACGCTGGAAGGCGACGGTCGCACGCTGATCCGCGAAACCACCGGCCCGGCCGACCGCGCCGGCTCCAACCGCTACCAGAAGTGCCCGGCATGACGAACCAATTCGACCTCACCGACGATCAGCGCGAGATTCAGGAACTCGCGCGCCGCTTCACCGCCGACCGGATCACGCCGTTCGCGGGCGAGTGGGACGAGAAGCACCATTATCCCGTCGACGTGTGGAAGGCGGCGGGCGAGCTCGGCTTCGGCGCGATCTACGTCAGCGAAGACTCGGGCGGCATCGCCCTCGGCCGGCTCGAGGCGGCGCTGGTGATGGAGGCGATGGCCTATGGCTGTCCGGCCACCAGCGCGTTCATCTCGATCCACAATATGGCGGCATGGATGATCGACCGCTTCGGTTCGGCGGACCTCAAGCAACGCTACCTGCCCGGCCTCGTCACGATGGAGACGATCGGCAGCTATTGCCTGACGGAGCCCGGATCCGGCTCCGACGCGGCTGCGCTGAAGACGACCGCGCGACGCGATGGCGACCATTTTGTCGTGAACGGGACGAAGCAGTTCATCTCAGGGGCCGGCTACAACGACGTCTATGTCTGCATGGTGCGGACCGGGGAGGAGAAAAGCCGCGGGATCAGCGCGATCGTCGTCGAGAAGGGCACGCCCGGCCTGTCGTTCGGCGCACCCGAGAAGAAGCTCGGCTGGAACGCCAGCCCGACCGCGCAGGTGATCTTCGAGGATTGCCGCGTACCCGTCGCTAATCTGCTCGGCGGCGAGGGCGAGGGCTTCCGCATCGCGATGGCAGGGCTGGACGGCGGGCGGCTCAACATCGGCGCCTGCTCGCTGGGCGGAGCGCAGCGCTGCCTCGACGAGTCGATCCGCTACACCCGCGAACGCCAGCAGTTCGGCCAGCCGATCGCCGACTTCCAGAACACCCAGTTCATGCTCGCCGACATGGCGACCGATCTGGAGGCGGCGCGCGCCCTGCTCTATCTGGCGGCGGCGAAGGTCGGCGCGGATGCGCCCGACAAGTCGCGCTTTTCCGCGATGGCGAAGCGACTGGCGACGGACAACGGCTCGGCGATCGTCGATCGCGCGCTGCAGTTGCACGGCGGCTACGGCTATCTGAAGGATTATCCGATCGAGCGTTTCTGGCGCGACTTGCGCGTCCATTCGATCCTCGAGGGGACGAACCAGGTGATGCGGATGATCGTCGGGCGCGACCTGACGCGGCAGTAAGCCCGACGCCGCGCCCCCTCTGCGCGTCATTGCGAGCGCAGCGAAGCAATCCAGGGCGGCGTGCGGTACGCTGGATTGCTTCGCTGCGCTCGCAACGACGAAAACGACAGAGGATACTGACATGGCACGGGTCGCGTTCATCGGGCTGGGCAATATGGGCGGCGGCATGGCCGCCAATCTGGCGAAGAAGGGGCATGACGTACGCGCCTTCGACCTCAGCGCCGAGGCGCTGGACAAGGCGAAGGCGGCAGGCTGCCTGCCCGTCGACAGTGCCGCCGCTGCGGTCGAGGGCGCGGAGGCGGTCGTCACCATGCTGCCCGCCGGCGCCCATGTCGAAAGCGTCTATGCCGATGCGGTGTTCGGCCGCGCCGCGCCGTCGGCGATCCTGATCGATTGTTCGACGATCGACGTCGCGACCGCGCGGCGGCTGGCCGAGCAGGCACGCGCGCACGGTTTGGCGGCGGTGGACGCGCCCGTGTCCGGTGGCATCGCGGCCGCGGCGGCGGGGACATTGACCTTCATGGTCGGCGGCAGTGCGGAAGGCTTCGAGCGGGCGCAGCCGTTCCTCGCCAACATGGGCAAGACGGTGATCCACGCCGGCGCCAGCGGTGCGGGCCAGGCCGCGAAGATGTGCAACAACATGCTGCTCGGCGCGACGATGGTCGCGACCTGCGAAGCGTTCAAACTCGCCGAGCGGCTCGGACTCGACCTGCAGACCTTCTACGACATTTCGTCGGTCAGCTCGGGGCAGAGCTGGTCGATGACCACCTATTGCCCGGTGCCTGGAGTCGGGCCGGAGACGCCGGCGGATCGCGACTATCAGGGCGGCTTCGCCGCGGCGCTGATGCTCAAGGATTTGCGCCTGGCGATGCAGGCGGCCGGCGACACCGGTGCCGCGACGCCAATGGGCGCGCGGGCGGCGGAATTGTACGAGGCGTTCGTCGCCGACGGGCAGGGCGGCACCGACTTTTCGGGCATCATCAAGACACTGTGATTCCGGTCGTCGACCCGGCTTGCGCCGGGGCGACGTTCATCGAAGCCGTTTACTGCGCTGCGACCTGCTGCAGCTGGCCCGTATTGGCGCTGGCGGTCTCCGCCGCCATCGCCTGGGCGTCATAGGCGGTCGGCGGAGTCCAACCCTCATCCGCGCTCGCGTCGGTGACCAACACGGGCGTGCCGACGCTGGTCACGCTGAACAGTTTCTTGGCGAAGGCGGTCGGCACCCGGATGCAGCCGTGCGACGCGGGAAAGCCGGGGTTGTTGCCGGCGTGGATCGCGACGCCGTCCCAGGTCAGCCGCTGCATGAATGGCATGGGTGCGGCGTTGTACAGGTTGGACTTGTGCGTCTCCGCCTTCTGCAGGATGGTGAAGGTGCCGACCGGCGTCTCCTTGCCATCCTTGCCCGTGGAAACGGCCGATGCCGCGACCAGCGTCTCCCCTCGATAGACATAGGCCTTCTGATCGGCGATCGAGATGACGATGCTGAGCGGCTGCGTCGCCATCGACGGGGCGGTCAGATCGTCGCTCCACACGAAGCGGTTGGGTGCGAGTACGGCAGCCTCGTTCGCGAGGGCGGCGCCGTTCGACGCAAACGCCTGGCCCGGGGCGAGGGCCAGAAGTACGGCGCCAGCAAGGGCGAGCATGTCCTTCATTTCGGGTCCCTTTCGTCTCTCCCCCTTCGCCGGTTTCAACGCGCACTTCGGCAAATCGTGCCGTGTCAAGTGAGAAAATCAGTTTCTTCCGGCTACGCCGAACTGTGCGTGCAAGAGGCCAAGTCGCGGGAACCGCAGCAGAAAATTAAACGCCGATCCGCTATATGGGGTGAGTAAGCGGGATAGATGACCGGGGCTTGTCACCTTTGATGATCGACCAGAATGACGACGCGGTGCGCGGTCGGCGCGCCTTCCTGAAGAACGGTCTGGTGCTCGGCGCGACGCTCGCCGTACCGGGTGCGGTGTCGGCGGCGCAGCGCAAGCTGACGCAGGCCGACCTGCGTCCGCTGGCCGAGCCACCGGTGCCGGCGTCGGCAGGGCGGGTCGTGGCAGCGCAGCCGGTCACCTCGCCGCGCGTCGTGCGGCCGGAGCTGCTGCGCCGCGCGATGGCTGCGCTGGATACGCATGGCAGCCGCGTCGCCAACCGCGACCGGATCGCGATCGCCGACATGGCGGCGCCGTCGGCCCAGCCGCGCTTCCACATCGTCGACCTCGCCAGCGGGCGCAGCCAATCGTTCCTCGTCGCGCACGGCAGCGGGTCGGACCCGTCGCACACCGGCTATCTGAAGCGCTTCTCGAACGATCCGGGCTCCAATGCGAGCTGCGAGGGCGCATTCCTGACGTCAGACTATTATGTCGGCAAGCACGGCAATTCGCAGCGGCTGATCGGCCTTGACGCCACCAACGACAATGCGTTGGCCCGCGCGATCGTCGTCCATTCGGCCTGGTACGCCAATGCGGATATGATCCGCAGCCACGGTATGCTTGGCCGCAGCCAGGGCTGTTTCGCGGTCGGCGAGGGCGAACTGGCGAAGGTGTTCGCGGCGCTCGGGCCGGGCCGGATGATCTATTCGGCGAAGATCTGAGGGGATCGTGCCTGCTTGAACCGGCGGGCGGCACCGATGCCGCCCGACATCAGCAGTACGTCGAGGCCGGCATAGCCCAGGCCGAGGTGCGCCGGCCGGGTGGCGACGAGGTCGCGAAGCGACAGCGAGCCGGACCGCAGGGCCGCGCGCCCGACCGCGCCCCAGCGCCGTGCCGTTTCCCAGCGGATCAGCTTGCGGCTTTCTCGGTCGGGTGCGTGCCGTGCGCAGAATTCGCTTTGCAGCCGCGTCATCGCCTCGCCCAGCCGGCGCAAGGTCGCGCGGTCGGTGACCGGCTCCCCGCCCATATTGTGCACGACGAGCAGCCGCGCGATCGCTTCCGCCGCGTCGCCGAACACGTCGCCGTGCGCCTCGGCCAGCACGCGGGTCGCGCTCGCCCGCATCGTCTCGGTAAAGCGCTTCGACGCGCCGCCGGCATGCTGACGATAGACCAGCAGCGGTTCGTCGAGGCGGGCGATCCGGCCAATCCGCGCCATGCGATGGTAGAGGTCGAAGTCCTCCGCGTAGAGGATCTCCGGCCGGGTGAAGGGGACGAGCCGCCGCGCCGCCTCGGCACGCACCATCACCGTCGACCAGACCAGGGGATTTTCGATCCAGCTCAACCAGTGGATCAGCGCCGGCGTGGTGTGCGGCGCATAGGCCATCGGCCGGACGCGACTGTCGAGCAATTGCTCCGCCTGAGTACCGAGCAGGGCGACGTCCGCATGCGCGTCGAGATAGGCGACCTGCTTCGCCAGCCGCTCCGGCCGGCATAGATCGTCCTGGTCGAGCCCCGCCCAGTAGCGGCCGCGTGCCTCGGCGAAGCCGCGGTTGCGGGTGTGCACCGGGCCGCTATTCACCTCATTCTCGATCAGCCGGACGCGCGGGTCGGGCCAGTTGCGCACCAGCGCGCGTGTATCGTCGGCAGAACAGTCGTCGACGACCAGGGCTTCCCAGGCGGTCAGGGTCTGCCGCGTCAGGCTGTCCAGCGTCTCGCCGATCAGCGCGGCGCCATTGTAGCCGGGGATGACGACGCTGACGATCGGCGGGGCGGTGGCGTCGATCATGCCGCAGCGCGATCCGCCTGCGACAGGCCGGGCGCGTCCGCCTCGTCCTCGACCGGCGCGCCGAGCAACTGGTCGACGATCATCTGGCCGACGTCGTTCTGCCACAGCCACAGGCCGTTGGCCTGGCCGCGGAAGCTCTTCTCGCCGCCCAGCCGGCCCCAGGGGACGAAGCCCGCCGACAGGCCGATGCCATAGGCGCCGGGCACCGGCCGGCCGCGCGTGTCGAGGATCCGGCAATGGCGATCGACCATCGGCCGCCCGCTGTGATGGGCGAGTGCGATCGGTGCACCTTCGGCATCGAACATCGGCAGCGCGCGCGGGCGATAGCCAAGCGCGCCGACGACCAGATGCGCCTCCGTCAGGACCGCGCGCGCGGCGGGATCGTCGTCGCCGGTGATGACATGCACGGCGACGCGCGGATCGGGCACGCGGCCGCCGAGTCTGAGCATGCGCAGCACCAGCTCGCGCGATTCGAGTCGCAAGCCGGCGAGACGCAGGACGAAGCCGCTGACCGGGCAGATGTCGTCTTCGTCAAAATCGGTGAAGCCGTCGGCATGGGCAGCGGCGATCGTCGGGTAGAAAGGCTTGGGGTGGTTGCGGACGAGCAGGGTGATGCCGCCCGCGCCGAAGGCGAGGTCCGGTGACTTGAGCAGCAGCACCGCCGCGGCGAGCGCGCTGGTCGAGGCGCCGACGATCGCGATCCGCGGTGCGGGCACGCCGACGAGCCGCGCGATGACCTGCTCGACGCCGCCGATCCGCAGCAAGGCGTCCGACCGGAGCAGTCGCATGCCCGCGGTCTGCGCCAGCGGCGCGCCGGCGACGACGGTGGCGGCGACCTGCGCATCGGTCTGATAGCCGCCGGTCGCGACGACGATGCTGCGCGACAGCAGCTCGCGCTCGCCGCCCGAGCCACGCAGCGTGGTGCGCCAGCGGCCGTCGCCGGTCTGACGCGTGTCGAGCGCCTCGGTGCCGGTCAGCACCGTGCCGCCCTCGGCGACGAGGATGTCGCGCAGCCGCTCCGCGGTGACGGCAAGCAGGGGTGCGGTATCGGCGAGCGGCGCGCCAAGCTGACCGCAATAGCCCTCCATCAGGCGCCCGGCGGGATGATGTTCGAGGGCGGCGAGTTCGGGATGGGGGTTGTTTCTTACCGCGGACAGGAAGGTTTCCGCGGTCGTGTCGGACCGGATCGCGTAGCCGCCGAGATTGCCGGGACCGATCCGCTGGCCCCGTTCGACCAGGGTGAGGCCGTCGCGGGCGAGCGGAGCCAGCTTGCCCTGCTTGCTCGCCGCGGTCAGCATCGCGGTGCCGGCGGGGCCGCCGCCGATCACCAGGCAGCCGCGCGTCGTCGCGTCCATCTCGTCTCCCAGCGTCCGCGCCGCGGCCTCGGCGACGCGATCGATCGCGCCGATCAGCCGCTCGGCGATAATCCCGGCATCGGCGGCGTCCATCGCATCGGTGATCGGCAGGCTGAGCATGCGCGCCGACAGATCGTCGGCGACGGGGGTCGGCTCGATCAGCGCGACGCCCTGGAACAGCGGCTGTTCGCCGAGATGAGGACTGAAATACCGGCCAATCGCCACACCGTCCTCGGCAAGCGCGCAGGTGATCGCGTCACGATGCGCGGCGAGGGCGGACGGCAGCAGCACGGGCATGAACTGCGTCGCCTGGCGGCGACCCTGCGCACGCTGGAAGGTGAATCCGGGCAGGGCCGCGCGATAGGCGGCGTCGATCGCCGCGCGCGCGGCGCAGATCGCGTCGATCTCCGCCAGCTTGGCGCGGGCCATCAGCGCCAGCACCTCGGGCAGCTTGGCATTGATGCCGGGTAGGGTGGCGCTGCGCCCCTGTTCGAAGCCGAAGTTAATCATGCTGCGCAATTGGTCGATCCGGGCGACGTCGCCGCTGTAGATCAGACCGCCCTCCGCCACCGAGAAGGTCTTGGTGGCGTGCATCGAATAGACGAGGGTGAAGGGCGCGCCGCTGCCGAAGCCGCGGCCGGCCGCATCGAGCGTACCGAGCGAGGCGGCGGCGTCGATCACCACGCCGACGTCATAATGCCGCGCCAGCCAGGCGTAGCGGTCGAGGTCGATCGCCGTGCCGAAGGTCGCATAGGGGACGATGACGCCGATCCGTTTGCCGTGGCGGGCGAGCATCCGCTCCTCCGCCGCCGGATCGGCGCTCCAGCCGTCCGCATCGACATCGACGATCAGCGGGGTCAGACCGGCCCAGATCGCCGCCTGCGCCGTCGCTGCGAAGGTCATCGCCGGCATCAGTGCCAGCGTACCGGGCCGCGGCTGCATCCCTGCCGCCTGTCGCATCGCCACCATCAGGCCCAGCGTCGCATTGGCCACCGCCAGGCTGGCGCCGGTGCCGCCGAACAGCTGTTCGGTAACCTCCGCCTCGAATGCACGGACTTCGGGCCCGTTGTTGCTGAACACGCCAGATGCCTCGATACGCTCGAGGCCGTCGCGCATCGTCGACAGGCGGGGCGGGCGGGGAGCGATCAGCGGGAAATTCATCGGGCGCGGTCCTGTGACACGATGCGCCGTCGTACGTGGGCGGTCCTAAGAACCGGTTATCGTTAGGGAATGCAGGCAACGCACGCAGCATGACAAAAATGTCAATTGATTGCCCGGGCAATGGTTGCCAAGGCAACGATATGCCGTTCTATGATGAGTCGAACTACACACCTGAGCAGTCGCTGGGCTATCTGGTGCGTCGGATACACCAGCTCGGCACCGCCTTGCTGGATCCGGTCTTCACGGCCGAAGGGCTGACCCATGCGCAATGGTCTGCGATGATGTCGATCCAGTTCGGCCGCGCGACCAGCTGCGTGGCGATCGCCCGTGACATCGCCCATGACAAGGGCGCGACCACCCGCCTGATCGATACGCTGGAAGAGCGCGGCTTCGTCGTACGCACCCGCGCCCCCGACGATCGCCGGACGATCAACCTCGCCTTGACTCCGACCGGGACCGAGGTCGCCACGCGGCTGCTCCACCAGTCGATGCAGCTGCTCAACGGCTGGCTGGACGGCTGGTCGCAGGAGGAGGTCGCGACCCTGATCGGCCAGCTGCAGCGCCTGCGCGACCGGATGCAGGCGGTCGCCGATGGTACGGTCGGCCTGCCCGGTTTCGTCACCGTTCGCCCCGAAGAGGCCAAAGCATGACCCGTTTCGCCCCGATCCTCGTCGCCGCGCTGCTCGCCGGCTGCGCCGTGCCGCATAGTCCGCCGGTGGTGGCGCCGGTCGCCCCGGCCGCACTCGGCCTCGGCACCGCCGCCGCGCCGCTGATCGCGGACGATTGGTGGCGCGGGTTCGGCGATCCGCAGCTCGACCGGATCGTCACCGACGCCACCGCCGGCAATCCGACGCTCGACGCCGCGCTCGCCCGCGTCCGGCAGGCGGAGGCTGTGCTCGCCAGCCGCCGTGCCGACGACGGTCCGAACGTGACCCTCGACGGTTCGGTGCAGCCGCAGCGTCTGTCGGGCCGCTACATCATCCCGCCGCCTTATGGCGGCACCGTCCGCACGATCGGCCAGGTGCAGGGCAATCTGTCGTGGAACCTCGATCTGTTCGGCCGTCAGCGCGCCGCGATCGAAGGCGCGCGCGCCTCCGCCCGTGCGGCGGCGCTCGACGTCGCGGCGGCACGGCTGGCGATCGCCGGTTCGGTGGTGCAGACCTACATCGACCTCGCCCGCGCCGAGGCGCAGGCGCGGCTCGCGCAGCAAACGGTGACGACGCGCGAACAGTCGCTGCGGCTGGTGCAGACGCGCATCCGCAACCGTCTCGCCAGCAATCTGCAGGCCGAGGCGGCGGGGACGTTGCTGGCCCAGGCGCGCGAGGCCGCGGTGCGCGCCGAGGGTGCGCGCGCCATTGCCGCCAACGCGCTCGCCGCGCTGGCCGGCAAGGGGCATGATTATGCGTTGGGCATCGCGCCGACGACGCTGAACCTCGATACCGCGCTGACCCTGCCGAAGACCTTGCCCGCCGACCTGCTCGCCCGCCGGCCGGATATCGCCGCGGCGCAGGCGCGCATCGAGGCCGCCGCCGCCGGCCGCCAGGTCGCCCGCCGCGCCTTCTACCCCAATATCAACCTGGCCGCCTTCGTCGGGCTGCAGGCGATCGGGCTTGGCAACCTCGTCGATCTCGACAGCAGCGCGGTCGGCGCCGGGCCGGCGATCCATCTGCCGCTGTTCGACAACGGCCGGCTGAAGGCGGATCTTGCCGGTGCCACCGCCGCGGTCGACATCGCCACGGCCGATTACAACGACCGCGTCATCGGCGCGGTCCGCGACGCGGCGGACGCGCTGGCGCTGATCGACAATCTCACCGCACAGCGCCAGCGCGCGGCCGAGGTCGTCCGCGGCCTGTCCGAAACCAACCGCCTCAACGCGATCCGCGTCTCCAGCGGCCTCGATAGCAAGCTCGACCTGGTCGACAACGATATCCGGCTGCTCGACGCACGTCTCGCCACCACCAACCTTGCCGCCGATGCGGCCCGCCAGCGCGTCGCGCTGGTGCTGGCGCTCGGCGGCGGCTTTTCGCCTGCGCAGGAAACCGCACGATGACCGATACCCGCACCCGCCCCGACACCGGCGCCGCCGGCCCCGACGCGGAAATCCAGCGGCCCGAGCCGCTCGTCCAGAAGGAGCCGGGCCGCCCGCGGGCGCGCCGCACCGGCTTCCTGATCCTCGCCGTGATCGTGGTCGTCGGCCTGGCGATCTGGGCGGTGATGCACTTCCTGCTCGCCAAGCCCGAGGAGGAGACCGACGACGCCTATGTCGCCGGTGACGTCGTCGCGGTCACCGCGCGCGATCCGGGCCAGATCGTCGCGATCCATGCCGACAATACCCAGACGGTAAAGGCGGGCCAGCCGCTGCTCGATCTCGACCCGGCGACCGCCGACGTCAATCTGGCCAGCGCCGCGGCCGAGCTGGCCCGCGCGGTTCGCGCCACCCGCGCCGATTTCTCCAAGGTGTCGGAGAGCGGCGCCTCGGTGGTGCAGGCGCGCGCGCAGCTGTCCGCCGCCACCGCTGACTACGCCCGCCGCCAGGGCGCGGCGGCGCAGGGTGCGATTTCGGGCGAAGAGCTGGCCCATGCCGCCGATGCGGTGAAGGTGGCGCGCGCCAACCTCAATCTTGCGACCAGCCAGCAGCAGCAGGCCCGGTCCGCGGTGCAGGGCACGGACGTCGACACCAACCCGGCGGTGCTCGCCGCGATCGCCGCCTACCGCCGGGCCGCGATCAGCCGCAGCCACATGCATCTGACCGCGCCGATCGACGGCGTGATCGCCCAGCGCACCGTGCAGATCGGCCAGCAGGTGCCGGCCGGGACGCCGCTGATGGCGGTGGTGCCGCTGACCCGCGTCTGGGTCGACGCCAATTTCCGCGAGACCCAGCTCAAGGATCTGCGGGTCGGCCAGCCGGCGACGGTGACCGCCGACATGTACGGCAAGGACGTGGTGTTCCACGGCCGTGTCGTCGGCCTGGGGGCGGGATCTGGCAACGCCTTCGCGTTGCTGCCGCCGCAGAACGCGAGCGGCAATTGGATCAAGATCGTCCAGCGGCTGCCGGTGCGCATCGCGCTCGACCCCAATGAGCTGCAGCGCAATCCGCTGCGCGTCGGCCTGTCGGTCAATGCCACCGTCGACACCGCCAACGTGTCGGGCGCGCGGCTCGGTCAGCCGGCGCGGCAGGCGTATAGCGGCCAGCCGACGGATGGGCGCGACCCCGCGGTCGAGGCGCGCATCCGCCAGATCATCGCGGCGAACCGGTAAGGCGCGCGGTCGTGGCTGGTCCTCCCGCTGCCGCCGGGCTGCCGCCGCTCGAAGGCGGGCGCCGCGCGCTGCTCGCCTTCGCGCTGGCGCTCGGCACCTTCATGATGGTGCTCGACAGCACCATCGCCAACGTCTCGCTGCCGACGATCGCCGGCAATCTGGGCGTGTCGAGCGACAATTCGACCTGGATCATCACCGCCTTCGCTGTCGCCAACGGCGTTGCGGTGCCGTTGACCGGCTGGTTAATGGGCCGGTTCGGCGTGGTGCGGACCTTCTGCGTCGCGGTCGCCGCCTTCACCTTCGCCTCCTTTCTGTGCGGCATCGCCTGGAACCTGCAGTCGCTGATCCTCTTCCGCATCCTGCAGGGTGCCTGTTCGGGGCCGATGATGCCGGGCAGCCAGGCGCTGCTGATCTCGATCTTCCCGCCCGACAAGCGCTCCACGGCGCTCGGCGTCTGGTCAATGACGACCCTGGTCGGGCCGGTGATGGGGCCGATCCTCGGCGGCTGGATCAGCGACAATTACCATTGGAGCTGGATCTTCCTGATCAACCTGCCGGTCGGCATCTTCTGCGCGCTGACCTGCTGGAACGGGTTGAAGATGCGCGAGACGCCGACCCGCAAGCTGCCGATCGACACGGTCGGGCTCGGCCTGCTGGTCGTCTGGGTCGGCGCGCTGCAGATGATGCTCGATCTCGGCAAGAACGCCGACTGGTTCAACGACACGACGATCTGCGTCATGGCGGTGATCGCCGCGATCGGCTTCGTCGCCTGGATGATCTGGGAACTGACCGACGCCAACCCCGCCGTCGATCTGACGCTGTTCGCCAATCGCAATTTCGCGATCGGCACGGTCGTCTTCTGCATCGGCTATGCGATCTTCTTCGCCAACACGCTGATCCTGCCGCTGTGGCTGCAGACCCAGCTCGGCTATACGGCGACCTGGGCGGGCCTGATCGCCGCGCCCAGCGGCCTGGTCGCGGTGATCGCCTCGCCGCTAGCGGCGCGACTGTCCGGCAAGATCGATGCGCGCATCCTCGCCAGCATCTCGTTCGTCGCCTTCGGCATCTCCTACTGGATGCGCGCGGGCTTCGTCACCGATGCGAGCTTCGTCGACTTCATGCTGCCGTTGCTGGTGCAGGGGATCGGCATGAGCATCTTCTTCCTGGCGATGGTGACGATCCTGCTCGACGGCATCGCGCCGCCGCGCATCCCGTCGGCGACCGGCATCTCCAACTTCGCCCGGATCGTCGCCGGATCGTTCGCGGCCTCGATCATCACCACCGCCTGGGACCGGCGCGAGGCGCTGCACCAGACGCGGCTGGCGGACGCCGTGGGGCAGGGGAGCGCCTTCCGCGCCGCATCGGAGCAGCTCCAGCATCTGGGCGCGAGCTCGACCCAGGCCGCGGCGGCGATCACCCGCCAGATGGTCGGCCAAGCGTATCTGCTCGCCTCGACCGACCTGTTCCGGCTGTCCGCCTATCTGTGCGCGGTGATGACGGTGGTGGTCTGGTTCACTCGGCGACCGGCGCCGCCGAGCGGCCCGGTGGCGGCCGACTAAACCCGAGGGTGGCGGCGGACCCCGCATGGGGTCAAGGAACGCGAGGCCCGCCGGCCACCCCCATAATAGGTCGAAAACGAACGTAATGAAAATAGGAATTAGTCGCGCTCGTTCCTGACAGGGTGACCGGAACCCGCGCCAACCCACCCAGCGTAAGAAAATGTGTCCACGGCGGGCTTGGTTGACCGGTCCGGTCCACCCGCCTACCTCATGCCCATGACCGCCCCCACCATCCTCCTGGTCGAGGACGATCCCGCCCTGCGCACGCTCACCACCCGCGCGCTGCAGGAGAACGGCTATGTCGTCCGCCCCGCCTCCGCCGCGCCCGAGATGTGGCTGGCGCTGGAGGCCGGGCCGGTCGATCTGGTCCTGCTCGACATCATGCTGCCCGGCACCAGCGGCATCGATCTGTGCCGGGCCTTGCGCCAGAAGAGCGAGGTGCCGATCATCTTCATCAGCGCCAAGGGCAGCGAGATGGATCGCGTCGTCGGGCTGGAGCTCGGCGCCGACGATTATCTGCCCAAGCCGTTCGGCACGCGCGAGCTGATCGCGCGCGTGCGCGCGGTGCTGCGCCGTGGCCAGCTCGAACGGCGTTCCGGCGAGCGCGAGGACGGCGTGCTCAGCTTCGACGGCTGGACGGTGACGCTGCCGCGGCGCGAGCTGACCTCGCCGACCGGCGCGGTCGTCGACCTGACCGGCGCCGAATTCGACCTGCTCGTCGCGCTCGCCGAACATGCCGGGCGGGTGATCGCGCGCGAGCGGCTGATCGAGCTGTCGCGCACCCGCCTCGGCGACAGTTCGGACCGCAGCATCGACGTGCTGATCAGCCGGCTGCGGCGCAAGCTGTCCAACGCCGGCCAGGATGCGCCGATCATCACCGTGCGCGGTGTCGGCTATATGTTCAACACCGAGGTGACGCGCCGTTGAGGCGGCTGATCCGCCCGTCGGTCGGCCTGATTGGGCAGATCGTCGCGATCCTGCTGCTCACCATGGTGATCGAATTCGGCGTGTCGACGCTGCTCTACGAGCGCGCCAGCCAGTTCTCGGTCCGCGACGACGAGGCGCGGCGGCTCGCCGAACATCTGGTGATCGCGCGGCGCCTGGTCGCCGAACAGCCGCCCTCCCGCCGGGCCGAGATGGCGGAGGACCTGACCACCGAACGCTATGCGATGCACTGGCAGCAGTCGCTGCCCGCGCCGCCGCCGATCGCGCCCGCGCTCGACAACATGCGGCACCAGGTCGTCGAGTGGGAGCCGTCGCTGCGGCACAGCGACCTTCGGCTGCGGCTGAGCTCGCCCGGGCGCAGCTCGGTGGTGACCGGCGGGCTGCAACTGCCCGACGGCAGCTGGCTGTATTTCCGCACGCTGGAGCCGATCCAGAACCTCAATCTCGCGACCGAACGCATCCTGCTCGCGCTGATCCCGGCGCTGGCGCTGATGATCCTCGGCGGGCTGCTGATCCGCCAGGCGCTCCGCCCGATGCGCCGCCTCGCCAGCGCGGCGGACAGTTTCGGCGACGGCGTCCACGCGCCGGTGCCGGAGGACGGGCCGGGTGAGGTCCGGCGCGTGATCGGCGCCTTCAACCGCATGGCGGCGCGGATCCAGCGGCTGATCGCCGACCGCACCCAGGCGCTCGCCGCCGTCGGCCACGATCTGCGCACGCCGCTCGCCCGGCTGCGGCTGCGCGCGGACGGGGTCGAGGATGCCGCGGTGCGCGACGCGATCGGCCGCGACCTGGGGGAGATGGAGGCGATGATCGCCTCGCTGCTCGCCTTTCTGGGCGGCGACAGCGACCCCGAAAAGCCGGTGCTGACCGACATTGCAGTGGTCTGCGCGACGCTGATCGACGATGTCGAAGATCGCGACCTGCCCGGCGTCTACGACGGGCCGGCGCATTGCGAGGTGCGCGTGCGCCCGGTCGCGTTCAAGCGCGCGCTCGGCAATCTGGTCGACAATGCGCTCCATTATGCCGGCAACGTCGTGCTGCGGCTCGACAGCAAGGCGGAGGGCGTGAGGATCGCCGTCGAAGACGACGGGCCGGGCATTCCGGAGGAACAATTGCGCCGCGTGCTCGAACCGTTCGTCCGCCTCGATAGCGCGCGGCCGCGCGACACGATCGGCTTTGGCCTCGGCCTGCCGATCGTCGCCAAGATCGTCCAGGGCGAGGGCGGCACGCTGACGCTGGGCAATCGGCCCGAAGGCGGCCTGCGCGCGACGATCTTCCTGCCGCGATAGCCCGTTCCACCGTCCGTCGATCCCGCGCAGGCGGCAATGACGGTGGCTGCGGCGAGAGGCCGCCGGCAACACTTTCTCACAGCGACGCGGCGTCGCAGCAAAATGCGGGCGGTATGACTCCTCCGTTGGGGCGGCGCAGCGGCGCGGCCCCTCGTCGAGGAGGAGAGAAACCCATGAACAACGAAGTGATCGGCCGCGTCCTCGCCTTCGAGAAGAAGGTGTTCCAGGATCAGCACGCGCTCTATTCGACGCTCGCCCGCCACGGGCAGAGCCCCAAGGCGCTGATCATCTCCTGTTCCGATTCGCGCATCGTGCCGGAACACATCATGCAGGCGCAGCCGGGCGACCTGTTCGTCTGCCGCAACGCCGGCAACATCGTGCCACCCTTCGCCCAGCCGGCCGGCGGCACCACCGCGACGGTCGAATATGCGATCTCGGTGCTCGGCGTGCGCGACATCATCGTCTGCGGCCATTCCGACTGCGGCGCCATGAAGGGCCTGTCGGGCGATCCCGCCGACCTCGCCTCCGTACCCAATGTCGCGCAGTGGCTGCGCCACGGTGCCGCCGCGCGCCAGGTCGTCGACCGCAGCTATCCGGAACTGACCAATGGCGAGCGCGTCCGCGCGCTCAGCCTGGAGAATGTCGTCGCCCAGATCGCCAATCTGCGCACCCATCCGTCGGTGGCCGCCGGCATCGCCCGCGGCGAGATCTCGCTGCACGGCTGGTTCGTCGACATCCACGAAGGCAATGTGCTGGGTCTGGACGGCAACACCGGCAAGTTCGTCGTGATCCGCGAACATCAGGCGTTCCCGGTCGCGCTGCCCGCCGCCGAGCGTCGCGCCAGCGACGTCGAATTCGCCCAGGCGGCCGAGTGATGCCAGCCCTCAGGCTACCCTCCACGGCGGTGCTGACGCGTGACTTCACCGCCTCGATCGTCGTCTTCCTGGTGGCGATGCCGCTGTGCATGGGCATCGCTGTCGCCTCCGGCGTGCCGCCGGAGAAGGGGCTGATCACCGGCATCATCGGCGGCATCGTCGTCGGCGCGTTGGCGGGTTCGCCGCTGCAGGTCAGCGGCCCCGCCGCCGGCCTGGCGGTGGTGGTGTTCGAATTGGTGCGCGATCACGGCATCTCCGCGCTCGGCCCGATCCTGATCGTCGCCGGCCTGATCCAGGTCATCGCCGGCGTCGCGCGGCTCGGCGGCTGGTTCCGCGCAATCAGCCCGGCGGTGGTGCACGGCATGCTCGCCGGCATCGGCGTATTGATCGTCGTCGGCCAGTTCCACGTGCTGTTCGACGCCAAGCCGCTGCCCAGCGGCCTCAAGAACCTTGCCGCGATGCCCGGCCGCCTGTTCGGCCTGTCGCCCGTCAACATCCAGGCGACCGAACTCGCCTTCGGCATCGGCCTGCTCACCATCGCCTGCATGATCGGCTGGGAAAAGCTGCGCCCGGCGTCGCTCAAGCTGGTGCCTGGTGCGCTGGTCGGGGTGCTCGCCGGCACCTTCACCGCCATGGCGTTCAGGCTCGACGTCGCCCGCGTCAACGTGCCCGAATCGATCACCGCGGCGGTGACGCTGCCCGGCAACGATCTGGTCGCGCGGTTCATGGACCCGTCGATCCTCGCCGCCGCGCTCGCCATCGCCTTCATCGCCAGCGCCGAGACGTTGCTGTCGGCGGCGGCGGTCGACCGGATGCACGACGGCGTGCGCACCAACTACAACAAGGAACTGCGCGCGCAGGGCATCGGCAACATGCTGTGCGGTCTGGCCGGCGCGCTGCCGATGACCGGCGTCATCGTCCGCTCGTCCGCCAACGTCCAGGCGGGCGCGAAGACGCGGGCCTCGACGATGATGCACGGCGTCTGGATCCTCGGCTTCGTCGCACTGCTGCCGTTCGTGCTGCGCGAGATCCCGATGGCGGCATTGGGCGCGATCCTGGTCGTCACCGGTTTCCGCCTGGTCAGCATCAGCCACGCCCGCCATCTGTTCACGCATTACGGCCCGCTGCCCGCGCTGATCTGGGCGGCGACGCTGGTCACGGTGGTCGGCGCGGACCTGCTCACCGGCGTGCTGGTCGGCATCGGCCTGTCGCTGCTCGAACTCGTCCCCAACCTGCTGCGGCTCAAGCTCAAGGTGTCGGAAGGCGAAGCGGCGGGCGCGCATGCGATCGGCCTGGCCGGCGCGGCGACCTTCGTCTCGCTGCCCAAGCTGTCCGACACGCTCGACCGTGCGCCCAAGGGGCCGGTGCGGCTCGACGTCAGCGATCTCAACACCGTCGACCATACTTGTGCCGAGCTAATCAAGGATTGGTTCCAGCGCCGCCGCGCCGCCGGCGATGCGGTGGAACTGTTCGGCGCCCGCGGCAAGGTGGCGGCGCTGGCGCACTGATCCTCGCCTATCCGTATCCGTCATCCCCGTGGACCGGGGGTGACGGAACCCGCACCATTCGGACCAAACGTGACGACGAGCAACATTTCGTCACGTTCAAGCAACCCGCGGGCAGCGTTGCTGCCTTAGCGAGGACCGTGCCCGGGCACGACCGGCGCGCCGTCTCATCCTCCTCCGAGACGAGTGTGCCGGCGGGTCCGGGCGCAGGAGGGACCTCACCGTCGTTCGTGTGAAAGGGGTCCCATGAAAGTTCTTCCGATTCTCGCCGCGGCCGGCGCCGCGCTGTTCGCCGTTCCTGCCGCCGCGCAGGAGACCGCGCCGCCCAAGCCCATCACCGTCACCGGCAGTGTTGCGCTCGTGTCCGATTACCGCTTCCGCGGCGTGTCGCAGTCGGACGAAGAGATGGCGATCCAGGGCGGCCTGACCGTAGCGCATGAAAGCGGCCTCTACGTCGGCACCTGGGCATCGAACCTCGCCGGTTGGGGCACGTTCGGTGGCGCCAATATGGAACTCGACCTGATCGGCGGCTACAAGATGCCGGTCGGTGGCGGCGGCACGCTCGACGTCGGCCTGACCTGGTATATGTATCCCGGCGGCGCGTCGAAGACCGACTTCGCCGAACCCTATGTGAAGCTGTCGGGCACGATCGGGCCCGCCAGCCTGCTCGCCGGCGTCGCCTATGCGCCCAAGCAGGAGGCGCTGGGCAATTGGTACGCGACCGGCGCGGCGGCGCAATCGGGCGTCTATACCAAGCCGGGCGACAAGCAGGACAACCTCTATCTCTGGGGCGATTTCGCCGCGGCGGTGCCGACCACGCCGCTGACCGCCAAGGCGCATATCGGCTATTCGGACGGCAACCCCGGCCTCGGCCCCAACGGTACCTCGGTGGCGCCGACGGGGAAATATTGGGACTGGATGCTCGGCGCCGATCTGGCGGTGAAGGGCACGCCGCTGACGCTGGGCGTCGCCTATGTCGACACCGACATCCGCCAGCGCGAATCGGCCTATCTGCTGCCGAACTTTTCCTCGACCAAGGACGGCGGCCCAATCGCGGGCGCGCAGGTGGTATTCTCGGTCAGCGCGGCGTTCTAAATCCCACTGCGCGGGGAGGGGACCAGCGAAGCTGGTGGAGGGGGGGCTGCCTCGCAGCACAGCGCTGGTGGCGAGCCCCCTCCACCGCCTGCGGCGGTCCCCCTCCCCGTGCCAGGGAGGACTGGCTGCGCGGAACCCATCGGGCCGCCCGCCATTCACGCCGCATGATCCATGCCGACACGCTGATCTTCACCCCCGACCAGGTCGACCTCCGCCGCTCGCCGCTGCGCCGTGGCATCGCCGAGCCGACCTTCGTGCTCGGCGCGTTCAATCCGGGCTTCACCCGGCTGCCGAGCGGCAATCTGCTGCTGATGGTCCGCGTCGCCGAGGCGCTGTCGGAGCCGGTGCGCGACGATCACGTCCGGGCGATCCGCTGGACGCCTCACGGCTATGTGCTCGATCCCTGGCCGCTCGACCAGGTCGACATGACCGACCCGCGCCAATTCGCGATCCGCGCGCACAAGCATCGCATCCTCGGCCTGACCTCGCTGTCGTGGCTGCTGCCGGTCGAGCTCGACCCGACCGGCCAGCGGATCGTCGCCATCCATTACGACCAGGCGATCGAGCCCACCGCCTCCTACCAATGCTATGGCGTCGAGGATGCGCGCATCACGCGCGTCGGCGACATGTGGTACATGACGACCTGTTCGGTCGGCGCCGAGCGCCATTGCACCACGCTCCACACGTCGACCGACGGCCTGCACTATCGGCTCGACGGCATCGTTCTCGACCACCAGAACAAGGACATGATCCTGTTCGAGGGCAAGGTGCGCGACAAGTTCCTGGCGCTGACCCGCCCGCTCGGCGAGGTCTATTTCGCCTATCCACCAAGCAGCGAATGGGTCGGCGGGCCGTCGATCAACTTCGCCCAGAGCCCCGACGCCCTGCACTGGAAGCCGCTCGACGCGCCCGGCCTGCGCGCGCGCAAGGGCTCGACCTCGGCGATGAAGATCGGCGGCGGGACGCAGCCGGTGCTGACGCCGGACGGGTGGATGATGATCTATCACGGTGTCGAGGCGCAGGAGACGGTCGGCATCTACCGCAGCTTCTGGGCGCTGCTCGACCGCGACGATCCCAGCCGCATCCTGCGCATCGAGGACGAGACGCCGCTGATCGAGGCCGACCCGATGCTGACCGCGCCGATCGCGCACCAAATGTACCTGCCGACGCCGGTCGTCTTCTCGACGGGGCTCGTCGAGGACGGCGACGACTATCTGGTCGCCAGCGGCGAGGCGGATCTCGCCTGCCGAATGACGCGCATCGCCAGGGCGCGCTTCGCCTGAGCCGGTCACCACGGCGGAACCGTTACGCTCCCATACCGTTCGAAGCGCCAATCGGGGGTGTCGGACGATGACGTGGTGGCAATCGGGCGCGATCTATCAGGTCTATCCGCGCTCGTTCCAGGATAGCGACGGCGACGGCATCGGCGACCTCAACGGCATTGCCGCGCGGCTCGACCATCTCGTCGCACTCGGCGTCGACGCCGTGTGGATCTCGCCGATCTTCCCCTCGCCGATGGCCGACTTCGGCTATGACGTCGCCGATTATTGCGGCATCGATCCGCGCTTCGGCACGCTCGCCGATTTCGACGCGCTGCTCGCCGCCGCGCACGAGCGGGGCCTCAAACTGCTGCTCGACTTCGTCCCCAACCATTCGTCGAGCGAACATCCCTGGTTCCGCGAGAGCCGGTCGTCGCGCGACAATCCGAAGCGCGACTGGTACATCTGGCGCGACCCCGCGCCGGACGGCGGGCCGCCAAACAACTGGATCAGCGATTTCGGCGGATCGGCCTGGGCGTGGGACGAGGCCACCGGCCAATATTATTACCACGCCTTTCTGAAGGAACAGCCGGACCTCAACTGGCGCAATCCCGATCTCAGGCGCGCGATGATGGACGTGCTGCGCTTCTGGTTCGATCGCGGCGTCGACGGCTTCCGCATCGACGTGCTGTGGCACATGGTCAAGCACGCCGACTTTCCCGACAACCCGGCCAACCCGGAGTATCGGCCGGAGATGGGCGAGATGCACGCCGTCCACCAGCTCCATTCAACCGACCAGCCGGAGGTGCACGGGATCGCTGCGGAGATGCGCGCCATCGCCGATTCCTACCCGGGCGACCGGGTGCTGATCGGCGAAATCTACCTGCCGGTCGAACGGCTGATGCATTATTATGGCCTCGACGCGCCGGAGGTGCATCTTCCCTTCAACTTCCAGCTGATCGATGCGCCCTGGCAGGCGCGCCGGCTCGCGCGGCTGATCGGCGACTATGAGGCGGCGCTGCCACCGGGCGGCTGGCCGAACTGGGTGCTCGGCAATCACGACCGGCCGCGCATCGCGACGCGTGTCGGCGAGGCGCAGGCGCGGGGCGCCGCGATGCTGCTGCTGACGCTGCGCGGCACGCCGACGATCTATTATGGGGACGAGATCGGGCTGGCCGATGTGGCGATCCCCGCGGATCTGGTGCAGGACCCGCGCGAATTGCGCGAGCCCGGCCTCGGCCTCGGTCGCGATCCGGTGCGTACGCCGATGCCGTGGAACGATAGCGAAAACGCCGGTTTCACCACCGGTGCGCCGTGGCTGCCGCTCGGGCCGGACTGGCGGACGCGCAACGTGGCTGCGCAAGGGGAGGACGACGCGTCGATGCTCGTGCTGTACAAGCGGCTGCTGCACCTCAGGCGCAAGCATGCGGCCTTGGCGACGGGCGACTTCCGGTTGCTGGAGGCGGAGGGCGACGTGCTCGCCTACGAACGCTGGCAGGGCGACGAGCGGATCGTCGTGGCGCTGAACCTGAGTGCGGAGCCGCAGCCGTTCGTCATCCCGGAGGGTGAGGTGCTGGCGAGCACGCTCGGTGGAGAGCCCCAGCCGGGCACGCTGCGCGGCGACGAGGGCGTCGTCGTGCTGACCCGTCCATGACCATCTATATTCGTCATCCCCGCGCAGGCGGGGATCAGAGACGCTGCCCTCCCGCCCCTATCCCGGACCCGCGCGTCTGGATCCCCGCCGGCGCGGGGATGACGGAGGAGGCGGGGCGCCAATGACGAGGACCCAAGCCACCCCATGAAGATCGCGATGCTCGCCCCGATTTCCTGGCGCACGCCGCCGCGCCACTATGGCCCGTGGGAACTCGTCACCAGCCTGCTGACCGAGGCGCTGGTCGCGCGCGGGGTCGACGTCACGTTGTTCGCGACGCAGGACAGCCTGACCGCCGGTACGCTCGCCGGTGTCGTCCCGGCGCCCTATTCGGAAGACCCGTCGATCGACGCGAAGGTATGGGAATATCGCCACCTCGCCCATGTCTTCGAACGCGCCGGCGACTTCGACCTGATCCACAACCAGGCGGATTTCCCCGCCCACGCCTTCGCCAACCTCGTCGCCACGCCGATGGTGACGACGATCCACGGCTTTTCGTCGGATCGCATCCTGCCGATGTACAAGCCGTACGAGGATCGCGTCCATTATGTCGCGATCAGCGACGCCGACCGTTCGCCCCAGCTCCATTATGCCGCGACGATCCACCACGGCATCGTCCTAGACGATTTCCCCTTCGACGCGAACGGCAGCGACGACCTGCTGTTCTTCGGCCGGATGCACCCCGACAAGGGCGCCGCCGAGGCGATCCGCGTCGCGCAGGCGACCGGCCGCAATCTCGCCATGTACGGCATCGTCCAGGACCAGGGCTATTACGACCGCGCCGTCGCGCCGCATCTCGACGGCACGCGCATCCGCCATCCCGGCGCGGTCGGCGGTGCCGAGCGGACGCGCGCGCTGGGCGGCGCGGCGGCCCTGCTCCACCTGATCAACTTCGACGAGCCGTTCGGCCTGTCGGTGATCGAGGCGATGGCCTGCGGCACGCCGGTGATCGCGATCAACCGCGGCTCGATGCCCGAATTGATCGAGCACGGCGTCACCGGCTTCCTGGTCGACAGCGTCGATGCGGCGATCGCAGCGGTGGGCCGGCTGGGCGAGATCGACCGCGCCGCATGCCGCGCGGCGGTGGCCGCGCGCTTCACCGTCGAGCGCATGGCCGATCGCTACATCGCCCTCTACCGCAGCATAATAGGTGCTTGAACGGGCAGGACGTTTGGCGCGTATAGCGTCCCCATGCTGAGCCGGTTGCGCCGCTTCCTGACCGAGGAACATTGGGAGTTCCTGCCGCACGAGCGGCCGGCGCTGCCCGGCTCGCCCGGCTCGGTGGAGCATGCGACGCGCACGCGCATCGCCTATGGCGTGATCGCGGTGCTGCTCGGCATGACCGGCGGTTTCGGCAATGCGCTGATCTCCGCCAACACCCAGACGCTGCAGGGGGCGCTCGGCCTCGATCCGGCGCAGATCGCCTGGCTGCCGACCGTCTACGTGATGACCAACGTCAGCATCAATCTGCTGCTGATCAAGTTCCGCGCGCAGTTCGGGCTGCGGCCCTTCGCGCTGATCTTCCTCGGCCTCTACTGCCTGGTGACGCTCGGCCATCTGTTCGTCCGCGAATTCCAGACCGCGGTGCTGGTGCGGGCGGTCAGCGGCATGGCCGGCGCGCCCTTGTCCAGCCTGTGCCTCTATTACATGATGCAGGCGCTGCCGCTGAAATGGCGGCTGAAGGCGATCGTGCTCGGCATCGGCGTGCCGCAATGCGCGACGCCGCTCGCCCGGCTGTTCTCGCCCGAATTGCTCGCCATGTCGCAATGGCGGACGCTCTACCTGTTCGAGCTCGGCCTGTCGTTGCTCAGTTTCGCCGCCGTCGCCCTGCTCCGCCTGCCGCCGACCACCCGGTCCAAGGCGTTCGAGAAACTGGACTTCGTCACCTTCGTCCTGTTCGGCGGCGCGCTCGCGCTGATCGCCGCGGTGCTCGGGCTCGGCCGCTACGTCTGGTGGACCAACGCCGCCTGGATCGGCTGGGCACTGATCGTCGCCATACCGATGCTCGCCGCCGCGCTGATCGTCGAGCATCACCGCGCCAATCCACTGCTCAACACGCGTTGGCTGGGCAGCGGCGACATCATTCGCTTCGCGGTGGTGACGATCATGGCGCGGATCGTCCTGTCCGAGCAGACCTTCGCCTCCGTCGGCCTGCTCACCGTGCTCGGCCAGAACAACGACCAGCTCGGCACCTTCTTCCTGATCATCTTCTTCGCCTCCGCCGCCGGCGTCGGCTTGAGCGCGCTGACGCTGGACACCGAGCGATCGGCGCATCCGATCATGCTGGCAGTCGGGCTGGTCGCGGTCGCCGCCTGGCTCGACAGCTATTCGACCAGCCTGACCCGCGCGCCGCAGATGTACGTGACGCAGGCGCTGATCGCCTTCGCCGGCACCTATTTCCTGGGGCCGGCGCTGCTGTTCGGCATGCTGCGCGCGCTGCAGCAGGGCGCCGGCCACGTGATCAGCTTCATCGCGGTGTTCGGCATCGTCAACGGCATCGGCGGCCTTGCCGGATCGGCGCTGCTCGGCACCTATCAGATCGTCCGCGAGAAGGCGAACAGCGCCGGCATCGTCCAGGGCATCGACCCGACCGACCCGATCGTCACGCAGCGGCTGCAGGCAGGCGGATCGGCGGTGGCGCGGGTCGTCGGCGACCCGGCGCTGCGCAGTGCGGAGGGCGGCGCGCTGCTGTCGCAAACCGCGACGCGCGAGGCGAACGTGCTCGCCTATGACGACACCTTCCGCCTCGTCGCGATCCTCGCCGCCGCGACCTTCCTCTACCTCCTCTTCCTCTTGATCCGCCGCGCCTATCGTGCCCGCCGCGCTGCGCTGGCAGGAGCTCCCGCATGACCGACACCCGCAGCCCCGCCGCCACCAATCCCGTCGACTCCGCCCCCGCCACCGAAGAAGCGCAGGCGGAGGCGCAAACGGGGGCCGCCGCTCCCGCCAGCTCGGGCTGGACGCCGGCGCCGCCGAGCCGGACGGCGGTGATCGTGCTGACGGTGATCGCCATCGCCGGCGTGCTCGCGGTGCTCGCCGCCTGGCGGCTGCCACCCTTCGCCACCGCCTATGAATCGACCGACAATGCCTATGTCCGCGGCCGCACCACGGTGATCGCACCGCAGGTGTGGGGCTATGTGACGCAGGTGCTGGTCCGCGACTTCGAGCAGGTCCAGGCCGGCCAGCCGTTGGTGCGCATCGACGACCGCATCTATCGCCAGCGCGTCGACCAGGCGGCGGCACAGGTGTCCGCCCAGGCGGCGACGCTCGCCAATGCGCAGCAATCGGAGCGCAGCCGCGAGGCGAGCCTCGCCGCGCAGAATGCCGCGGTCGCCAATGCGCAGGCGCAGCTGATGCGGGCGGAGGCCGACATGGCGCGCGTCAACGATCTGGTGAAGGACGGATCGGTCAGCTTGCGCGAACGCGACCAGACGCTCGCCGCGTTGCGCCAGGCCCAGGCAGCGGTGCAGCAGGCGACCGCGGCGCGCGAGATCGCCCGCCAGGACATCCGTACCGTGCAGGTCGGTCGCGGCGGCCAGCGTGCCGGCGTCTCCGGCGCGGAGGCGGCGCAGCGGCTGGCGCAGATCGACCTCGCCAACACCGTGATCCGCGCGCCGGAGGCGGGGCGGCTGTCGGAGGTCGGCGTGCGCGTCGGCCAGTATGTCACCGCGGGGTCGCAGTTGATGTTCCTGGTGCCGCCGGAAACCTGGGTGATCGCCAACTTCAAGGAGGCGCAGACCGCCCGCATGATGGTCGGCCAGCCGGCGAGCTTCACCGTCGACGGCCTCGCCAATGCGCGGCTGACCGGCCGGGTCGAGCGCATTTCGCCCGCCGCCGGCTCCGAATTCGCGGTGCTCAAGGCGGACAATGCGACCGGCAATTTCACCAAGGTGCCGCAGCGTATCGCGGTGCGCATCCGCATCGATCCGGGCCAGTCGCTGGCGCAGCGCCTGCGCCCGGGCATGTCGGTGCAGGCACGGGTCGACACCTCCTCCGGCCCGGCGGTGCGCTGATGCAGGAGGCGATACGGCTTGGATGCGACGTCACACCGTTGGCGGCAATCCCCGACGTCGCACACAGCCGCGCCGAGCCCCTCCCCTTCAGGGGAGGGGTTGGGGTGGGGCATTGCCCCAGGGAAGGCGTCTGCGGCAGCGCCCCACCCCCGTCCCCTCCCCTGAAGGGGAGGGGAGGCATTCACCTTTCGCGTCTTCGCGTCTTCGCGCGCATCGTCACTGTGCTTGCCGCGAGCACCAGCCTCGCCGCGTGCATCGGCCCGCGCCCCGCACCGCCCGCCGCCAGCGCGATCGTGCCGCCGCCCGGCTGGCGCACCGCGCTTGGTCCGGCCACGCCGATCCGCGCGGACTGGTGGAACGCCTTCGGCGATCCGGTGCTGACCGATCTCGTCGACCGCACGCTCGCCAACAACGTCGACATCGCCACCGCCGCCGCGCGGGTCGAGGAGGCGCGCGCCGCCTTCCGTCTCGCCCGCGCCCAGCAATCGCCGCAACTCGGCGGGCAGGTGCCGTCGACCAGCGGCCAGACGGTCAGCCCGCTCGGCACCCCCAGCGACGCGATCGGCGCCGCGCCCGCCGTCGCCGCCAGCTACGACCTCGACCTGTTCGGCCGCCTCCGCCAGGCGAGCCGCGCCGCGCGGGCGCAGGAACTGGCCAGTGAAGGTGCCCGCGACACCGTCCGCCTCGCCGTCGCGAGCGGCGTCGCCACCGGCTACATCACCCTGCGCAGCCTCGACCAGCGGCTCGCGGTGGCGCGCCAGACGCTCGCCGCCCGCGCCGAAGGGCTGCGCATCGCCCGTCGTCGCGCCGAGACCGGCTATACCTCCAACCTCGAGCTGCATCAGGCGGAGGCGGAATATCGCGCCACCGAACAATTGATCCCCGCCGCCGAACTCGCCGTGACGCGGCAGGAGAATGCGCTCAGCCTGCTGCTCGGCGCAGCGCCGGCGGCGATCCCGCGCGGCCTGCCGCTCGACCGGCTGGCGCCGCCGCCGATCCCCGACGGCCTGCCATCCGACCTGTTGCGCCGCCGTCCCGACCTGTTCCAGGCGGAGCAGACCTTGGTCGCCGCCGACCGCACGCTCGACAGCGCGCGCGCGGCAATGCTGCCCAATCTCGCGCTGACCGGCAGCGCCGGCGTGACGCTGTCGACCGCGCTCGCCAACCCAATCGGCGTGTTCACCATCGGCGCCAGCATCCTGTCGCCGATCTTCGACGGCGGCCGGTTGCGCGCGCAAAGCGACGTCGCCACCGCCCGCCGCGACCAGGCCGCCTTTACCTATCGCCGCACCGCGCTCGGCGCGTTCCGCGAGGTCGACGACGCGCTCGCCGGGGTGCGCCGCTCGGGCGAGCAGGCGGTCGCGCTCGGCCGCCAGGTCGACGCGCTCGCCGCCGCGCTCAACAATGCGCGCAACCGCTACCGCGCCGGCTACAGCAGCTATATCGAGCAGCTCGATGCGCAGCGGGGCCTGCTGACCGCGCAGCTGTCGCTGGTGCAGGCGCGTGCCGACCGGCTCAACGCCTATGTCTCCCTCTATCAGGCGATGGGCGGCGGCTGGAGCCGCGACGACATCGACGCCGTGCGCCGGCCATGAAGGACCCGACCGGCCCGAACGGATCGACTCCTGTGCCCGGACGTTCCGCCGCCCCATCCCCTCCCACTTTCGACCATGACCACCTATGCCGGACCCGAACGTGACAGACGAAGTGCAGAGCAGCGTCGGCAGCTGGGACTGGGACATTCCCAACGATCGCGTCACGGCCGACCCCGGCTTCGCGGCGCTCTACGGCGTCGATGCGCAGGAGGCGGAGCGCGGGGTCGCGATCAGCGGATTCTTCGCCGGCATCCACCCTGACGATGCGCCCCGCGTCCAGGCGGAGGTGGCGCAGACCATGGCGACCGGTGGCGATTTCACCAGCGAATACCGCCTGCTCCAGCCCGACGGGCGCAGCCTGTGGGTGATGGCCAAGGGGCGCTGCATCGTCGATGAGGCGGGCCGGCCGCAGCGCTTTCCGGGCATCAGTTTCGACATCGATGCGCGCAAGCGGGCGGAGATGCGGCTCGCCGCGCTGCTCGAACTCAACGATCGCCTGCGCGAGCCCGGCGATGCCGCCGACCTCGCCTTCGCCGCGGCGGAAATCCTCGGCCGCCTGTTCGAGGTCAGCCGCGTCGGCTACGGCACGATCGACCGGGCGGCGGAGACGATCGTCACCGAACGCGCCTGGTGCGCGCCGGGCATCCTGCCATTGCCCGGCATCCTCCATTTCCGCGACTATGGCTCGTATATCGAGGATCTGAAGCGCGGCGACACCGTCGCCATCGGCAACGTCTACGACGACCCGCGCACCCGCGACACGGCAGAGGGGCTGAAGGGCCTGGCGGCGCTGTCCTTCATCAACATGCCGGTGACCGAACAGGGCGGCTTCGTCGCCTTGCTCTACCTCAATCACGCGGTGCCGCGGGCCTGGCAGCCGGAAGAGGTCGCCTTCGTCCGCGACGTCGCCGAGCGGACCCGCGACGCGGTCGAGCGCCGCCGCGCCGAACAGGAGCTGGCCGCGCTGACCGTGTCGCTCGAGGAGCAGGTCGAGGCGCGCACCGCCGAGCTGATGGCGGCGGAAGAGCATCTGCGGCAGGCGCAGAAGATGGAGGCGGTCGGCCAGCTCACCGGCGGCCTCGCCCATGATTTCAACAACATGCTGACCGGCATCTCCGGCGCGCTGGAGATGATGCAGGTGCGCATCCGCCAGGGGCGGATCGGCGACCTCGAACGCTATGTCACCGCGGCGCAGGGGGCGGCGCGGCGCGCGGCGGCGCTGACCCACCGCCTGCTCGCCTTTTCGCGACGCCAGACGCTCGATCCCAAGCCGACCGACATCAACCGGCTGGTGCGCGACCTGCACGATCTGATCCAGCGCACCGTCGGTCCGGGGATCGAGGTCGAGGTGGTCGGTGCCGCCGGGCTATGGCCGGCGATGGTCGATCCCAACCAGCTTGAGAATGCGCTGCTCAACCTGTGCATCAATGCGCGCGACGCGATGCCCGACGGTGGCCGCATCACGATCGAGACCGCCAACCGCTGGCTCGACCAGCGCACCGCGCGCGAGCGCGACCTCGAGCCTGGCCAATATCTGTCGCTTTGCGTCACCGACACCGGCACCGGCATGACGCCGGAGGTACAGGCGCGCGCCTTCGATCCCTTCTACACCACCAAGCCGATGGGCGAGGGCACGGGCCTCGGCCTGTCGATGATCTACGGCTTCGCGCGCCAGTCGGGCGGGCAGGTCCGCATCTATTCGGAGGTCGGGCAGGGCACGACGATGTGCATCTACCTGCCGCGCCATTACGGCGACGCCGAGGGCGACATCTTGGTCGACACCAGCGAAGCGGTGACGGTGTCCGAGGGGCAGGCGACGGTGATGGTCGTCGACGATGAACCGACGATCCGCATGCTCGTCACCGAGGTGCTCGACGAAATGGGCCATACCGTGCTGGAGGCGGGCGACGCGGCGGCGGCGATGCGGCTGTTCGCGACCGGGGCGCATGTCGACCTGCTGGTCACCGACGTCGGCCTGCCGGGGCAGATGAACGGTCGCCAGCTCGCCGATGCGGTGCTGGAGCAGCGGCCGGAGCTGAAGGTGCTGTTCATCACCGGCTATGCGGAAAATGCGGTGATCGGCAACGGCCCGCTCGCGCCCAACATGGCGCTGGTCACCAAGCCCTTCGCGATGGACGTCATCGCCGACCGCATCGCCGCGATGCTGGACGCCTAGACCTTCCCGCCGCCGGGGGATCAGCGGGTCGACGCCAGGATCCGCTCCGCCTCGGCCAGGTGCAGCCGCTCGACCATCGCGCCGTCGAGCCGGATTGCGCCCTTGTCGGCGGCCCCTGGCGTCGCAAAGGCTGCCACGACCTGGCGCGCCCAGGCGACTTGCTGCGCATCGGGCGCGAACGCCGCATTGGCGGCATCGATCTGGCTGGGGTGGATCAGGGTCTTGCCGTCGAAGCCGAGCATCGCCCCCTGCGCGCATTCGGCGGCCAGCCGCTCCGCGTCGCCGATCGCGTTGCACACGCCGTCCAGCACGGTCAGCCCGGCGGCGCGGCCGGCGATCACCAGCTGCGACAGCGCCGGCAGCAGCGGCATCCGGTCTGGCCCTGGTCGGCAGCGCATCTCCTTGGCGAGATCGTTGGTGCCCGCGATCAGCAACTCGCAGCGCGTCGCCGCCGCGGCCGCGACGATCTCGGCCAGGCGAAGGATCGCGCCGCAGGTTTCGATCATCGCCCAGAGCGGCGGGCCGTCGCCGCCGATCGCCGCGCGGGCGGCGTGCAGATCGTCGGCCCGAGCCACCTTGGGCAGCACCACCGCCATCGCCTCGCCCACCATCGCCGCGTCGGCCGCGCCCCAGGGCGTGTCGAGCGCATTGATGCGGATTGCGACCGGCCGCGTCCGCGCCACCGCCGCCGCGGCATCCCGCCCGCTCGCCTTCATCTCGGGCGCGACCGCATCTTCGAGGTCGAGGATCGCCGCGTCGCACGCCAGCCCGTCGAGCTTGGCGATCGCCCGCGGATTGGACGCGGGCAGGAACAGCACGCTGCGCCGCGCGCCCGTCACCGCCGCAGGCCCTTCAGCACATTGCCCTCGGTCGACAGGTAATTGTCCTTGTAGTCGAAGCGCTTGGTCTCGCTGAAGATCAGCCAGTAATATTTCATCTGCTCCGACCACCAATAGCCCGGGCAGGCATCGTCCTGCGCGCCGGTGCGCACGTCCTTGAGGCCGGAAAAGCCGTGCGGCGCCTTGTTCTTGGCGATCATCAGCCGGAAATGCTTGGCGACGACATGCCGCCAGCGTTCGTCGCGGTCGTGCAGCCACAAGGTGAAGGCACCGTCGGCGAGTTCGGGACGCAGCGCGTTGGTCGGCGCCAGCACGCGCCAGTCGGTCGGATCGAATGCCTCGGGCAGCACGCCATAACGGTCCTGCGCCGCGATCCACCCCGTCATCGCCGCGACCCCGGCGTCATGGTCGCCGCCCTCCGACAACAGGCCGCCGTAATAGGCCGACAGCTCGCTCTGCCGCAGGCTCAGCTTCGCCCCCGTCTCGAAATCGACGTTGGCGAACCACAGGTCGCCCGTCGTCCGGTCCGCCATCCGCGCCAGGATCGCTGCCGTTTCGACACGATAGGCGTCGCGGCAGCGGACGTCGCCGGTCAGCCGCCACGTGTCCCACAGATATTCGAGATAGCTGTCGGTCGGCGGCCCCACCGTGGCGCGGCGACCGACCCATTGTCCGGTGGTGACGTCGATCGTGTCGCCGACCAGCCCGATCTTCGATCGCCGTGCATGCAGCGCCAGCATCGCGGCGACCGCCTTGTCGGCGAACCGTCGCTCGCCGGTCAGCCGCGACAGCGTGACATATTCGGGCGCCATGCCGCCGCCGATCTCTGCCGGGAAGGATTGTCCGTCACGGGTCTTGCCGGTGCGCAGATTGACGTAGCGCATCGGCATGCCCGTCGGCGTGTCGAAACAGGGCATCATCCGGCTGGCCAGATCGTGCGCCAGTTCAAGCAATCTGGCATCGCCGGTGGCGAGATGACCGGAAAGCAGGCCGCCGACCAGTCGGATCGACGCCTCGAACACCTGCGCGTCGCCGTCCAGGTCGAAGGTCAGCCGCTGGTGGATCCAGCGCACCGCATCTTCCAGCTCGGCGTCCAGTCCCATCAGCCACAACGTATCGAGCGCCTCGACGATCGACAGGCCGACGCTGGCGCCGGGGATCAGGAACGACTGGCCGCCGCCCGACACCGGCTTCACCTCGTCCTGCCCCCAGGCGATCCGACGATAGGCGGCGAAGGCGAAGCGCATCGCGGCCTTCACCTCGCCGGCCAGGGCCTGCCAATCCTCCCGTGGGGTGGCGGCGGGGAGCGGGGCGGCCGTGGCGGCGAGACCGGCGGCGATCAATTGGCGTCGATTCATGCCGCGAGTCTACGCGGCCATGCGGCGATCTCAACCGCCCTGCGCTGGTCCGCGTCAGCGCATCATTGATGCGGCACGCCGGCCCTTCGCGGCAGAATGATGTGCTTTCGGCGCTACGACAGCAACATTGCTATTTTTCGCATATTTCGGAGTGTTGCACGGCTGCAACAGAGCGAAAAAATCAAAGTGGGACGACAACCAATTCAGTAGCTTAGACATTTCCAGCGCTCTAGGGGCGCCGGTCCTCTGGACAGATAAACTGTCCTAATCCGCCGGCCGCATAATCATAGGACCAGGGACATGACCGTAGCGTATCGTCGCCAGTTGCTCGCGACCTCACTTCTCGTCGGCGCGAGCCTGCTCGCCACCCCCACGCTCGCGCAGCAGCAGGCCGGTACCGACCAGATCACCCCGGCGCAGACCACCCCCGCCGACACCACCAACGATCAGGCCGCCAGCCCGGCCGCGACCGGCGTGACCCCCGCCGGCGATGACGCCACCTCGACCCAGGCGCCGACCCCCGGCGGCGATATCGTCGTCACCGGTTCGCGCATCGCCTCGCCCGCCGCCGCCAGCGCCTCGCCGCTGCAGGTGATCGGCGCCGAGCAGATCCAGCAGCAGGGCGCGATCAACGTCCAGGAAGTGCTGCAGCTCAATCCGGCCTTTGGTACGCCGGGCATCAGCCGCACCAATTCGTCCTTCGCGACCCAGGGCGCCGGCGCCGCCACCGTCAACCTGCGCAACCTCGGTGAGGACCGCACGCTGGTGCTGGTCAACGGCCGCCGCTTCGTGTCGGGCCAGCCGGGCAGCCAGGCGGTCGACCTCAACGTCATCCCGACCCAGTTCATCGACCGCATCGACGTGCTGACCGGCGGCGCCTCCGCCGTCTACGGTTCGGACGCGGTCGCCGGCGTCGTCAACATCATCTACAAGAAGAATTACGAGGGCCTGCAGCTCGACGGCCAGACCGGCATTTCCGAGCGCGGCGACGGCTTCGATCGCCAGGTCAGCCTGCTTGCCGGCAAGAATTTCGCCGACGGCCGCGGCAACATCATGCTGTTCGGCGGCTATTCGAAGCAGGGTACCGTGCTGAAGCGGAACCGTTCGACCGAGGCGGGTTCGAGCGCAATCGACACCACCAGCCTGGGTGCGCAGAACGGCAACGATGCGGACCTGTTCAAGCAGCAGGTGTTGCTGTCCGGCTTCACGCCAGGCGGCCGCTTCTACGCCGGCGATCAGACCTTCAGCTACAATACCGGCTCGCTGGTCAATTGCACCGGGGTCAGCTGTGGTGGCTTCAACCGGTCCGACTCCCGTTATCTCGCGGTGCCGGTCGAGCGCTACACCGCTGCCGGCCGTGCCAATTTCGAAGTCTCACCGGCGGCCAACCTGTGGGTCGAGGGCAATTACGCCAAGACCAAGGTCAACACCGTCATCGAGCCCTTCCCGCTCAGTTCCGACCTGGTCGCGATCGCGAGCGGCGGCCAGGTGCCGATCCAGACGCGCGTCGGCGGCGTGACCTATCGCAACCCGTTCGTGCCTGACGCGATCTTCAATGCGGCGACCGACACGGACGGCGACGGGCTGAAGGATATCTATTTCGATCGTCGCCTCGCCGATTTCGGGCCGCGTACCAGCTCGGCAGATCGCGACCTGTACCGGATCGCCGGTGGCCTCAACGGCAGCTTCGCGGGCAATCGCTGGAGCTACGAGCTTTATGGTATCTACGGTGAGAGCAAGGAGCATCAGACCGGCAGCGGCCAGTTCAACAGCACCAATTTCCTTCAGGCGCTGAATTCGTACCGTGATCCCGCCACCGGCCAGATCGTCTGCGCCGACCCCGCGGCGCGTGCGGCGGGCTGCATCCCGGCCAACATCTACGGCATCGGCACGCTCGCCGCGGCGGCGCCGTACCTTGCCGTGCCGACGACGCTGGATGCCAAGATCACGCAGACCGTGTTCGGCGGCAACGTCACCGGCAAGCTGTTCTCGCTGTTCGGCGCCGACCCAATCGGCGTCAACATCGGTACCGAATATCGGCGCGAGACCAGCAGCAACACGTTCGACATCCTCACGCAGCAGGGCCTGAACGGTAACAATGCGCTGCCGTCCACGTCGGGCAGCTTCCACCTGTGGGAAGGCTTCGCCGAGGCGATCGTGCCGATCGTTCAGGACAAGCCGTTCTTCCATTCGCTGTCGCTGCGCGGGGCGGTGCGCGTGTCGGATTACTCGACCGTCGGGACCACCTTCAGCTACAATTACGGCGGTGAATGGGCGCCCGTGGAGGACATCCGCTTCCGCGTCATCAAGGCGCGGTCGGTGCGTGCGCCGAACATCAACGAACTGTACCAGCCGGCGCAGCAGGACTTCCCGTCGGGTCTGCAGGACCCCTGTCTGGGCGTGACGGCGACGACCACCGGTACGGTGGCGACCAACTGCCGTGCGGCCGCGGGCGTGGCGGCGAACATCGCGGCCAACGGCGCGTTCACCAACAACCAGGCTGACCTTCAGGGCATCACCAGCTTCGCCGGCGGCAACCCGAACCTGCAGGAAGAAAAGGGCGACAGCTTCACGGCGGGCGTGGTCATCAACCCGCGTTCGGTGAACGCGCTGCGCAACCTCGTTATCACGGTCGATTACTTCAACATCCGGATCAAGGATGCGATCGTCACGACGCCGCTGCAGTTCATCCTCAACCAGTGCTATTCGGCGTCGATCCAGAGCTATTGCGATCTGATCGTGCGTCGCCCGGCGGCGCTCGGACCGAACAGCGCCGGCTCGCTTGACGAGGTCAATTCCAGCCCGCTCAACAGCGGCGGCGTGAAGACGTCGGGCATCGACACGACGGTGACCTGGCGTCAGAACCTCGCCAACTGGGGCCTGGACGGTACGCTCGGCCTGCGCGGTTCGTATACGCATCTGATCAGCGGCTACAGCATCCCCACGCAGGGGTCGGCACGCGACTATTTCGCTGGCGAGATCGGCGCGTCGCGTGACAAGTTCACGATCAACAGCTCGTATGATCTCGACGGCGTCGGCCTGACCGTCACCGGCACCTGGCTCAGCCAGGCGAGCCTTGACGATCAGCTGACTGGCGCACGTCCGGGCAGCAATCCGCTGTACCGCGTCCGTCCGCAATTCTACCTCGATTCGCAGCTGCGCTTCCGCACCCGCGACAATTTCGAGTTCTTCGTTGGCGGCGACAACCTGCTCGACAACAAGCCGCCGTACCTCGCCGACATCGGCAGCTCGGCGGGGCAGGACACCGATGCGGGCACCTACGACCCGCTCGGCCGTCGCTATTATGCCGGCGTGCGCATCGGCTTCTGATCCGTCCGCTTCGACGATCTAGAAAGGGGGAGTGGCCGCAAGGTCGCTCCCCTTTTTCGTCAGGCCTTCTTGCCGAACAGCTTGCCCAGCACGCTTTCCGCAACCGTGCCGACCATCGCCAGCATCGCCGCCGGATCGGGGTCGCCCTGCGTGCCCTGCGGCGGCGTCGGCGGAGCGTGGGGCGGGGCGGGGGGCGCGGGCGGCGCATCGGGACCGGCGGGCGTCGGCGGCACGGGGGGCACTGGCGCGGCCGCAGCCTCGCGCTTGGCCCGGCCCTTGGCGACGGCGGCGCTCGCCGCGGCGGCGGCCATCGTCAGCCCGGCGGCGAGCATCTCGCGCCCCTGCGGCGTGTTGGCCTTCTCCAGCACCGCACCGCCGATCTCGCGCACCTCCTTGGGCAGGCGGATGCCCATCACCTCCTTGGGCAGCTTCGCTTTCTTGGTCTTCTTCTTGTCGCCGCTCTTCTTGCTCATGACTGCCTCTTCGCTGTGCTACAGCTAGGTAATACACGCCCGCATCAAATCAACGGGTGCTGGCAGGCCGGTTCGTGCGTTCCTATCTGCCCAACCTAGCATAATCCCCGGAACAGAAGTAGAACCGCGAGCATGAGCCTCACCACCATCTCCGTCCGCGGCGCGCGCGAGCACAATCTCAAGGACGTCGACGTCGACATCCCCCGCGACACGCTGACGGTGATCACCGGCCTCAGCGGCTCGGGCAAGTCGAGCCTCGCCTTCGACACCATCTATGCCGAGGGGCAGCGCCGCTATGTCGAGAGCCTGTCGGCCTATGCGCGCCAGTTCCTCGAACTGATGCAGAAGCCGGACGTCGACCATATCGAGGGCCTGTCGCCGGCGATCTCGATCGAGCAGAAGACGACCAGCCGCAATCCGCGCTCGACCGTGGCGACGGTCACCGAGATCTACGATTACATGCGCCTGCTGTGGGCGCGCGTCGGCATCCCCTACAGCCCGGCGACCGGCGAGCCGATCGCCGCGCAGACGGTCAGCCAGATGGTCGACCGCGTCATGACCCTGCCGGAGGGGACGCGCCTCTATCTGCTCGCGCCGGTGGTGCGCGGCCGCAAGGGCGAATATCGCAAGGAGCTGGCGGAGTGGCAGAAGGCGGGCTTCACCCGCGTCCGCATCGATGGCCAGATCCACGAGATCGACGAGGCGCCCGCGCTCGACAAGAAGTTCAAGCACGACATCGAGGTGGTCGTCGACCGGCTGGTGATCCGCGAGGACATCACCACCCGTCTCGCCGAAAGCTTCGAGACCGCGCTCGCGCTTGCCGACGGCCTGGCCTATGTCGACCCGGCCGATCCGGCGACCGACGAATATACCCCGCACACGCCCAAGTCGGCGGTGCTCGGCGATCACGCGCCGCCGGGCCGCATCGTGTTCAGCGAGAAGTTCGCCTGCCCGATCAGCGGCTTCACCATTCCCGAGATCGAGCCGCGGCTGTTCTCGTTCAACGCGCCGCAGGGCGCCTGTCCGGCCTGCGACGGCCTCGGCGAGAAATTGCTGTTCGACGAGGATCTCGTCGTCCCCAATCACGACCTTTCCATCAAGAAGGGCGCGGTCGTGCCCTGGGCCAAGTCCAATCCGCCCTCGCCCTATTACATGCAGGTGCTCGGCTCCCTCGCGCGCGAGCTCAAGTTCGACCTCGACACGCCGTGGAAGGACCTCCACCCGGAGGTACAGGACAAGATCCTGTTCGGCACCGGCAAGACGCCGGTCACGCTGACCTTCATCGACGGCAAGAAGAGCTACGACGTCAAGAAGCCGTTCGAGGGCGTCATCGGCAACCTCAACCGCCGCATGCTGCAGACCGAGAGCGCGTGGATGCGCGAGGAACTGTCGCGCTACCAATCGAGCCGCCCGTGCGAGGTCTGCCACGGCGCGCGCCTCAAGCCGGAGGCACTGGCGGTCAAGATCGCCGGCCAGGACATCGCCCACGCCACCCATCTGTCGGTGGTCGACGCGCTAACCTTCTTCACCGCCATGCCGGACACGCTGTCGGACCAGCAGCGCGCGATCGCCGAACGCATCCTCAAGGAGATCGTCGAGCGCCTCGGCTTCCTCAACAACGTCGGGCTCGACTATCTCAACCTCGACCGCACCAGCGGCACATTGTCGGGCGGCGAAAGCCAGCGCATCCGCCTCGCCAGCCAGATCGGCAGCGGCCTGTCCGGCGTGCTCTACGTGCTCGACGAACCGTCGATCGGCCTGCACCAGCGCGACAACGACATGCTGCTCGCGACACTCCGCCGGCTGCGCGACCTCGGCAACACCGTGCTGGTCGTCGAGCATGACGAGGATGCGATCCGCACCGCCGACTATGTCATCGACATGGGGCCGGGCGCCGGCGTCCACGGCGGCCAGGTCGTCGCCAAGGGCACGCTCAAGCAATTGCTGAAGAGCAAGACCAGCGTCACCGCCGATTACCTGAACGGCGTGCGCGAGGTGCCGGTCCCCGCCACGCGCCGCAAGGGCAATGGCAAGAAGCTGACCGTCCACAACGCCCGCGCCAACAACCTCACCGGCGTCACCGCGAGCGTGCCGCTCGGCACCTTCACCTGCATCACCGGGGTCAGCGGCTCGGGCAAGTCGAGCTTCACCATCGACACGCTCTTCGCCGCCGCCGCGCGCCAATTGAACGGCGCGCGAATCCTCGCCGGCAAGCACGACAAGGTGACGGGGCTCCAGCACCTCGACAAGGTGATCGACATCGACCAGTCGCCGATCGGCCGCACCCCGCGCTCCAACCCGGCGACCTACACCGGCAGCTTCACGCAGATCCGCGACTGGTTCGCCGGCCTGCCGGAGGCGCAGGCGCGCGGCTACAAGCCCGGCCGGTTCAGCTTCAACGTCAAGGGCGGCCGTTGCGAGGCGTGCCAGGGCGACGGCGTGCTCAAGATCGAGATGCACTTCCTGCCCGACGTCTACGTCACCTGCGACGTCTGCCACGGCGCGCGCTACAATCGCGAGACGCTGGAGGTGAAGTTCAAGGGCAAGAGCATCGCCGACGTGCTCGACATGACGGTCGAGGATGCCGCCGAGTTCTTCAAGGCGGTGCCGCCGATCCGCGACAAGATGGAGATGCTGGTCGAGGTCGGTTTGGGCTACGTCAAGGTCGGCCAGCAGGCGACGACTTTGTCCGGCGGCGAGGCGCAGCGCGTCAAGCTCGCCAAGGAATTGTCGCGGAGAGCCACCGGCAACACGCTCTACATCCTCGACGAACCCACCACCGGACTCCACTTCGAGGACGTGCGCAAGTTGCTCGAAGTGCTCCACCAACTGGTCGAGCAGGGCAACACCGTGGTGGTGATCGAGCACAATCTCGACGTCATCAAGACCGCCGACTGGATCATCGACCTGGGGCCGGAAGGCGGGGTGAAGGGCGGCGAGATCGTCGCCACCGGCACGCCGGAAGAGGTGGTGAAGGAGCCGCGGAGTTACACGGGGAAGTATCTGGCGCCTTTGTTGAAGGGTGCGCGGGCGGAGGCGGCGGAGTGAAATCCGAGTTCGCACCAGGCGAACCCTGTGGTTGCGGCAGCAGACAGCCATACTCACGTTGCTGTCAGACAGAACGAGTTAAGTATTACAGAGATGGCCGAGGCAGCGTTTTTAAGTCTATATCGCTAAACGAAGCAGGTGTTGATGCCTTCAAGGAGGCAAGTGATCGCTTTAGAGAAATGTTTGGTCGAAAACCTAGTAAAAAAGATCAGATTCTTGTAGATAGTTATTCGTATAGTCCTGATGATCTTTACCGCGATATGATGAAGGCATTTAGAGAGGCGGGCACGCCGGGCCACCTTGCTTATGCATTTTCTCGCACAGGATTGATCGTTACAGAGAAAAATCGCGACTTGGCGAGCCCGATTGATCTGGAAGAGTACGAGGCGGCCATCGATGAATACATGCTCGCATACGAAGCAGGAATCGACTTATTAGAAGCCGATGGCGGACCTGTTGCAATTAGATTGAGCGAATTTCATGATATTCTGAATATGATTGTTATTCATCTTGGAAGCTATGCGGCTAAATCGCCAAGAGAAACAGGAAAAACTCAATCTACTTTTTTTCAATACCTGCTGGTAGGAAAAGTTCACCAGTGCGCCAAAGCATTGCACCGCGGCTGGGGTACTCACCTTACGACTGAGACGTTTTCACTTTTACGTAGTGTATTTGAATGCGCACTTTTAATACGAAGGCTTCATGAGCAAAAAGAATTTGCCAAGACCCTATTTGCTCAGGCGCTTGTTGGCATTGGCCCATTTTCTTATCGACTGAAGAAGAATGGGGAGATAGATCGTTCCAAGATTTTTGATTCGTCCTCGGGCGAATTTTTTGAGGCAAGGACCTCTTATTTTGATTGCGCGAAAATAGCGTCTGAAGATGAGGCAATTTTTTTTGAGGTGATATACCCGTTCCTCAGTAGTAATATCCATTTTGATGGAGCCAGCTTCATCAAACAGTATCGCGACACTGGCAGTTTCCTAATTTGGGAAAAAGGTGATAGCGCAACTCAAGCAATCTTCATACTGGCGGTTTTCTCGTATTTTATCATATCACTCCGCCAAATCGAAGCCGTCCCATCGCTTCAAAAGCGCGATATGCAGTATCTATTGGGAGAGATCGCAGATTGTTTTTACGGACTCTACATCGCTCTTGACGATGAAGATACGGAGATAGACGAACACACATCTCTCGTATTCCACTCTGCGGACCGCTTATTCAGGGGAGAAAGTTTAAGCGAAGTAAAAGATCAAGATAGTAGCGTATAGGTTCTAAACTCCCTAGCCGCGTTCACCTCAACCTGCTATTTTTGCAACCCGCGCGAATTAATTTGATGTCAGCCAAGCCTTAACATCATTCCCTTCCGCCAGCTCCCGCGGCCCGCTACATTCCCCTAATGACCGACCTAACCCCATCGAGTCGGAGTTCGCGACCAGCGAGGACGCTGTCGCGCATGACGCGTGGTTCCGCGGTAAGGTGGAGCGGGCAATGGCGTCCACCGCCCCCAAAATCCCGCACGACCAGGTGATGGCAGAGGCGCGCATGATCATCGATCGGCACCGGGGGAAGTGACACTCGCCGTCGTCTGACACGACGACGCCTCCGCCGACTTTCTCGACATTCTCGATTACATCGCCGAACGCAACGTTGCTGCCGCGGACCGGCTAGAGGCGCTGATTCTGCATGCCGCCGACCGGCTGCCCGATCACCCCTACATTCACCGCCCCGGCCGCGTGCCCGGCACGCGCGGGGCGATCGTCCACCCAACTACATCCTCGTCTACCGCGTCGGCACGGACGCGATCGACATCCTCGCCATCCTCCACGCCCGCGAGCAATATCCCTGACGACATGCGCAGGGGCGGCTAACGCAAAACGCCCCACGTTCGTTCTATCCGAAAGATCAAACCAAGAACAAAGCGCTGTCCTACATCGCGCCGATCTGCCAGCCTCGCCCCTATCAACCGAGCGACGGAGGGTAGGATGAGCAAGCAGCAACGCACCTGGACCAAGACCGAAAGCGAGTTCTTCTGGATGCGCGGCGAGGCGCAGCGCGAGGCGACCGACCGCGCGATCCTCGCCGGGATCGAGGCGACGAAACGGGGCGAGGACCCCGGCCCGGCGATCGAGGCGACGCGGCCGATCAGCGAGGCGCACTGGCAGGAGAAGGCCGCCGCCTGGGACGCCGGCCGCCGGGCCGCCGGCGGCGAGACGCCCGACCCGGCGACGCCCGAGCCGCCCGCCGACGACCGATGCGACCGCCTGCGCGAACTCGAGGCGCGGCTCCAGCCGACGCGACTGCGCGTCGCCGGCTGGTCGACCGCGAAGCAGCGCGCGTTCATCGTCGCGCTGGCGGAAACCGGCTGCGTCAGCCACGCCGCCGCCGCGGTCGGCCGCTCGCGCCAGAGCGCCTATGCGCTGCGCAACCGGGCGCCGCGCTCGATCTTCGCGCTCGCCTGGGACGTCGCGATCGATCTCGGCCGCAAGCGCCTGCTCGATATCGCACTCGAACATGCGATCGAGGGGCGTGAGGTCGCCGTCTGGTACCGGGGCGAACAGGTCGGCACCCGCCGCGTCTTCAACGACCGGCTGATCGCCTTCCTCCTCGCCCACAAGCGCGCGCCCGCACATCCCGCGCTCACCGATTACGAGGCGGCGGGGTCGCTGCCGCAGCTGCTCGCCCGCATCGACGCGGTATTGCCCGACCCGATCACCGTTCACGCCGCGGCGGAGGCCGCGCTGCACGCGTCGGCGGACGAGGGGGGCGGTCGCACCCGTTCGCGCTGGGGCGATCTGTTCCCGCAGCCCGACGCGCTCTTCCCCCCGCTGGAGGACTGAGCGCCGGGAGGGCGGAGATTGGCCGTTCAGGCGTCAATTCTGTCAAGACTCGCGATGCTGGGGCTGGGGCGGGGCGGTGGTGGGCGCAGGACAAGGGCAGGGGCTGAGCCGGTGAACACGTGCCACTCGCCACGGAACGCCGCCGCGCCTTGACCCGTTGGGCGCAGGTATCCCGACCGGCGAAAGGACATTCTCCATGGTTTACAAGAAGATCGCCTTCGGCCTCGGCGCCTTTGCGGCGGGCGCGGCGGCGTGGACCGCGGGCGCCGCCGCCTTCGGTCCGCAGCCCGGCAGGAAGCCCGGCCGCCGCGGTGACGCCGCCAACGACCGCGCCTCCGATCCGCTCGACGACGGCGTCGGCGCGGTGCCCGGCGACAGCACCACCTCGCCGGTCACCCCGCGCCCCGCGACCATGGCGGCCGCGCCGGTCGGCCGCGCCGAGGAGGAGAAGCATTTCGAGGAGCAGCCCGGCAACCCGGCCGCGGAGCATGTCCCGACCGATCTGATGGGCGACACCCACCCCGGCAACGACAGCCGCGCGCCCGACGCCTTCCGCCCCGATCCCACCGCCGTGCCGACCGACGCCGAGAAGGAGGCGCTGCGCCCCGCCACCGGCCCCGCGCCGACCCTGGTCGCCGACCGCGGCAGCGGCTTCAGCGAGGGCGCCGGCGCCGCCTGATTCCCTTTTCCCCGTACAGGAGCTTTACCGATGAGCATTTTCGGCGCGATCAAGCACGCGATCTTCGGCGACAAGGGGCCGCTCGGCGGCCAATTCTCCGGCCAGAAGGCGGATACCGCCAGCGGCCATGCCCAGACCACCGATGCCGAGCCGCAGCGCCCGGCATCGCCCGCGCCGGCGCCTGCCGCTCCCGCACCGGCCGCCGCTCCGCAGGCCGCCGCCCCACAGGCCGCGGCACCTGCCGCGCAGCCGGTCGACGCCGAAGCGGCGATCGCGCGCATCGCCGAACAGAAGGGCAATCCCAATCTCGACTGGCGCCATTCGATCGTCGACCTGATGAAGCTGCTCGACCTCGATTCCAGTCTCGACAACCGCAAGCAGCTGGCGACCGAGCTCGGCTATACCGGCGCCAAGGACGGTTCGGCGGAGATGAACATCTGGCTGCACAAGGCGGTGATGCAGCAGCTGTCGCAGAATGGCGGCGCCGTGCCCGCGGGCCTCAAGGACTGACCTGATCCGCCCGGAACGCACCCCGGTCCGGCCCGTTGCGCCGGGGCCGTTTCCGGTCGGAGAAATACCATGGATTATAAGAAGCTTAGCTTGGGGCTCGGGGTATTCAGCCTGGCCCTAGGCGCTGCCGAACTGTTCGCGCCGCGACGCATCGCCAAGGGCCTGTCGGCCGAGGGGCACGAGGGGCTGGTCAAGGGCTTCGGCGGGCGGGAGATCGCCGCCGGTGCCGCGATCCTGCAGGCGCCGGGCCATTCCACCGCGGTCTGGAACCGCGTGCTCGGCGACGCGATGGACCTGACCGCGCTCGGCGCCTCCGCGCGCAAATCGCCCGGCAACCGGCTGGTCTGGGGCGCGCTGGCGTTCGTCGCCGCAGTCACCGCGCTCGACGTGGTCACCGCCCTGGGCCTCGATCGCGAGACGGGCAAGGCGCTGCCGGTCAGAGAACCGGCGACGGCGTAACCAGATCCTCCCCGGCACGGGGAGGGGGACCGCCGACGGCGGTGGAGGGGGGCTTCCACGCAGCGCTGCGTCGGCCGATACCCCCCTCCGTCAGGCCCGCGGCCTGCCACCTCCCCGTGCCGGGGAGGATGGGCTCACGCATTCTTGGTCAGCGACGATTTGCGCGGGATCGTCTCGCCCTGCGGCTGGCCCTTGTCGAGCGTCTCGCTCGGCCGGCGCGCGTCGCCGGGTTGCTGATGCTCGGTCGACAGATTGGGGTCGCGCGTCACCTCGGTCGGCTTCGTATCGTCCTTCATGTCCATGGCTCCTCTCGTCCCCCGCCAACGGTCCGGGTGAGCGACCCGTTCCCCTTGCGGGGCGACGCATGGCCGCTAAGCTGGCCCGGTCCACCGCCCGTTCCGGAGCCGTCATGCGTCTGAAATCCGCCGCTTTTGCATCCGCTGCCATTCTCCTTGCCGCCGCGCCCGGCGCGACCCAGACCGCCCCTGCGATCCACGGCTACGGCAGCCTCGCGCTCAGCCCCGCCGGCGACCGGACCGCGACGATCGAGGCGCAGGGCACGCGCGGCGTCGTCACGCTGCGCAGCGCCGCCGACGGCCGCGTCCTCGGCACGCTCGATCCCTGCCCAAGCTGCGGCTATTCCGGCCTGACCTTCGCGCCCGACGGCGGCCTCGTCTTCCTCGCCCGCGATTACAAGGCCGGCACCGTCGCGCTGGATCATGCCGACGCCAGGGGGGCGGTGCGCACGCTGGCGACGATCCGCGGCATCGCGCAGACGCCGCGCGTCTCGCCCGACGGCAAGCGCGTGGCGCTGCTCGTCACGCTCGGCGCCAACAAGGAATCGGGCGCGACCCAGGCGGGCGTGCGGATGATCGGCGAGATCGGCGAGCAGAATGACGAGCAGCGGCTCGCCGTCTTCGACATCGCCGGCAGCAACGTCACCGCCGTCACGCCGGTGTCGCCGCAGGGCCGCTACATCTACGAATATGACTGGACGCCCGACGGCCGCGGCTTCGTCGCGACCACCGCGCTGGGCAATGGCGACAACAATTGGTGGGTGGCGACGCTCGACGCGATCGATGCGCAGAGCGGCGCGGTGCGCCAGATCGCCAAGCCGGCGACGCAGCTCAATCAGCCGCGCGTCTCGCCCGACGGTAAGACCGTCGCCTATATCGGCGGGTTGATGAGCGACTTCGGCTCGATCGGCGGCGACGTCTTCACCGTGCCGCTCGCCGGCGGCACGCCGCGCAACATCACGCAGGGCGCCCGCGAGACGGTGACGACGATCGACTGGACGCGCGGCGGCCTGCGCACCGTCAGCCTGGCGGGCGACCAGGTGCGGCTTGGCACGTTGGTGCCCGGCCGGCCGGTCGCGCCCGGCTTCGCCAAGGCGGCGAGCGCGACCGCGGGCGACGGCCGCGCCGTCTTCTCCGCCGATGGGCGTATCGCCGCTGCGGTGGTGCAGGATTACGAACATGCCCCGGCCATCTACGCTGGCCCGGTCGCGGCGCTGCGGCAGGTGACGCACGACAATGACGCGATCCAGCCGATCGCCAGCGCGCGCAGCGTCACCTGGAAGAACGAGGGCTTCGACGTGCAGGGCTGGCTGCTCGGCCCGCGCATTGCGCCGACCGCCAAGGCGCCGATGATCACGATGGTCCACGGCGGCCCGTCCGCGGCATCGACGCCCAATTTCTACACGCCGGCCAGCATGGTCGCGCAGCTGATCGGCGCGGGCTATTACGTCTTCTATCCCAATCCGCGCGGCAGCTACGGCCAGGGCGAGGCGTTCACCGCCGCCAACAGGCGCGATTTCGGCGGCGGCGACCTGCGCGACATCCTCGCCGGCATCGATGCCGTCGAGAAGGTGGCGCCGATCGACGACAACCGCCTCGGCCTCGGTGGCTGCAGCTATGGCGGCTTCATGGCGATGTGGGCGAATACCCAGACCAACCGCTTCAAGGCGATCGTCGCCGGCGCCGGCCTGTCCAACTGGGTCAGCTATTACGGCACCAACGGCATCGACCAGTGGATGCTGCCGTTCTTCGGCAAGTCGATGTACGACGACATGAAGGCGTACGAGGACGTGTCGGCGATCTACCAGGCCAAGAAGGCGAAGACGCCGACCTTCATCTACGTCGGCGAACGCGACATCGAGGTGCCGCCGACCCAGTCGATCGAATGGTGGCATGCGTTGAAGGACAACCATGTGCCGGTCAGTTTGGTGATCTATCCCGACGCCGGCCATTGCGTCCCGGCGCCGGAACAGTCCCGCGACGTCACCAAGCGCGCGATCGCCTGGTACGACACTTATGTGAAGGCGGCGAAATAGGCGCCGTCCTGCCCCACGCCGCGGGGCGGGGGCCGGCGAAGCCGATGGAGGGACTGTTCCGCGGGCGGTATCGTCGGCGGCGGTACCTTCCCTGGGCGCCCGCGCGCTGCCGCTACGCCGCGAGCGACAGGGGTCAGCGCAGCGGCGTGCCCGAATCCTTCCACTTGTCGAGCACGGTCGATGCCGGCGGCAGATGGTCCTCGCCGGCCGCCGCGACCGGAGACAGCGCGCGGCCGCTGTCGGCATAGGGTGCGCGCACCTCCGCCGCGGGCGTCACCGGCGCGACCGGCACCGGGGCGGCGGCGGCGATCAGCGCCGGCGCGGCGGGCGTGACCGGCAACAGCGGCGGTGCATGCGGCCCGGGCAGCGGCTCGCCGCCGCGATAGGGGCGGCCGAACGCCGCCGCCGTCCCCCACGGCCCCTTCCAGCGGTGGAACAGGTGCGCGCCGACCACGTCGGTCAGCACCAAGGTCCGGTTCCACGCCGGCGTCACCGCATAGGTGTGGTAATGCGTCGCCAGCCCGACCGGCGCATAGACATAGCCGGCGAGCGCCTTGGCCGCGCTACGCGCCGCCCGCGCCCAGCCGCTGCGCGACGGCACCCGCGCCATCGCTCCGTCGCAGGCGAAGCTGAACTGGCAGCCGGCGTGCTCCGATCCCTGGTAGACGACGCCGCACACCGTCGCCGGAAAGGCGGGATGGCGGACGCGGTTGAGGACGACCTGCGCCACCGCCGCCTGGCCGGCGTCCGATTCGGACGCCGCCTCGTAATAGACCGCCGCGGTCAGGCATTCGAGCGCGCGGCCGCGGTCGATCGCGGTCGCCGCCCGGGTCGAGAAGGGGGCGGCGCCCGCCTGCATCGACGGACCGAGCGCGGCGCGGGCCACGGCGGCGGGCAGCGGCGGCAGCGCGATGGTCCCGGTGACGCCGACCGCCGGCGCCGCCTGTTCGGCGACCGGCGCGTCCGTCCGGTCCGCCGCGGCGTAGAGCAGGGCGGCGCCGGGGAAATGCGCTTCCGCCTCATAGCCGGTGGCCTGCGGCAGCGGCGGCACCGCGCCGGCATGGGCGGCGATCGCCAGCCACGCCGCCCGCACCGCCAGCGCGACGAGCACCGAAGCCGCCAGCGCGACCAGCGCCAGCCACGCCCGCGTCATCGTTCTTATGGTCCGTGCCCGCACCCGCATCGCCCGGCCATAGCGGGATAGGGGTTGCCAGTCCGTCACCATCGCCGGCCCGTCCCGCGGCGGGACGGGCCGTCCCCCTCCCGCGCGGGGAGGGGGGCTCACTTCAGCGTCGCGCTGTCCAGGTTCAGCTGCGTCTCGCCGATCGTCTCGACCTGCGGATAGGCGGCGCGCAGCGGGGCGATGAACTGCTTGGCGTCGCCGACCACGGCGATGCTCGCCGCCTTGGGATCGAGCAGCGCCGCCGACGCCGCCTGCACCTCGGCCGGGGTCACTGCCTCGACCTTCCGCGTGTAAAGCTGCAGCTCGCCGAGCGACACGCCGTCGAGGACATATTCGCCCAATATGCCGGCGACGCCGTCGGTGGTCTCGATGCCGCGGCCGAAATTGCCGACCAGCACCGCCTTGCGCGTCGCCAGCTCCGCCTCGGGCACCGGCGCGCTGCCCATCTTCGCCATTTCCGCGGTCATCAGCGTCACCACTTCCGCCGCGGTCGGGTTCTTGGTCTGCGTCCGCGCCGCGACGCTGCCGATCGTTCGGGCCGCATCGACGCCGCTCGACGCGCCGTAAGCGAGGCCGCGCTTGATCCGCACCTCCTGGTTGATCCGCGACGAGAAGCCGCCGCCCAGCACGGTGTTGGCGACCGCCAGCGGGTAATAGCGCGGATCGGCCCGCGCGATCGCCGGCCGTTCGACGACGACGCCCGCCTGTCCCGCGCCCGGCATGTCGACCGCGACGACGCGCGGTGCGGGCAGCGCCGGCGGCGGCGGCAGCGTCTGGGCGGTGCCACCGGCGCGCCAGCCGCCGAGCTGCGATTCCGCCAGCGTCCTCGCCTGCGCGGGCGTCACGTCGCCGACCAGGATCAGCGCCGCCTGGTCCGGTCGCCAGGTGCGGCCATAGGCACCGACCACGTCGGCCCGCGTGATCGCCTTCAGCGACGAAGGGGTGCCGTTGCCCGGCGCGCCATAGGGCGAGGCGCCGAAGGTGGCGCGATCGGCGACCAGCGCGGCGAGCTGCGCCGGGTTCTTGAGCGCGACGGTGACCCCGTCGATCTGCTGCGCGCGCGCCCGTTCCAGCTCCTGCGGCGCGAACACCGGATGCTGCGCGACATCGGCAAGGATCGTCATCGCCGGGGCGAGCTGGTCGGACTTGACCGTCACCGCGACCGAGCCGCCCTCGCTGGCGGCGTCGGCGCCGATCGACGCGCCCAGGCTTTCGATCTGCCGCGCGATCTCCGTCGCGGAGCGGGTCGTCGTGCCCTTGGTCATCAGATCGGCGGCGAGCTGGCTGACGCCCGACCGGCCGGCCGGATCGAGCGCCTCGCCACCGGTCGCAACCAGATAGGCGGTGGCGATCGGCAGGTCGTGCTTCTCGACCGTGATGACGCGCAGCCCGTTGGCCAGTCGCGTCTCCACCGGCTGCGGCAGATTGGCCGTGACCGGCGCCCCCGGTGGCGGCGGCAGGATGCGCTGCCCCTCGGGCGCGGGCGTCACCACCGCGATCTGCGCCGGCGGGGTCAGCGGCGCAGTCTGCACGGTCGCGGCGACTGCGATCGTGTCGCCGCTGCGGCCGGCCGGCTTGGCGCTGTCCGGCAGATAACGGATCGTCGCCGACTGGTCGTCCCGAAGATAGGCACGCGCCACCCGCTGTACGTCGGCCGCGGTCACCCGGGCGATCTCCGCCAGCTGGCGGTCGGCGGCGCGCGGATCGCCGTCGATGATGACGGAGGAGGCGAGGATGCGCGCCTTGCCCTCGGCGGTCTCGCGGCTTCTGATCGCCGCGGTCAGGATTTCGTTCTTCGCCTCGGCCAGTTCCGCCGCCGACACCGGCGCGTCGCGGAAGCGGGCGATCTCGCGCTTCAGCGCCGCCTCGCCCTGGTCGACCGTCTTGCCGCCCGCCAGGATCGCATAGGCGATGAGATTGCCCGTGCCCTGCTTGCTGTCGAGGAAGCTCGACGCGTCCTGCGCGAGTCTGTCGCGATAGACCAGGCTCTCGTACATCCGGCTGCTTTCGCCGGTCGACAATATGGTGTTGAGCACGGTCAGCGCCGGGATGTCGGCGGCGCGATCGGCCGGCACGTGCCAGCTCATCAGCACCGCGGGCAGCGGCGTATTGGGCTCGTAGACGGTGTAGCTGACCGCCCTGGTCCGCGCCGGCTCCTGCACCGTCACGCGTGGGATGGCGCCCGCGGGCTTGGCGATGCCGGCGAAATACTGGTCGATCCAGCGGTCGAGCTGCGCCGGATCGAAATTGCCCGACACCACCAGGATCGCATTGTCCGGCCGGTAATAGGTCGCGTGGAAGGCGCGCACGTCGTCGATGGACGCGGCCTCCAGATTCTCGATGCTGCCGATCGTCGAACGGGCATAGGGATGCGTCGTATAGGCCGCCGCCGAGAGATAGGTGGAGAAGAGCTTGCCGTAGGGCCGCGCCAGCGTCGACTGGCGCAGTTCCTCCTTCACCACGTCGCGCTCCGAGGCGAAACTCTTCGGCTCGACGACCAGCGCCGCCATCCGGTCGGCTTCCGCGAACAGCAGCCGCTGCAGGTGATTGGCCGGGATCACCTCATAGTAATTGGTATAGTCGTCGTTGGTCGACGCATTGTTGTAGCCGCCGACATCCTCGGTCAGCCGGTCCATCTGTTCGGAGACGAGATTGCGCGTCGCCTTGAACATCAGATGTTCGAACATGTGCGCGAAGCCGGAACGCCCCTTCGGATCGTCCTTCGACCCGACATCGTACCAGACCTGCACCGCGACGTTGGGCGTCGAGGTGTCGCGCAGCGCATAGACGCGCAGGCCGTTGGCGAGGGTGCGCTCGGTAAAGGCGATCGGCTTCACCGCCGATGCAATGGGGGCGGGACGGGTCTGGGCGGTGGCGGCAAGCGGCAGCAGGGCGGCGCCCAGAAGCAGGGCGGCACGAACGAGGCGCATCGAGTCAGGCTCCGACATGATGGGAGCGGCGAGCGTGGCAGGGCGCGCAGGTCGGTGTCAATCATCCTCCCCGGCACGGGGAGGGGGACCGCCGCGCAGCGGTGGTGGAGGGGGCTATCCGCGAACGTTGCGCTGCGTGGAAGCCCCCCTCCACCAGCTTCGCTGGTCCCCCTCCCCGCAAAGCGGGGAGGACCTAGACGCCGTCACCCCTTCTTCTTGCCTTTCTGGCCCTTGCCCGAATTGGCGAACAGCACCGCCGCGGCGACCGCCGCCGAACCGATGCCGACGCCGATGATCCGCATCGGCCAATGGCCCTTCTTCGCCGGGTCCGCGGTATGCGCCTGGGCGGCGCTGCCCGAGGCTTTCGCGGCGGCGGCGGCGGCGAGGATCTCGTTGGGCTGGTCGGCGGACTGGTCTGCCATCTTACTCTCCCTGCTCGCGCCGGTACTTGGCACGAAACGAACTGGCGAATGCGGTCAACGTGCCGCTCGCAATGGCCCCGCGCAGGTCCGCCATCAAGTCCTGATAGAAGCGAATATTATGCTCGGTCATCAGCATCGCGCCGAGGATCTCGCCGGCGCGGACCAGATGGTGCAGATAGGCGCGGCTCCAGGTCGTGCACACCGGGCAGCCGCACGACGGGTCGAGCGGGCCGGTATCCTCGGCGAATTTGGCGTTGCGCAGGTTGATCGGCCCGCCCCGCGTGAACGCCTGGCCGGTCCGCCCGGACCGGGTCGGCAGCACGCAATCGAACATGTCGATGCCGCGCTCCACCGCGCCGACGATGTCGTCGGGCTTGCCGACGCCCATCAGATAGCGGGGCTTGTCGGCGGGCAGCTGGCCGGGCGCGAAGTCGAGGCAGCCGAACATCGCCTCCTGCCCTTCGCCGACCGCGAGGCCGCCGACCGCATAGCCGTCGAAGCCGATGTCGATCAGCGCATCGGCGCTCGCCCTGCGCAATCCCTCGTCGAGCGCGCCCTGCTGGATGCCGAAGATCGCGTTGTTGGCGCCATGTTCGCCGCCGCCGTCGAAGGCGTCACGGCTGCGCTTCGCCCAGCGCATCGACCGCTCCATCGCCGCCGCCTGCACCTCGCGCGTCGAGGTCGTCGGCACCAGTTCGTCGAACGCCATGACGATGTTGCTGCCGAGCAGCCGCTGGATCTCGATCGAGCGCTCCGGGCTGAGCAGGTGGCGCGTGCCGTCGAGATGCGACTTGAACGACACGCCCTCCTCCGACCTTTTGGTCAGATCGGCGAGGCTCATCACCTGATAGCCGCCCGAGTCGGTCAGGATCGGCTTCGACCAGCCCATGAAATCGTGCAGCCCGCCCAGCCGCGCGACGCGCTCCGCGCCAGGCCGCAGCATCAGGTGATAGGTGTTGCCGAGGATGATGTCGGCGCCGGCGGCGGCAACGTCACCGGGCTTCATCGCCTTGACGGTGGCGGCGGTGCCGACCGGCATGAAGGCGGGGGTGCGGATCGTGCCGCGCTGCATCCGGATCGTGCCGGTGCGCGCGCGGCCGTCGGTGGCCGCGATGGAGAAGGCGAAACGTTCGGTCATGGGGCAGGGCTCATGACGAAAGCGGCGTCCGGTGTCGAGCGTGCCCCTCGTGCGTTGGGGCCGGTGAGACAGGAGGATAGCATGACCGACCCCGACATGGCCCCCGGCGATCAGGCCGCGCCCGGCACCCCCGGCACCGGCGAGAACGTCTGCCCGCGCTGCAACGGCAGCGGCCGGATCGACAGCGGTCCTTGCCCGAATTGCGACGGCAGCGGCGTGGTGATCGAAGGGATCGGCGGCGGCTGAAACCGCTGTCCTACAAAGGTGCAGGTGGGGTAGTGGGTGGGGATCGCTCCACCGCTCTTTCGCATCGTCCAATCATGCCCGTTCGAGCGCTTGCGCAGAGGACCGGAAGAAACGGCGTTCAGGCGTCAATTCTGTCAAGACTCGCGAGAATATGCATGCAAGCGAGAGGCTTAGCGGGCCCTATCCCGGCACCCATCCCCCTTCGTCATCCCGGCGAAAGCCGGGACCCATGGAGGCGATCGGTTGAAGGTGGCGCATCACGCCGCTGGCGCGCTGTCCATGGGTCCCCGCGCGCGCCGGGATGACCGGGGGAGAAAGGGCTGCGTCCCCCTAGCCGTCATCCCCGCGCAGGCGGGGATCCAGACGCGCAGGTGGTCATGGGGGCCGCCACGTCAGCGCCTCTGGATTCCCGCCTCCGCGGGAATGACGATGGAGACAGATGACCCGCCCCTCGTTCCCCTATATCCTTGGAACGGAAGCCCAGCCTCTTGGCCGTCATCCCGGCGAAAGCCGGGACCCACGGAGGCGATCGGTTGAACGTGGCGCATCACGCCGCTGGCGCGCTGTCCATGGGTCCCCGCGCGCGCCGGGATGACTGGGGGAGAAAGGGCTGCGTCCCCCTAGCCGTCATCCCCGCGCAGGCGGGGATCCAGACGCGCAGGTCGTCATGGGGGCCGCCACGTCAGCGCCTCTGGATTCCCGCCTCCGCGGGAATGACGATGGAGACAGATGACCCGCCCCTCGTTCCCCTATATCCTTGGAACGGAAGCCCAGCCTCTTGGCCGTCATCCCGGCGAAAGCCGGGACCCACGGAGGCGATCGGTTGAAGGTGGCGCGTCACGCCGCTGGCGCGCAGTCCATGGGTCCCGGCTTTCGCCGGGATGAACGGGGGACAAAGGGCGGCCCTCGCGCCACCGTCATCCCCGCGAAGGCGGGGATCCAGACGCGCAGGTCATCGTAGGAACCGCCACGTCAGCGTCTCTGGATTCCCGCCTCCGCGGGAATGACGGTGGAGTGGGGCTCGAGCAGCGTCCGATCCATCATCCAAGGTCTCGGGACGCTTGCCGCGGGTGCGACCTTTGCGACTTTCCACCGCACCGCCGCCCCCGCGCAAGTGCGACCTTTGAGACCTTCCGCAACCCGTCGGTCTTACCGCCGCCGCCCGCGTCCCGGCACCGGCCCCGTCGCCATCCCGGCATTGGCGCGGATCGTCAGCGTTTCCTTGCGAGTCACCGTGCCGTCCCTGTCCTTGTCGAGCCGGTCGAAGATCCGCCCGAACGCCGCGTCCAGCTCGGCGAGCGTGATCCGGTTGTCGCCATCGGCATCGACCTCGAACGGGCTCGGCAGGGCGTTGCGGTCGCCCAGCCAGCGCTCCGCCCAATCGGCGAAGGCGATATAGCCGATCGATCCGCCGCTCGCGCCGTCGGCGGTCGCGAAGCTGCGCCGCACGCCGGCCTGCAGCTCGGCGCGGGTCGTGCGGCCGTCGCCGTCGGCGTCCCAGGCGGCGATCGCCATCGCCGCCGGCGCGACGACGAAGGTCGCGGGCGGCTGTGCCTGGGTCGGCGGCGCCGTCGGCACGGGTGCGACCTGAAGCAGCAGCGCGATCAGCATAAGCATCACCGTGACGGCAGGAGGAGCGAGGAATCCCCGTAACTGTAGAAGCGATAGCCGGACGCGATCGCGCGGGCATAGGCGGCCTGCATCCGCTCCAGCCCCATCAGCGCGCTGACCAGCATGAACAGCGTCGACTTGGGCAGGTGAAAATTGGTCATCAGCCCGTCGATCGCGCGAAAGCGGTAGCCCGGCGTGATGAAGATCGACGTGTCGCCCTCGAACGGCGCGATGCCGTCGCCGCCCTGCGCGGCGCTTTCCAGCAGCCGCAGCGAGGTGGTGCCGACCGCGATCACCCGCCTGCCGCGGGCGCGCACCGCGTTCAGCCGATCGGCGGTGGCGGCGTCGATCCGCCCCCATTCGGCATGCATGCGGTGCGCGTCGGTATCCTCCGCCTTGACGGGGAGGAAGGTGCCGGCGCCGACGTGCAGCGTCAGCGTCTCGTGCAGGATCCCCGCCGTCGCCAGTCGCGCCATCAGTTCGGGCGTGAAATGCAGCGCCGCCGTCGGCGCGGCGACCGCGCCCGCCGCCGCGGCGAACATCGTCTGGTAATCGTCGGCGTCGCGCGCGTCGGTCGGGCGCTTGGCGGCGATATAGGGCGGCAGCGGCATCCGCCCGGCGCGTTCGAGCAGCAACTCGACCGGCTCCTCGCCGGCGAAATCCAGCGCGAAGCTGCCGTCGTCGGCTCGGTCGGACGCGGTCGCGGTGACGCCCTGGCCGAAGTCGATCGCATCGCCCTCGCGCAGCCGCTTGGCATTGCGGATGAAGGCGCGCCACCGCCGCGGCCCCTCGCGCTTGTGCAGCGTCGCGCCGATGCTGGCATCGCCCCGGCGTCCCTCCAGCTGCGCCGGGATCACCTTGGTGTCGTTGAACACCAGGCAGTCGCCGGCGCGCAGCAGGTCTGGCAGGTCGCGGACCTGCGCGTCGCTGGTCCCGTCGCCGTGGAGCACCAGCATCCGCGCCGAATCGCGTGGGCTGGCGGGGCGCAGCGCGATATTCTCGGGCGGCAGCGCGAAGTCGAAGAGCTCGACCCTCACTTGGCCTGCGGTGCCACCTTCTTGGGGGCCGCCTTGCCGGCGGGGCGAGGGGTGCCCTTGCCCGCACCGGGCAGCGTCACCGGCGCCCCCAACGTCACCGGCGCGGGCGCCGGCATGTTGGCATAGGGCGGGGGATTGTCCGCGGCGATATAGGCGTGGACGATCTTGGTCGGGTCCGACGGCGGCTCGCCGCGCTCGATCGCGTCGACATATTGCATGCCGTCGATGACGCGGCCGAACACGGTGTACTTCTTGTCGAGGCTGAGCCTGGGCTGGAAGACGATGAAGAACTGGCTGTTGGCGCTGTTCGGATCGTCGGCCCGTGCCGCCGCCACCGCACCGCGGACGTGGGGCAGATAGTTGAATTCGGACGCGACGTTGGGCAGCGTCGAACCGCCGGTGCCGTCGCCCTTCGGGTCGCCGCCCTGCGCCATGAAGCCGTCGATCACCCGGTGGAAGGCGAGGCCGTCATAGAAATGCTGGCGGGTCAGCGTCTTGATCCGCTCGACCATCTTCGGCGCGACATCCGGACGCAGCCAGATCGTGACCCGGCCGCCGTCGGACAGGTCGAGCAGCCACTGATTCTCCTTGTCGGTGATCGCCGGCGGTGTCGCCCGGCCGGGGACATTGGCCTCGATGACCTGCGCGGCCACCGGACTGGTCGCCAGAAACAGGGAAAGCGTCAAAAAACGGGCAAACGAACGCATGGACTTCCTATCCCGAAGATGGCGCGGGCTTAGACCAGAACCGGGCTTGCGCCAAACTGAACATTGCCAGGGGTTTGCCGCGTCCCGCCGGCGGGCGGGACTAGCTGCCCTTGCGGCCGATCGCCTCGACCCGCGCGATCACCTCTTCGCACACCTGCGGCGTGACGAACTTGCCGATCGGCCCGCCGAACAGCGCGATCTCCTTGACCAGCCGGCTGGCGATCGGCTGCAGCGCGACGTCCGCCATCAGGAAGACGGTCTCGACCCGCGGATTGATCTGCTGGTTCATGCCCGCCATCTGATATTCGTATTCGAAGTCGGCGACCGCGCGCAGGCCCCGGACGATGACCCTGGCGCCCTCGCGCTCGGCGAAGTCCATCAGCAGCGAATCGAACGCGACGACCTCGATCGCACCGGCGATGCCCGCCACCTCGCGCCGCACGATCGCCATCCGCTCGTCGAGCGTGAACATCGGCGACTTGGACGGATTGGTGGTCACCCCGATCACCAATTTGTCGACCAGCTTCGCGCCGCGGCGGATGATGTCCATATGCCCGAGCGTGATCGGGTCGAACGTGCCGGGATAGACGCCGATGCGGGTCGTCATGGTGCAGGGCTCCCCTTAGCGGTCGCGCGTCACGACGTAGCGGGCGAGGGCGCGCAGCACGTCCGCCTCCGCGCCGAAGCCCTTGAGATGCTCGACCGCCTGGTCGACCAACATGCGGCATTGCTCGCGCGCTCGCTCGATGCCGAGCAGGGTCAGGAACGTCTCCTTGCCCGCGCCGTCGTCCTTGCGCAGCCGCTTGCCGGCCACCGCCTCGTCACCCTCTGCGTCGAGCAGATCGTCGGCGATCTGGAAGGCGAGGCCGAGGTCGTGCGCATAGCCGCGCAGCGCGGTGCGGCCCTCCGGCGGCACCCGGCCGAGGATCGCGCCCGCCTCGACCGACACGCCGATCAGCGCGCCGGTCTTCATCTGCTGCAGCCGGGTCACCGTCGGCAGGTCGAAGCGCGATCGTTCGGCGACCAGGTCCATCATCTGGCCGCCCGCCATGCCGGTCGGGCCGGAGGCATGGGCGACCGCCATCACCAGTTCGGCGCGGACGAACGGGTCGGCGTGCGTCGCCGGATCGGCCAGCACCTCGAACGCCAGCGCATGCAGGCAGTCGCCGGCCAGGATCGCCGTCGCCTCGTCGAACGCCTTGTGCACCGTCGGCTTGCCGCGACGCATGTCGTCGTCGTCCATAGCCGGCAGGTCGTCGTGGATCAGCGAATAGACGTGGATCGCCTCGATCGCCGCCGCGACCTCGCCCGAACAGTCGCGCGACACGCCGAACAGATCGGCGGTGGCACAGACCAGCAGCGGTCGCAGCCGCTTGCCGCCGCCGATGGCGGCATGGCGCATCGCCCGGTACAGGTCGGCGCGGGCATCGTCGGGAACGGCGAGCAGCCGGTCGAAGCGCGCATCGATGTCGGCGGCGACGTCGCTGAGGGCGGTGGCGAGCACCGGCGGGATCATGTCAGCCTGCGGCAAAGGGACGCGTTCCCGCCGGCTTGCCCTCGGCGTCCAGCCGGATCGCCTCGATCCGCGCCTGCGCCGCATCGAGCCGCTCCGCGCAGCGCTGGCGCAGGCGGTCGCCGCGTTCGTAAAGCGCGATCGACTCGTCCAGCGTCGCTTCGCCGCTTTCCAGCCGCGACACGATCCGCTCCAGTTCCTTCAGCGCATCCTCGAACGACAGGTTTTCGATCGGCGTATCCATAACATGGCGCTATGCGGCAGGGCGCCGGATCGGGCAAGCGCCCCCGCGCGTTCGGTCCGCCATGTTCACCAGCATCAATCCCGCCACTGGCGAGGCCGGCACGCCCATCCCGGAGCTCACCGCCGATCAGATCGAGCAACGGCTCGCCCGCGCCGCCGCCGCCTATGCCGCCTGGCGGCTGACCTCCTACGACGAGCGCACGGCGCTGTTGGAACGGATCGCCGAAGCGTTCGAGGCGGACAAGCGCCGCCTCGCCGAAATTGCGACGCGGGAAATGGGCAAGACGCTGAAGTCGGCGATCGCCGAAGTCGAGAAATGCGCCGCCGCCTTCCGCCATTATGCGCAACAGGGGCCGGCGATGCTGACCCCGGCGACCTTCGACACCGCCTCCGGCCCGGCCAAGGCGCGCTGGCTGCCGATGGGGCCGGTACTGGCGGTGATGCCGTGGAACTTCCCCTATTGGCAGGTGATCCGCTTCGTCGCGCCGACGATCATGGCGGGCAATGTCGGGCTGCTCAAACATGCCTCGATCACGCAGGGCTGCGGCGCCGCGATCGAGGAGACGATCATCGCCGCCGGCGCCCCGGCCGGTCTGTTCCAGAACCTCGCCATCCGCTCTGACAAGGTCGGCGCGCTGATCGCCGATCCGCGCATCGTCGCAGTCACGCTGACCGGCAGCGAGGGCGCGGGGATCAAGGTTGCCGAGGCGGCGGGCCGGCAGTTGAAGAAGGTCGTGCTGGAATTGGGCGGCTCCGACCCGTTCATCGTCATGCCCTCCGCCGATCTCGACAAAGCGGTCGAACAGGCGGTCAAGGCGCGCACCCAGAACACCGGCCAGTCATGCATCTGCGCCAAGCGGATGATCGTCCACGCCGATGTGTACGACGCCTTTCTGGAACGATTTTCGGCGGCGATGCGCGCGGTCAAGGCCGGGGATCCGATGGCGGCGGATACCGACATGGGGCCGCTGTCGAGCGAGGAGCAGCGGCAGACCACGCTCGACCAGCTCGATGCGATCCAACGCGCCGGCGGCCGCCTGCTGTTCGGCGGCGAAGCGCTGCCCGGCAAGGGCGCCTATATGTCCGCCGGCGTGCTGGTCGACGTGCCGATCGATGATCCGGCGGCGCAGGAAGAGCTGTTCGGGCCGGTGGCGATGGTCTTCAGGGCCGCCGACATCGATGCGGCGATCGCGCTCGCCAACGACATCCCCTTCGGGCTTGGCTCGTCGGTGTGGACCAACGATCCTGCCGAGCGCGAACGCTTTGAGCGCGATATCGAGGCGGGGATGATCGCGGTCAATGCGATGCTGGCCTCGTCACCCGAGGCGCCGTTCGGCGGCATCAAGCGCTCCGGCCATGGTCGCGAACTCGGCCCCTACGGCCTGCACGAATTCATGAACCTGAAGACAGTGTTCGGCTGAGTCGCGCGGCTATCCGGCAACGGTCAGCGCAGGTGCTGTGTCCAGGTGTAGAGGACCGACACGCCGACCAGCCCCAGGTCGATCGCCGCCTGCATCCGCCGCGGGGCCGGGTCACCGACGTCATGGGTGATCAGCCGGATGTCGGCGGTCGGGTGGCGCATGCACAGTGCCGCCAGCACCAGGCCGGCGCCTATCGCAACTTTCCGCCGATCGCCCATGCGCTTGCCTCCACGACGCAGCCTAGCAGAGATGCGCCTCCGGCGCCAGTCGGTCAGGCGGCGCGGAACAGCGGCGCGGCATCGCGGACGCGATCGCGCCCCGCCGCCTTGGCCTCGAACAGGGCGCGGTCGGCGCAGCGGTACAGCGCCTTCCAATCGATCTCGCGCAGCAGCGGCCCGACGCAGGTGCCGACGCTGGCCGTGACGGTCATGTCGAAGGGCATGCGCTCGGCGCGCAGCCGGTCGAGCACGCCCTCCGCGTCGAACGGCACGCCGGCCGGAACGATCAGGGCGAATTCCTCGCCGCCGACCCGCGCCACCAGCCCCTCGGCCGGCACCGCCGCCTGCAGCGCGCGGGCGACGACGCGCAGCACCTCGTCGCCGCCATCGTGGCCGATCGTCTCGTTGACCGTCTTGAAGTGGTCGATGTCGGCCAGGATCAGCCGCTGCTCGCCCTCACGCCCGATCGCCTGTTCCAGAAAGGCGCGGCGGTTGAGCAGGCCGGTCAGCGGATCGGTCGCGGCGAGCAGCCGCGCCGCGATCTCCTGCTCGCGTGCCTCGTCGCGCTCGACGCTGAGCAGGCGGATCCGATAGGCGACGCCGAGCGACGACAATGCCGCCTCCATCGCCATGGCGAGCAGCGTCGACTGGTCGATCCACCAATGCCAGGCGATGACGTTCATCGCCGCGAGGATGCGCACGCCCGCCAGGAACACCGGGCCGCCCCAGGCGAGCGCGAAGATCCAGAGATGATTGCTGCGCAGCCGCCACGCCCGCCACAGGATCGCCGGGACGAGGCCGAGCAGCAGCAGGTAGGAAAGATTGACGGCGGCATCGATCGGCCGGGCGAAATGCGGTGCGAACAGCGCGAAGCCGATGGTGGTGACGATCACCGCACCGGCGACGGCACTGCTCGCCGGACGAAGCCAGCCGTCGAACACGCGTCGTTCGAAGAAGGCGCGGGCGAAGGTCAGCGCGGCGACCGCCGATGCCGCGAGCAGCAGATAGTTGATCCGCATCCGGTCGTTGTTGTCGATGTTGGTGATCTGGCCGAGCAGGCCCGACGACGAGAAGGCATAGCCGAGCAGGCACAGCACCATCAGGCAATAGGCCGGCTGGAATGCCTGGCGCAGCGCCGCCCAGAGGGCGAGATTGTAGATCAGCAACGCCAGGCACATACCGGCGAAGGCGGCATAGAGCGCCGCCATGCCGAGTTCGCTACCCGCCGCCTGGTGGTGGTCGGCGATGCGCGCGCCGCTGATCACGCCGCGCAGATTGAGCGAGCGTTCGACCCGCCACAGGATCTGCACCGGCGGCGCGGCGCGGGGCGGCAGCATGAACTGGAAGGTCGCGCCGAGCATCAGGTTGTTGCCCGCATGGCCGCTGTCGAAGCCGTGGCGGGTGATATGCCCGTCGGCATGGAGCACGTAGAGCGTGACGCGATCCTGCCAGGTGCTGGCGAATCGGACGGCGGTCATCGTGCCTGGTGCGACGAAAGGCCGCGACCGGATCCAGAAATCGCCCGAGCCGTAACTGCTCTGCCGGCGGCGACAATCGAACCGGTCGCGTACGCCGAACATCGTGGCGGGAGTGTCGTGCGGCTGGACCCGCGCGATGCAGGTGTCGAGGGCGGTGCCGATCGCTGCAGTGGCAGGCGTCGCGAGCACGGCGAACAGCAACGCGATGGCCATCGCCCATGTTCGTCGCAGACCCCCGTTCGGCATATTCAACCCGCTAAACCGGTTTCCCCAAACATTGGTTAACAGTGGGAAAAGTGGCTGCCGCACGGTGGCGAGAGCGTTCAAAAGGAATGCTGTGCCGCAACGCACCCTCGCGCGCTACTGGCGGTCAGGCGGTGTACAGGCGGTGGCCGATGCGCTCCTGCGGCGAACGGGTCTTTTCTCGGCTGACGGCGGCGCGGCCCGGCTCGACCATCGGTCGATCTGACCGTGCCGAAGCCGTGCCCTGACCAGCCTGGCGTGCTAGGGCCGGCGATATGTCGAAATCACATAGCAACGGCGGCACCGTCGATGTCGATGGCGTCGCCTATGAGTGGCACCTGCAACGCGAACCGCATCAGTCCGATGACGAGGGCTGGAAGGGCATGACGATCGCCCTCCTCGAACGCGACGCACAGCGCGAAGCCTGGGTCGAGTTTCCGCCGCCCAAGCGGCTTTTGAAAGGCCTGCCACGAGGCCGCCTGCAACTCGACGATGCGACCATCGCACGGTGCGTGCGCGCCGCCTTGTCGGCGGGTTGGGAGCCGACGTCCCGCGGTAAGCCGGTGGTGTTCACGGTCGATGCCGACGGCAATTGAGGCGGCCCCTTGGACTGTGAAGGTCGGACGTGAAAGTGAAGTCGCGCAATGGCCGAACGCGACAATGCCTTGGAGAACTTGGCCTGCTAGCGGCACTCGACCCGTGTCGGTGATTCCAGGCCGGCGGGGGCGCCCGCATCGATCGCCGCCAGCGTATCAGGCGGAGCAACGGGATTTGAGATTGCAGTGAACTATCGCCATTCCTTCCACGCCGGCAACAGCGCCGACGTCGTCAAGCACGCCCTGCTGATCGCGCTGGTGCGTGCCCTGCAACTGAAACAGGGTGCGCTGACCCTGATCGATACGCATGCCGGTTGCGGGCTGTACGACCTCTACGGCGAGGCTGCCCAGCGCACGGGTGAATCGATCCACGGCGTGGTACGGGCGGCTGCTGACCCCAACCCATTGCTGGACGAATATCGCGCTGCCGTGCGGGCGGTGAATGACGCGGCCGAGCCGCGTCTCTACCCGGGGTCGCCGCGCGTGCTGGCGCAGCTTCTGCGCCCGCAGGATCTTTTGATCCTCAATGAAAAACATCCCGAAGACGCCGATACCCTGCGCAGGGAGATGCGCGGCACACCCGCCGCCGTGCACGAGCGGGACGCCTATGAATTTTGGCTGGCGATGGTGCCGCCGCGGACCGCACGCGGCGTGGTGGTGGTCGACCCGCCCTATGAGCAAACGGACGAACGCGCCCGCATCGCGGCCACGCTGGGCATGGCGCACCGCAAATGGGGGCACGGCGTGACGGTGATCTGGTATCCGCTGAAAGACCGCGCGACACATTTGCGGTGGAAAGAACAGTTGCGGAAGCTTGGCATCCCCAAGTTTCTGACGGTCGAGCATTGGTTGTACGACGAGGATCAGCCCGGCATCTACAACGGTGCGGGGCTCTTCATCATCAACCCGCCCTATGCCTTCACCCAGGCGCTGCCAGCCCTGCTGGGGGCCCTGCGCACTGCCCTAGCGCCTGAGGGGCATGATGGCGTCATGTCCGCCGACTGGTTAATCGTCTAAGGCAAAGCTGTATTGCCCCCTCTTTCACGGCGGGGACGAGTGCCGCGGAAACGAAAACGGATCGGACTCCATCGAGTCCGATCCGCTTCGCCATCAGCCTGTGGGAAGAGACGCCCTACTTGGCGTCGACCGCCTCGGGCTTGCCCTTCTTGCGCGGCTTCTTCGGCGCGGCCGGCTCGATCGCGAAGGACAAGGCGCCGTCCTTCATCTTCACCGTCACCTCGCCGCCGTGGACCAGCTTGCCGAACAGCAATTCCTCGGCGAGCGGCTGCTTGATCTTCTCTTGGATCAAACGACCCATTGGGCGGGCACCGTACAATTTGTCATAGCCCTTTTCAGTCAGCCACGCCTTGGCCGCATCATCCAGGTTGATATGGACCTGCCGATCCGCCAGCTGCAGCTCGAGCTGGAGGATGAACTTGTCCACCACCCGCGCCACCACCTCGGTCGGCAGATAGCCGAACGGCACGATCGCATCGAGCCGGTTGCGGAATTCCGGCGAGAACATCCGCTGCACCGCCTGCTCGTCCTCGCCCTCGCGGGTGAGGTTGCCGAAGCCGACCGTCTCGCGCGCCATGTCGGCGGCGCCGGCATTGGTCGTCATGATCAGGATGACGTTGCGGAAGTCGACCGTCTTGCCGTGCTGGTCGGTCAGGCGCCCGTTGTCCATCACCTGCAACAGGATGTTGAACAGGTCCGGGTGCGCCTTCTCAATCTCGTCGAGCAGCAGCACGCAATGAGGGTTCTGATCGACCGCGTCGGTCAGCAGCCCGCCCTGGTCGAAGCCGACATAGCCGGGAGGCGCACCGATCAATCGACTGACCGAATGCCGCTCCATATATTCGGACATGTCGAACCGCTGGAGCGGGATGCCGAGGATCGCCGACAGCTGCTTGGCGACCTCCGTCTTGCCGACGCCGGTCGGGCCGGTGAACAGATAGTTGCCGATCGGCTTTTCCGGATCGCGCAAGCCCGCACGGGACAGCTTGATTGCGGCGGCGAGCTTCTCGATCGCCCCGTTCTGGCCGAACACCACGCGCTTCAGATCGGTTTCCAGCGTCTCCAGCGCCTTCTTGTCGTCCGTGCTGACCGACTTCGGCGGGATGCGCGCCATCGTCGCGATCACCGCCTCGATCTCGCGCGCCGTGATCGTCTTCTTGCGCTTGTTCTGCGGCACCAGCATCTGCATCGCGCCGACCTCGTCGATCACATCGATCGCCTTGTCGGGCAGCTTGCGGTCGTTGATGTAGCGCGCCGACAGCTCCACCGCCGACTTGATCGCGTCGGGTGTGTATTTGACGCTGTGATGCTCCTCGAACGCCGAGCGCAAGCCGGCGAGGATCTTGATCGTATCCTCGATCGTCGGTTCGTTGACGTCGATCTTCTGGAAGCGGCGCAGCAGCGCGCGATCCTTCTCGAAGTGGTTGCGGAACTCCTTGTAGGTCGTCGAGCCGATGCAGCGGATCGTGCCGCCCGACAGCGCCGGCTTGAGCAGGTTGGACGCGTCCATCGCACCGCCGCTGGTCGCGCCGGCACCGATCACGGTGTGGATCTCGTCGATGAACAGGACCGCGTGCGGCAGCTTCTCCAGCTCGTTGACGACCGCCTTCAGCCGCTCCTCGAAATCGCCGCGGTAGCGGGTACCGGCGAGCAGCGCGCCCATGTCGAGGCTGTAGATGACGGCTTCCCTGAGCACGTCGGGCACCTCGCCCTCGACGATCTTGCGCGCCAGCCCTTCGGCGATCGCGGTCTTGCCGACGCCGGGATCACCGACATAGAGCGGGTTGTTCTTGCTGCGGCGGCACAGGATCTGGATCGTGCGGTCGACCTCCGGCCCGCGGCCGATCAGCGGATCGACCTTGCCGATCTTCGCCTTCTCGTTGAGATCGACGGTGAACTGCTTGAGCGCGCTTTCGCCCTTGCCCTTGTCGGCGGCGACCTTCGGCTTTTCCTCCTCGGCACCCTTCGGGGGCGTCGCCTCGTTGGCTTGGGCGCCCTTGCCGACGCCGTGGCTGATGAAGCTGACCGCATCGAGACGGCTCATGTCCTGCTGCTGCAGGAAATAGACGGCATAACTCTCGCGCTCGCTGAACAGAGCGACGAGCACGTTGGCGCCGGTCACCTCGTCGCGGCCCGACGATTGGACGTGCAGGATGGCGCGCTGGACGACGCGCTGGAACCCGCTGGTCGGCGACGGGTCGGTCGCGGCATCGACCTTCAGCGCATCGAGTTCGGTATCGAGATAATGAGCGACGGTGGTCTTCAGATCGCCGAGATCGACGTTGCAGGCCTCCATCACTTTCGACGCATGTTCGTCGCCGATCAGCGCCAGGAGCAGATGCTCCAGCGTCGCATATTCGTGGCGGCGGGACGACGCGGCCTCGAGCGCCTTGTGCAGCGTGGTCTCGAGCGCGGGGGCGAAGGATGGCATTCAGCTTACTCCAGTCGGGCCACGGTGGATCGCCGGGCCCTTTCCACCAATGTCGGTATTATGGGGCGTTCCATCAACCATCCGGGTAACGGGCCGATGCCGGTTGCGACCGGCGGGGGCGATACCCGGCTGCGTCATCGCCGGAATAAGGCGTCGGCGCTTGCGCGGTGGTCAACGGCGCGTTGCATATGCGTCCGGGTCCGCTCGATCTCCGCGGACAGCGCGGCGATCCGCGCCTCCAGCTCGGCGACCGACAGCGGATCGAGATCCTGCCGGTGCAGTTCGGCAAGCGCGTCATTGGGACGAGATGGGCGGTCGTCCAGTTCCATGATCCCGGCAACGTTGACCCGCGGCCGTGCGATGTCAATAAGCTGAAGGCCGCCCCACCAATAGGATGCGACCGGATGAGCGATCTTCCCCAGACGATGCAGGCGATCGATCCGGCCGAGCCCGGCGGGCCGGAGGTGTTGCGGCTGGTCGAGCGGCCAGTGCCGCAACCGGGCGCGGGCGAGGTGCTGATCCGCGTCGCCGCGGCGGGGGTCAACCGGCCCGACGTGCTGCAGCGCCAGGGCAACTATCCCCCGCCGCCGGGCGCGCCGTCGATCCCCGGCCTGGAGGTCGCCGGCACGATCGCCGCATTGGGCGAGGGGGTGGACACGCTCTCTGTCGGCCAGCCCGTCTGCGCCCTGCTCGCCGGCGGCGGCTATGCCGAATTCGCCACTGTCGCGGCGGGTCAGTGCCTACCGGTCCCCGACGGGCTGGAAATGTATGAGGCGGCCGCGCTGCCGGAGACATTGTTCACCGTCTGGACCAATCTGTTCGAACGCGCCTTCGCCAGCCAGGGCGACACGGTGCTGGTCCATGGCGGTACCAGCGGCATCGGCACCACCGCGATCGCTCTCGGCAAGCTGTTCGGCCTGACCGTCATCGTCACCTGCGGCGACGCCCGCAAATGCGCGCGGGCGCTGGAACTAGGCGCGGACCATGCGATCGACTATCGCGAGCAGGATTTCGTCGAGGAGGTGCGCCGGATCACCGACGGGCGCGGTGTCGCCATCGTGCTCGATATGGTCGGCGGTGATTATGTCCCGCGCAATATCGCCTGCCTTGCCGAGGACGGCCGGCACGTGTCGATCGCGGTGCAGCGCGGCGCCCACGCCACCGTGCCGTTGTTCGAGATCATGCGCCGCCGGTTGACGCTGACCGGATCGACGCTGCGTCCGCGCGATGCGGCGTTCAAGTCGCTGGTCGCCGACGAGATCCACCGCCACGTCTGGCCGCATGTCGAGGCGGGGCGGCTGCGCCCGGTGATCGACCAGATCTATCCGCTCGGCGAGGCGGCGGCGGCCCATGCCCGGATGGAAGCGGGCGACCATGTCGGCAAGATCGTGCTGACGCTCTGACCGGATCGGCACAAGGTCATTTCGCGACCGGATCGAACCGTGGTGCGGTGCGTTGACGGACGGTTCAAGAAGAGGAGAGGGGATGCGGCCCTGGCGGTTGGGGGCGACTCTGGTCGCGATGGCGGTATCCTGCCCCTGCGCCGCGCAAAGTGCGCGCGAGATCCTGACCCAGGCGTCCTTCGCCGATCGCGATCCCGACGATGCGCTCAAGAAGGTCATGCAGGCGCAGGCGCTGACCAGCGCGCAGCTACGCCGCGACCCGGGCGATCGCGAAGCGCTGCTGATGCAGGCAACGGCGCTGGGGTATCGCGCCAAGCTGACCGGCAGCCGCACCGACGCGGTGGGCGCACGCCACGCGTTCGAGGCGCTGGTCGCCCGCGATCCCCGCAATGCTGAGGCGCAATTGGGTTTCGGCGCCTGGCATATGGGGGCGATCGCCAAGGTCGGCCGGATGGTCGGTCGTGCCTTGCTGGGCGCGCAGAAGCCGGTCGCGTTCGCCGCGCTCGACCGGGCGGTGGCGCTGGGGGGTGATCGCGCCTTGTTCCCGGGACTGGCCGCGTTGCTGCGGCTACAGGCCGATCCTGCCGACCCGCGCGGGCGACAGTTGGCGGAAGTGGCGGCGCGCGCCGGCGTGGTGACGCCGCTCGACCGGCTGATGCAGCGCGGCGCGGTGGCGATATTGGCATCGCTGCGCAGCGACGACCCCGCCGCGACCCGCAAGCTCGCCTCGCAATTGCTGCCGCTGGGCCGCTTGCCCGATCGCTAGAGTTGGCGGGCTCGCGAAGCCAAGAAAAGGGCCCCGCGGATCGACGCCGCGAGGCCCAATTTCATGCCGTGACGGCGCTATCGATCAGTTGCTGGCGGAATTGTCGCCGCCATCCGTCGCGACCAGCACGATCGCGACCAGTGCGGCAAGCACGCCGATGCTGATGAGGGTCGCGGTCGGCACCGATGCGCCGATCTTGCTCTTGCCGGCGGCCGGCGCCGCGGCGCGCGCGACCGAGAGGCTGGCGGCCGGGTTGCCGGTCGTCGGCGCGGCCGAGGCGGCCACCGGTGCGGCGAGAAGCGCAGTGCCGGCAACGGCGGCAAGCAGGCCCTTGAGGACGGTCATTTTATCAAACTCCCTGAACACGATATGCGGTGATCGAGCGTCGCATAGTCGAGAATTGTGACAGTTCGGTCAACGCAGGTGCCGCAAATCGTACGCCAGTTGCCATTCGGCCACACGCACAGTACATCGGGCCATTGTGACGGCCGCTCCGTGATGGGGCGGCCCTATTTATTTCCGACGGAGTAAATCCCGTGGCCCAGCCGCTCATGCCTCATGCGACCGCTTCCTGGCTGGTCGACAACACCTCGCTGTCGTTCGATCAGATCGCCGACTTCTGCGGGCTGCACATCCTCGAAGTCCAGGCGATCGCCGACGATACCGCCGGCACCAAGCTGACCGGTCGCGATCCCGTCCGCGCCCATGAGGTGACTCAGGACGAGATCGACAAGGGGCAGGCCGATCCGGCGTACCGCCTGAAGATGACCAAGGGGCCGGAGCAGGTGCGCCGAACCAAGGGGCCGCGCTACACGCCGGTGTCCAAGCGCCAGGACAAGCCGGACGGCATCGCCTGGATCATCCGCAACCATCCGGAAATCAGCGACGGCGCGATCAGCAATTTGATCGGCACGACGCGCACCACGATCGCCGCGATCCGCGACCGCAGCCACTGGAACATCGCCAACATCACGCCGAAGGACCCGGTGACGCTCGGCCTGACGTCGCAGCGCGAACTCGACGCGGCGGTAGCCAAGGCCGCCAAGGCGGCGGGTACCGAGCCGGCGCCGCAGGATACCCGGCTGGAGGGCGATCGCGAGGCGCTGATCGCGTCGCTCCGTGCCGAGCGCGAGGCGGCCGCCCGCGGCGGTGTCGAGGGCGAGACCGACGCGCAGGCAGAGGCGCGGGCGCTGTTCGGCGACCGCTGAGCCGGAAGAGCTAGGCGTCGCCCCTATCCTGCGTTAGCCTGGCGCCACAACCGATCGGGAGAGGCGCGATGTGCGACGAATGGACCGCCGAGGATAACGACCATCATCTGTCGCGCCGCCAGTTCGGCGCGGCGGCCGGCGTCGCCGGCTTGGCGATGATGCTGCCGGTCGCCGCCGATGCGCTGCCGGCGACGGGCCGCGACGTGACGATCGCGACGCCCGACGGCCAATGCGACGCCTATTTCACCGCGCCGACGAGCGGTCGTCACCCGGGCGTGGTGATGTGGCCGGACATCATGGGCTTGCGACCGGCTTTCAGACAGATGGCGGATCGGTTGGCGCAGAGCGGTTATGCCGTTCTCGTCGTCAACCAGTTCTACCGTTCGACCAAGGCGCCGTTCCTGAAGGAAGGCGAATCGTTCGACCAGCCGCAGGTGCGCGACCGGATCATGCCGTGGCGCGAGAAGCTGACGCCGGCGGCAGTGACGGCCGACGCGCATGCCTTCGTCGCGTTCATCGATCGTCAGCCCGGCGTCGATACCAAGCGGCCGCTCGGCACGGCAGGCTATTGCATGGGTGGCCCCTTCGTCCTGCGCACCGCCACAGCGGAACCGGCGCGGGTCCACGCCGGCGCCTCCTTCCACGGGGCCCAGCTGGTCACCGATACGCCGGACAGTCCGCACCGCCTCGCGCCAAAGCTGCGCGGCAGCTATCTGATCGCCATTGCGGAGAATGACGATGCGCGCAGCCCCGGCGACAAGGAAGCGTTGCGTGCCGCCTTCGCCGCGGCCAAGCGCCCGGCGGAGATCGAGGTTTACAAGGGGGCGATGCACGGCTGGTGCGTGATCGACAGCCGCGTCTACAATCAGTCGCAGGCGGAGCGCGCCTGGGGCCGGATGCTCGACCTGTTCAAGCGGACGCTCTGACCCAAGCTTTTGCATTGCTTCGGGATTGACGCGCCGCTTCGGGAATGTTCCACATTCGTTCGCAAACGAATCGCTGGGAGACGAACGATGGCGGCGCTGACCTTCTACACCAATCCGCAGTCGCGCGGGCGCATCGCCCGCTGGATGCTGGAAGAGGTCGGCGCGCCCTATGATACGGTGGTGCTCGATTATGCGTCGAGCATGAAGGCCGACGATTATCGCGCGATCAATCCGATGATGAAGGTGCCGGCCATCCGCCATGGCGACAAGGTGGTGACCGAGGGAGCGGCGATCTGCGCGTATCTGGCGGCGGCCTTTCCGGTGGCCGATCTGGCACCGCAGCCGGACGAGCTCGCCGATTATTACCGCTGGCTGTTCTTCGCGGCGGGCCCACTGGAGGCGGCGGTGACCAACCGCTCGATGAACTTCGAGCCGAACAGCGACCAGCAACGGATGGCGGGCTACGGCCATTTCGATCTGGCTGCGACCGTGTTCGACGGGGCGGTGGCGCGCCATCCCTATATCGCCGGTGATCGGTTCACCGCGGCGGACGTCTTCGTCGGGTCCGCGGCGATGTGGTACACGCAATTCGGCCTGTTGCCGAAGACCGAAGCGATGACCGGCTATATCGCCCGTCTCGCCGAGCGGCCCGCCTATCGCCGCGCGGCGGAGATCGACGACGGGCTGATCGCCGCGGCCCAGGCGTCGGCGCCGGCGACCGCCTGACCGCGCGTCAGAACCGCTGCGCGACGCCGAGCAGCAATTGCCAGCGCGGGGTGGCGGGATTGAGCCCGGCATAGGCGGCGACATCGATCTGGGCGTTCTTGCCGAGCTGATAGGCGGCGGTCGCATCGAACGAGGCCTTGGTCTCGTGGCCGCCGGGATCGTCGTCGCGCCGCACATAGGTCTCGCCGGCCAGCTGCAGCGACTGGGTGGCTTTCCAGCGCAGATTGGCGACCATCGCATAAGCGAGGTGGCGGCCGGCGCCGTCCTCGTTCGGCGCGGCATCGACTTCGGGATCGACGGTGATCGACCAGGCCTTGGACAGGAAGACCTGCGCCGGCACGATCACCCCGGCGCCCCAGGTGCCGGCGCCGATCGGCGTCCGCCCGACCGGCAGCGTCACGAACGGTTGCAGGCTGATCGCCGCGCCGCGCGACGGACCGCCGTCGCGCAGGCTCTGGCGCACGCCCAAGGTCAGGTCGCCGCTGCCCGTCTGCCGGTCGATCTCGCCGGAATGGCGGTCGCGCGTCCTGTCGATGCCGTAGCTGGTGAATCCGGCGCGCAATTCGGTGCTGCGCGTCAGGCCGTAACGGACGAGCAGATCACCGACGAGCGTCTCGTCCTCGATCGTGTCGCTGTCGCGGCTGTGCGACCAGTCGATCAGGCTCGCTTCGGCCTGCACCTTCCCCGCATCGAGCGTACAGGTCGGATTGCTCTTGCCGGGCCGGTCGGCGCAAAAATCCTTTTCCGCCTGCGCCTGGCTCGCCCAGATTGCGAGCGGTGCGATCAGCCAGCGCGCTTTCATCATGCCATCTCCCTTTCGCCAGCGTAACGAGCGGCGGAGGGTCCGGTTGCCGACCGGCTAAAGGTTGGGCTGGCCGAGCGCCCGCATGCGCGCCGGCAGCGCGGCGAGGATCGCCCGGCGCTCCTCGGCCGGTTTGGCGCTCCAGTTCGAGATCTCGCCGATCGTCCGGCCGCAGCCGCGGCACCAGCCGGTGGCGGCGTCCAGCGTGCAGATGTTGACGCAGGGCGAGGCGAGGCTGATCGGCTCGGCCGGAACCAGTTCGATCATCGCGCCTCAGCCTCAGTCCTCGACCGGCGCGCCGACCGCGAGCGACACCGACAGGAAGTCGGGGATCGGCCCGTTCCAGCCGCCGTTCCAATCCGACTCAGTGTTGTCGTCGTGGGACTCGCGGCGCGGGCGCCGATCGTTGCCGCGCGGACGCTCGTCGCGCCGCGCCTCGGCGGGGCGGGGAGTCGCTTCGGCAGCGCGGCCACCACGCCGCGCACCGCGCTCGCTCCGGTTGCCACCACGCTCGCCATCACGCGGGGCCCGGGCGCGGGGCGCCTCGTCGTCGCCGTCGTCACCGGTGTCGAGCGCCAGCCGGTCGATCTTCTGCCCGGTCAGCTTCTCGATATTCTCGATATTTTCTGCATCCTCGGCGGTGATCAGCGTGTAGGCGGTGCCAGTCGCGCCACCGCGGCCGGTGCGGCCGATCCGGTGGACGTAATCGTCGGGATGCCAGGGCGCGTCGAAGTTGAACACGTGGCTGACGCCCTTGATGTCGAGCCCACGCGCCGCGACGTCGGACGCGACGAGAATGTTGATCTCGCCCTTCTTGAACAGGTCGAGCTCGGCGAGCCGCTGCGGCTGTTCCATGTCACCATGGATCTCACCCGAGCGGAAGCCGTGCTTCTTCAGGCTCTTGTTCAGCTCGCGCACCGTCGTCTTGCGGTTGCAGAAGATGATCGCATTAGTGACATCGTCACGGCGCAGCAGCTGGCGCAGCGCGTCGCGCTTCTTGAACGACGACCCCGGCACCGGCACCAGGAACTGCTTGATATTGGTGTTGGTCGTCGCCGGCCGCGCGACCTCGATCGTCTTGGGATTGTCGAGGAACTTGTCCGCCAGCTTCTTGATCGGCGGCGGCATCGTCGCGGAGAAGAGCAGCGTCTGGCGCTGCTTGGGCAGCTTGGTGCAGATCTCCTCGATATCGGGGATGAACCCCATGTCGAGCATCCGGTCCGCCTCGTCGATGACCAGCATCGAACAGCCGGTCAGCAGGATGTTGCCGCGACCGAACAGGTCCATCAGCCGGCCCGGCGTCGCGATCAGCACGTCGACGCCCTTTTCAAGCGCCTTGATCTGATCGCCCATCGACACGCCGCCGATCAGCAGGGCCATGGAGAGCTTGTGGCCGGCGCCGTATTTCTCGAAATTCTCGGCGACCTGCGCGGCGAGTTCGCGCGTCGGCTCGAGGATCAGCGAGCGCGGCATGCGGGCGCGGCTGCGGCCGTGGGCGAGGATGTCGATCATCGGCAGCACGAAGGCGGCGGTCTTGCCCGTCCCCGTCTGGGCGATGCCGATCAGGTCGCGCATCATCAGCACGGACGGGATGGCGCTCGCCTGGATCGGGGTCGGCTCCGAATAGCCGGCCTCGTTGACCGCCTTCAGGAGTTCGTCGGAAAGGCCGAGATCGGCAAAGCTCATGCAAATGTCCGGATAAGGGCGCGCCAGACAAAGGGGTGGCCGCCGCGCTGCAACGTCGCCCCCGCGCGCTTGCGGATTTGGGCGTAAAAGTCAAGGAAACCCGGCGGGCAGCCGAAGACGAGGCTCGGCGTCGGCCGCGAGTCTTGACACAATTGACACCTGAAACGGACGAAAACGATCTTCGCCATGCAACTTCGTTGCGCGGGTAGGTTGCGGTGCGGGCTCTTGCTCTTCGTCATGAGAAGTCGCGGTCGACTCGATGGGCGATCAGGGTGATGACAGAGCCGGGCCATGTAGGACAGTGCGGCGCGTGCCGCGATGACGTTACGTCGTGTTGCAAGGCCCGGAATGCGCGCCAACGCCCAACGGCAAGCATTCGCGTTTGGCCTGGAGCAGATTCTACGGCTGAGGGCTGACCTTGAAATGCCGGTAAGCCAACAGTGCGTACCCGACCCCAGCTTTGGAAACAAAGTCGTCGGCGTCGATTGAGTGCACCAAGCGTTCCATCGAGGAGCGGGGCAGCAAGGGGCATCAAGATGCAGGTCGTCCGCGGCAACGTCGAAGGTCCGATCACCCTAGAGGCCGATACGGTGCTGCGGGGCAACGTCATGGGCGATGTCACCGTGCGTCCTGGCTGTCGGCTTGAGCTTCGCGGCAACGTGATGGGCGATGTCGTACTGGAGGGCAACGCAACGGCTAGGATCAAGGGCAACCTCATGGGAGATGTAGTGCAAGCCGGATAGCTCCGTGAGAACGCCGGTTGCTCAATCACGGCAGTGAACAGGCCGTGTGCGCCCAACGCCGGACGCTCAGGCTGACGATCTCCTTTCCAGACAACAGTCGCTCGTTGCGCGCGGTGGTTAGAGCTAGCTCCCCGCGCCAGATTTCTCCTCAACAGTAGATTTGGGGCATGGAACGTCACCATGAAGATCATGTTCGCCGTGCTGCTGGTGGCGGTCGCAGCCGGGGCGCAGGCCCAGACAGCGCAAGAACGACCCATTGGAAGGACAGCCATGAATGACGCCGCAAATGTGATTGCCGTCGACCACACGGGCTTCGCCGTGTCGTCCTTGAGCGAAGCCATCCGGTTTTGGACGGGAGCGCTCGGTTTCACGCTAGAGCGGCAATCGGAAATGGGAGGCGAGTTCCTGCATCAGGTGACAGGCGTCGATGATCCCAGCGTAAAGACGGCGATTGTCAGAGCGCCAGACGGTTACGTGGTTGAGTTGTTGCAATATTCGAACGGCCGCCGGAACGGGGTGGTGCCATCCAGCGCGGGTTCGATCGGAGCGGCACATTTGGCGCTGACCGTAAAGGATATCCATGCGGCCATTTCCCGAGTCGAGGCAGCCGGATGGAAGGCCAAGGGTAGTCCCCTGCCGATCGCCGGTGGTCCACGCAAAGGAACGCTTGTGGCCTATGTTTCAGGCCCCGATCATATCACGGTAGAGCTGATGCAGCGGCCGGTCGGCTAAGAGACGAGCGAGACTTTTTTCCACTACCCGCCCCTTTCTAGCGAGGGCAGCGAGCCGACGTCTTCTATCGCAACCAGCCTGCCAGAAGCCGCTGTTCCGCTTCCCCCCACAGCCGGACGCTCGTTCACGACCCCCGCGCTGCACTCACCGCACGGCGACCAGTTTGCGGAACGCCTTGATCTCGCAGGTCAGCCCGGATCGCATGCTGAGCACGTCGCGGCCGGCGCAGACCTGGCCGTCCGCCGCCGGCTTCAGGTAGAAGCGCGCATAGAAATCCATCGGCCGGCAATCGTCGCCGAGCTTGGCCCGGATGCGCCGGTTGCCGGTGAGCGCCAGGTCGAGCATGCCGGCCCCGCTGACCAGCGCACCGCCGAGATCGGCGATGGCGATGCATTTCGGCCCCTTCTTTTCCTTCCAGCGATTCGGCGTCACGGTGACGGCGCGGGGCGGCGGGGCCGACGGGCCGACACGGATCACGATGCGCTCGTGGATCGTCACCTGCGCCAGCTGAAGGCCGCCGAGATCGTCGCCCACGGCGGCGACGGCCGGGGCGGCGAGCGCCAGCAGCGAAACGGGAATCGCGGGATGGATCATGCGGGATCGGTCATGACGAGATCGGCGACTCCTAGTCCGCATCGTTGAACACGGGATGAACTTGGCCTAGCGCCAACGGCATGACTCCCGCGCAGACCGCGATGCTCGAGGCGCTCGCCCCCCGGCTGGGCCGTCAGGCGATCGTCACCGACCGCGACCTGATCGCGCCCTGGGAAATCGACTGGCGCCGCCGTTTCCACGGCCACGCCCCCGCGATCGTCGCCCCCGCCGACACGGCGGAGGTCGCCGCCGTCGTCGCCGCCGCCGCCGCGCATCGCGTGCCGCTGGTGCCGCAGGGCGGCAACAGCTCGATGGTCGGCGGCGCGACGCCGCCGGCGGACGGATCGGCGCTGATCCTGTCGCTGCGCCGCCTGAACACGATCCGCACCGTCGATGCCGAGGCAGGGCTGGCGGTGGCGGAGGCGGGGGTGATCCTCGCCGACCTGCACGATGCCGCGCTGGCGGTGGATCGCCGCTTTCCGCTGACCCTGGGCGCCAAGGGCAATGCGACGGTCGGCGGCCTCGTCTCGACCAATGCCGGCGGCACGCAGGTGCTGCGCTTCGGTTCGATGCGCGGGCTGGTCGCGGGGGTGGAGGCGGTGCTTGCCGACGGATCGATCCACGACGGGCTCGCCGCGCTGAAGAAGGACAATCGCGGCTACGACCTGACCCAATTGCTGATCGGCGGCGAGGGGACGCTGGGCATCGTCACCGCCGCCGCGCTGCGGCTGGTGCCGCTGCCTGCGGTGCGTGCGACCGCCTGGGCGGCGACGCACGACCCGGAAGCGGCGCTGAAGCTGTTGCGCCGCTTCCAGCATGCCAGCGACGCGGTCGAGAGTTTCGAGATCCTGCCGCGCGAATCTCTGGCCGCGGTGCTCGCGCATCTGCCGACCGCGCGCGCGCCGCTTGCCGGCGACCATCCCTGGCATCTGCTGATCGAGCTGACCGGCGCCGACGCGCCCGCCGTGCTGGAGCGCGAGCTGGCGGCGGGACTGGATGACGGGCTGATCGCCGATGCGACGATCGCGGCCAGCGAGGCGCAGGCGCAGGCGTTCTGGCGGATGCGCGAGTCGATCTCCGATGCCGAGCGCGCGCTCGGCCCCGCGTCGCAGCACGACATCTCCGTACCGGTCGCGATCATGCCGCGCTTCATGATCGAGGCGGCGGCGGCGTGCGAGGCGCGCTTCCCCGGCACCCATGCGAGCGGCTTCGGCCATCTGGGCGACGGCAACATCCATTTCCACGTCCGCGCCGCGCCCGGCACCGATCCGGCGCGCTGGTATGCCGAGGACGTACCGGTGGTGACGCGCTTCGTCGACGATCTGGTCGTCGCGGCGGGCGGGTCGATCGCGGCGGAACACGGCATCGGTCAGATGAAGGTCGCCGAGCTCGCCCGCCTGTCGTCGCCGGCCCGGCTGACCGCGCTGCGCGCGGTCAAGGCGGCGATGGACCCGCTCGGCATTCTCAACCCCGGCAAGCTCGTCGCGCTTGCGCCCCCCGCCGCCGCGCAATAGAGCAGCCGCCGGTTACCGGCGCGCGGGCCGCGCCAAAACTCACGGATACGGAGAGAGTTCCCATGGCCAGTGCGCCGCTTCCCCTGTTCTACAACGGCCTCGAGCCGCTTTCGAGCGAGATGCATGCGACCTGGCGCGTCAAGCCGGCGGACAGCGCGCCGTTTCTGATCGGCCAGCATGCCATTCCGATCACCACCGACGAATTTCCGCTCGTGCAGCGCTTCATGCCGATCGTCTTCTCGAGCGGCGACGATGCCATCCCGCTCGCGCTGATGGGCCTGAACGAGGGCGTCAACGTCTTCGTCGGCGACGACGGCAAGCTGACCGAGAGCAATTTCTACGTTCCGGCCTATGTCCGCCGCTATCCCTACATGCTCGCCCGGCTGCGTCCCGACAGCGAGGAGCTGTCGCTGTGCTTCGACCCGACGTCGGAGACGATCGGCGACTTCGCGGAGGGCGAGGCGCTGTTCGAGGGTGGCCAGCCGACCGAATTCACCAAGAACATCCTCGGCTTCGCCGAACAGTTCGAACAGGCCGGCGCCCGTACCCAGGCGTTCATGAACGAGCTGCGCGAGCAGGAGCTGCTGATGGAGGGCGAGGTCACCATTCAGGTCGACCAGAACCAGCAGCCGTTCGTCTATCGCGGCTTCCAGATGATCAACGAGGAAAAGCTCAGCAACCTGCGCGGCGACCAGCTGCGCAAGATGAGCCAGTCGGGCATGCTGCCGCTGCTCTATGCGCATCTGTTCTCGCTGGCGCTGATGCGCGAGGTGTTCGGGCGCCAGATGGACCAGGGCAAGGCCCCGCAGCCGCAGCTGGGGTAAGTACCGATAGTCCCCCGTGACCGTCGTCATCCCTGCCGCACCGCCGGGGTGACGACTGGGGCTGCAAGGAACCGCACTGCGACAGGCCGGTCTTGACCTCGGGCTTGCAGGGCGCAACGGTACGGTTCCTAACCCAGAGAAAGAACCGACGATGAGCCGACTGCCGCGCGACGAGCGCTATTCCCGCGTCGCCATCTGGTTCCACTGGACGATCGCGGTGCTGATCGTCGCCAATCTGATCATCGGCATCGGTCACGACGGCATTCCCGCGCTGCGCCGGCTGATGGGCGCTCATATGGCGATCGGCATCACCGTGTTGGTGCTGACCGCCCTGCGCCTCTTCTGGCGGCTGGGGCATCGTCCGCCGGCCTATCCCGCGGCGATGCCGTCCTGGGAAAAGGGTGTCGCCCATGCCAGCCACTGGACGCTGTACCTGCTGATGGTCGCGTTGCCGGTGACCGGATGGATGATGGTCTCCGGACCCGAGGCCCGCCGGCCATTGAGCTGGTTCGGCCTGTTCAACGTGCCGCTCCTGCCCGTCTCCGGCGCCACCTCCGGCTTCGGGCACGAGGCGCACGGCGTGCTCGGCTGGATGATGGTCGCCTTGCTCGTGCTGCACGTCGCGGCGGCGCTGCGCCACCATTACATCCGTCGCGATTCGATCCTGATCCGGATGGCGCCGGCGTTCGATCGGCACTGATCGTTAAAAAATTCGCACCGTTCGGTCGCAGGGGTTGAACCAATCGCGCCGTGACTTATTTGTAACAGCGTACGGTTCTCGTGTCCCCCCTTTCGCGAGGCCGTATGACACACCTTCGGGTGTGTCTCCTCCCTGAACCTTGGCCACCTCGTGCTCGGCACGAGGTGGTTTTTTTATTCCGCCGCCAGCGGCAGCGTGCCGCCCGACGCCTCGTCCTCGACCGCGGCGATCATCCGGCGGAGCAGCGCCACCGTCTGTGCGAACCCCGATCCGAGCTCGTCGAGCGCGGCGTCGAGATAGAGCGCGCGATCGAATTCGATCTGGATCGCATGCACGCCCCGCGCAGGATCGGCGTGCCGCGCCAGGATGTGCCCGCCGGCATAAGGCGTGTTGAGCGCGACGCCGAGGCCGACCCGCATCGCTTCCGCCTCGAGCCGCGCGACGAAGCGCGGCGCCGCCGATTTGCCGAACCGGTCGCCGATGACGATCCGCGTCGCATTGCCCAGCGACGGCATCGAATGGATGTCGAGCAGCACCGCGACCCCGAAGTGCGATCGCGCCGCCGCCAGCCGCCCGGCCAGCATCGCATGGTAGGGCCGATGATCGGCGGCGATCCGCGCCGCCACCTCCGCGGCGGTGAACCGGCGCCGCCACAGGTCGCCGGCCGCCCCGGCGCGGCGCGGGATCAGCCCCAGGCCACTGCGCAGCTTCGCCGACAGCGCCGGCTGACCCTGCGGCCGGACGCCCTCGTCGACCTTGGCGTCGCGCTCCTCCTCGCTGCGATTGAGGTCGATCCAGGCGCGCGGCCGGCGCTGCACCAGCATCGTCTCGACCCCCCGCGCCGCCGCCGCGACCTGATCGATGTGGCGATCCTCCAGCAGCGCCAGCGCGGTCGCCGGCACGCGCAGGGCCGCGACCAGCGCCGGCGGATAGGCGCGTCCGGCGTGCGGCACCGACAGCACCACGGGGCTGGCGGGAGGCTCGGTGCCAAGCAGGTCGAACGAAGCGTCCATCAATGGCACGTCTTATCCGCTTTGATGCGTCCATGCGCTGGAAATCTGTCCGCACCCGCCGCATAGAGGCGCGGAGACTCAGGAAGGGCCGATGATCCGTATTCTGCTGGCAGAAGACGACCAGGTGATGCGCGAATATCTGACGCGCGCGCTGGAACGTGCAGGCTATGCCGTCGCGGCGGTCGACCGCGGCACGGCGGCGCTGCCGCTGCTCGTCAACGAGCGCTTCGATCTGCTGCTCACCGATATCGTCATGCCCGAAATGGACGGCATCGAGCTGGCGCGCCGTGCCAACGAGATGGTCGAGGGGCTGCGCGTGATGTTCATCACCGGCTTTGCCGCGGTGACGCTGAAGGCGGGGCGCGAGATGCCCAATGCCCGCGTCCTGTCCAAGCCGTTCCACCTGCGCGACCTGGTGGCGGAGGTCGATCGCGTTTTCGAACGGGGAAATGCCAGCGGCATCAATTGACGCTTGCATCCCCGCAAGCGCCCGGCTAATGGCGCCACTCCCTTGTGGGCGTGTAGCTCAGTGGTAGAGCACTGTGTTGACATCGCAGGGGTCGCAAGTTCAATCCTTGCCACGCCCACCACCAAAGTTACGGCTATCCGGTCATTTTTGCCTCCTCGGCGAGAGGACCGGATAGCCTGACTTCGGCGCAGTTTCGGCGCAGAGCACCTGGCGCACGAAGCTCAATCTCCCCGACAATGTCACTGAGCGCGGTCGCGACGGTCTTGAAATGGCCGATCGCATAGACCTCGGTCATGCTGTTCGAGTCGTGACCGAGGAAGCCCTCGAGGTCCCACTTCGCCACGCCAGGTCGATTGCGGACGATCGTCGCAAGGCTGTGGCGCAGCAGGTACGGCTTCCATTCTCGGCCGGACGGCAGCTTCAGCTCGCGCAGCATGGTCCGCCAGGACGTGTCGACGTCCAGGACCGAGCGGCCGTAATAGTTGACCAGGAAGCCTGCGCCCTTCCGCGCGGTGCGATCGAGGCGCTCATAGACCGCCAGCTCGGCTGCCAGCCAATCCGCCAGCACTGGCAGGACCGGTATGACGGGCCGATACTTGTTGGTCTGGGCCCGGCCGAAGGGATTGAGGTCAAGCGTCGGCGATCCTGGGTACCACTGCTCCCGCTCGGGCGCGACGCAGATGTCCACGACGCTGTCCGGCCGCGCCATCGTGCAGATCGATCCGACCAGGAAGGCATGCAGCGAGGCGCGCTTCTTCCCCGGCTCGGCGGCATAGGCAAGCATATCGGCGATCGCCGGCACGTCGATTCGCACCTTGCGCGGTCGCGACACCTGCTTGCGTGGCAGCGGCTTGTATATCGGCCGGCGTTCTGAGCGCGGCGGATCCGCATCAGCGGCATGGTTGAGCGCGGCCGCCACCTGCAGCACCGACTCCTCGGTCGTCGCAGCTGCGCGCGGCCGCGAGGCGGTGATGGCGCCGGCCTTGTTGCGCCACACGACCGGCTGCTTTGCCGACCAGGCGCGAAAGGCAGTGATGAACGGCGTGCCGCACGCGACAGCGCAGCTGGTCTCGAGCCCGAACGTGCCGCCAGCCTCCTCCTCCGCATCCAGGAAGTCGGCGACGTGCTTGAGGCGCGCGGCGATGCTGTCGGCCGATCGCGCGTGCACCGCGTGCTCGAGCTGATAGTCGGCCATGGCGTCGGTCAGCAGATAGGCGTCGGCCGAGGCGAGCGGCTGGCCACAGGCGTAGCAATACGCCGGCGCCTCGCTTGCATCACCGAGGTAGCGCCGATCGAGCGCTACGATCGCTTCGTCGACGTCTGTTGTACCCGTCGACGCGCTTGCTTCGCGTCGCGCCTCGGGATCGTACCAGAAGACGTACCAACGAGGCGAACGGGGGGTGCCGTCCTCCCGTCTGAGCTTGTCGAGCCAGTATTTTCCCCTGCGATAGACTGGCGCCTGGCGTTCCGGCATCGTCCCTGTTCCTTCAGAAATTCGGCTTTGGCGTCGTGAAGCAGGTCGATGAGACCGAGGCTGACGAGCAGATCGAGGTCGGCAGCGGTGAGATCGACGCCGCGCCCGACCTCGGCGGCACGGCTGACCCGTTTGTCGAGGTGGACGATCGAAGGGGCATTCATTTCGGGGGACCTCCCAGCAGGAGCGGGCCCGGGCGGCGAGCCTCGTATTCTGCGGCGATCGGCGCCGCGATCCGGTCGTAAACAGTGGCGCCATCGGCCATCACAACGTTCGCGAGGAATGCTTCCTCGAACGTCTCAACGCCGCTTTCCACGCTCTCGAGCTTCGCTTTGATGACCAGGAGCAGGGCCCGGCCGCGCTGGCGACGCCATTGCTCCCCGACGCGCTGCGCGTCCTGGCGTGGCCCCTTCATCTGCTCGACCTCTTCCCGCGTGGGGAAAGTGACGCGGAAGCGCACCGCGCGATCGGCCAGATGGAATTCCAGCGTGAACCGATCACGCTCCTCCATCTGGCCGATCCGATCAGCACCCGCCCTGCGGACGAGGCCCGAGATCTCCGCGATCGAGCGCTCGAAAGGCACCTTGGTGTCCTTGGCAAAAGTCATGCGCGCCTCGTCCACCAGCAGAGGTCGCACTCACCAGTCGGGTGCAAGCTGCACTCGGGGCATGGACGGGCGATCAGGCGTATCCTGTTCCACCGCCTGCGCCACCAGCTGCACGGAGGCCGACCCGGGGGCTTGCCGTCGATCGGTGTCACGCTCCCTCCCTCTCCCCGTTCCTCGGCCATGTGCGCGCCTCCGTCGAAAGGGGGCTGCCGATCGCGAACAGCCGGGCTTTGCGGCGGAGGTCGGCGTTTTCAGCCATGGCCGCGTAATAGAGGAGGGCGAAGGTCAGGGCGGTGATCAGCAGCAAGCCGATTACGGCCGCGATCAGCACGAGCTCGAACGGCGACAGCGTCATGGCAGCACCGCACGCAAAGCGTCGGCAGCGCCAGCGGGATCGATCAGGAACATGATCGCGGTGACCACAGCGGCGGCACACAGCGCCAGGTGTCCCATCATCGACAGGCTAAGCTGGTCGGCCGGCACGGCGGGCGCGCAGCGCTCGCAGCTGCAGTGCATCGCATGATACCGAGCGGTGAGCGCCGGGGGCGCGCTATCCCGGTGGTGGAAGGTCTGGCCAGTCGAGAACATTGGCTTTTCTCCGGGCATGCAAAAGGCCGCCTCCGAAAGCGGCATGCGTCGGAGCGGCGTGGTTCAGTCGTGGCGTCGTTGCTTCGGGCGTCGGCTAGATCGGGGCGCCGTGTGCTCCTTCCCTGGCGCGATCGAGCGCGTCGCGGCAGACCGCGATCGCGCGATCGACGATCTCGTCGCACTGTTCGAGTTCGGGGAGGGCAGCGCGCAGCTTGTCAGGATCGGCGTTGCTCAGCCCGATCGCGACCAGGGCGGCGATCGCCTCGCCGCCTTCCTTCGCCAACGCTGCACCGAGATTGCCGAGCGCGGCAGCGTCGACGAAGCGCTCGGCGTGCTTCGTCTCGAGGCGACGGCTGTACGCCTCGAGCAGTGGGAAACCGCCCCCGTTCTTCTCGTGATAGGCGAGATCAAGCAGCTCGGCATCGCGCATCGAGAGGACCTCGCGCTTGTCTGGGTCGGTGCAGGCGCGGAGATAATCCTTGCCCTTGTTGGTTACCTCGGCGGCCCGCTCGATCGTCAGATCGCCGAGCACCCTGAACAGCGTGTTTTCGATCGACAGGGCGTCGCGAACCTTGGTCATGCCACTGCACCGGAAAGGGCCGCCGTCGGGAGCAGACGAAGCTGCTCGCGGCGGGCAGATTGAGACTGCGGCGCGCAAGGGGCGCGCCGGATGCGAAAGGTCCAGGCTGTCCGTGCTTGCTCCACTGCGACTTTGGGCGCGCGCCGACGGGAGAGGAAACGTCGCGACAACCCGGGGCGGCCAGGCGCCCGGTTCGAAAGGGTGGCAGGCATCACGGCGACCCGACGGCAATTTTGACAAACTCCGGGCCTTCCACCCCGCCGGCCTGCCAGCGCCGGGGCGAAATCAATATTATCAGTCAGGTTGGTGCCGGCCCCTTGGGGCAGGCCGGCACCGTTTTTACCGGAATGCAGATTGCTTGCCCGCGCGCCTGGGATGCGCGAACTCCGACCGGCCTGCTGGCGGTCGAACTGATAGGGAGGGGGCGTCATCGCGCTGCCTCGAGAAGATCGGTTTGCGGTCCGCCCAGGTGCTCGGACGGGTACAAATCTGGGCGCAACCTGTGTCGGCTAACTCCCGTAGCGGCCTCCAGCGGGAGAACCCACTTCGCACTGCACACCTTGCCGGACGCGAGCTTTGCAGAAACCGCCTGCTGAGACACCTTAAGCAGCCGCGCGGTCGCAGATTGGCCGTTGAGAAGCTGCACAGCCTCCGCCAGCGCGTCGGCAGCCATCTGATGCGATTCTTCTGGTGGGCGACTCATTCTTGCTACCTACAAGTGTATTTGTAGGATGGTCAACCAGAAATGGTCGTCGCCATCTACAAATTATCCTGTAGCTAAAGGTACCGTGCTAGACGCGGATCGTCTCCGGGCTCGAATGAAGCTGATCGGCCTGTCGCAGTCAGAGCTGGCACGACGCGTGGGCGTGTCTCAGCAGAACATCGGCCATCTTCTCTCTGGCAACGCCCAAGGGTCCAAGCGCCTCCACCTGATCGCTCGGGAGTTGCGCACCACGCCCGCCTATCTCACCGGCGAGATCGATGATGCAGATGAGGGGGCACCGCCGCCTGTGCCACCCCGGCCGCCGCGGATTATGCTCGAGGTTGTGCTGCCGTCCGAGGATTTGCTGGCGGCCATGTTCGAGGGGGTGCTGCTAGGGATCGACCGCGAGCTGCCGCTCGACGCGCAAGCTCGGCTGCTCGCACGGTCGCTCCCCATCGCGATGTCGCAAATTCAATGCGCTCGACCTGTCCCGGCGCCTCCCGTTCCGGAGATCCGGGCGGATGCGCGAGAAGCTGTTGAAGCTCTCGCCACGCATGGTCACGGAGGGCAACCGTGACGCTGCAGGCGACGGTGCAGAAGGAACAGCCGAGGATACAGGCAGGCGCAGAAAGGAGCATACGATCTCGCAAGCGAGGGAATCGAGGGCACAGCTTGCTCCTTGCCCAGGCCAGATTAGCAGATCGTCTTAAGATTAGGACAAAATCGCTGCCGATTTGGTTCTATCTCCGTGCCTGACGTCCGGCTGAGCCCTCGCCAGGCGGAATGTCTACGGCTCGTCTATCAGCGCCGTACCACCAAGGAGATTGCGGTGATCCTTGGTCTCGCGCCGGGCACCGTCAGCACCTACTGCAGCGAAGCCGTTGCGCTGCTCGGTGCGCGCGATCGGCGCCACGCTGCCGAGATTTTGCACGCCCTGGAAACCGCCCCCTCAAATCAGGGGCCCCAATCTGAAGGGGTGGCCGACGAGGCTGTCATCCCGCCAACGATCGTCCCGCCAGGCAAGCCGGCCCACCCCCTGGGCCCGCTTTCGCCACAGAATAGGGATGCAGACAATGACACAGGCGTCTTCGCTCGGCTCGCATGGATCCTCGTCCTCGCTATCGGTCTTGCGGTCGGGTTCGGATCGATCGTCTCGTCGACCCGAGCCATCAGCGACGTCGTTCGCGAGCGACAATGATGCTGCGAAGGTAATCGAGCTCATGCACAAGTATGAGGACACGCTGCGCAACGCGCACGTCGCAGGCTTGGAGCTGCTGCTTGGAATGCGACAGGCACAGGCGGAGCGTGGTCTGACGGCGATTACCGGACACGCGATGTTCCGCCAGTTCGATGAGGCTCAAGTGCAGATTGGGACGGCGATCGCCAGCGCGGCCGCCGGGCACCGGCTGGCCCGCTCGGTCGCGACGTCGGTGGGCGTCGACCCGCACGCGTACGGCGAGGTCACCGATCCTGCCGCGGTAGAAACGCCGCTGCGGCGGGTCGGCTGAGCTAGGCCACGATGAACCAGGCGGCCCGATGCTGCGCATAGTTGCTTTCGAGCTGCTGCAGCTAGCGGTCTCCTGGTTCGCGATACGGCGAGGTGGCGCGCCTGAGCGCGTTGTTGGCTGGATGCTGTTGATTGCAGCGATAGCCAGTGTGGCGATCGGCGTGCCAGCAAGCCAGTGGCGCGAGATCAGCGTCGTGCTCGTCGCGGTCGATGTCGGCGTGCTCCTCGGTTTGGTTGCGGTGGCGCTGCGAGCCAATCGCTTCTGGCCGTATTGGGCCTCTGCACTGCAATTGCTGGCGATCGGCGTCCATGCCGCACGCGCCTTTGATCCAACCTTGGTGCCCATCGTCTATTCCCGGATGATTGGGGAGGTCGCCTATCCCATGTGCTTCGTGCTCGTGATGGGGACCTACCATTACATCCGCCGAACACGCCGCCAGGGGGTGGCGCCTAGGCCTTGGGCACCGTTCAGATGGTAACAGACCATGGAGCAGAAGCCCGGTACGTCGCCGGCCGCGGCGCGGGTACAGCGCGCGTTTGAGCTCTACGCGGCCCGGCGGGCACGCGATGCCGCTTTCGGTGCAGCGGCAGACGGTTTTGGTGAGCCAGCTTGGGACATGCTGCTGATACTCTGCGTGCATGACGGACCTGGCGGGGGCCTGACACGTGACACCCTGCTGGATGCGGCTGGCGGCACGCGGATGATCGCGGAGCGCTATCTAGACTGGCTGGCATCGCGCGAGCTGATCACCGTCGACGTTGAGAACGGGGACACGGTCATCCGGCTGCAGGAGCACGGTCGAGTTTTGCTCCAGGCCTACTTCGATCGGGAGACCAAACGATGCTCATGATGGGAGCGGGCGCGCAGATCCGTATCGCGGCGGACCCGGAATATTATGATGCGCTAGCCAACACCGTCAAAGGTGAGAAGCTGGTGCTCGCTCGTGAGACTGATCAGTCAGACTCGCGGATCGCGGTGCTGAACGAAAGCCAGGAAATCATTGGCTGGCTGCCGCCCGACGATCCGATCGTTGCAAAGCTACTTGGTGGATCGCGGTATCAGGCAACGGCAGCGAATATCGTTCGTGGCAGCGGATTGACCCGCTTCACCAACATACATCTGTCGATCACCCTGCCCCTTGGTGAGCTCAAGATGCCGCCCGACCTGAATTAGATTGCTGCCGATCTAAGGGGTTATCGCGCGGGTACTTCCCCAATAGCTTCACGCAAAAGCCGCGCATTTCTGCGGCTCTTGGACAACCACGGCGGAGGGCATCTCCGCCCTGTGCTCATTGCTTGACGGGATAATGGGCCGCTCATCGGGCGAACCCATCACAGAGGTTCCCACAAGGGGAACATACGGGAGAACGTCTATGAAGATACTGAAGCTTCTGGCTGTAGTGCCAATGGCCTTGATTGTTCCATCCGTAGCAGTTCCGACCCCAGCAAAAGCTCGGGGTACGCAATGTATGTATGATTCATGGCATATTGCTGATCGGGCTACCAACAATGCGCCGCATACCGATCCTGATTGGCAGGCTATCCAAACGCAATATATGGAAGATAACTGCGGCGAAGAGCAGGACGGCACTAGCTTCTACGGGCTAGGTTATTACTATTGCGAAAATCGACACCTTCCTGAACTTTGGCCCGCAGATCAGCCTTATCCCGCGGGCTGGGGTGGCTTTGACTGCCGCCCGATCTAATTGACGGCCATGGGTAAACTGACGACTTAAACGGGTGGCGGATGCAATCGTGCATCCGCCATTCAACCTCGAGAGCCCCGTCACGGAATTGGCTAGGCGGAGGGTATCTCCGCCGCGAATGACTGTTTTGGGAGGGAAGCGGACGTTCGCGAGATCAAGACCGAGGGCCGAACGTCAGTACCATCGCTTTTGCCACCGCGATTGGACGATGTTCCATTGTTCGTCGGCAAGGCTGAAACCGTAATAGCTATTCGCCGCTTCTCGGACGTCAGTGATCCCGTTCGCTTTGGCGCTCTCAATCGCCTCATCGATCAATTCAGTCGATCGGTCACCTGGCGCCGGACGAAACCACCGACGCAATCGAGTTAGCAAGTTAGCCGGGGGTCGCACGCTTCGCCGGTGCATCAACCCATTTGAGAATGCCACGATTAATTTCAAAGGTACGCAATCAGGCAAAATAGCAGAATAGAGGTACGGGTCTGACGACCGTTTTTGGGCGATAGCGGACGCGGGTATCGAGCGGGTATTTCTGCCGCGCGCAGCCTCGAAACCAACGCTAATCTGCGGGCTGGCGGCAACCACGGCGGAGGGCACCTCCATCTGCATCACTCATCTTGAGGTGCCGCCGGAGCATCGGGCAAGCGGATTTTTCGTATATCGTTACGCGGGGGGTTCAGTGACTCATGTTTCAAAGTAGACCTTGGTACGAAACTTGGCCCGACGGATCCGAGGGGAGTTTCAGCCCCGAACGAGCTGCAAGTAATGCTGAGTTTCTTGCTCGAATACTTGGGAACTGGATTGTCCAGCTCCCCAAAGGGCCGAAGCCACACCCGCTAAATCAGTCTTGGAATTACGGTGGATCTGCTGCTTTCATGCAACTGAACCGACTGGCTGAAGATATCCGGATACTAGAAGAGGTGCCGGGATTAGTAGCCTTGATAAGCGATTTGAAAATCGTGAAGCGGTTTGAACCCACATTGCACGAAATTCATACGGCAGCGCTATTCCATCGTGGTGCTCAGGCAGTGCTGAAGTTTTACCCTCACTCAAATGACTCAGTTCCTGATTTTGACACAAATATTCAACAGAGGACGCCAGTAGAGGTAAAACAGCTGATGCCGTCTGCGATGTCTAGTAGATTTTCAGGGCTATCATTTGAGCTTCATCAGCAGCTAATCAAAGATCTGGATATAGCTAATCTCAGCGCCGAGGCAGAGATCGTCATTGCCGTTAAAAAATACGGAGATATGCCTCATCCGGCGGAGCTCGTCGGATTAATACCTGAAATACTGAGCGAACTTTTGCGGGGGAGAATGTATGCAAGCCCCGTTTTCAATCTATTTGCGAAGCCGCTGCCTCCGTCTGAGGGATTTCATGAGAGAATAAATATTCAGGTAATTTCGCCAGCCGATCCGAAAGAGGACGAGAGAGTGGAAGGCTTGCTCAAGAAGGCTAATCGTCAGCTTCGGTTAAATACTCAAGAAGCGGCTCCAGGGATCGTTTGCATTGGGCTTAGCGAGATGCAGGACGCTGAGGCAGTTGTAAACTTAATGCAGCGCAAATTTTCCGATGGTCAGTTTCGGAGCATATCCGCGGTACTGCTTCATCGAAACGCCCGGTTTGGTGATAGTAGATCGGATAAAATGGCGGATGCCCTTTCATTTGTATCCAACGAGAATGCCAACGTACCAATTGTGTCTACAGTGCAATTGAGCGGCCCCGAGCTAATCGGAAAAATCGAAGAGCTTCCTCTCGGTGACACCATCTCATGCTACAATACGTGTTGGAGCCAAGGTCGCATAAAAGACAAAAATTTGCCAGGATGGATCGGAGTGAACCCGATGCGGCGGGCCGATCCCAAAATGTTCGCGTAAATAGCCTTATTCAAACCTCGCGTATAAGCGTTATTCCACCTATGTTCCTCAAATGGGGGTATCATGGATGGGAGTGCAAACTGCTGTAGTTGCGATCCCGCGGCGGTACGAGGCGTTGGCGTACATCATCGAGCGGATCGTCCAGACCGGCATCAGCCCGAGCTATGACGAGATCGCCGACCGGCTCGGCGTGCGCAAGACCCGCGCACGCGAGCTGGTCGACCAGCTGATCGCCGAGGGTTTGGTCGAGCGGCCGCTCGGCAAACAGCGCAGCTTCCGCGTTCGCGACGTCTCCGGATCGCGCAACATCCTGGTCGAGGTGCTGAACCGCCTCGGCTGGACTGACGCCGTGCCGCTCGGCGAACTCGAGCAGCCCCGCACACATGAGCGGCTATCGATGTTGCCGCCATTCGCGCATTTGCCGAGCGTCGATTAGCCGGGAACCAGCATCATGCAGAGCAGCGAGCGCGAGGCGCAACGCATCGAACACCTCGTGCTCGGCCGGCCACGGCCGGCGCCGATGACGGGCCCTAAGCCGAAGGGCATGTCGAAGCAGGAGTGGCGCGCTGAGAAAGCGCGACTGCGCGCCCGCGGGAGCGAGCTGCTGCCCGGCATCGAAGAGCGCGTGTCGCTGATCGAGGCGTTCGGCGGCCGGCAGGGGACACCCGAAACGATCGCCCAGCTTGAGCACCGGGAGCGACGGTCCGGCGCGATCGCGCGCCTCTATGCGACCAGAGCGATCGACGCCGATCAGCTCGCCGCGGCCGACAAGATCGCGACGACGTACCGCGCCGTGACAGCCGATGCGCCGATGCAAACCGCCAGCTGGGAGACGCGGACGGGCGGCGGCTACGGCGGTGGCGACGCCGATATCATGATCTTGGGCGCGAGCCTGGGCGAATATGCGCTGTGGTGGTGGCTGCGCACGATCCAACAGCCGCAGGCGATCGTCGCGATCGTCGTGGCCGACATGGCGCTGACAACCGCGGCCGACCGCTTTGCGCTATCAGTGCCGCGGTTGCGTAAACTGCTCGGCGAGGCGCTGACAACCTGGTGGCTGCGGTTCGGCCGCGGCGACGTCGTCGGCTCGTAATCCCTGCACTTTCGAGCACTGCACACACGAGCGGGGCGCAAAATCGTCACGTAACGGCCAGAAACGACCCCGCCACAGCCGCGTCTGGAGCCCGCCTCGAGCGGACTTTTGCGCTTCTGGGAGACCTCCGTATGGCCGACCAGCGCCTCATGGTCGATGAGTGCGAGCGCGTTAGCGCCGACCTCGACCGGCTCATTGCGAGCATGCGTACCGGCCGATCGCCGCTCACCCGGCACGGCGATCATATCGACCAGGTGGAGGCTCTCGGGCTGCGCCTCATCGCAGCGGCCCGTGGCCCTGGTCGACCCATCAATCCGCCGATCGCGCTCAGCGCCGACGGCCGCAGCGCAGCGTGGTGAAGCAATGATCGACGTCGCACATGCCATCGCCGCGGTAGCTGCGATCCCCGGCACCGTCGTGGCTATGCCGAAAAGCCAGATCGCCGAGCTGCTCGCCGAGGTCGAGCTGGGGCAGCGGGCGCGGCGTATCCTCGCGAACGCCGGGATCCCGATCGGCGCGGCGGCCGGCACGACGGGAGCACCGGCATGACCGACCTCGCGCACCCCAACATCATCACCGTCGGCGAAACCGACTATCTGCGCGACGCCAAGGGCAACTTGGTGCCGATCGCGACCGTCAAGACGGCCGATCTCCTCATGGACGAGCTGGTCCGCAAGGTGCTGGACCGCGCCCGCGAGCAGTCGGCGCAGATCGCCGCGTTCAAAGCATCCACCTTCGAGCAGGTCGGCTCGCTGCAGGCGCTGCTGGCGCAGCAGTACGGTGCCAGCGTTGGCGGCGCCAAGGGCAACCTGACGCTGCTGTCCTTCGACGGCTGTCAGAAGATCCAGGTGCAGGTCGCTGATCTGATCGAGTTCGGCCCCGAGCTGCAGACGGCCAAGGCGATCATCGACGAATGCCTGACGCGCTGGTCGGCCGGCAGCCAGGTCGAGCTGCAGGCCCTCGTCAACCGCGTCTTCTCGGTCGAGAAGCAGGGCCAGATCAACCGGGCCGAGCTGTTCATGCTGCTGCGCGTCGAGATCCAGGACGAGCAGTGGAAGAGCGCCATGGACGCGATCCGTGACAGCATCCGCCCCGTCGGGTCGCGCACCTATGTCCGCTTCTACGAGCGGCCGGCGCCGGACGCAGCGTGGCGCGCCGTGTCGCTCGACATGGCAGCCGTCTGATTGGGCAAGCTTAAGGCGATCGGTAGCAGCCTCACCAGGCTGAAGCCGACGATCGGGTCACTCGCGCCAGTTGAGCGCAGCACTGACGCTGAGCGGCAGCTCTTTGCCCCGTGGCGCGCCTGGTACAAGTCGGCACGCTGGCGGGCGTTGCGGCTCATCGTGTTCGCCCGAGACCTCTACACTTGCCAGTGGCCGGGCTGCGGCTTCACGACGGCGAACACCGCGTTGCTGGTCGCCGACCACCGCGAGCCGCATCGGGGCGACGAAGCGCGCTTCTGGGACATCGACGGGCTGCAGACGCTCTGCAAGCCCTGCCACGACCGGCATAAGCAGCGGGCAGAGCGGCGCGCAGCGCAAGGCTGACCCCCCGGGGGGGGCGGTCAATCTCTGACTGACCGCCGCCCCCTGGACCGGTCTCGCCGGCACGCAGAGATTTTTTCCCGGTGGGCGATCGGGGGTGCGCACTTTCGGGGCGGGAGGCTATGTGAATGGCGGCCCGCAAAACTGCTGACGAATGGTCGCGAATTCAGCGCGAATACTTGGCGGGCGAAGACTCGATCCGCGAAATAGCTGATCGATACGAGATCTCGGAAGCGGCTATTCGCAAGCGCGCGAAGGCGGAAGGGTGGGAAAGGCCGGTTCGCACCCGCGAACCAGTGCGCACTTTGCTGCCGGTACCGCGGCCGGCGATCGCGCAGCCGATCGAGCCGCCGGCGCCGGTCGAGAACGGCGAGATCGTCGATCATGCGCGCCAGCTGGTCGCCCGCATGCTCGACGAGCTGGATACGGTCACCAGCTATCAGGGCGAGCTGGAAGAGGTGATCGAGATCGCCACCGCCAACGATGAGAACGACCAGCGGCGCGACGCGATGATGAAGGCTGTGTCGCTGCCGGCGCGCTCGCAGATCGCGAAGAACCTTGCCAGCGCGCTGAAGACGATCAACGAGGCCGGCGGCCCGGCGAAGGGCAAGAAGGCGCAGGCGCAGGATCGCGCGGCGGCCGCCGGGCGGAAGTTCGGCACGATCGGCGCGCCGACCAGGTCGATCAACTGACATGTCGGTCACCTGGTCAACGGCCTGCCTGGATTGGAAGCGCAGGATCCGCGATCGCCGCACGCTGATCCCGTTCACCCCGCTGTTTCCAGCGTCGGCCGAGGCGAAGATGGCGGTGTTCACCGCGCTGCGGATCGCCGACCTCGGCATCAACCCGGCGACGGACGAGACCTGGACGATCGGCGAGTCGGCCGACGAATGGCTGCTGGACTTCGCCGCGGCGATCTTCGGCGCCTACAACCCCGAAACGGGCGAGCAGATGATCCGCGAGGGCATGCTGCTCGTCTCGAAGAAGAACACGAAGTCGACGATCGCGGCCGGCATCATGCTCACCGAGCTGATCTGCGGGTGGCGACCGTCCGACGAGAACCTGATCCTCGCGCCGACGATCGAGGTTGCCGGCAACAGCTTCAAGCCCGCGTGTGACATGATCCGCGCGGACGAGGAGCTGCTTGATCTGCTCCATATTCAGGAGCACGTCCGGCTCATCACCAACCGCGAGACCAAGGCCACGCTGAAAGTGGTGGCGGCCGACGCGGCGACGGTGTCGGGCAAGAAGGCCAGCCGCGTGCTCGTCGACGAGCTATGGCTGTTCGGCAAGAAGGCAACGGCGGACGCGATGCTGCGCGAGGCGACGGGCGGGCAGGTGTCGCGGCCGGAGGGCTACACGCTCTACCTGACGACGCAGTCGGACGAGCCGCCGGCGGGCGTCTTCAAGGACAAGCTCGCCTATGCGCGCGACGTCCGCGACGGGGTGGTGACCAACCGGAAGTTCCTGCCGGTTCTTTATGAATTCCCGCCCGAGATGCTCGCGGCCGATGAGCACCTCGATCCCGCCAACTTCTACGTCACCAACCCCAACCTTGGCCGATCGGTCAGCCAGACGTGGCTCGAGGACGAGTTCGCTAAAATCACCAACGCGGAGGACGGCACCAAGCAGGTGTTCTTCGCCAAGCACCTGAACGTCGAGATCGGCGTCGGCCTGCGTCACGATGCCTGGATCGGCGCCACCTATTGGGCCCAGGCGAAAGCCGCGGTCGATTTGTGGGATGGATCGCTCGAGCAATTCCTCGAGCTGGTCGAGGTCGCCGTCGCCGGCATTGATGGCGGCGGCCTCGACGACCTTTTCGGCCTGGCGCTGCTCGGCCGCCTCCGCGCGGATCCTCGCACCTGGTTGATGTGGAACCGCGCCTGGGCCCACCTCGACGTGTTCGAGCGTCGCAAGGACATCGTCAGCCGCCTTAACGGCTTCGTGAAGGATCAGACGCTCGTTCGGTGCGAGGATCCAACGCAGGACCTGGTCGAGGTCGCGGATCTGCTCGAGCTGGTGAAGGATCGGGGCCTATTCCCGGACGAGGCGGCGATCGGGCTCGACCCGCAGGGCGTTGCCGCGCTGGTCGATGAGATCATGGGGCGCGGCTTCACGGCCGAGCAGCTGGTGGCGGTGCCGCAGGGCTTCCGCCTCACCGGCGCGATTAAGGGCTCCGAGCGCAAGCTGAAGGACGGCACGCTGCTCCACGCGGGGCAGGAGCTGATGAACTGGTGCGTCGGCAATGCGAAGGTCGAGCCGCGCGGTAGTGCGATCCTGATCACCAAGCAGGTGTCGGGGACGGCCAAGATCGACCCACTGCTGGCGGGCTTCAACGCGGTGGTGCTGATGACGCGCAATCCCTGCACCAACACGTTCGAATATACGGGGATCTGAGCATGTCGATCAGCGGGTACCAGCTGTCGCGACGTGCGGCAGAAGCAGAGGCGCGTCGCGCCGGCCAGAACGTCGCTGCGCCGGCGCCGGCGGTGGGGCAGTCGATCGGGGCGGCGGCTGACGGGATGAACGATCCCGACGGCTTCACCGTGCTGAACCTGCTCGGCGGTACCCGGGGCGGCGCGATCGGCGAGCAGGCGGCCCTGTCGTTGCCGGCGGTGCTCCGCGCGCTCGAGGTGCTGACCGGCCTCTTCGCGATGACCCCGCTGATCTATTATCGCCGCCAGGGCGAGGACAAGATCCGCGTCGACGACGCGCCGCAGGCGAAGATGCTGCGGACCAGCTCGAACGACGTCCAGAATGCGTTCCTGTTCAAGGAGCTGATGCTGGGCGACATCATCATGTCCGGCGGCTTTGGCGGCTACATCCACCGCGATACGCTTTACCGGCCCGAGAAGCTGACCCGGGTAGATCCGCGCGGTATCGCGCCGGCGACGAGCTGGGACAAGCAGAACGGGCTCGAGGTGTTCTACGACACCTCACTGCCAGACGGCAGCCGCGAGCGGCTGACCCGCAACGACCTGTGGTTCGTGCCCGGCTTCTCGCGCGACGGCCTGGTCGGCATCGATCGCCTGAAGGTGCTGCAGGACACATTCCAGGCGGCGGCCGCAACATCGGCGTTCGCCGCCCGCTTCTGGGAGAACAACGCGCAGCCGTCGACCATCCTGACGGCCAAGGGCAAGATGGAGCCCGGCGCCAAGACCCAGATCAAGACCGACTGGCAGAGCCGCTTCTCGGGACCGCGCAACGCCGGCGCCGTCGCCGTGCTCGACCAGGAGATGGACGCCAAGTTCCTCGCGCACGACAACGCGAAGAGCCAGTATATCGAGGTCCGCGCCTTCTACGTCGTCGAGGTTGCGCGCGCCTTCGGCGTGCCCCCGCATATCGTGTTCGAGCTGAGCCGGGCCACTTTCTCGAACATCGAGCAGCAGAGCCTCGAGCTGATCCTCTACTCGATGATGCTCCACTATGAGCGGGTCGCCGCGGCCGCGACGCACCAGTTCGCTGAGGATGGCCACTTCTACGAATTCCTGCCGGACGCGCTGCTGAAGGGCGACCTGGCGAGCCGCTATGCCGCCTACGGACTGGCGATCGACAAGGGCTTTCTCAATCCCAACGAGGTCCGCCGGCGGGAGAACTGGAACGGCCGCGAGGGCGGCGACCAGTTCCGCGTCGGATCCGGATCGATCCTCGAAGGCCAGGAGCCGCCCGCGCCGGTCGATCACCGCCCGCCCGAACAGCCGAAGCCGAAGCCGAAGCGCTCGGCCGACGACGAGGAGCAAGAATGAACCAGCACGTTCTGGCCGCGATCCGTTCGCAGCCTTGGGCGATCATGCCCGGCTATCTCGAGGCGATCGAGCAGGTCGCGCTGCGCGTCCTCGATCATCCCGCGCTGCTCGCGGTGAAGGATGACGGTCACCAGGAGCGCCAGATCTCGGCCGTCGCCCAGATGGGCGAGCGGGCGCCCGGCACCCGCAAGGCGATGCTGCGCGATGGCGTCGGCATGCTGCCGGTCACCGGCCCGATCTTCCCGCGCGCCAACATCATGACCGATCTGTCGGGCGCGACCTCGCTCGACGTCGCCGCGGCGGATCTGCGGGCGCTGAACGCCTCGCCGGAAGTCCGGCAGATCCTTATGGTCGTCGACAGCCCGGGCGGCGCTGTCGCCCAGGTCAACGACTTCGCCCGCCTGGTCGCCAGCTCGGCCAAGCCGGTGTCGGTGCACATCACCGGCATGTGCTGCTCGGCCGCCTATTGGATCGGCAGCTCGGCCGCCGGCGGCATGAGCCTCGATCCCACCGGCATCGTCGGCTCGATCGGCGTGCTGATCTCGACGTCGTACCAGGTGCAGCCTGGCGCTGACGGCCGGCGCGACCTCGACATCGCCAGCTCCAATGCGCCGAACAAGCGCCCGGATCTCTCGACCGAGGAAGGCCAGGCGCAGATCCGCCAGATGCTCGACGGCATCGAGGAGATATTCATTTCCAGCGTCGCGCGCGGTCGCGGCGTCACCGATGCGGTGGTGCGGCGCGAGTTCGGCGCCGGCGGCACCCTCACCGGCAAGGCGGCCAAGGCGGCCGGGATGGTCGACCGGATCGAGGCCGACGGCCTGGACGGCGCGATCCGCCGGCTGACGAAGGCCGGCCCTGCCACACCGCGCCGGGATCGCGCGGCCAATGCCCTGACGCTCGCGCAGCTGCGCAGCTGATCCCGAACACCCGCATTTCAACCCAGGAGACGTGACTATGCGCATCACTGCGCTCAACCTTGCCCTTGCGGCCGCCTTGTCGGCCATGGACGGAATCCTCGGCGCGGCCGCGACCGATGGCGATCGCGACCTCACCGCCGAGGAACAGGCGACCTTCGACGACCACAAGGCCAATGCCGAGAAGCTCAAGGGCAAGATCGCCGTCGAGCAGGATCTGCTCGATCGCCAGGCGGCGGTTGCCAAGCCGATCACCGTGCCCGGCGGCCCGCAGGGCGGCCAGACCGGCACCGTGCCGGCGGCCGTGAAGGAGAAGATGGAGCCTGGCGCGATGGTCGGCCGCGTCGCGATCGCGATCGCTGCGACCGGCGGCAACGACCAGCGCCAGATGGCCGACCATGCGCAGAAGGTCTTCGGTGACGAGACCGGCCAGATCGTCGCCAACATGGAGCAGTCGACCAACACGAAGGGCGGCTATCTGGTGGACACGGCCTATAGCCGCGACTTCATCGGCCTGTTGCGCCCGCGCGTCGTGATCCGCCAGGCCGGCGCTCGCTCGGTGCCGATGCCCGATGGCAACATTACCATGCGCAAGCAGACCGGCTCGACCACGGCCGGCTACGTCGGCGAGCGCTCGCCGGCGCCGACCACCGACCTGACCGTCGGCACGCTGACGATGACGGCCAAGACGCTGCGCGCGCTGGTGCCGATCACCAACCAGCTGCTGCGCCGCGCCTCCTGGGGCGTCGACACGCTGGTGCGTGACGACCTGGTCACCTCGGCCGCGATTAAGGAGGACCAGCAGTTCCTCCGCGGCGTCGGTGGCCAGCTGACGCCGGCGGGCCTGCTGTCGATGATCCCGGCCGGCAACAAGCTGACCATGACGGCCAATCCGGACTTGGCGACGGTGACGTCCGACATGGCTCGGCTGAAGCTGCGCGTGGTCAATGCCAATGTGCCGATGTCGAAGTGCGCGTACATCATGTCGCCGCGCACCCAGAGCTTCCTTGAGAACATCCGGGACGGCAACGGCAACAAGGCGTTCCCGGAAGTCGCGGAAGGTCGGTACGGGATCTATCCGATCCTGGTCACCACCTCGGTGCCCGACAACCTCGGCGCCGGCACGAACGAGTCGGAGATCTACTTCGGCGACTTCGAGCAGTATCTGATCGGCGACACCTATCAGGTGACCCTCGCCGCCTCGGACAGTGCCGCCTACGACGACAACGGCACGATGCGCTCGGCCTTCTCGAACGACGAGACGGTGATCCGCCTCATCGAGGAGCATGACACTCAGCTCCGCTACGACGCCGCCTTCGCGGTGCTTCAGGGCGTGACCTGGGCCGACTGAGCCTAACCCACCATCCACCGACCTAGCGAAGGGCGTCCACGGGGCGCCCTTTGCGCATGGAGAGCCGACATGGCTGTGAAGTTCCTGAAGCCCTGCCAGCAGGGCACGCTGTACAACAAGGACGAGGTCGCGAGCTTCGACAAGGACGTCGAGGCGCGCCTGATCGAGCAGAAGTTCGCCGAGCGTCACTCGCCGAAGGCGGAAAAGGCGGCGGCCGCAGCGTCGACGGCGCCGGCGGCCTAAGTCATGGCTGACGCGCCCGTGATCGATGGCGTTGTGCTGACGATCGCCGCGGCGCGTCAGCACCTGCGCGTCAGCTCGAGCGTGACCGACGCGATGCTCGCGCCGCTGATCATGGCGGCCGAGGACAGGATCGTATCCTTCCTCGGCCGCCCGCTGATCGGGGCCGACGGATGGGCGACGCCGGCGGATGTCCCGCCGCTGGTGACGCACTGCGCCAAGCTCGCGCTGTCCGACTTCTACGTGAACCGCGAAGCGCCGCAGCTCACCGACGACCAGCTCCGCGCGATGATCGGCCGCCACCAGCGGCTGTCCGTCGCATGATCGTGCTCCCGGCGGGCAACCGCGACACGTTTGTCCGATTCGAGCGGCCGATCGCCGATGTCAGCTTCCGCGGCGCCGGCGCCGGCGGCTGGTCGCCCGTCGCCGAGGAGTGGGTCGAGCTGCGCGATCAGCTGCCGAGCCGCGGCGAGCTGCCCGCCGGCGGCATGCCGGTTTCGATCCGCCGCGCGCGCCTCCGGATGGAATGGCGGGACGACATCACCCCCGACTGCCGCGTCATCGATGGTGACAGCGTCCTGCAGATCATTTCCGGGCCGGCGACGGTCGGCCGCCGCGCCGCGCTCGAGATGATGCTCGAGGAAGTCCGCCCGGCCGGTAACGCCGCCTGATGGCGAAGAAGCGCAGCGGGCGGACGTCCGGCCGCCAGCTGAAAGATCTGCCCGAGCTCTTCCTTGAGCGAATTCTGCCCGGCGCCGGGCGCGCCGGCGGCCAGGTGGTGGCGGATGCTGCCCGGGAGCTGCTCGGCAGCAAGCGGGTGGACACGGCAAATGGCGGCAGCGCGCTGATCGCCGATGCGCTGAAGATCCGCATCCGCCGCGAGGGCACGATCATCCGCGGCAAGATCACCATGGAAGGGCCGGGATCATCCGTCGGCCGCTGGCTCGAATATGGTACGGCGCCGCACTTCATCAGCGTGGCGAATGTCCGCCTCGGCGTGACGGCTGCCCGAGCGAACCGGCGCCTGAAGGATGGCGATGCCGCCCTGCACGCCTCGCTCTTCATCAACGGCACGCCCGTTGGCCCAACCGTCTATCATTCTGGCGCTCGCGCCTTCCCGTTCCTCCGCCCCGCCTACGACGCCAACATGGATGCGATCGTGCCCGCCATGCTCGCCTACATGGCGAAGCGGATCACACGCGCCGGCGTGATCAGCGGGCCCGACATCGAGGCAGACGCATGACCGGAGCCGATATCGTCGGCGCGCTGCTGCGCGATTACGCCGCGTTGGTCGAGGAGGTGCCGATCGAGCGGATCAAGGGCGGCCGGCTCCCTGCGAACATTGCGCTTCCCGCGCTGCTCGTCCGGACGATCAGCAGCGCCGAGCGGCAGCGCCTGCGCCGCGGCGATACGACCCGCACCAACGATCGCGTCTCCGTCACCGTCCGCGCCAGCAGCTGGGATGAGCAGATCCGCATCCTCGACCTGGTCGTCGAGGCCTGCGCCGATCGCACCGGCAGCATCGAAGGCGCCACCAATTACGCCGTGCTCACTGCCGGCCGCGGCCCCGACATGGATGGCCCGGGCGATAGCTTCGAGCAGGCGCAGGATTTCCGGGCGAGCTTCGACAAGCCCAACCCACGAGGAGACTGACCATGTCCGACGCCGAATCCCAGACCGTGCGCGCCATGCCGACGCGCGACTTCAGCGACGCCGGTAGCGAGCGTAATTTCACCGTCGGCCAAGCTGTCGACCTGACCGCAGGCGAGTTCGCCAATTTCCAGGCCGCCGGCCTGGTCAAGGCCGAGCCCACCGACGCGCCGGCGGCCGATGCCGGCGAGGCCACGCCCCCGGCGCGCCGCGGCAGCAAGTAACCCGCGCGGCCGCCGCCTGGCGGCCGATCATCCGCCGGCTCGCCGGCAATCCCAAATGAAAGGACTATCATGGGATCGCAGACTGCGGCGGGCTCGACGCTCGCCATTTCCGTCGCTTCGCCGGCTACCTCGGACGCGACCGGCTTTGCCGCGCTCAGCTTCACCGAGATCGGCCAGGTCGAAAAGCTCGGCTCGTTCGGCCCCAGCTTCGCCAAGGTGGAGTTCCAGCCGCTGAAGGGCGCCAAGCAGAAGTTCAAGGGCTCGGTCGACTACGGCGCGCTGCAGCCGACCATCGCGATCGACAGCACCGACGCCGGTCAGACGCTCCTGCAGACCGCCGGCGCCGATGAGAGCCAGAAGCTCTACTCGTTCTGCGTCACGTTCCAGGATGGCGCGAAGCGCTACTTCCAGGGCCGTGTGTTCGGCATGCCCGAGACGGCCGATGGCGCCGACTCGATGGTCACCGCCGCGCCGTCGATCGAGATCTGCACGAAGATCGTGAAGGTCCCGGCCGCCTAAGCTCCGGCCTGACGCCTAAGCTTGGCCGCGCCTCCTGCGCGGCCGCCCCTTTCCCTACCGGCGCCCGCGACGCCGGCCTCTCTGCACCGGCTCGCCCCGCTCGTCGCGGGTATGCGGGGCGGGTCGGTGCGCCATCCTCCCGCGAAGGATCATCACCATGACCAAGCTTCTGAACATCGCCACCTTGGGCGTCGCCGCTGTGGCCGCTTTGCACGTCAAGAATGCGGCCGGCGAGCCGCTCTATGCGGACGAAGAGCGCACGCTGCCTGTTCGTATCCTGCTGCACAGCCCGGGCAGCGAGATCGCCAGCGTCGTCGAGGGGCGCCAGACCGCCCGTTCGCTGAAGCGGATGCAGGATAACGACGGCAAGATCACCGCCGGCACACCCGAGGAGCGCAAGGCCGAGACGGCCGCGGATCTCGCAGCGCTGACCGCCGGCTTCGAGAATTTCACCTATGGCGATGGCAGCCTGTCCGGCGAGCGGCTGTACGTCGCCGTCTATTCCGACCAGGCGCTCGGCTTCATCACCCGCCAGGTGGCGAAGTTCTTCGGCGATTGGGGAAACTTCAGCGCCAGCTCGAGCAACGGCTGACGCTCTGGATCCGGCAACTGGCGTGGCTTCATGCCACGCCAAAGCCGGATGCCCGAAGCAAGCGCGGCCAGATCGAGCCTGACGCGCCGCGGCCGAGCCGCATCGAAAAGTTCAAGGCGCGCAAGATTGAGCCGCGCATGCCCCCCAATCCGGCGCCGCACATCACCGACCGCCTGATCGAGATCGGTCTGACGGAAGCTGCCGGCATGGGGGCGGGCCCGATCTCCTGGCTGACGATCGAGGCATGGAAGCGCGCTACCGGCGTGCCGATCGAACCGTGGGAGGCGCGCCTGCTGCGCCGCCTCTCGACCGCATATCTGGCCGAGAGCCGGCGCGCGGAAACCGAGGCCTGCCCGCCGCCCTGGCGGACTGCGATCAGCGCGCGCGAGCGCGAGGCCGACGAGGACGCTCTGCGCAGCGTGCTCGGCTGATCACCACCAACCGCCGCCAAATTCGGGGAGGATCGCCATGACCGACGAACTGCCCGGCTTTGGCGTCGGCTTCATGATCGATGCCGGCGACAGCATTGCCCAGCTCGCCCAGCTCGACGCGCTGATGAAGTCGACCGAGGCGAAGATCCTCGGCCAGGCGCTCGCGATCGAGAAGGCGACCAAGGGCATGATCGACGTCGCCGATTCGTCGGCGAACGTGCGCCAGCTCGCCGATACGACCGCCAAGGCTACCGCCGACATGAAGCGCGACCTCGGCCAGGTCGGCGCCGCCAAGGAAGCGCTCGATCGCGCGCTCGCCAACACCACCGTCAGCACGACGGGGCCTGCCGCATCCGGCGAGCAGGCGAAGCTGACGCGTGAGATCAACACGACCGAGAAGGCGATCGAGCGCCTGGTCGCTCAAATGGATCGAGAGGCCGCGGCGATCGGCCGGACCCGTCAGGAGCGTCAGACGGCGCTTGCCGAGGAACTACGGGCACAGGCGGCAGCTCAGGGCAACACCGATGCAGTTGAGCGCCTCGCTGTGGCACAGCGTACTTTGGGGGCCGCACGAACCGCGGCATCGGAGGAAGCAGCCCGGGCTGCCCAGCAAGAGGCTGCCGCGATCGAGGCCGTCGCCCAAGCGAACCGATCCGCCGCGCTCGGCGTGCAGCAGTTCGAGGCATATGCGCGTACGAAGATGCGCGCCTACCAGGAGCAGCAGCGGGAGGCCGCGGCGGCAGCACAGGCGGAAGAGGAGCTGGCTCGCGCTGGGGAGCGCCTGCGCGTATCGGTGGATCCTGTCTACGCGGCGCAGCAGCGCTTCAATCACGAGATCTCAGAGGCGCGCACCCTGCTAGGTGCCGGCGTCGTCTCGCTCGACGATTATTGCGCCAAGCTTCGGATCGAGAAGCAGCTGCTCGAGCAGACGTCGAGCAGCCACGGCCAGGCAGCAGAAAAGTCCAACGCGCTCCGCTACGCCTACCAGGATCTCGGCTATCAGATCCAGGACGTGGGCGCGCAGCTCTCCACCGTGAGTGGTCCGAGCGGTCTCCTCCGCATCTTTTCCCAGCAGGGCGGCCAGATCTTCGACGCGCTCAACCGCATTTCGATGGCGAGCGGAGAAGCGGGGAAGGAGATCAAGTCCGTCGGAGGCGCCAGCGAAGAGGCCGGCACCGATATGGGCGGGCTCGGCGATCGTGCGATCGGTGTGGCCGAAAAGGTCCAGAATACCGGCTCAAAGCTTGGCGCCTTTGCATCGTTCATGGCGGGGCCGTGGGGCGCCGCCATCATGGTCGGCATCACCGTGCTCGGTCCACTCGTCGCCAAGTTGTTCGACACCGATGACGCGGCAAAGAAGGCCGCCGAGGGGCTGAAGACCTTCCAGGATCGTCAGTCGGATATCGGCAACTTCATCGATACGACCACCGGGAAGCTGACCGAGCAGAATCGGACTCTTGTGCTGAACGCGATCTTGACGCGTCAGGCGCAGGTTGCGGCGAACGCCAAGGCGATCACCGAAGGCAGAAACGCTGCCTTCGAGATGGCTCGCAAGACTTACACGGCCAAGGCACCGTCCGCGGGCGTTGGCACCGCCAACGTCTCCCTGATGTCGATGGGTGTCACCGATCCGGACGTTCAGCGCGCGATCCGTGACGCCGGCGGCAACGTCGACAAGCTGTCGCAGAGCATCAACAAGCTCGCCACGACGACGCGACCCGATCTGAAGAAGCTCAATCTCGATCTGTCGACGCAGGCCGGTGCTGCGATCCAGGCGCAGCGCGAGAACGAGAAGCTCGGCCGCGAGCTACGTGCCTTGGGGGGCGACACCACAGCACTTGCGGGTTCTACGACCGCCCTCATCGACAAGCAGGTTGCCCTGGCCACCGCGACAACGCCACTGCTCAAGGCTCGTGCGCAGCTGGCGATCGTGCAGCAGGGTGCCGCTGCGGCCGATAAGGCGGGCGGGGCGGCGCTGGTGAAGTATCGCCAGGATCTCACTGCAGCAACCAACGCCGTGAATCAGGCCGAGGCGGCGCAGAAGGCGGCCGCCGCGGCGAAGCGCGAGGGCACCAAGGAGTCGAACCGTGCCGCGGCCGAGGCCCGGAAGGAGGCCAACAAGGCGGCCGAGCTGGCGCGCGAGGCCGAGGCCATCGAAGCGCAGACCCGCAATCTCTATGCCCTAGCCGACGCCTACGGGAAGTCGGGCGGCGCCGCGCTGATCGCCGAGGCGGCCGTGAAGGCCGAAAGCCACGCGATCAAGGAACAGGCGGACGTCACTGCGGCGATCAACCGTCAGGTTGGCCTGGCGATTGCGCAGCGCGTATCCGACGCCGAACGCGGCACCACGGCTTCGCGCGAGCAGACCGCCGCGCAAGAGGCGATCAACGCACAGGTGAAGGCCGGCCTGGTGCCGGCGGAGCGCGCGGCCGAGCTGGTCCGCGACCGGATCGCCGATCTGCCGCTGCTCGCCGCGATCGAGGCGGCGCAGCAGCGCGGCCTGACCGAGCAGGCCGAGCGTGCGACCAAGGCGCTGAAGGACCAGCAGGCGGCGCGCGCGGCGGCCACCGGCGCCGCGACCACCGCCTCGTTCAACGCCGACGATCAGGCCGCGCGGCAGCGCCTCGACGAGCTGCGCGAAGAAATGCGGCTGGTCGGCATGACCGACATGGAGCGCGCAAAGGCGCTCACCACGATCCGTGCGACCAACGAAGCGAAGGCCAAGGGCTATGACCCGACGCAGACCGACGCCTATGTGAAGCAGCAGGTCGAGATCGCGGTCGCGCAGCAGCAGCTAACGGACAAGACCGACGCCTGGAACGCATCGCTCAGCCGCTCCTCCGAGCTGTTCGACGAGATCGATCGGTCGGCGCAGCAGGCCGCCCGCGGCATGGCGGACGCCTTCGGCGACGCCGGCGCCGCGGTCGGCGACGCCCTGACCGCGATCACCGGCTATTACGCGCAGCAGGCGCGTCTCGAGGAAGATCACCAGGCCGCGCTTCGCAAGGCCGGCACCGATCAGAAGCAGATCGCCCACGAGCAGCAGCTCTACGCGATGCGCTCCTCGTCGCTGCAGATCGGCGCGTTCGGTGACATGGCGGCAGCCGCCAAGGGCTTCTTCAAGGAGGGCTCTGACGGCTACAAGGTGCTGACCGGCGCCGAGAAGGCCTTCCGCCTGGTCCAGTTCGCCCTGTCGGTCCGCGCGATCGCGCAGGATGCGATCGAGACCGGCAGCAAGATCGCGAGCAGCGCCGCGCGCACCGCCGCGCATGCCGTCGAGGCGGTGGTGAAGGCGATCAGCAGCCTGCCGTTCCCGCTCAACATTGCAGCCGGCGCCGCGACGATCGCCGCGCTCGCCGGCATCGGCGTGTCGGTCGTCGGCGGCCTGTCGGGTGGCAAGAGCAACGTCACGCCGGCGAACACCGGCACCGGCACGGTCCTCGGCAACAGCCAGGCGCAGTCCGCCTCGATCAAGAATTCGATCGACGCGCTAAAGGAGGTGGACACGTTGACCAACTCCTATGCGCGCGAGATGAGCGCCTCGCTGAAGTCGATCGACAGCCGGATCGGCAACGTCGCCTCGCTGGTGGTGCGCTCTGGCGACACCGCGACGCAGGTCGGCGTCACGGAAGGGTTCAAGCCGAACGCGATCGGGTCGGTGCTCGGCGCCATCCCGCTCGTAGGTGGCTTCCTGTCGTCGCTGTTCGGCAGCAAGACCGATATCCTGGCCAACGGCCTCTATGGCAGCGCGCAGTCGCTCGGCAGCATCCTGTCGGGCGGCTTCAATGCCCAGACCTATGCCGATGTGCAGAAGACATCGAAGTTCCTCGGCATTACGACGGGCAAGAAGACGTCGACGCAGTATGGCTCGATGAATCCTAACCTCGCCAGCCAGTTCACGCTGATCCTGCGCTCGTTCAGCGACGCGATCGGCGCGGCCGCGGTGCCGCTCGGCCAGTCGACGCAGGAGATCCAGAGCCGCCTGAACGGCTTCGTCGTCGACATCGGCAAGATCGACCTCAAGGGGCTGACCGGCGAGCAAATCCAAGAGAAGCTGTCGGCGGTGTTCGGCGCGGCGGCCGACAAGATGGCCGCCGCGGCGTTCCCAGGGATCGAGCGCTTCCAGAAGGTGGGCGAGGGCGCCTTCGAGACGCTGGTGCGGGTGTCGTCGACGGTGGAGGCGGTCACCACCGCGCTCGACCAGCTTGGCGCGTCGACCCGCTCGCTCGGCATGGATGCAAAGCTCGGCCTGGCCGACCAGTTCGACAGCATCAGCGACCTCACCAGCGCCGTCGACAGCTATTTCTCGGCCTTCTACACCAAGGAAGAGCAGGCGGCCGCGAAGGGCGCGCAGCTGTCCAAGGTGTTCGACAGCCTCGGGCTGGCGATGCCGGCGTCGCTTGCCGCCTTCCGCCAGCTGGTCGAGGCGCAGGATCTGACTACGGCCGCCGGCCAGGCGACCTATGCCACGCTGCTGAAGCTGGCGCCGGCGTTCGCCGACCTCAAGTCGGCCATGGATGGCGCAAAGAGCGCGGCCGATATCCTGTCGGAGCGCGAGGGGCTGCAGCGTCAGCTGCTCGAGCTGAACGGCGACACCGCCGCGATCCGTGCGCTCGACCTTGCCAAGCTCGATGCCAGCAACCGCGCCCTGCAGGAGCAGATCTATGCGATCCAGGACGCGCAGGACGCCGCCAAGGCGGCCGACGAGCTGCGCCAGGCGTGGACTAGCGTCGGCGACAGCATCATGGACGAGGTGAAGCGGATCCGCGGCCTCACCGATGCGAGCGGCGGCAATACCTTTGCGACCTTGCTCGGCCAGTTCAACGCCGCGAACCAGGCGGCCCGCGCCGGCGACCAGGACGCGGCCAAGAGCCTGCCGGCGCTCAGCCAGGCGCTGCTCGGTAAGGCGGCCGACGTGGCGACCAGCCGGCAGGAGCTGGCGCGCATCCAGGCACAGACGGCAGCCATGCTCGAGGCGACCTATGGCGTGATTGGCTCTTCGACCGGCCAGAAGGCGACGTCGACCAGCGACAAGGTGACCGCGGCGGCCGAAAGCCAGGGCGCATCACCAACGGCCGCCGCGGCGAACGATGACGTGGTGACCGAGATCCGCGGCCTCCGCGCGGACGTCGATCAGCTCCGCCGGGAGAACAACGCGGGCAGCGCGGCGATCGCCAGCGGGGTCAACAAGACGGCCAAGATCCTCGAAAACGTGACCGGGCCCAGCGGCGGTACCGCCGTTGCGGTGGCGAACGGCTGATGCGGGTCGAACTGGACGACGGCTCGGTCGTCGAGCTGGGCACGGTCGAGACGGCGCCGACGATCGGCATCATCGACTATAGCCGCCGCGACACCGATGCTTTCGGTATCACGACGGTGGTCGAGCGCGGCTTTGCCCGGCGCATGTCCGTGCGCCTCGCCATCCCGTCGGCCGACGTCGATCGCGTGCAGCAGCAGCTCGCCGCGATTCGGGCCACCGCCGCCCTGTGGGTGGCCGACGACGATATCGCCAGCCTGTCGGTGCGCGGCTTCTTCAAGGAGTTCGAGCTCGATCTGGCGGTACCGCCGCTGAGTTACTGCACGCTGACCGTCGAGGGGCTGGTCTCGACGATCGACACCGTCGAGACCGGCATGGACGCAGCGCCCGCCGGCGACGCCTCGACCCTACTGCTGCTCGATCCGATCGCGATCGATACCAGCGTGTTCGCCGGCAGCAACATCGACGAGGGCGGCACCGCTGCCTGGGTGGCGTCGGTGTCCTATGCCAAGGGCGCGCAGGCGATCCGCAACCATCGGATCTGGGAAAGCCTCTTCGACGCCAATGTCGGGCACGATCCGGTCGAGGATGCGACGCGCTGGGTCGATACCGGCCCGACCAACACCTGGGCGATGTTCGACCAGGCGCTCGGCACCAAAACTCACGGCGCCGACGATATCATCGTCTCGCTGCACCCGCCGAGCGTGGTGACGGGCCTCGCGATCCTCGACACCGACGCCGGCTCGATCCGCGTTCAGGCCCCCGGCTATGACCGGACGCAGGACGTCGATGCCAGCGGCAGCGTCCTGTTCGCCGACCTCGATGTCGCGATCGGCGGCCCGATCCTCGTCACCGCCACGGCCGCGGCGATCGCGGGCACGCCGGCGGTGTGGTCGGACAACGACGTATGGCAGGATGGCGGGCGCTGGGCCGACCGCACGATGGGCGGTGACGGTACCGTTTCGATCGGCACGCTGCTGATCGGCGCGCTGCGCGGGATCGGCATCACCGAGGCATCGCCGACGGCCGGCATCACCGACTATTCGGTGAAGGAGACCGACCAGTTCGGCGAGACGACGGTCACGCCGCGCACCTATGCCAAGCGGATGACGGCGCGGGCGCTGATCGACAGCGCAGCGGTCGACCTGGTCGCCGCGCGCATCGCCGCAGTGCGAGCCCGGCCGGCGCTGTGGATCGGCGACGTCGGCAGTGACAGCCTCACCGTCTACGGCTTCTTCAAGGACTTCTCGATCGAGATCGCGGAGGGCGTCAGCAAGTTGTCGCTGTCGATCGAGGGCTTGAGCGAGGCGGCCGATGTCGCCCCACTCATCGGCGCGATCGACTGGCCGGACGTCGGCGATCCCGATGGCACCAAGCCCGCCGACAACGCCGACAAGACCAGCGAGAACACGTCCAAGGACACCGAGGCGGTCGGCGGCAAGCCGGCGGGCGAAATTCTCAGCGCGATCGGCGAGATCCCGCAGGTGCAGAAGGCCGTCGAGGACGCGACCGCGGCGATCGGCCAAGTGCGGGATGATGCCGCGGCGGCCGTGCAGGACGTCGACGCCCGGCTGGCGACGGCGCGCGGCGACCTCGACAAGGCGGTCGGCGATATGCTCGCCGAAGCCGCTCGCGCGCAGGGTGCCGAAGAGGACCTGGCGCAGCGGATCGAGAACCTGTCCGCCAACGGCGGCTATGACGACACGGCGGTCCGCGCGCTGATCAACGACGTCGACACCGCGCGTGCAGACGACAAGCGAGCGATCACGCAGCGGGTCGAGGACGCCGAGACCGAATATCGCGGCCTCGATGCCACCACGAATACCCGGATCGCGCGGACCGAGACGGCGCTTAGCGATGCGCAGCGGTCGATCGCGCAGCAGATCACCGAGGTCACCACCGATTACCAGGGCTTAGATCGGGCGACGAACAGCCGGATTACCAACTCGGTCGCGTCGCTGTCGGATGCCGATCAGTCGCTCAGCCAGCGGATCGATGCTCTTGTCGCACAAGGCGGCGGTGGCAGCGAAGGCGTCGACAGCGTTGCACGGTCGGAGGTCAGCCGGGTCGAGCAGGCCTATATCGCCGCGGACGTTGCGATCGGGCAGCGGCTCGACAGCGTCTCGGCGAGCTTCACCCGGTCGGGTGGCAATCTGATCCCAGGCAGCGAGTTCACGACGCTGGATGGCTGGTCGCTCAGTGTAGCGCTTCCGGGCACCACGCTGTCGCGCAATGGATCGGGCAGTGACTGGTTTCCGGGCGGCGTCGAAGATGTGATGACGCTCCGGCAGGTGGGCAATAATGCCGGCGCGTATTGCGAAGTCATGAGCGCGCCATTCGCCGTGCAGCCGAGCGCCTGGTACCAGTTCTACGTCTTTTCCTCGTCGCATCGCGCGCGCAACTGGGTAACGCTGTTCTACTACGATGTGAGCGGCGCTTTCATCGGGTATTCGGGCGAGAACATGGCGCCCCGTTACGACAACGGCGGCCGTGACATCCGGGGCTGGGATCAGAACGGGCTCAAGGCGGTGCAGGCGCCAGCATCGGCCGTCTACGCCCGCATGGTGCTGCGCAAGTACGACACGTTTCCCGATAAGGGGGACAGCTATGCGTGGTGGTGGCACCCCTATGTCGGCGAAGCGCGCGAGGGGCAGACCAATTGGAACCCCTATGCGGTAGGGAACAGCCGCGGCGCCCAACTCGCCGCCAGCGCCCGGATTGATCAGGCGGCGACCAGCGCGGCGAACGCCTCGCAGGCGGTGGCGAACCTCTCGACCAGCGTCGACACCCGCTTTACCGGGGTCAACCAGACGCTCGGCACGTTCGATCAGCGCATCACCGGCCTGTCGACGGATCTGAGCGGCTATGCCGGCCGGGCGACCGTGCTGGAGGCCGCGGCCTCGGCTGGCGTGGCGGCGGCCCGAAACGATCGCTTCGCCTATTGGACGGACGGGCAGCGATACGCGACCGGCTGGATCGATTGGCCGACAACTCCGCCGCCCGCGTCGTACATCGTACAGCGCGTGGGGAGTGATCTCGGTTCGCCCTACGGCGTCCGGACGGAAGCCAGCGCTGGTCTCGACTGTGGCTTCTGGCAGGTAGTGCCCGTATCGCCGGGCCTCTGGATTATCGAGGTCACCGCTCGCCGGGTGTCGGGCAGTCTCAGCGGCGCTGGTGTGACGCTGAGCGGCCAATGGAACCTCGATTTCCTGTCCGACCCCGACATCAACGGCCGGGTCGGCGACAGCGTCGATGGCCAGATCCGCACCTGGTCCAAGGCCGTGAGTATCGACGAGAGGACCGGCCAGACGGTCAATCTCCATGCGATGCAGGGCTGGTCCGGCTTCGGTCGCGCCATCGCCTCGCACGCAATCGTCTGGTCGAAGCTGTCGCTTCGCCCGGCGAGCCCTGGCGACATCGCCGGCATCAAGAACGCGGCCGACCTCGTCAGCGTCACCGCGCGGGTGCGGGCCACCGAGGACGTCGTCGCCGATCTGCCGAACCGCTACGCTGCGGCGTCGCGCGTCAACACCGTCGAGGCGCAGCTGAACCGCACCGCGGCCAGCCCGCTCAACAGCTATGTCGACGCGGTCAATGGCCGGATCGACAGCGTCAACAATGGCACCGTCGCCAGCCTCAATGCCCGGATCGAGGACCGGGCCAACGCCATCGCCGACGCGAAGGTCGGCCCCGTCGCGCAATCCGTCCAGAACGTCTCGACGCAGGCCGGCGATGCGTACAGCCGAGCGAGCGTGGCGCTGTCGGCCGCCAACGATGCGGCGGGCAAGCTGTCGGCCGCGCGGCTGGATTTCTCCGCCGTCACGTCCGGCGGCCGTGCGCAGGTGGTCATTCGGTCCGACAATGCGAACGGTGCCGCGGTCGACATCATCGGCGACACGCGGTTCCTCAATCAGAACGGTGGCGGCAACATCATCTCGATCAGCGCCACGTCGGGCATCACCATGACGACGCCGGGCGGCATCACCTATGTCGAGATTGGCTGATGCCGGTGATCTTCCGGGACCGGAACACCGGCCGCACGCTGTTCGACACGACGACGCGGTCCGGCAGCTTCATCGCGGCGCTCGACATCGGCGGGGCCGGCTCGGCGCAGGATGGTTCGTTCGGGCATCCGCTGCTCGCGATCGGAACGCCCTTTGCCGTCGCAATGAGCGGCGGGGTCAGCTTCACCCGTGAGAATGTCTACCCGTCCTTCAGCTTCTCGGGGAACACCTTCTACTGGCACTATCCGATGGCCAGCGCCGGCGCCGACTGGCAGCACCCGCCGTGCCGAGTGCTGCTCGGCGTGAAGCCCGGCAGCGGCCCGCTGCCGCCGATGACCGGGCCGAAGCTCTGCATCCGCGACCAGAACACCGGGATCATCCAGCTGTTCAGGGGCGGCCTATGCTTCCAGCTGGCGGGGAAGGGCACCGTCACCACCCGCACGGACTATCGGGTCGGCAACACCGGGCGCAGCGTCATCCTGATCCCCAACAATCCGTCCGGCACCACCCGGCTGATCGCGGTGCGCAGCACCAGCTTTGCGGTTGCCAAATGGGGTAGCATCACGATCGGCGGCCAGGTCTATGCGATCTACAGCTGCGGCACGACGGCGACGGGCCAGCCGGTCGACTATTGGATCTTCGATCTGCCTGAAAACATCCCGACAGGCGGTGACGGGCTTCGCCTGAAGGACCCCGACAGCCTCCGGATGCTCTACAACAGCAACTGCGACGCGCTGCGCATCATGGACGTGCCGACGCTCAACGCAGGCCTCTACAATTCCAGCGCGAGCGTCAGCTATCCGTCGGGACGCACCTATGCCGTCGTGCAGCCGACGATCGCCGGCTACAATTCGTCGACCGAGGCGCTGTACCGTGATGGCCTGCTGATACTCGACGACGGCAACTATGACGGCAGCTATCACACCTGGGCACGCCAGAACGACGGCAAGCTGCTCGGCACCTGGGTCGATGGGGCGACGGTCCGCGTCGACCCCGTCAGCTTCGACGACGTGATCGGGCAGACACCTGGCTACGCGCCGCAGCCCGACCCGGCGACCGTCTATTGGTCCAACCCGATGACCAACCTGATCGTCGTCGACGTCACCGATCTTTAGCCTTCCACCACAGCAGAAAGACGAGACAATGAAGAAGCTCCTTGCGCGATTCCTCGCGTGGGTGAGCCGCGTGCTGCGCGGCCGCCCCGACGACCAGGCCGTCCCCGGTGGCGGCGGTGGCGGTGGCCTCGATCAGGATCACCCGTCCAAGCAGATCGAGCTGCCCCGGCCCGAATAACACCCTCGGCCGGTCGCCTCGCGCGGCCGGCCGCCCTTCCGCGCTTCCATCCCTGGAGAACGCCATGACGCTCGAGGACATCCCCGGCGCGGCGAAATGGTCGTTCGACTTCGTGTCGATCGGCATTGTCGTCGGCACCGTCGCCCAGGCGCTGCCGGCGATCGCCGCGGCCGTGACCATCGTGTGGACCACGATCCGCATCTTCGAAACCGACACCGTCCGCAGCTTCCTGAGCCGCCGGCGTGCCCGAAAGGATCAGGACATTGGCTGACGTGAAGCAGCTCGCCGTGCGCGGGCTCGCCGGCATCCTCGGCTCGCTCGCCGGCGCCTCGCTGGTGATGACCGCGATTCCGGCCGAGGAGAGCGGCCGCAAGGTCGCTGTAACGATCGCGCCGGATGGCAAGGCGAGCGTCCGCCATATCTCCGGGCCGCAGTATCTGCGCGCCTACCTCGACGCCGTGAAGGTGCCGACCGCCTGCGACGGCATCACGAGCAATATCCGGATGGGGCAGACCTATACCGAGGCGCAGTGCGCGACGATGCTCGAGGCAGAGCTGTCTGACACCGCCAAGCACGTCGTCGCGTGCGTGCCCGGTCTCTACGGCCGGCCGAACCAGGCCGCTGCCTCGGTGATCCTGGCCTATAACATCGGCTGGCCGACCTTCTGCCGGTCGACGGCCGCGCGCCGCTTCAAGGCGGGCGCCTGGCGGCAGGGCTGCGATGCCTTCCTCTTCTACGATCGCGCCGGCGGCCGCGTGCTCCCCGGCCTGGCCGCACGCCGCAAGCGCGAGCGCCAGATCTGCCTGACGGGGCTCGCATGATGGGCGCGCTCAGTGCCATCCAGCGCGCGATCGGCGCCGGCCTCCTGGCCGCGCTGCTCCTCGCCCTGCTCTGGGGCGCCCGCGTCGACCACCTTCGCGCCGGCTACAAGGCGGCGCTGTCGAGGATCCTCGTCTCGATCGACCTCACCACCGGCCGCAAGGTCGACGTGGCCGCGGCGCCGGTGACGATCGAGGCGATCGGCGTGCTGCGCGATCGGTACCGCCTGGAGCGCAACGAGGCGCGCAGCGTCGTCGATCGCCAGACGGCCTCGATCAAGGCCGCCGGCGCCGAGACCGCGCGGCTCGCCGCGATCAGCGCTCGCGATCGCCAGCTCGCCGAGGCCACCGCCCGGGAACGCGACGTGTGGATCCAGCGCGCTCGCGATGCCGAAACCCGAACCCAACGTCGCTCGGCCGAAGCCGAGGTGGAGGAATGCAATGCGGTGCTCGATGCGCTCTATCACGATGGCTTCTAGCCTGCTGCTGCTCGCCGCCTGCGCCGGCCGCACGAAGGTCGAGCCCGAGATCCAGTACCGTGAAGCGGCCGTCGCCGTCGCCGTCGGCTGCGTCGTCGACCGACCGGCACCGGTAGCGCCGCTCAACCAGCAGGTGCCGGCGGCCGAATGGGCGGCGCGCGCGCCTGGTGCGAAGGCCCAGGCCATGCGCGCCCAGGCCGGCCGCCGCCTCAATTACGAGGATCGGCTCGCCGCTTCGACGGCCAGCTGCTCGCCACGCTGACGGGGGGATCATGGACGACCATTACAAGAACGTATTCAGCGGTGTCGGTGATCCTGGCACCGCCGCGGCCGAGATCATACCGAGCGACGGTACCGATCTCGATCAGATCCCCAAGGGGATCTACGTCGGTTCTGCCGGCGATATCGCGATGATCGGCGTCGGCGATCTCGCCGGCTCGACCGGCGTGATCTGGCGCAATGTCCCGGCCGGCGCGCTCATTCCTTATCGGCCGCGGCGGATCCTCGCCACCGGCACCACGGCCGCCGATCTGGTCGCGATCCGCTGATGCGCATCGCGATCGGCGTCAGCCTCGCGGCGCAGCGCGCCCGCACGATCGTCGGCCTCGCGCTCGGCGCGGCCGGCGCCATCCTCATCCCTCGCCGCTGGTCGGACGCCGACAGCTGGCAGGATAATCAGACTTGGAAGGACGCAGCATGACCGTGCTGACCACGATCCCCAACGGGGCATCGAATCGCGATATCCGCGACACCCTCAACAACGCGCTCGCCAACATTGCGATGCTGCTGGCGGCAGCTGGCGGCACCGGCGGCACCGGCGGTACGGGTGGCACCGGTGGTACGCCGACGCCGAGCCCGACGCCTCCGCCTGCCGCGGGCACGTTCGATCGCGATCTGACCGTCGTCGGCGACAGCCAGACGGTGAACGGCGGCAACCCGATCTATGCGATGCAGACGGATTATCCCGGCCGCAACATCACGGTCCTGGCGCAGACCGGCCGCAACCTTGGCACGCCCGACAATCTCAACGACGGCGGCAACACCGTCTACGGGCAGCTCGCCAACATCATCGCCCAGAAGGCGCGGATGTACATCATCCACGACGGTGCCAACACGCTCGGTTCCTACGGCTGGACGTCGGCACTGTGGATGGAGCGCATCCAGGACATCGCGCAGAAGATCAAAGCCGGCGTCGCCGGTACGTCCGTCTTCTGCGTCACGCCGCTGCCCAACGGGAACGCCTCGCAGGCGTCCGCCGGCTTCGAGCAGCAGCGCCAGGACGTGAACACGGGCCTGCGCGCGGCGATCGGCGGCTCCTGGCTGACCGGCATCCTGCCCTATGGTCAGCACCCGTTTCTGAGCGACACCACCGATGCGACCTACTTCCAGTCGGATCAGATCCACCTCAAGCAGGCCGCTTATGACGCGATGAAGCCGCAGCTCTACGCCGTGGTCAATGCGTTCCTCGCCGGCAGCAACGCCCTCGACCCGAGCGCCTTCTCGCTGACCGACCTCAACAACCGGGCGGCGTCGACCTCCTATACCTCGGAGGTTGTCGTCGTGTCCGGCCTTGGACCGGCGGTGACCGTCACCGCCTCCGTCGCCGGCGGCACGATGCAGGCGCGGCAGGGGGCCTTTGGTGCGGCCAACGTCGCAAAGATGGTCAACGGCGATGCCGCTCGCCTGCGGGCGACCACCGCCGCCACCAGCGGCACCGCGACCAATGTCGTGCTGTCGTTCGGCGCGACGTCCGACACCTGGACGCTGACGACGCAGGCGGCGGCCGGCAACCAGGTGACGCTGGCGACGTCGTCGGTTCCGTTCACGTCGAACCACAACTTCGACACGGCCCATACCTATGCCGCGGTGCCGTTCCCGGCAGGTCGCCCGCTGCTGCTGCTCGAAATGAACGGCGGCCAAGCGCCCTTCAGCGTCCAGATCAACGGAGCGGCGGCCCAGGTCGTGATCAGCGATGGCGGTCGCCTGGTGGCGCTCGGCGCGGCGGTGCTCGATGCCGGCAGCTATGACGTGAAGGTCACGACCGGCAATCCGGACAAGGCGTTCAATGCCGCGATCATGCACGCCGGTGCGATCACGAACGCCGCGGCCGGCAATCCGGTCGTTGGCACCGCATCGCTCGGCTACCAGTACCGCGGCGACGACGACCAGGCGGTCGGCCAGGCGATCGCTATCCCGACGTCGGGGCTCGCGGTCATCCTCTATTACAACGGCACCGCCGACTTCACGCTGCCGACCGGCTACACGCTCGCCCGCGACATGGGCGACGGCTGGTACTGGATCACGGCCACCGCCAGCGACACCTACCACATCAAGTCCAACGACTATGGCAACACCATGATGCTCGCGATGGGCTTCACGGCCTAGCACGGCCGGCGTCAGCGGTTTTCCGAGTCATAGCACGAGGATTTGAGGGTATCGCGGCGCGTTCGAGCGGGTATCGGCACGCCGCAACGGCCGAGAAATGCGTGCACAGGGCGGAGGAGGTCTCCGCCGCGAATGTCCGCTTTTGGGAGGAAAGCAGACGGTCCGCTTTCGAGCCGGATCGCTCGCAAGCAGCCAGTAGCACGACGCTATTCGAGTTGCCCGTTCACGCTCACAAGCGCATCCCATACGGGAAGCGTCTCACCCGTGTCGAAGTCCGACCACACGCTCGAAGCATCAACATACCTTGCAAGGAATGGGACAAGTTCATCGAAGGTGTCTTGGTAAGTGTCGCCATCCCGAAAGGCCCGATCGCTCGAGCTGTGGACATCCATTTGCCAGCCGAGCTGATCTCGGCCGACGACGACGAACTCCACGTCGGCGTTTGGCGAGGTCACCTTGAACCAACGCTCATTGAAGTGCAGCTTCATCTCTGCATCTTAACGGCCTAACGAATGTCCGCAATCGGGTGGTCGTTATCAGCAGCTTAATGGCCAGGCCTGGGCGAAAGCGGACGTCGGGTATCGCCGCAGCGCGAGCGGGTACCTAACCGCTAGTCTGCGGCTGAAAAGCGAAGGGAGGGCGGAGGGTGTCTCCGCCGCAAGCCAGCACACTGGGGTGATAGGAAGCTGACGGACCGCGACCGCTGTCTAGCCGGAAACTGGCTGATCATTGATGCGTGTCAATATGGCCGCTCCGGTCAAGGTATGATAGCTAGGCTGACTTATGTTGCAGGAGGGCGGCTTGGTAGGGGGAAGGTTTTTGGCTCGGATGCAGAACGTCGGGCTCATTGACAGTAAAGAAGCTGCGACACTGCTTACACTTCCTTGGTCAGTAATCCACGTACCGCGACAGAAAGACATCCTGCGGATTGGTGCCAGCCCCGAATATCTTTACTTTATTGAGGACGGTTGGGCGGCACGATATAGCATTCGTAGGGACGGCAGCCGCCGTATCACTGGCTTCATGTTACCCGGTGATTCCTGTTCCATCCATGCCATTGCTCGCGAGCCTCTCGATCACGCGATTATGGCGGTTACTGACTGCGAGGTGGCTCGCATCCCGGTTGACCTTGTTATTGCAGCGGCCGCAGAGTCGCCAGCATTCAGTGTTGCTCTGTGGAGAAGCAAGCTCATAGATGAAGCAACCCTTCGGGTATGGCTTACTAATTCGAAAGATGCACTTTGGTCGGTAGCGCATCTGATCTGTGAGCTACATGCTAGGCTTGACGCGATAGGCGAGGTGAGCGACGGTGCGTTCGTCTTGCCGGCAACTCAGGAACAGATTGGCGACGCGCTCAATCTCACGCCTGTTCACGTCAATCGGATGCTGAAGAAACTCCGAAGCGCGGGTCTTATTCAGGTGCGCGACTTCAAAGCGTTCATCCCTGATTTACAGGCGCTTCAGACGGCCTGCGCCTTTTCACCGAGCTACCTCCATTTGGGTGTGAGTACGCCGTCAAGGCATTGATCATTGACGATGCCAGCACCTTCTGGGGATTAAAGCTGGAGTGACCCGTCCCACGGTATCTCGCGTCCTATCGTGGGGTCAGGCCGTCCGTGATCGCAGCAAACCAACGGTAAGCGGGAGGCACTACTCCACTGCTGCTGATGTCACGCAGCGGAGCAGTATCAACATATCCGCCGTTTGAAGGGACGTAACGCATTGATAAGGATCAATGGCGCAGTTAGCCTAGGATGATGGAGAGAGCTAATTCCGCAAACCAACAGGAGTTGCTCGAACTCAAGCTTCAGGAGGCTCTAGAGCTTGCTGACAAGATCGAGCTTACTCTCGTCGCGGCTCTGATTGTAGAAACCCTCGACGCGCTGCCTGGACCCACCCACCTCATCTAGCCGGCCGCTGTTGGGGTATGGCAACGTCTGCCGCGCGTATCACTGTCGCGGCATCGGGGTGCAAAGGCCCTGTTACAGCACAGAAAATTTGCAGTAGGCAGAGGAAGTCTCCGCCCTCGTGAGGCAACCATCAGCTCGCACCTTCCGCTGCAGGCGAGATGGTAGCGACGAGATCTAGCCTTAGAAGCACAAGCCCATGGTGGTCGGCCACCTCGACCCGCCAGTCCGACAGGGCCCAAACATCGGCAGCCTCCTTGAGCGTAGCACCGGCAAGGATTGTAGCTTCGCGTCGAGCTTCGCTCAGGGATGATAACTCGATTCCGTCGTGGTCCATTTGAGCGGCCGGATTGAAAACGTTGAAGTGATATTTGGGCAAACTGCCCTCCGCTGAAGCGGCTGCACCGAGGCATCCGACAAAAGCAGTCCTCCTAGGATCCTGCGGTCGGAAGCGCTTTGATCCGCGTCAAATTCTCAACCGACAATCGATGAGGCGTGCGAATGCTGAACAACGCAGTCGTGAAAGCGGCGCGGCCGCGGGCGGCCGCCTACAAGCTCACTGACGCCGGCGGGCTGCACCTCTACGTCGCCCCGACGGGCCTCCGGTCGTGGCGCTGGCGCTTCCGCATTGATGGACGCGAGCAGCTGCTGACGATCGGCAGCTTTCCCGATGTTAGCCTCGACCAGGCGCGCAGCCGGCGCGACGGCGCAGCTGCTGCACGCGCTCGAGGCGAGGATCCACGCGCCGTTAGTACGGTCGGCGATATCGGCGGGCCGCGCACTTTCGAGGAGGAAGCCCGGCGTTGGTACCAGCACATGCTGCCGCGGTGGACTGAGGTGCATGCTGGAGACGTCCTGGCCAGCCTTGATCGCGATGTCTTCCCGGCAATCGGCGCGATGCCGATCGGCGCCATCACCCCGCCAGTGGTGTTGAACGCCATGCGTTCCGTCGAGCAGCGCGGCCGCCGCGAAACGGCGCGTCGCATCTGCCAGCGCATCTCGGCCGTCTTCCGGTTTGCAATCGCCGAGGGCATCGTGGACAACGATCCGGCTCAGCACGTCGGGCGCGCGTTGATGCCACCTCGACCGGCGCGGCGACAGCCGGCGCTGCTGCGTGCGGCCGAGGCACGCGAATTGCTGAACGCGGTCGATCAGTTGGGCGGCGCGGATATTATCAAAGCCGCGTCACGTTTCCTTGCCCTGACGGCTGTGCGTCTGGCGGCGGTGCGTGGCGCCTGCTGGGATGAGATTGAGGATCTGGACGGCGATGCGCCCCTGTGGCGCGTGCCTGCGGCCAGGATGAAGCTGGCACGTGCGAAGAAGGACGACGCGGCCAACGATCACCTGGTGCCGCTATCGCGCCAGGCAGCGCAGCTGCTCCGCAGCCTTCGGACAAGCTCCAACGATTCGGGCCTGATATTCGCCGGCCGCGCCGGCGGCCAAATGGGCGAGGCGGCGATCGGTGCGCTCTACGCTCGCGCCGGTTTCACAGGTCGCCACGTCCCACACGGCTGGCGTGCGACCTTCGCGACGGTGTTGAATGAGCTCCAGCCCGAGGCCCGCTCAGCGATCGACCGCGCGCTCGCGCATGCACCGAAGGACAAGGTGGAGGCGGCCTACAACCGGGCCGAGCTGCTCGAGCGCCGGCGCGATCTGTTTCAGGCGTGGGCGGACCAGCTCGATGCTTAAGTCCGCCAGCAGTGCTCTTGACGAAGCTCAGGCTTTGCGGGCTTGATCCTTCGGCTTTGTTGCAGCGTCTGCAGCCTCTTGCATGCGCTGCTGCCCGAAGGCTTCGGTAGCGGCATCGTGAAGCCTGTCAGAAGTCGAGACTGCCGCCATCGGCGTAAGGGCCACGGCCACCCCATCCGGGCCGTCGACGAGCACCCGGCCTTCCTCCGCTACCACGTCAGAGGGTTTGTTGTGGGTCACCATGTCGATCTCCTCAGCTGCTCAGCGCGCTGAGCGCGACAGTGTTCCGCGGTTATCAGGGCGGGGGGCGAAAGTGTCGATGGCTCACCCTCGGACACCACGCAGTGGCACCGTGCGCGTCGAGAAGTGTCCCTGGGTAAAAAGATCAGTCGGATGCCGATGGCGGATCTTCGGCCACGCCGCGTGCCGGATAGCGCTGCATCCAAGCGTCCAGGCGGTAGAGGTTGTGGGTCATGCCGACCAAGCCCTGGCCGACAAGCTCGTCGGCCGCCGCCCGGGCAACGCTGCGCAGCCCATCGTCGAGCGGTTCCAATTTCTCGCGCCGGCCGATCTCCCGCCCAGCAGCGACGGCGGCCGCCAGCAGCGTCTCGCGGTAGAGGCTCCAGTTTGACGGCCGCACGGCGTGCGCCCCGGCCAGAACCATGCGTGCGACGTCTTCATCGGTCAGGCTGATCCGAAACCCATTGCAGCGTTCCTCACGATCGTCGGTCATCAGCTCTTCCTTGAAAGGCGCCGCATGCGCGACGCCGGGGGCAGTTGGCGCGGTTCGTGCTCCTCCCCCCTAGGCAGCCCCGGGGCGGCGCAAGCCGCCACGCTCCGACAGCCGCGTCTGAGCGGTCGGGTCCGTGGGGTGTGCCGTTTCGGCAGGGGGGAGCACGAGGAGCGCATGGATCTGCCGGCGCAGATCCATTCTCACAGCGCATGGGCCCGCCTAAGCGGGTCCATTCCTTTTAATCTCACCCCTTGGGAGGGATACAGACCGCTTCATGAACTCGCGCTCTCGATCCGAGAGTAGAGGGAGGCGAGCGCCATCCCCAAGGGCGTCGCGGACGATTCAGGCGGCGGTGGAGGGCTGTCGGGTGGGGGGGCGGCCTTGGCAGCGGCATTTGCCTTCTTGCGCGCCAGGAGGTCGCGGAAGCGCATCCAGACGCCTTTGTGGCGGTCGCGCATGCGGGCGAAGCTGAAGAAATAGGCGTTCGACGTCTGCTTGCGCTGGGGCCCGGCTTGGCCCTTTGCCCCGACCCGAACGCTCCGTCGCACCCAATCGAGGAAGCCGTGCTCGCGCAGCCGCTTCAGCGCGCCCACGACGGCCGGTTTCGAAAGGCCGGTCCACTTCATGATCGTCAGCAGCTCGGGCTCCGATCGCCCGGTCTTGAAGTCGAGGGCCTTACGCACGATCGCCGTCAGCACCCGTATGCCGTTCGCCTGCAGCGGCCCGCGCGATCCCTTCTGCTTGTGAACGACGTCGAACTCCTCGGCCGTCTTCAGCAGCGCGTCGGCGAAGGCGAGGCCACCCTTTTTCGTGCCATCCTCGATCTTGCGCCACACCTGGGCGCGGCTGTCGTCGACGTCGTAACTGTCGCGACGGACATGGGGATCAGGACCGCGGGTCTTCCCCGTCATGCCGGCGGTGGCTTGCTTGATGATCTGGCGTGTCTGGCGCGCGATCGGTGCTGCGTCAGACGTAGAGGTAAACGACATCGTGTCGGCTCCCGTGCGGAGTCGATGGGCGCACGAAAGCGCCGGCTGAATCGCTGTGTTCAGCCGCGCGCTTACGTGATGGCGTTGGCGCGCGGAGCGCCTAAATGTCGGTGGGGGGCTTCGGCGCGACTTCGGCGTTCGCCAAAATCACGCACGGTTTTCCGCGAGTTTTCACGAGGTCAACGAGGGCGACGGAAGTCAGAAACCGGCGGAAAACCGCGCTACCGCCTTCGTTGACATCGCAGGGGTCGCAAGTTCCATCCTTGCCACGCCCACCATGCCAGTCGCTCCCTCCGCATCCATGCTTTCGTCAACGAAGCGCGGGCGGAGCGACTGGACCGCCGTTCCACTGTTGGTACGCTGGGCGACTGCCATATTGACGGGCGTCGCGATGCTGGCGGCACAGACGGTGTTCTCGCCTTTTCCCGCAGCGGCGGGCTATTACGCCCGTCACGCGCAGCTGATCTGGGATAAGGTTGCGGGATCGCCGGTTGGCGTGCGGCTGGTCTCACCCGATGGCCGTTCGCGCGTGCTTGCCCGGTATGACGAACGCCAGGGCGAGGATGGCGAAGTCACGTTGCGCATCCGCGGAGCCATCGGCGCTGGCGAGGTGTCTCTCGGCGCGGGTGTCGGCTCGGAGCTCCTCTGGTCGCCAACGTCGCGGGCCTTTGCCGTAACGACGAGCGATGGCGGGGCGAATGGGCCATTTCGCGTCCTGATCGTAGCCGGCGATCGTCGACGGCTACGCACGGTCGATCTGGCGCCGCTCGTCCATGCTGCATTCGGGCAGCCGACACTATGCGGCTGGCCCGAACGCCCAAACGTTGCGGTGATACGATGGCGGTCCGAAACGCGCTTGATCATCGTGGCGGAGATCGTCGCGCACAGTGATTGCGACAGCTTCGGGACGTTCGTGGCCTATGACGTCGACTGGCGCGCCCGCCGAATCCTCCGCACGTTCGATCAAATCACCGCGAAGCGCCTGTTCGGTCGCGCTCTGGGGGTGGAACTGCGGAGCGCGCCAGACGGGTGCATCCGGCGGCCGCGCAGGTGCTGGGTGTCGACAAATCATGATGAGCGCATGACGCGTTGATCCTGGAACGTCTGCGCTGGTCCCCGTGCGGTGTTGCCACTAGGGCTCGGCAGATGACCGATATCGCGCTGTCCCCCGCTCCCCGTCCGCTCGGCCGCAGCGGCATGCTTGTCTCGCCGATCGCCTGGGGCATGTGGCGGCTGGCGGGCGATGATATCAAGGCGGTGCGCGCGGCGATCGATGCGGCGCTGGGCGCGGGAATCACGCTGTTCGATACCGCCGACATCTATGGCGCGGATCAGCCGGCCGGTTTCGGTTCGGCAGAGATCCTGTTCGGCCGTGCGCTCGCCGAGGCGCCGGCGCTGCGCGACACGATGACGATCGCCACCAAGGGCGGCATCCGCCCCGGCATTCCTTATAATTCCAGCGCCACCTACCTGGCCGAGGCGCTCGACGCATCGCTGGCGCGGATTGGCATCGACCAGGTCGACCTCTACCAGATCCACCGCCGCGACCTGCTGGCGCATCCGCAGGAAGTGGCGGCGGCGCTCGATGCCATGGTGGCGAGGGGCAAGGTGCGCAGCATCGGCGTGTCGAACCACAGTGCGGCCGAACTCGATGCGCTGCAGACGTTCCTCGGCCAGCCGATCGTCAGCACCCAGCCGGAATTCAGCGCCCTGCACAGCGCGCCGCTGTTCGATGGTACGCTCGACCAGGCGATGGCCCGCGACATTGCGGTGCTCGCCTGGTCGCCGCTCGGCGGCGGCCGGCTGGCGGATGCGGCGCTGCCGGCGGCGGCGCTGCTCGCCGACCATGGCGCCCGCTACGGCGTCGACGCGGCGACGGCGGCGCTTGCCTGGGTGATGGCGCATCCGGCGCGCGTCATCCCGATCGTCGGGTCGCAGCAGCCGGCCCGGATCGCCGCCGCCGCCGGCGCCTATGCGGTGCGCTGGACGCGGACGGAATGGTACGCGGTGTTGCAGGCGGGCATGGGGCATGCGCTGCCGTGACCGGCGGGCCGGTGACGGACGATCAGACCGCGGTCGTCTCCGATACCGGCAGCGCGATGATGCAGTGGACGCCGTCGGCGGTCAGCGTGAAGCGCGTGTCGGCGTCGAGCTGATAGGGCAGGGCGCGCTCGATCAGGTCGCGACCCTGGCCGGCGCCGCCCTGTCCGGGCGGCGGCATCGTCACCCCCTGCTCCCGCCAGTCGATCGTCAGCCACGGCCGACCGTCGGCTTCCGGTGGCGTCCAATGCCAGCGGATCGTCAGCCGCGCCCCCGGCTGGCCGAGCGCGCCATATTTGACCGCATTGGTCGCCAGCTCGTGCAGCGCCAGCGCGAGCATCTGCACCGTCGACGAGCGCAGCCGGATCCCCGCAGGGCCGTCGAGCGTGACGCGGGCGGGATCGCCGCTCATCGCCTCCATCTCGCCGCGGATCAGCTGGTCGAAGCCGATCCGGTCGTGCTCGCCCAGCCGCGACAGCAGGCCGTGGACGCGGCTCAGCGCGGTCATCCGGTCTTCGAAGCGAGCGTGGAAATCAGCGAGGTCGCGACTGGCGTCCATCGCCTTGTGCGCGATCGAGCGGATCACCCCCATTAAATTGCGGGTGCGATGCTGCAGCTCGCCGACCAATGCGGTCTGACGGTTCTCCAGATCGCGCCGCTCGGTGGTGTCGACCATTGCGCCGACCATGCGCACCGCCGCGCCCGCGGCGTCGTAGACGAACTGGCCGCGTGCCGCCATCCAGCGCACCGTGCCGTCGGGATGGACGACGCGGAATTCGTGGACATATTCCTCGCCGCTCGTCATCGCGTGATGCAGCGCGGCCTCGGTCGCGGCGCGGTCGTCGGGATGCAGCCGCTGCGACCAGGTCTGGTAGCTCGGCGTCACCTCGCCGACGGCATAGCCTTCCATGCGGAAATGCTCGTCAGACCAGTGGATCGCACCGGTGGTGACGTCCCAGTCCCACAGGCCGACCTGACCGACCTCGACCGCGCTGCGCAGCCGTTCCTCGCTCTTGGCCAGCGCCGATTCCGTCCGCACCCGGGCCGCCGCCGCCCAGGTCCGCTCCGCCACCTCGTTGACCAGCTGTATATCGGCGGCGGTCCAGGATCGCGGCGCCCCGTGCTGAACGCCGAAATTGACCGTCTCCTCGCCATCGCGCAGCAGCGACACCAGGATCATGGCACGGGCGCCGCTGGCGATCAGCGCGGCGCGGCTGCGCTCGTCGAGCCGCGGATCGCCGGCGACGTCGGCGATCACCACGCGCTCGCCGCGGCGCAGCCAGTCGCTGATCCAGCCGCCGGCGCGCCGGTCATAGTCGACCCGGTCGGGCAGCGCCGCGCCGCGGCGGACGTGCTGGGCGCGGATCACCGCGGTGCGCGCGCCCGCCGGGCCGTCGATCTCACTGTAGAAGGTGCGGTCGACCGCCATCTGCTCGCCGAGCAGCCGCGCCGCATAGCGCAGCAGGTCGGTGGCGTCGGCAATCGACGCCAGCCCGTCGCTGAGCCGCAGCAGGAAGGCCTGCCGTTCCTGGCTGTCGCGCAGGATCTCCTCGGCGCGGCGGCGCTCGTCGACGTCGATATTCATGCCGACCCATTTCAGGATCGCGCCGTCGCGCGCGATCAGCGGCACCGCGCGCACGTTGGTCCAGCGCCAGCGGCCCTCTGCGGCGGACCATAAGCGGAATTCGGCGTTAAACTTGCCAACGTGCATGGCTTCGCGCCACTGCCGCTCGGCATAGCTGCGATCATCCGGATGGATCGCGTCGAGCCAGCCATAGCCCAGCCACGCCTCGCGGCTCTGCCCGGTATAGGCGCGCCAGCTCGGGCTGTCGGCAACGACGACGCCGGCGGGATCGGTTTCCCACACCGCCTGGGCGTGGCCCTCGACCAGCCCGCGGAAACGCTGTTCGCTCTGGTCCAGCCGCGCCGCGGCGATCGCGTCGCGCAGTTCGGCGACCTGGTGCTCGGCGCGTTTCAACTCGGTGATGTCGGTGGTCGTGGTGGCGACGCCGTCGCCCAGCTTGACCGCCGACTGGTAGAACCAGCCGTCGAACTGCTCATGCCTGTATCGTCGCTCGGACCGGTCCGGCACGCCGGTCTCGACCACCCGGCAGAAGGCTTCGAAGATGCCTTCGGCAATCACGCCGGGGTTGCAGTCGAGCAGGCGGCGACCGACCATGTCCTCGCCATAATAAGCGTCGGCGGTGCGGTTGTTGAGCACCCAGCGGAAGTCGACGATTGCGCCGCTGTCGTCGCGCACCGCCTCGAACAGCTGGATCATGTCCATCGAGGCGTCCAGCGTCGCCTGGACGCGGTCGCGGCTGGCCTTGAGCGCCAGTGACTGCCGATGCGCCCGGTTGAGCGAGACCACGACCTGATGCGCGACCGAGGCGAAGCGGGCGAGGCTGGCGAGCAGCCGCGCATCCTCGCCGTCGAAGCGACGCGTCGGATCGTCGTGCATCGCCCAGACGGTACCAATGGGGCGATTCTCGAACTCGAACGGCGACAGCAGCGCTTCGCTGACCGGCACCGGCGAGGGCGCCTCCGTCTGATAGACCCGGCCGGGGTCGCGCAGCAGCAGCGTCGTACCGCGCGCGATCACCTCGCCGCACGGGCTGTCCTCGCGCGGCAGCAGGCTGCCCTCGGCGGCGTCCAGCGCGCCGGCGGTGGCGACCCAGCGGAACTGGCCGTAGCGCCCGCCCGGCTCGAGCAGGCTGATCCCCGCCGACGCGGCGCCAGTCAGCCGCATCGCCGCCTGCGCCAGCCGGTCGAGCACGGTGTCGGGCGCGCTGGTCATCGCCGCGGCGAGTTCGGCGAGCGCGGCATTCTCGCCTGCATGGTCGGGCGCGCGGTGCGGTCGCTCTGCCAGTTCGGCGGTGATGTCGATCGAATCGACCGGCTTGCGGGGCATATCGTCGTCGATTCGAAGCATGGCCGCGGTGTCCCCGCTGGAGGGCAGTGGCCGCCACCATAAGCCGCTCGCCGCCCGTTTCACTATGCCATCTATATGCGAAAGCGGCGTTTCGCCCTCGCATTGCTACGCGGCCCGGGCCTAATCGGCTGGCCCTGGAGGCGCCGTCCGATGGTGGATGCGCGCTCCGACCATGGGGCCATGATGACACCGATCCTTCCCGTCGCCGCCGCCTTGCTGGCGATCCTGCCGGCCGCCGCCGCGGCCCAGAGCGACACCGCGCCGCCGCCCCCCGTCACCGTCAGCGGTTCGGCGGCGATCGTTTCCGATTATCGCTTCCGCGGCGTGTCGCAGAGCGACGACCATCCCGCGGTGCAGGCGGGCATCACGGTCGCGCACGCGAGCGGCCTGTACGTCGGTACCTGGGCGTCGAACCTCGCCGGCTGGGGTACGTTCGGCGGCGCCAACATGGAGCTCGACCTGATCGGCGGCTACAAGACCAAGGTCAGCCCGACCGGCACGCTCGACGTCGGCCTGACCTGGTACGTCTATCCGGGCGGCGCCAACAAGACCGACTTCGCCGAACCCTATGCCAAGCTGTCCGGCACGATCGGCCCCGCCAGCCTGCTCGCCGGCGTCGCCTATGCGCCGAAGCAGCAGGCGATCGGCAAATGGTACGACACCGGCGCGAGCGCGGCGGCCGGCGTCTACGACCATCCGGGCGCCAAGGGCGACAACCTCTACCTGTGGGGCGACGGCGCCTATGCGATCGCCGGCACGCCGTTCACCGCCAAGGCGCATGTCGGTCACAGCTGGGGCCAAAACGGTCTTGGCCCGAATGCCACCGCGGTGACGCCGACGGGGAGCTATTGGGACTGGTCACTCGGCGCGGACACGACCTACCGCAATCTGACGCTCGGCCTCGCCTGGGTCGACACCGACATCAGCCAGCGGCGCAGCGCCTATCTCCAGCCGAGCTTCAGCAAGGGTCAGGACGGCAGCGGCAGCATCGCCGGCAGCCGCCTGCTCGTGTCGCTGACCGCAGCCTTCTGACGACAGGAGCGACACGCATGGACGATCTGATCTGGATCCTCGTCATGGTCGGACTGGTGGCGGCGACGCTCGCCTACGCCCGGCTCTGCGATGCGGCCTGAGGAGGCAAGCATGACCATCGACCTGTGGCTGGCGGCGCTGACCGCGCTCGGCCTGCTCGTCTATCTGGTGGCGGTGCTGATCCGCCCCGAACGTTTCTAGAGGGGGCGGCATCATGACGCTGCAAGGATGGGCCCTGATCCTGGGCTTCGTCGCGATCCTGCTCGCGCTGACCAAACCGGTCGGCGCGTGGCTGTTCGCGCTGTACGAGGGGCGGCGCACGCCGCTCCACGCCGTGCTGTCGCCGGTCGAGCGCGGCTTCTACGCACTCGCCGGCATCGACCCGAATGCCGAGCAGGGCTGGCGCCGCTACGCGCTGCACATGCTGCTGTTCAACGTCGCGTTGATGGTGCTGACCTATGCGGTGCTGCGCCTGCAGGGCATGCTGCCCGGCAATCCGCAGGGGCTGGCGGGCTTGAGCCCGCATCTCGCGTTCAACACCGCGATCAGCTTCACCACCAATACCAACTGGCAGAGCTATGCCGGCGAATCGACGATGTCGAACTTCAGCCAGATGTTCGGCCTGACCATCCACAACTTCCTGTCGGCATCGACGGGCATCGCGCTCGCCTTCGCCTTCTTCCGCGGCTTCGCGCGGCGCGAGACCAAGAGCCTGGGCAATTTCTGGGCCGACATGACGCGCGTCACGCTCTACCTGCTGCTGCCGCTTTGCGTCGTCTACACCGTCTTCCTGATCGCCAGCGGCGTGCCGCAGACGATGGCGGGCGTGGTCAACGTCCAGACGCTGGAGGGGGCACGCCAGTCGATCCTGCTCGGCCCCGTCGCCAGCCAGGAAGCGATCAAGATGCTAGGCACCAACGGTGGCGGCTTCTTCAACGCCAACAGCGCGCATCCGTTCGAAAACCCGACCGCCCTGGTCGACTTCGTCCAGATGCTGTCGATCTTCCTGATCGGCTTCGGCCTGACCTGGTGTTTCGGCAAGGCGGTCGGCAACACGCGCCAGGGCTGGGCGATCCTGGCGGCGATGGTGATCCTGTTCCTGCTCGGCGCCGGCGTCGCCTATGGCGCCGAAGCCGCGGGCAATCCGATGCTCCATCACCTCGGCGTCGCCGGCGGCAACATGGAGGGCAAGGAGGTGCGCTTCGGCGTCGCCGCCAGTGCGCTGTTCGCGGCGGTCACCACCGCGGCCTCGTGCGGCGCGGTCAACGCCATGCACGACAGCTTCACCGCGCTGGGCGGCCTGATCCCGCTGTTCAACATGCAATTGGGCGAGGTCGTCATCGGCGGCGTCGGCGCGGGCATCTACGGCTTCCTGCTGTTCGCTATCCTCGCCGTGTTCGTCGCCGGCCTGATGGTCGGGCGCACGCCGGAATATGTCGGCAAGAAGATCGAGAGCAGGGAGGTCAAGCTCGCCGTGCTCGCCATCGCGGTGCTGCCGCTGATGATCCTCGGCCTCACCGCTTTGTCGTCGGTGACGGCGCAGGGGCTGGCCGGGCCGCTCAACAAGGGGCCGCACGGCTTCGGCGAGATCCTCTACGCCTTCACCTCCGCGGTCGCCAACAACGGTTCGGCCTTCGCCGGCCTGACCGCCAGCACGCCCTGGTACGACGGCCTGCTCGGGGTCGCGATGTGGGTCGGCCGCTTCTTCATCATCGTGCCGATGCTGGCGATCGCCGGCAGCCTGGCGGCGAAGAAGCACACGCCGGCCTCGGCGGGCTCGTTCCCGACCACCGGCGGCCTGTGGGTCGGCCTGCTCGTCGGCATCGTGCTGGTGCTGGGCGGCCTCACCTTCCTGCCGAGCCTCGCGCTCGGTCCCATCGCCGATCATCTCGCGATGGTGAAGGGGCAGTTGTTCTGATGTCCGCCGGCAACCTCATTCGTCACCCCGGACGTGTTCCGGGGTCCACCCTTCCACCCGCACCGCCGTCGCCCGTCGCACGGTGGACCCCGGAACGAGTCCGGGGTGACGGGTCCTTCGGAGTCGCGCGCTGATGGCTCAGACCGCATCCAAATCCCTGTTCACCGCGGACCTGATGGTCCCGGCGATCAAGGCCTCGTTCCTCAAGCTCTCCCCGCGCGAACTGATCCGCAACCCGGTGATGTTCGTGACCGCCAGCGTCGCGGCGCTGCTCACCGTGCTGCTGGTCGTCGGCCACGACGGTCTCGGCGTCGGCTTCAAGCTCCAGCTCGTCGTCTGGCTGTGGCTGACCGTGCTGTTCGGCACCTTCGCCGAGGCGCTGGCGGAAGGCCGCGGCAAGGCGCAGGCGGCGAGTCTGCGCGACACCAAGGCGGAATTGCGCGCCAAGCTGCTGACCGGAGTCGGCGACACTTGGGAACTCGTCCCCGCCACCCGCCTCGCCAAGGGCGACGTGGTGCTGGTCGAGACCGGCGACCTGATCCCGTCCGACGGCGAGGTGATCGCCGGCGTCGCGAGCGTCAACGAGGCGGCGATCACCGGCGAAAGCGCGCCGGTAATCCGCGAGGCGGGTGGCGATCGCTCGGCGGTCACCGCCGGCACCCGCGTCATCTCCGACTCGATCCGGGTGCAGGTGACGGTCAATCCGGGTCAGGGCTTTCTCGACCGGATGATCGCGCTGGTCGAGGGCGCCGAGCGGCAGAAGACGCCGAACGAGATCGCGCTGACCATCCTGCTCGTCGGGCTGACGATCATCTTCCTGATCGCGGTCGGCACCATCCCCGCCTTCGCCACCTATGCCGGCGGCAGCATCCCGGTCGCGATCCTCGCGGCGCTGCTGATCACGCTGATCCCGACGACGATCGCGGCGCTGCTCTCGGCGATCGGCATCGCCGGCATGGACCGGCTGGTGCGGTTCAACGTGCTCGCCAAATCGGGCCGTGCGGTCGAGGCGGCGGGCGACGTCGACGTGCTGCTGCTCGACAAGACCGGCACGATCACGATCGGCGATCGCCAGGCGAGCGAATTCCGCAGCGTCGGCGGCGCCACCCCCGATGCGCTGGCCGACGCCGCACTGATGGCCAGCCTCGCCGACGAGACGCCGGAGGGCCGCTCGATCGTCGCGCTTGCCCGCGACCGCTTCGGTGCCGCCATTACGCGTCTACCCGACGGGGCGGAGGTGATCCCGTTCACCGCGCAGACGCGTATCTCGGGCGTCCGCATCGGCGACCGGCTGATCCAGAAGGGCGCGGTCGATTCGATCCTGCGCGCCAATCCGGGCGTCGGCGAGACGGCGGCGGCGACCGAGCTTCGCCGCATCACCGACGAGATCGCCCGCGCCGGCGGCACGCCGCTGGCGGTGGCGGAGGATGGCCGGCTCTTGGGCGCGATCTTCCTCAAGGACGTGGTCAAGGCGGGGATTCGCGAACGGTTCGGCGAACTGCGCCGGATGGGCATCCGCACGGTGATGATCACCGGCGACAACCCGCTGACCGCGGCGGCGATCGCGGCGGAGGCGGGGGTCGACGATTTCCTCGCCCAGGCGACGCCGGAGGACAAGCTGGCGCTGATCCGGTCGGAGCAGCAGGGCGGCAAGCTGGTCGCGATGTGCGGCGACGGCACCAACGACGCGCCCGCTCTGGCCCAGGCCGACGTCGGTGTGGCGATGAACACCGGCACGCAGGCGGCGCGCGAGGCGGGCAACATGGTCGATCTCGACAGCGATCCGACCAAGCTGATCGAGGTCGTCGGCCTCGGCAAGCAGCTGCTGATGACCCGCGGTGCGCTGACCACCTTCTCGGTCGCCAACGACGTCGCCAAATATTTCGCGATCATCCCGGCGATGTTCGTCGCGCTCTATCCGGGCCTCGGCGTGCTCAACGTGATGGGGCTCGGCACGCCGCAGTCGGCGATCCTCAGCGCGATCATCTTCAATGCGCTGATCATCCCCTTGCTCGTGCCGCTGGCGCTGAAGGGCGTCGCCTACAAGCCGATGGGGGCGGGGCCGCTGCTCGCGCGCAACCTCGCCATCTACGGCCTCGGTGGCCTCGTCGCCCCGTTCGTCGGGATCAAGATCATCGACGTCGCGGTCACCGGCCTCGGCCTGGCGTGACACCGAGAAGCCCCTCCCCTTCAGGGGAGGGGTTGGGGTGGGGCGTCGCCACAGGCGCCGCGTCCGCGGACAGGCCCCACCCCCTTACCCCTCCCCTGAAGGGGAGGGGCTTTGCAGAGGAACGGTACAATGAACCAAGACATCACCTCCGCCCTGCGGCCTGCGATCGTCATGACGATCCTGTTCGCGATCCTGCTCGGACTGGTCTATCCCTTCGCCATGACCGGCATCGGACAGGCGATCTTTCCCGCCCAGGCGAACGGCAGCCTGGTGCGCGATGCGTCCGGCCGCGTGATCGGTTCGACCGTCGTCGGCCAGGCGTTCACCAGCGACCGCTATTTCCAGACGCGCCCGTCCGCCGCCGGCAAGGGCTATGACGGCCTTGCCTCGTCGGGCTCCAACCTCGGTCCGACCGCGCGCGTGCTGATCGACCGGGTCAAGGCGGACGTCGCGAAACGCCGGGCGGAAGGGATGACCGGGCCGCTGCCCGCCGATCTCGTCACCGCCAGCGGCTCGGGTCTCGACCCCGATCTGTCGCCGGAGGCCGCACTGGCGCAGGCACCCCGCATCGCCCGCGTCCGCGGCCTGCCGGTCGCGACCGTCCGCAGCCTCGTCACGCGCGCGACCGAGGATTCGGTGTTCGGCGACCCCCACGTCAACGTCCTTGCCCTCAATCGCGCGCTGGACGCTGCCGCGCGCCGATGACGGCGGGCGAGCGTCCCGATCCCGATGCCCTACTGCGCGCCGCCGCGCAGGAGGGGCGCGGCCGCCTGAAGATCTTCCTCGGCGCCGCGCCGGGGGTCGGCAAGACGTTCGAGATGCTGTCCGAAGGCGCGGCGCGGCGGCGCGACGGCGTGGATGTCGTCGTCGCGGTGGTCGAGACGCACGGCCGCGTCGAGACCGAGGCGCTGGTCCGCGGCCAGGAGGTGCTGCCGCGCCGCGCCGTCCCCTATGAGGGGCGCACGCTGCACGAGATGGACCTCGACGCCGTCCTCGCCCGCAGCCCCCGGCTGGCGCTGGTCGACGAGCTGGCGCACACCAATGCGCCCGGCAGCCGTCATCCCAAACGCTATCAGGATGTCGAGGAACTGCTCGCCGCCGGGATCGACGTCTATACCACGGTCAACATCCAGCACGTCGAGAGCCTCAACGACGTCGTCGCCAGCTTCACCCGCGTCCGCGTCCGCGAGACGGTGCCCGACCGCATCCTCGAGGCGGCGGAGATCGAGGTCGTCGACATCCCGCCCGACGAGCTGATCGAGCGGCTGAAGGCGGGCAAGGTCTATCTGCCGCAGGAAGCGACGCGGGCGCTGTCGCATTTCTTCTCCAAGTCCAATCTGTCGGCGTTGCGCGAACTGGCGCTGCGCCGCGCCGCGCAGGCGGTCGACGCGCAGATGCTCGACCATGTCCGCTCGCTCGGCGTCGGCGGCACCTGGGCAGGCGGCGAGCGGCTGGTCGTCGCGGTCAGCGAATTCCCCGGTGCCGACGAACTGGTCCGCGCCGCGAAGCGCGCCGCCGACGCGCTGCGCGCACCCTGGACGGCACTGTTCATCGACACGCCGCGCACCGCGCAATTCGGCGAGGGGCAGCACCGCCGCCTCGCCCAGACGATGACGCTGGCGACCCAGCTCGGTGCGGCGGTGGCGACGGTGCCGGCACCCAATGTTGTCGAGGGAATCCGCGGCTTCCTCGCCGATGCGCGCGCGACGCAACTGGTCGTCGGCAAATCGAAGCGCTCGCGCTGGTTCGAGCTGCGCCACGGCTCGGTGGTCGACCGGCTGGTCCGCGAGACGCCCGGCGTCACCGTCCACGTCCTGCCCGTCGAGGAGGCGCCGGCACCGCGCGAACGCGTCGCCAGGCGCGGCGCCTGGGGCTCGCCGACCGGCTATCTCGCGACGCTGGCGCTGGTCGCGGCGGTCACCGCGGCGGCGAGCGCGCTGTTCCACGTCCTCAACCTCGGCAATGTCGCCTTGCTCTACCTGCTGCCGGTGATGGCGGCGGCGAGCCTCTATGGCCTGCGCACCGGCCTGTTCGCCGGCCTCGCCTCCAGCCTCGCCTATAATTTCTTCTTCCTGCCGCCGGTCGGCACGCTCAGCGTCAGCAATCCCGAGAATGTCGTGTCGATCTTCGTGCTGCTCGGCGTCGCCATCGCCACCAGCCAGCTGACCGCGCGGGTGCGTGCGCAGGCCGATCTCGCCGCGGCGAGCGCGCGCGCCAATGCGACGCTCGCCGGCTTCCTCCACCGCTTGGGCGGGATCAACGACCCGGCGGAGGCGGCGCGGGTGATCTGTGAGGATATCCGCCGCCTGTTCGACGTGCAGGTCGTGCTGCTCGCGCCCGCGCCGGGCGGCGGCGTCGCGGTGCAGGCGGCGACGCGGTCCGACTACAGCCTGCAGACGATGGACATGGCCGCCGCCAATTGGGCGTTCGACACGGGCAATCCGGCGGGCAAGGGATCGGCGACGCTCGCCGCCTCGGAATGGCTGTTCCAGCCGCTGAAAGCCGGCGAGCGGACGCTGGCGGTGCTTGGCCTCGCCAGCGAGAGCGGCGGCGATCCGGTCCGCGCCGACCGGCTGCCCCTGCTCACCGGCCTGATCGACCAGGCGGCGCTGGTGCTCGAGCGGCTGCGGCTGGAGGCGGAGATCCGCGACGTCGACGCGGTGCGCACCCGCGACCGGCTGCGTGCGGCCTTGCTGTCCTCGGTCAGCCACGACCTGCGCACGCCGCTGACCGCGGTGATGGCTGCGGCCGCCGAACTGCGCCGCGGCGCCGCCGCCGACCAGCAGGGCGAACTGGTCGCGACGATCGAGGGCGAGGCGGCGCGGCTCAACCGCTTTGTCGCCAATCTGCTCGACATGGCGCGGGTCGAGGCGGGGGCGCTCAAGCTCAAGGTCGAGGCGATCGACCTCAGCGATGCGGTCACCGGCGCCGCCCACGATGCGCGCCGCGCGCTGGAGGGGCATGCGGTGCGCCTCGACGTGCCGCCCGACCTGCCTTTGGTCCGCGCCGATCCGCAACTGCTCCACCATTGCCTGCTCAACCTGCTCGACAATGCCGGCCGCTATGCCGATCCGGACACGGAGATCGTCGTCGAGGGCCGCCACCGCCATGGGAGCCTGCGCCTCGCCGTGCTCGACCGTGGCCCCGGCCTGCCGCCGGGCCGCGAGGCGGAGGTGTTCGAGACGTTCCGCCGGCTCGAAGGGTCGGATCGCGCGATCCACGGCACCGGCCTCGGCCTTGCCATCGTCAAGGCGTTCGCGGAAAGCATGGGGATGAGCGTCGAGGCAAGCAACCGGACGGACGAGCGCGGCGCCGCCTTCACCCTGATCTTCCCGCACGCGCTGATCGTGCGCGATGGCGGCGGCGGGCTGTAGATGGCCGCCAAGGTCCTCATCGTCGACGACGAGGTCGCGATCCGCCGCCTGCTGCGCAACACGCTGGAACGCGCCGGCCATCAGGTGGTCGAGGCGCGCGACGGCCGCGATGCGCTCGCCCTCGCGGCGGCTGAGCATCCCGATGCGGTGCTGCTCGACCTCGGCCTGCCCGATCGCGACGGCCTGGGGCTGGTGCCGCTGCTCCGGGGCGACGGGCAGCGGGTGGTGCTGGTCGTCTCGGCGCGCGATGCCACCGAGGAAAAGGTCGCCGCGCTCGACCTCGGCGCTGACGATTACGTCACCAAGCCGTTCGACACCGACGAACTGCTCGCCCGCCTGCGCGTCGCGCTGCGCCATCGCGGCAGCGGCAGCGCGGCGGCGCCGATCGTCCATGCCGGCGAGCTGGCGATCGACCTCGACCGCCGCCGCGTCACCCGCGCCGGCGAAGAGCTGCACCTGACGCGCAAGGAATATGACGTGCTCGCGCTGCTCGCCCAGCACGTCGGCCGCGTCGTCACCCACGATCGCATCATCGCCGCCGCCTGGGGCGGGGACGAGGACCCGCGCATCGAATATCTGCGCATCGTCGTGCGCAATCTGCGCGGCAAGCTGGAGGCGCCCCTGCCGGTCGGCAGCGTCATCGCCAACGAACTCGGCGTCGGCTACCGGCTGCGCGGCGAGGGCTAGGGGCGCCCGACCACTCCGCCCGGTCAGCCTGCCAGTTGCTCCGTCCGCCGTCGTCCGTCGGCGAGCAGCCGCTGGTAATAGCCCCGCGCCCCTGCCACGCTGGAGCGCCGCGCACCGTCCGCGATGCCGAGCCACGCCAGCGCCTCCGCCGCGCGGCTCGCCGGTTCGCGCGGGATGCGCGCCAGCTCGACGTCGAACGGCGCGAAATAGGCGGGCTCGCCCTGCCAGCCGACCAGCCGCGCGCGCGTCTCGTCCGCGCTCCAGCCGTCGTGGTGGAAGCCGATGTCGGCGAGCGCCCGCCCGACGCGGAAGATCAGCCAGTGCAGATGCCCCAGTCGCGCATGCGGATCGGCATAGGGCGCCAGCGTTTCCGCCTGGATGCCCCAGCCTTCGACGAACGCCGCGGCATAGGTGAGGCGCAGTGGATGCGGCGGCGCCGCGCCCTCCAGCCCGAGCTGGATCATATGGCCCGGCAACAGTTCGTGCGCGACGACGCTCGGCAGCGTCCACGCCGGCCGCCGCCGCACGTCACGCAGATCGACGATATAGGCGCCCGGCGCCGTCGGCGTCGGCACGATGCGATAGCCGTTCTTGCCCGCGGCGATCTCGGCGGGCGACAGCGCCCGCACCGAACAGGCCGCGGCCCAGGCCGGCACCGCGCCGACCTGCACGGGGACGCGGCCGCGCGCGGCGTCGAGTTCGCGCGTCATCGCCGCCACCGCCGCGGCGCGGCCGGCATCGTCGTCGGCGAACAGGAAACGCTCGTCCTGCCACAGCGCGCGATAGCGGTCGGCGACGCTGCCCCGCGTCAGGCCGATCGCGCGGAAGCCGCGGTCGGCCCGGGCCTGCAACGCCGTCATCGCTTGCGCCAGCCGCGCCTGGGCGGCGCGTGGCTCGACCGTCCCGAGGCTGCGGCCGAGCAGCAGCCGGTACCAGTCTGCCCCCTGCGCCAGCCGCGCCATGCTGCCGGGCTCCGGGCGGTAGCCCTGCTTCGCGCCGCCGCCGAACCGGGCGAGATCGCGATCGATCGCCAGCCCGGCGCGCGCCGCCTCGACGTCGAGCCGCTCGCGGGTCGCCAGCTTGCGGGTGTCGATGGCGGCGAGGCGGACCAGCGCCTCCGATGGCGGAAGGGCGGCGGCCTCGTCGAGCGCCGCGCGGGTGTCGGTGGTGGAGGGCAGCAGCGGCAGGGCGAGCGCTCCGGCGAGGAACGAGCGGCGGTCAACTTCTGATCTCCCCTCCCGCTTGCGGGAGGGGATGGGGGAGGGCAGTGACCACAAGTCGTTACGTGCGAGAATTCCCTCCCCTAGCCCCTCCCGCAAGCGGGAGGGGGACGGGGGCGTCCCGCCAAGCTCTCTCACCGCCCCACCGCCACCGCATTGTTGAGCAGCGTCACCTCCGGCGCGTCGCCCGCCATCGCAACGCGTGCCGTCACGCCCGCTCTCGCGTCGGCCGGCAGCGTCATCCGCACCTGTACCGTCCTTGGCTTGAGGTCGAGAGGCGCTTCGATCGGCGGGATTGCCGCGCGGGCGAGCTCACGGCCGTCCGCCGCCATCAGCGTTGCGACGCCGGCGCCGGTCGCGACCGAGCCCAGGCTGTGCACGGTCAGCGTCACCTGTCGGCCCTTCACCACCACATCGTCCGCGCCGATGCCGAGATCGGGACGCGCCTCGACCGGCGTGCCGGCCCGGATCAGTTCCGCCTCGATCACCGTCGTGGTACCCGGCGCGAAGGTGACGTCGGTGCCGGCGCTGCGCTCCAGCGTGACCTCGCGCGTGTCTCCGCCGGTCAGCGTCTTGCCCTCATCTTTACTGGTCGCGACGCGCAGCCGCCAGGTGCCGGCGGCGACGTTCCACGTCGACATGCGCGCGCTCTGCGCCACGCCGCTGGTGTTGTAGGCGATGACGCGGAATTTCTCGCGCGTCGCGCCGGGCACCAGGATCGCGACCTGCTCCGCCGCGCCCGGCGTCGCAAACCGCCAGCTGACGGTGTTGCCCGGCCAGGTCATGTTGCGCCGGAGGGCGATGCCGCCCAGCCGCTCGCGCTGCAGGATGTCGTTGGGCTGGTCGACGCGGTCGGACCACCAATGGCCCTCCGTGTACATGTACTGGTGCTGCGCCTTGTCGGTCCACGCCGCTTCGTGCAGCGATGCCAGTCCCGCAAGATTGCCGCCCGCCGCCCAGCGCGCATAAGCCGCGAACGGATCGTCGCCCGCCGTCTTGGCCAGCTTCGCACGGAGCGCCGCCCCGCCCGGCATCGTGTCGAAGGCATTCTCGGCGAATTCGTTGAGCCCGCCCGGCGCCTTGCCGACCCGCGCCTGCACCGGGCGCAGATATCTGTCATCGCCGGTGAAGCGCCACGCCGCCCAGGCACCCTGCAACGGCGTCGTCACGCCGCCCCCGTCGCCGACCCGCGTCGCATCGGTGCGCCAGTTGATCTCGTTGGGGTAGCTCCAGCTGCCGTCGGCATTCTGCTCGCCATGCGCCATCCAGCCGTCGATCACGCCGGTGACGAGGCCACGCGCCGCCGGATTACCGTTGTACAGGCCGATCAGGATCGGCCCATGCAGAACGGTGAAGCTGTACGGCTTCTGCCATTCCCACGGCCCCTCGCGGTACATCTTGCGCCCGCCATACCAGTTGGACGCGAAATGCATGTGGCCGGCAGGGTTCTTGAGGATGACGCCCTGCAGCGCACGCACCGTGTCCATCAGCCGCTCGACCGCCTTGGGCTCGCCCCAGTTGAGATAGAGCCGCTCGGCGTCGCTGTTCAGCCCCTCCTCATAGGCGTGGAGCTCGTCGGTGGTGATGTAGCCGAGTCCGTTGACCCGCATGCCGTTCTTGTAGACCGCGTCGGACAATGCGCGCAGCGAGGCGTTCACCTTGTCCGGCTCGACCCCCATCAGCGCCAGACCCGGCCATTGCTGGGTCAGGTCGACGTCGTCCGAAATGCCGCCGCCGAAGTCGCCATAGGGCACCTGGCGATGGTCGATCCACCATAGCACGAAGTCGCGGGTGATCTTCAGATCGTCGAGCTGCCGCGTCGCCCATAGCGGCACGCCGGCGGGGGCAGGGGGCAGCGCCACCGGCGGCAGGTTTTCCGGCCGGTAGTTGATGTCCGCCCAATAGGCGCGCGCCTGTTCATGGTCGGGCGCGACGCGCAGCAGGTCGGTGATGTCGGCATAGACGCGGCGGTACAGGCCGGCACGCTGCGAGGCGGTATGCTCCTCGACCAGGAAGCCCCAATTGTCCTTCACCTGCGCGAACCGGTCGGCGACATGCTCCTTCAGCGCCTCGGCGCGCGGCTTGAACACCAGCCGGATCTTCGCGCCGTTCAAACTGTCGGCGTCGAAGCCGGCATCGGCGGAGGCGAGCGTCAGGAACAGGCTGTCGTTCGGCAGGATGCGGTCGCGCAGATCGAGCCAGAGCGTGCGCGCCTCGCCCGCGCGGACGGAGACGGACACGTCGATCATGTCGCGCCCCGGCCACAGCGGATCGTGGACGCGGATGTTGAGCGGGATCGTGCCCCCGGACCCGACGCCACCCTTCAGGGCGGGCAGGTCGATGGCGATCCCGTCCAGCCCGTCGTGCAGATTCTGCCAGCCATAGTCCCAGGCGCGCGCCAGCGGCTGGTCCGGGAAGGCATCGCCGAAGCTCGCCGGGATCAGCACATGGACGATCGGCCGGCCGGCGGCGCGGCGCACCGCATTGCCCGATGCACCGGCGGCGCCGGCACCGACCGCCACCTTCATTCCCGCCGACGGCATCGCCACCACGGTGCTGCGTTCCTCCGGCGCGAAACGGCCGGCGATATAGGCGTTGAGCGGCGCCAGCGCCGCCAGCCGAGGCGAGGCGGCGGCATCGACCGTGTAGCTCAGCGTGACGCTGCCCTTCGGCACCGCGCCGGCGCCGACGTCATAGGCCCAGAGCTCCTGGATCGGCTGTTCCTGCATCACGTTGGTGAAATGCAGCGTGCCGCCGGTACGGGGCTTCACCGCATCGACGCTGCGCACGACGCCCTTGGCGCGGGTGGCGAGGGTCTGATCCTTACCGCCGGCGTCCGTCCAGGACAGGTTGCCGTATGCGGCACCGCGGATCTCGACGCGGTTGAACGTCTCGCCGGCGGGCACCGTCAGGTCGTAGCGCTTGCCGCCCTCGACATAGACGTTCCAGTCGGGCAGCTCGAAATAATCGTCGCGCCCCGGCAGCTTCGATCGATTGTAGACGCCGGGCCAGGTCGTCTCGGCGATGCCGTCGACGCCCTTGTACATCCACTCCTTCAGATCCTTGGCGTCGGCGAATTCGACCTTGCGGATGCGCGTCACCGGGTCGGTCAGCAGCGGCGGCGATGTCTTGTCCCAGCCGAAACGGTGCAGCCATGCTGACCTATCCTGGCTGACAGGCTGCGGGGCGGGCTTGCCCTTGGCGGCCAGCGCGGCGACGTCGCCGGCGCCCAGCATCCGGTCATATACGCGAAGTTCGTCAAGATCGGACCCGCGCATGAAATTGTATCGGCTCTGCACCTGATGCGGCGACATCACCCGCCCGGCCAGGCCGAACTGGTCGAGGCCGGAATCGAGGTCGGCACGCTGGTCGAGCTTGGCGACCGGCTTGCCGTCGACGAACAGCTGCACCCCCTTCGCCTCGTCCCAGGCGAAGGCGATATGCCGCCACTGGTCGGGGCTGGGGATCTGGTCGATCCGCCACGACACACGGATGCGCGACAGATTGGTGTCGGTGACGAAGGCGTCGAAGCCGTGACCGTTCCAGTCGATGCGCAGGAACGCCATGTCCCAGCTGGTATGATCGGCGAAGCCGGCGCGGAAGATGACGAAGGGCGCCTCGCCGAGCGGCGCGCGCGGCCGCCAGAAGAAGGACACAGTGCCGCGCTGCGCGATCATGTTGCCCGGCGCGGACCAGGCGACATAGCCGTCGTCCGCCCAGCGCGCCGCGCCGCCGATCGCGCCGTCCGGCACGACGCCCACGTTGCTGCGGAAATTGGGCACCGCCGCCCCGCCCGCGACCTCGGCGGTCAGATCCTTGTCGGCGGACATGCGGAACAGCAGCCCATCGGTCTGCGCCGCGGCCGGCGTGGCGGCGGCAAGGGCGGTCGCCAATGCTAGGAGCGAGTAATGCATAGAGCCTCTCCGTGGCTCCACCCTCATCCTCCCGGCGCTTCTCGCCTCCCGACGCAGCCGGGCAGGAAGGGTGAGGGCGGTTCGTGCTTACGTGACCGGCGGCTTGCTGCCGCTCTGTCTTGGATAGATCAGGCCGCGTCGACCCGCGCCAGCCGCGGGCTGAGCAGGTGGATGACGATCACCGCGATCAGATAGGTCGATCCGGCGACGGCGAAGATCGGCGTGTAGCTGCCCGTCGTCTGCAGGATGTAGCCGGTGAACTTGGCCATCATCATGCCGCCGATCGCGCCGACCGTGCCGCCGATGCCGACCACCGATCCGACCGCGGCGCGCGGGAACATGTCCGACGGCAGCGTATAGAGGTTGGCCGAGAAGGCCTGGTGCGCCGCGGTGGCCAGGCCAACGACGGCGACCGCCAGCCACAGGCTGCTGATGTACTGCGCGGCGAAGATCGGCATCACTAGGAAGGCGCACACCAGCATGGTGATCTTGCGCGCCGCATTGGCGCTGAGCCCGCGCTTCATCAGCCGCGACGACGACCAGCCGCCCGCGACGCTGCCCAGGTCGGAGATCAGGTAGATGACGACCAGCGGCGGACCGAAGCTCTTGAGGTCGAGATTGTAGGTCTTGGCCAGGAAGTCGGGCGTCCAGAACAGAAACAGCCACCAGATCGGATCGATCAGGAACTTACCCAGCGCATAGGCCCAGGTCTCGCGATAGCGCAGGATGCGGCCCCAGCCGATCGGCTGGACGGGGTCGGCGGGATCGCTCTCGATATAGGCGAGCTCGCTCGCCGACACCTTGGCCGTCTCGCGCGGGCGGCGATAGACCGCGATCCACGCGACCAGCCACAGGCAGCTGGCGATGCCGGTGACGATGAACGCCATCCGCCAGCCGAAGGCGAGGGTGATCGCCGGCACGACCAAAGGCGTCACCACCGCGCCGACATTGGCGCCCGCGTTGAAGACGCCGGTGGCGAGCGCCCGCTCCTTGGCCGGAAACCATTCGGTCACCGCCTTGATGCCGGCCGGAAAGTTGCCGCTCTCACCGACGCCCAGGATGAAGCGCGCGATCGAGAACTGGAAGGCGGAGTTGACGAAGCCGCACAGCGTGTGGCCGAGCGTCCAGATCACGAAGGCAATCGAATAGCCGATGCGCGCGCCGACCAGATCGACGATCCGCCCGAAGCTCAGATAGCCGATCGCGTATGCGGCCTGGAACCAGAAGATGACGTCGGCATAGGTCGTTTCCGACCAGCCCAGTTCGGCGGAGATCGTCGGCTTGAGCACGCCGATCATCTGCCGGTCGACATAGTTGATCGCGGTCGCCGCAAACAACAGGCCGCAGATCACCCAGCGATAACGACCGACGCCGGCGGGCGGGGCTCCCTCGTGGACTGTGGTTGCCATCCTCTCGCTCTCCTGGTCTTGGGGCCTCTCAGCGGGCCTTGATCGTGCAGGCGACGGCGAACCGGCCGTCGAAGCTCGTGTCGACCCGGTCGCCGACCGCGACCGGATGGACGCCGGTGACCGCACCGGTCGAAATCCATTGCCCGGCGGTCAGTGCGATCCCACGAGCGGCCATATGCTCGAACAGGAAGCGGGCCGCGCCGAACGGACCGTCGAGCATCGTCGCGGTCGTCGCGTCGCCGATCTGCTCGCCGTTGACCGACAGCGTCACCCGCCAGTCGTTGAGGTCGCCCTCGCGCCAGCCCTCCGCCTCGGCACCGACGACCAGGCCGTTGTTGTTGCCGAAGTCGCTGATCGTCACCGTGGCGCCCAGCGCGTTGATGCCGGGGAAGGGGGAGGAGGCGATCTCGATGCCGACATGCACCGCGTCGATCAGCGCCCGCGCCTCGTCGATCGTATAGGCCGTCTTGGCGGGATCGGGCGCCGTGCCGATGCGCAGCAGGAATTCCGCCTCCGCCGCACCGAAGCCCTCGGCGAAGATCGGCATGGCGACGATGTCGCCGTTCTGCGCGTCGATCACCTGATCGGCGAAGATCGGGCCCGACAGGCGATCGATGCCGTCGATGGGGGGATTGATCCGGCCGACCTTCCAGCCCGCAACCGTGCCGCTTGCCAGGCTGAGCGCATGATCCTGCACGCGATAGGCGTCGGCCAGCGTCGCCGGCACGTCGCCCGGATAATCGGGCAGTGCAATGCCGTCGCGCCGCGCCGCGACGAAGGCGTCCGCGATGCTGCGGCTGTTGTCGGTGGTCACGTCGGGCTGCACTGGCCCCCCTCTCTCTGATCTATTCTCGTTGGCCGCGACGCTATGGGAAACCGGTGTCAATGGCAAGCGCCCGACCGGCGCTATCGCAACAGTTCGTCCCATCGGCCGGCGCCTGCCGCCTCCGCCGAGGCGGTGATCGCGCGCTGCAGCGCATCGTCGCCGGCGATCGTCGGCGGCAGGCCCAAACCGGCCTCGACGAGCCGTCGGACGACCGTGCGCGCGTCGCCATCCGCCGCCGCGGCGGCAAGGGCGGAGCCGTGCGGATCGGCGATGGACACGCCCTGCCGCGATCGCATCATCAGGAAAGCGACCCAGCCCCCGAGCGCGATCGCCACCCGGTGCGGCAATCGACCGGCGGCACGGTTCGCCGCCAGCGTGTCGCCGAGCCGGTAGGGCAGCTTCTGCGAGCCGTCGATCGCGATCTGGTCGAGCCGGTGGACGATCGCGGTATTGCGGAAGCGGGCCAGCACGGCGGCCCGATAGGCATCGAGGTCGAGGCCCGGCACCGCCGGCAATTGCGGGGTGATGTCCTCACGGATCATCGCGTCGACGAAGTGCGCCAGCGGCCCATCCTGCATCGCCTCGGCGACGCTGGCGTGGCCACGCAGCAGCCCGAGATACGCGAGCGTCGAATGCGCGCCGTTGAGGATGCGCAGCTTCGCCTTCTCATAGCCCGCGACGTCGGAGGTCAGGGTGGCGCCCGCGGCGGCGAGATCCGGGCCGAGCGGCACGCCGACATCCTCGATCACCCATTGCGCAAAGGCCTCGCGCTGGACGGCGGCGTGATCCTCGACCCCGATCGCCTCCGCGACTGCGGCATAGAGCGCATCGTCGGCGGCAGGGGTGATCGAATCGACCATGGTGGACGGCACGCGGACCTCGCCCGCGATCCAGTCCGCGAGAGCAGGATCGCGGCCGCCGGCGAAGGCGACCAGCGCGGCGTGCAGCTTGGCGCCGTTCGACGCGAGATTGTCGCACGGCATCGGCACGAACGGAGCGGCGCTGGCGGCACGCCGCGCGGCCAGGCCGGCGACGATCCAGCCGACGACGCTGCGCGGTACCGCGCCACCGTCCGCAAGATCGTGGACGATGTCCGGGTGATCACGATCGAGCGCGCCGTCCGCGCTCAGGCAATAGCCCTTCTCGGTCACGGTGGTGGTGACCAACGTGACGGCCGGATCGGCGAGCAGCGCCAGCGTCTCCGCCGCCGCGTCGGGCGCCAGGAAGCGCGTGTGCGCGCCGATGACGCGCATCGCCGGTTGCGTATCACGGATGGCGAGCGTGTAGAGGCCGTCCTGGTCCGCCAGCGCCGCGACCGTGCCGCGGCTGCGCATCGACACGGCGGCGATGCCCCAGCGCGGGTCCGCATCGAGCAGCGTGTCGATATAGGCGGCCTGATGCGCGCGGTGAAAGGCGCCGGGCCCGAAATGCACGATGCTGGTGCCGATCGGCGGCCGGCTGCGCGGCGCGGCGATCTCGCCGGGCAAGGTCGACAGGGTCGCGCGGGACAGGCGGGTCATAGCGTCACCCCGCGTTTCCAGATTGCGATCTCGCGTTCGTCGTTGCGCTCGGCCGCGGTTTCCTCTCCCGATGCGATCGCGCAGATGCGGTCGAGCAGCGCGATCTCCGCCGCCTCGAACCCCTCTTCGAGGACGAGGCCGGCATCGAAGTCGATCCACCCCGGCTTGCGCGCGGCGAGCGTCGAATTGGATGCGATCTTGATCGTGGGCACCGGAAAGCCGAGCGGCGTGCCGCGCCCGGTGGTGAACAGGATCACCGTCGCCCCCGCCGCGGCGAGCGCGGTCGACGACACCGCATCATTGCCCGGCGCTTCGAGCAGGGTGAGCCCGTCGGTGCGCGCCCGCCCGCCATAGGCAATGACGTCGGTGACGGTCGCCCGGCCGCCCTTCTGCACCGCACCCAGCGACTTTTCCTCCAGCGTGGTGATTCCGCCCGCGACATTGCCCGGCGACGGATTTTCGGAGATCGGCTCGCCGTGATCGATGAAATACTGGCGGAAGCCGCCGATTACGCTAACCATCGCCTCGAACACGTCACGGTCGGCGGCGCGATCCATCAGCATCTGCTCGGCGCCGAAGATTTCCGGTATCTCGGTCAGCACGACGCGCCCGCCGGCGCCTGCCACCGCGTCGCTGATCCGCCCGACCAGCGGATTGGCGGTCAGACCCGAGAGGCCGTCCGAGCCGCCGCATTTGACGCCCAGCACCAGCCGGTCGATCCCAACCCGCTGCCGCGGCGCCCGGGCGAGCGCGGCGAGTTCCTCGACCAACGCGACGCCTTCGCCGACCTCGTCGGCACTGAACTGCGCGGCGAGGGAGCGGACCATCGGATGACGCTCCGCCGGGATGGCGGCGAGCAGTTCGGCAACCTGATTCTCTTCGCAGCCGAGCCCGACGAGCAGCACGCCGCCGGCATTGGGATGGCAGGCGAGACCGGCGAGGATCGCGCGGACACCGTCCAGATCTTGACCGAGCTGCGAACAGCCGTGCGGATGCGTGAAGGCATGGACGCCGTCGACGACCCCCGCCAGTCTGGCCCCGGCCTCCCTCGCGATGCGCTCGGCGGTGCGGGCGACGCAGCCGACCGTCGGCAACACCCAGATCTCGTTGCGCGTCGCCACCCGTCCGTCGGCGCGCACATAGCCTTCGAATGTCGCGGTTGACGCCGTTGCGATTTGGGCTTGGGGCTGGGGATCGTAGCGATAGGCGCCGCTCCCCTCCAATGCGGTCGCCACATTGTCGCTATGGACATGCTCGCCGGGAACGATCGGGCGCGTGGCGCGACCGATCGGATAGCCGAATTTGAGGACGGGTTCGCCGGGCGCGACCGGCGCCAGCGCGACCTTATGGCCACGCGGCACGTCCGCTGCCAAGGTCACGCCCATCGCAACGTCGCCGACGCGGCCATCCTCCAGCAGCGTCGCGACGGTGTCGCGCGCGTCGATTTGCAGCGCTCTGGCCATCATCCTCTCACTGTCTTGGGCGTTCATCGGAAACCGGTGTCAGATAGTGGGTCAAAAATGGCGCCAGCACAAGACTGGTCCGCCTTTCGGAGTCACGCTAGCGTGGGTCATGCGAAAGAGCGGCCAGCCCACGATCAACGACGTCGCCCGCATCGCCGGCGTCTCCAAGAAGACGGTCAGCCGCGTCATCAACCGGTCGCCGTTGCTCGGCGAGGAGACGCGGCGGCGGGTCGAGGAGGTGATCGGCGGCCTGGGCTATATTCCCAATCCGCAGGCGCGGGCGCTGGCGCTGCGCCGCAACTTCCTGATCGGCCTGGTCCACGACAATCCCAATGCGCAGACGGTGATGAACGTCCAGCAGGGCATGCTGGAGGCGCTGCACGGCACCGAATTCGAAATGGTGGTGCGGCCGCTGGATCGCGGTTCGGCGACGATGCTCGAAGACCTGCGCCATTTCCTCGAACGACAGCGGTTGTTCGGCGTGCTGCTGATGCCGCCGGTCAGCGAGAATGACTCGGTGGCGCAATTGTGCACCGATATCGGCTGCCGCTACGTCCGCATGGGGTCGGCGGCCCTGGATACGTCGGGGCGCATGGTCGCCTCGAACGATCGCGAGGCGGTGCGCATCGCCACCGACTATCTGATCGCGCAGGGGCATCGTCGCATCGGCCTGGTCGCCGGTCCGCACGGCTTTCGTTCGGCGCGCGAACGGCGGCTCGGGTTCGAGGAGGCGCTGGCGCAGGCGGGGATCGCGCTGCCTCGGTCGATGGTCGCGGACGGCAATTACACGTTCGAATCGGGGCTGGTCGCGGCCGAGCGGTTGCTCGACGTGATCCCGCGGCCGACGGCGATCTTCTCCAGCAACGACGAGATGGCGGCCGGCGTCATCCATGCCGCCCGCCAGCGCGGCCTTGATATCCCGCGCGACCTGTCGATCATCGGCTTCGACGACACGCCGATCGCCGCGCATGTCTGGCCGCCGCTGACCACGGTGCGCTGGCCGATCGCGTCGATGGCGCGGTCCGCCGCGCTCAAGCTGATCGGCGGCGACGATGACGAGGCCGAACCGGTCGAGGAGCCGTCGCTGTTCCTGTCGACGCTGATCCGGCGCGGGTCGGTGGCGTCGCCACCGGCCTGACCGGGTTGCGCATGGCTCTGACACCGGTTACCAGATCGTCAAGAGGAGAGGAATCGTCATGACCCGGGCGCTCGCATTGCACCCCGACCGGCTGCTGCCGGCCGACCCGACGACGCGCGGCATCGCGCGGGCCTTGTACGCTGAGGTGGCCGACCTGCCGATCGTCAGCCCGCACGGACACACCGATCCGCGCTGGTTCGCGGACAATGCGGCATGGTCGGATGCGACGCAGTTGCTGCTTGCGCCCGATCATTACATCTTCCGCATGCTCTACAGCCAGGGCGTCGATCTGGATGCGCTCGCCATCCCGCATCGTGGCGGCACGCCGGCGACCGATCCGCGCGCGGCATGGCGGCTGTTCGCCGACCATTATCACCTGTTCCGCGGTACGCCGTCGCAGCTGTGGCTCGACCATGTCTTCGCCGAGGTGTTCGGGATGGACGTCGCATTGGAGAGCGCCACCGCCGACCGCTATTTCGACACGATCGGCGAAAAGCTCGCCAGCGACGCCTTCCGCCCGCGCGCGCTGTTCGACCGCTTCCGCATCGACTTCCTCGCCACCACCGAGGGCGCGCAGGACAGTCTCGACGCGCATCATCGCATCCAGGCATCGGGCTGGCAGGGGCGGGTGGTCACCACCTACCGCCCCGACGGCGTCATCGACATCGAGCATGAGGCGTTCGTGCCGGCGATGCGGCGCTTCGCCGAACTGACCGGTGAGGACGTCTACAGCTGGCGCGGCTATCTGGCGGCGCATGCCAAGCGCCGCGCCGACTTCCGCGCCGCCGGCGCGACCGCCACCGACCACGGCCACCTGACCGCGCAGACCGCGAATTTGTCGACCGCCGAGTGCGAGGTGCTGTTCGCGCGCATCGTCGGCGGCGACTGGACGCCCGCCGATGCCGAGCTGTTTCGCGCGCAGATGCTGACCGAGATGGCGCGGATGAGCGTCGCCGACGGCATGGTGATGCAGCTGCATCCCGGCGCCTATCGCAACCATAACGCCGCTCTGTTCGCCAGCCACGGCCGCGACAAGGGTGCCGACATTCCGACGCGCACCGACTACGTCCATGCGCTCAGGCCGATGCTCGACGTCGTCGGCAACGAGCGCGACCTGACGATCATCCTCTTCACGCTCGACGAAAGCGTCTATGCGCGCGAGCTGGCGCCGCTGGCCGGCCATTATCCGTGTCTGCGCTTGGGGCCGGCCTGGTGGTTCCACGATTCGCCGGAGGGGATGCGCCGCTTCCGCGAGATGACCACGGAGACGGCGGGCTTCTACAACACCGTCGGCTTCAACGACGACACCCGCGCCTTTCTGTCGATCCCGGCGCGCCACGACGTCGCCCGCCGGGTCGACTGCGGCTTCCTCGCCCGCCTCGTCGCCGAGCATCGGCTGCAGGACTGGGAGGCGGCGGAACTGGCGCAGGAACTGACCAGCGGATTGGTCCGCCGCGCCTATCGGGTCGATGCGCCGTCGTCTTCCCCTATGGGAAGTGATTTCAAAATGTGCGACAGCGTCGCCGCCTGAGCCTTTCGGAGACTTTCATGTTCGACCGCACCTATTACGCCACGCATCCCGACATGATGGAATGCGTCTCCAATGACGAGCTGCGCGACCGCTATCTGATCCAGAACCTGTTCCGCGAGGGCGAGTGCGTGCTCGTCTACACCCATGCCGAGCGGTTCGTGATCGGCGGTGTCGCGGTGGCGGGCGCTTCGGTCAAGCTGCCCGATCAGACCGAACCCAAGTCGGCCGCCGGCCACCCCTTCCTCGAGCGTCGCGAGCTGGCGATCGTCAACGTCGGCAAGGTCGAGGGCACCGTCACCGTCGACGGCGAGAGCTTCACGCTCGGCAACAAGGATTGCCTGTACGTCACGATGGGCGCCAAGGATGTGCAATTCTCCGGCGAGGGCGCGCGCTTCTATCTCGCCTCCTGCCCGGCGCATAAGGCGTTCCAGACGCGCCTGCTCGGCATCGCCGACGCCAATGCGCTCGAGCGCGGCAGCCTCGAGGAATCGAACGAGCGGACGATCTTCCAGCTCGTCATCCCCGGCGTCTGCGACAGCGCGCAGCTGGTGATGGGCCTGACCGTGCTGAAGCCGGGGAGCGTGTGGAACACGATGCCGCCGCACATCCACGAGCGCCGCAGCGAGATCTACTTCTACTTCGAGCTCGACAATCTCGATACCGACCGCGTCATGCACTTCATGGGCGAAGGCGAAGCGACCCGCCACATCGTCATGCAGAATGAGGAAGCGGTGATCAGCCCGCCCTGGTCGATCCACATGGGCGCGGGGACCAAATCCTATGCCTTCATCTGGGCGATGGCGGGCGAGAACCAAGACTATACCGACATGAACGTGCTGGACATCTGTCAGCTCGCGTAAAACTCCCCTTCCGCTTGCGGGAGGGGCTGGGGGAGGGCGGTTGCGCCATGCCCCCGGCCGGACTGTCGCGACCTGCCCTCCCCTAACCCCTCCCGCCAGCGGGAGGGGAATCTGGAGCTGATATGACCAACCCCTTCGATCTCACCGGCCGCGTCGCGGTCGTCACCGGCGCCAACACCGGGATCGGCCAGGCGATCGCGCTGGCGCTCGCGGCCGCAGGCGCGGATGTCGCCTGCGTCGGCCGTACGCCGGCGGAAGAAACGGTGGCCAAGGCCCGCCAGCTCGGCCGCCGCGCCGAGATCGTCTCCGCCGATCTGTCGACGATCGAGCCGGTTCAGGGCGTCGTCGACGAAACGGTCGAGAAGCTCGGTGGCCTCGACATCCTGGTCAACAATGCCGGCATCATCCGCCGCGCCGATGCGGTGGACTTCACCGAAGAGGACTGGGATGCGGTGGTCGACACCAACCTGAAGTCAGTGTTCTTCCTCAGCCAGGCCGCCGGGCGGCACATGATCGGCCAGGGCAAGGGGCGGATCATCAACATCGCCTCGATGCTGACCTTCCAGGGCGGCATCCGCGTGCCGAGCTATACTGCGTCGAAAAGCGGCATCGGCGGCCTGACCAAGCTGCTCGCCAACGAATGGGCGGCCAAGGGGATCAGCGTCAACGCGATCGCGCCGGGCTATATCGCGACCAACAACACCGCGGCCTTGCAGGCGGACGAGGCGCGCAACCGCTCGATCATGGAGCGGATTCCCGCCGGCCGCTGGGGCGATCCGGCCGATCTGGGTGGCGCCGCCGTGTTCCTGGCGAGCGATGCGGCGGCCTATGTCAACGGGCATATCCTGGCGGTCGACGGCGGCTGGCTGGCGCGCTGAGCCCAAGGCCGCGCGGAGCAGGGGCAAGGGGAGGTAGGACAGCATGGGCAAGTTGCTGGCATTCGGCGAGATCATGCTGCGCCTGTCACCGCCGGGGCGCGAATTGCTGCTACAGACGCCGCGCTTCGACGTTTGGGTCGCGGGCGCGGAGGCGAACGTCGTCACCGCCCTCGCCAAGCTTGGCCATGACGTCGGCATCGCGACGCGCGTGCCCGACAACGATTTGGGCCGTAGCGCGATCACGACGCTGCGCGGCCATGGCGTCGACACCGCCGCCATCCGGTTCGGCGGCGACCGGATGGGCCTGTATTTCGTCACCTCGGGCGCGGGAATGCGCGCCACCGAGGTGATCTACGATCGCGCCGGATCCTCCTTCGCGGAGGCGCCCGTCGACGCCTGGGACTGGGACACGCTGCTCGCCGGCGTCGACCGGCTCCACCTGTCGGGCATCACACCCGCGCTCGGCCCCGTTCCGGCCGAGAGTGCCATCGCCGCCGCCGAAGCCGCCAGCACGCGCGGCATTCCCGTCTCGTTCGACGGCAATTGGCGCGGCAAATTGTGGGAGCGGTGGGAGTCCGATCCGCGCGGCATCCTGACCCGCCTCGTCGCCCATGCCGATCTGATGTTCGGCAATCATCGCGATATTGCGCTGCTGCTCGGCCGCGACTTCTCCGGCGAGGGCGAGGATCGCCGGCGCGAGGCATGCGATGCCGCCTTTGCCGCCTTCCCCAAGTTGCAGACGATCGCCTCGACCGCGCGGCATGTCGAGCATGTCGACCTCAACCGCCTGTCCGCGCGGATCGACACGCGCGACGCGCATGCGCAGACCGAGGAGGTGGTGCTGGCCGGCATCGTCGACCGGATCGGCGGCGGCGACGCCTTCGCGGCCGGCGTGCTGCACGGCCTGCGCAGCGGCGGCGACATCGCCCAGGCGGCGGCGACCGGTTTGGCGCTGACCGCGCTCAAACATTCGCTGCCCGGTGACGCGGCGCTGTTCCGACAGGCCGATATCGACGCCTATCTCGCCGGAGGCCTCGATGTCCGGCGCTGAGGGCTGGACGCGCCGTGGCGCGCTTGGTGCCGGCGCCGCGCTGATCGCCGCAGGAGCGAAGGCGGCGATTGCGCCGGCGGCGCTGGTGCGTTGCCGCGCCGGAGCCTTCGCCGGCAGCGTGGTCGACGGCGTCGGCAGCTGGAAGGGCATCCGCTACGGTCGCGCCGCCCGCTTCCGTGCGCCGGTCGCCGAGCCGCCCGCGCGCACCGTGATCGCCGCCCGCGCCTTCGGCCCGGTCTGCCCGCAGAGGGGATCCTACGGACCGCAGGACGAGGACTGCCTGTTCCTCAATGTCTGGTCGGCCGAACCGCGGGCCGGCGCCAACAAGCCGGTGATGCTGTACATCCACGGCGGCGCCTATTCCAACGGCAGCGTCACCGATCCGCTCAACGACGGGCAGGCGCTGGCGGCACGCGGCGACGTGGTCGTGGTCACGGTCAACCACCGGCTGAATGCCTTCGGCTATCTGTATCTCGCCCGGCTCGACCCGCGCGTCCCGGACAGCGGCAATGCCGGGCAACTCGACCTGATCCTCGCGCTGCGCTGGGTGCGCGACAATATCGCGGCCTTTGGCGGCGATCCGTCGCGGGTCATGGTGTTCGGCCAGTCGGGGGGCGGCGCCAAGATTGCGACGATGATGGGCATGCCCGCCGCTCGCGGCCTGTTCCAGCGCGCCGCAACGATGAGCGGACAGCAGGTCACCGCCTCGGGGCCGCTCAACGCGACGGCGCGTGCGCGCGCCTATCTTGCGAAGCTGGGCGTCGCGACAAGCGACCTGTCGCCGCTGCTCACGCTGCCCACGGCGCGGCTGGTCGAGGCGCTCGACGCGACCGATCCGATCCTCGGCGGCGGGGTCTATTTCGGGCCGGTGCTCGACATGACGTGGCTGACCCGCCACCCGTTCTGGCCCGACGCCAACCCGCAGGGCTTGTCGATTCCGATGATGCTGGGCAACGTCCACGATGAGACGCGCGCCTTTATCGGCATCGACTCACCCCGGGTCCGCGGCCTGACCTGGGACAATGTCGCCGAGCGAATGGCGCCGGAGCTGCGCATCGACATCCTGCCCGAATGGGTCGTGCGCGAATATCGGACCCGCTACCCCGATTGGAGCCCGACCGACGTCTTCTATGCGGCGACCACCGCGGGGCGGAGCTGGCGCGGGCAGGTGATCGAGGCGGAGGAGCGGGCGAAGGCCGGTGCGCCCGGCTTCGTCTACCAGGTCGACTTCACCTCGCGGATCGAGCCGCGGCGCGGTGCCTTCCACACGATGGACATCCCGCTCGTCTTCGGCACCTTGGGCGCGAAGGGCTCGGAGACGGGCACTGGCCCCGACGCCCGCGCCGCGAGCACGGCGATGCAGGAGAGCTTCGTCGCCTTCGCCAAGACCGGTGATCCCAATCACGCCGGGCTGCCGCGCTGGCCGCACTATACGCTGCCGACCCGCGCGACGATGGTGTTCGACGTTCGCACGCATGTCGAGAATGACCCACGCGCCTGGCAACGCGAACTGTTCGCGCGAGTGCCCTATATTCAGCCCGGTACCTGAGCGCGGCGCGCGGCGGTGATGCTGCTCCAGGCATAGAGGGCGCAGCCGGTCCAGACTGCGGCGAAGGTCACGAGCTGCGCCGGCCGCACCGGCTCGCCATAGACGAGCAGCGCCTCGAGGAATTGCAGCGTCGGCGCGATATATTGCAGCAGACCCATGGTCGTGTAGCGCAGCCGCCGCGCCCCGGCGGCGAACATCAGCAGCGGCGCCGCCGTGACCGGGCCGGCGAGGACCAGCAGCCAGCTGAGCTGCGAGTCGTGGCCGAAGGCGCCATGCCCCCCTCCCGCCGCGACGAACAGCACGCCCGCGGCGAGCGGCGCGAGCAGCGCGGTTTCCACGGTCAGCCCACCCAGCGCATCGATCGCCACCACCTTCCGGATCAGGCCGTAGAAGCCGAAGCTCAGCGCCAGCGCGAGGCTGATCCATAGCGCCCCGCCGCCGCTGATCGCCAGCACCAGCACCCCGGCCGCGGCGATGCCGACCGCCAGCGCCTGTACCCGCCCGAGCCGTTCGCCGAGCACCAGCACGCCGAGCAGGACGTTGAGCAGCGGGTTGATGAAATAGCCGAGGCTGGCCTCGACCAGATGGGCATTGTCGACCGACCAGATGTAGACGAACCAATTGACCCCGATCAGCGCCGCGCTCCCGGCCAATGCGAAGAGCGTGCGGCCCCGTGCCGCGGCCAGCACCGCGCGCCAGCGTCCCGTCACGATCAGGATGGTGACGAGCAGCAGCAGCGACCACAGGATGCGGTGCGCCAGAACCTGCAGCGGCGGCACCGCCGCGAGCAGATGGAGGTAGAAGGGCAGCAGGCCCCAGGCGGTATAGGCGCCGATGCCGAACAGCAGTCCGGCGCGCGTCGAAGAACGGTCCCCCATGATGATGCCGGGATGGCGCTTCGGGGGCGGGGCCGCAACCCGAGGCTTGCTTTCGAACCGGCAACGGCAGGTTGCCGTCGCGTGCCGTCACCCGCGCGGGCGGGCGGCGTCGTCGGCGTCGGCGGCGACCTCATCGATCTTGCGGCGCAGGCAGGTGAGGGCGGTGTCGCGCGTCTCATTGCCCTCGCGGACGCAGGCGCGCAGCATCGCGCAGCCGATCCGGTCGACCCTTTTGTCGCCGCTGGAGACGTCGGCATGGCACCAGGCAAGGATGCGACCGCTCGACGCATAATGCAGCCGCATCAGCCGCAAACGCCGGGCGATCACGACGATGTCGTTCGGGTCGCCTTCGACCTTCGGCACCGGCAGTGGCGGGAGGTTGGACTGTTCGGACGGCGCCTCGGCGGCTTCGCGGACGATCTCGGCTTCGGCGCGGGACTTGGGCGACAGCTGCTGGCCCGGTGCCGCTGCTGATTGCGGCGGGGCGGGCAGGGCGACGGTCCGGGCGCCTTCAGGGGAGAGGGCGCAGTCGCCGATGCGTATGGCCTCAACCCCATGGTCCTGCGCCAGGGCGATGCCGCGCTGGGCGATCTCGCTCTTGCGGTCGTAGCGGATCGACACGGCATTATCCCCAAGGTCAGCGCGGACGCGCAGCACGCTGGTCTGTACCTTCGGGGTCAGGCCACCGGCCGAGCGCATGCAGCTCTGCCGGCCGCGCAGCCTCGCGCCCGTCAGGGCGAAGCGCAGCGGGCCACAGATCTCGGCCGACGCGCCGCTGGCGTTCGCTACGGGAAGGCGATCGATGAGCTGCATCAGCACGGCCGTCCTGTCCCCGGCCGCGATGCAGCGCGCCCATGCCCGCGCGCTCCCGCCGCGGCGGGTCGTGTCGAGCACCCGGGTGCTGCTGAACCGCCACAAGCCGCCGTCGATCCGGATGCGCTGGCCGTTGACGATGATGTCGTCGTCGCGCGGTGCGGTCGTGACCGGATCGGATTGCGGCATGGCGGGGATCGCAGCGACCGGCATGGCGAGGCCAAGCGCGAGCACCATTGTCAGCCGCCGCATCCGTGTCGTCATCGCGGCCCTCTCCCCGTCAAACTTCACTAACCTGACGCAAGTGGGGACGCTGCGCCAGTGGGTTCGGCTCGACCCTGGAGCGATACGGTGTTGACAGGAGGCGGCGGCCACGACATCCTGCTGACACCGGTTACCCTAAAGCAGTGGGAGCCGGTCACGGACCGGTCAAAACCGGCCATGCCGATGGGGAGGATTGCTGGACAGGGGCTCTGCCGGGCCCATTCTCCCCTCAAACCGCAAACCGCCGGGGTCCGCACAGCGGAACCGGTGTCAGGAACGGAAAACAGCGGCCCGCCGGGTCGATGGGGAGTGGATGCGATGACCAAGATTTCGAGCCGCCGCCTGGCGCGCCTCGCCGGCGTATCGTCCGGCGCGCTGACGCTGGCGATGCTGCTGCCCGCCGCCGCCTTCGCGCAGGCGGCGCAGATCCCGCAGACGGCGACGCCGGGCCAGCCGCCGCACGTCGATCCGGCCCCGGCGCAGACCGCGGTGGTGCCCGGTGACGCGCCGCAGGATACGGGCGCCGACGTGCGCAACCCCGACGGCACCCCCGCCGACGCGTCGCAGACCGCCGCCGACGGCGGCCCGGACATCGTCGTCACCGGCTTCCGCCGCTCGCTCGACGCCGCGCTCAACGTCAAGCGCGAGGCGGTCGGATCGGTCGATGCGATCGTCGCCGAAGACATCGCCAAATTCCCTGACCAGAACCTCGCCGAATCGCTGCAGCGCATTCCCGGCATCTCGATCCAGCGCGACGCCGGCGAAGGCCGCGCGATCACCGTCCGCGGTCTCGGCGCGCAGTTCACGCGGGTCCGCGTCAACGGCCTGGAAACGGTCGCGACCTCGACCGACGGCGCCTCGTCGAACCGCGATCGCGCCTTCGACTTCAACGTCTTCGCGTCCGAGCTGTTCAACTCGATCGTCGTTCACAAGACCGCCGAGGCGAGCCTGGACGAAGGGTCGCTGGGCGCGGTGGTCGATCTCAACACCGGCAATCCGCTGGGCGGCAAGACCGGCTTCACCGGCGTGCTGTCCGGACAGGCGAGCTACAACGACCTGTCGAAGAACTGGGGGCCGCGCCTCGCCGGGCTGCTGTCGTATAAGAACGATGCGGGCACGTTCGGCGTGTCGGTGTCGGCGGCCTATCAGAAGACCAACAATTTCGAGCTCGGCAACAACACGACGCGCTGGGCGCAGGGCGTGTTCGATTCGGTCAACGGCACGCCGTGCTTCAGCGCGCCCAATCGCGGCGGCACCTATACGGCGGCGGTGGGCAGCGCCTGCGACCAGGTCGCGCTCGCCTTCCATCCGCGCATCCCGCGCTACGGTTCGGTGCGGCACGACCGCGAGCGGCTGGGCCTGACCGGCAGCATCCAGTTCGCCCCCACCGATTCCACCAAGATCTCGATCGATGGCCTCTATTCGCGCTTCAAGGAGACGCGTGAAGAGAAGTGGGGCGAGGTGCTGCTGCGCTCCAACGAGCGGCAGATGGACATCAGCAACTACACCATCGACGCCAACAACAATCTGGTCGCGGCGACGATCAACGACGCCTATGTCCGCACCGAACATTATCTGCGCCAGTCGCAGACCGAATTCTACCAGATCGGCGGCAGCTGGGATCAGGACGTGACGGACAAGTTCCGGTTCACGCTGCTCGGCGGCTATTCCAAGTCCGACGCGACGATCCCGGTCGAGACGACCTTCGTGTTCGACGACCGCGACGCGCAGAACTTCCGCTACGACTATACCAACATGAAGCAGCCGCTGATCAGCTTCGGCACCAGCGTCACCGATCCGGCCAACTTCCAGCTCGCCGAAATCCGCGACCGGCCGTCGGAGACGGTCAACGACTTCCGCACCGCGCAGCTGCGCACCGAATGGGACGTCACCGACGGCTTCCAGATCAAGTCGGGCGCGCTGTGGCGGCGGTTCTCGTTCAACACCAAGGCGTTCGCGCGCGACGCCGTGGTCTGCCCGAACGCTGGCGGCCGTGACGTCGTGCTCGGCACGATCACCTGCACGCCCAACACCAACATCGGCCCGACCGGCGTCTACGGCTTTCCGGCGACCAATCTGGGCGAGCTGTTCACCCTGCCCGACGCCGGCCAGCCGAACGGCACCACGACGCAGTTCCTGATCCCCAACATCGGCGCGGCCGCGCAATATACTGGCCTGTACAGCCGCACGCCGACCGTCACCGTCGGCGATACGCGCAGCGTGTCGGAAGAGGTCAGCGGCGGCTATGCCGAGTTCGACGTCAAGGGCGACATCCTGGGCCTGCGCTATGCCGCCAATGCCGGCATGCGCTATGTCCACACGCTGCAGAAGTCGACCGGCCTGACCTCGACCACCGCCAATGGCGTCACCACCAACACGCCGGTGACGATCGAGCGGACCTATGACGACTGGCTGCCGGCGATGAACGTCGCCTTCTTCCCGGCCAAGGACGTCATCATCCGCGGCGCGATCGCCAAGGTGATCACCCGGCCGAGCCTGGGCAGCCTGACCCCGGGCGGGTCGGTCGACGGGTTCAACTATCGCGTCAACTTCGGCAATCCGCAGCTCGACCCGTTCCGCGCCACCGCCTTCGACCTGTCGGGCGAATGGTATTTCGCGCCGCAGTCGATCTTCTCGGTCGCGCTGTTCAAGAAGAACATCCAGAGCTTCCCGGTGTCGGCGACGCGCAGCGGCACCTTCGCCTCGACCGGCCTGCCGCTCGGTGTCATCCCGGCGAGCTCGCCGGCGGCGCTCAATCCGGAAGGGCAGCTGTGGCAGATCACCTCGCCGGTCAACGGTACGGGTGCGTCGCTGAAGGGCATCGAGATCGCACTGCAGTCGACCTTCCGCTTCCTGCCGGGCTTCCTGCGCAACTTCGGCTTCCTTGCCAATGCGACCTTCGTCGATTCGAGCGCGACCTATACGCAGGGCGGGCCGGCGACGGGCATCACCCGGCCGAGCGGGGCGTTGGGTGCTTTGCCCAACACGACGCGGACCGAGACTCTCTACGGCCTGTCGAAGCGCGCCTATAACGGCACGCTCTATTATGAGGACAAGCGCTTCTCGGCGCGCGGCTCGGTCAGCTATCGCAGCCCCTATATCGACGGCGCATCGGCGACGGGCAACCTGTTCGAAGGCTATAACGAGACGGTCAACGTCGACGCCTCGTTCCGCTACAAGATCACGCAGAACTTCGAACTGTCGCTGGAAGGCACCAACCTCACCGACAATTATCGCAGCCGGTACACCGACCTGTATGCGAACCGCAATTACGAGTATAACCACTTCGGCCGCACGTTCCTGATGGGTGCGCGCTTCAAGATGTAAGGAACACGAGGATGCTCGACCGCCGCCAGGCCCTGATCGCGACACTGGCCGCAGGCCTGGCGGGGCGGGCGGTCGCGCAGACCCCGGCGCCGCGCGCACCGGCCGGGCCGGTGGCGGGCGATCCGTCCGAGACGATCGACCTCTGGCCCGGCACGGCTCCCGGCCTGCCGGCCAATCCGCCGACCGAGGTGACGACGGAGCGGAGCAAGGATCCCGCCTTCCACGACCGGATGGTGATGGGCGTCACCCGGCCGCGCCTCGCCGTGTTCCGACCGGCGACGGCGAACGGATCGGCGCTGCTGGTGATGCCCGGCGGCGGCTATGCGCGCATGGCGATCGACAAGGAAGGCTATGAGATCGGCCGGCTGCTGGCGGCGCGCGGCTGGACGGTCTTCGTCCTTTTCTACCGCCTGCCGGGCGAGGGATGGGCAAACCGTCAGGACGTGCCGCTGGCCGATGCGCAGCGCGCGATGCGGCTGATCCGCGCGCGGGCGGATCGTTATGGCATTCGGTCAGACCGGGTCGGCGCGATGGGCTTTTCGGCGGGCGGGCATCTGTGCGGCGATCTCGCGACTCGCTTCGCTGCACAGGTCTATGCGCCGGTCGATGCCGCCGACCGCGGCAGTGCGCGGCCGGACATCGCCGCGCCCATCTATGCCGTCCAGTCGATGACGCTGCCGCTGGCGCATGCCGGTTCGCGCGAGCTGTTGCTCGGCAAGGACGCGAGCCCGGCGCTGGAGGCGGCGCACAGCACCGCCAACAACGTCTCGGCGCAAACGCCGCCGACGTTCCTGGTCCATGCCGAGGACGACCAGACCGTGCCGGTGGAGAATAGCGTGCGGATGCGCGCGGCGCTGAAGGCGGCGGGGGTGCCCGTCGAGACGCATCTGTTCGAGCAGGGCGGTCATGGCTTCGGCCTACGCGGCGCGGCGGGGAAGCCCGCGGCGATCTGGCCCGAATTGTTCGTCGCCTGGGCGCGGAGCCATGGTCTGGGATAGGCGCGGGGTGACTTTCGCCGCCGCCGCCCTATCTGGCGCGGGATGACCAGCGGCGATCTCCACGACCTGTTCCTCTCGACCCTCGTCAAGGAGGCGGGCGGTACGCGCCGTCACTGGCGACTCGTCGTCGGCGACGTGAAGGTCTATCCGCTCGACACCCATCCGCATTGCAACTGGAGCGTGACGCCGTCCGGATCGGCGGCCGCGACGGGTGAGGTGGAGCGCGTCGCCGACACCCTGCGCGCACGGCATCCGGTGGTGACCGGCTGAACATTGCGACGATCGACGGTGGCCTCATCCTCCTGCCACCGAAGTACAGGAGGGCAGGGCCGGCCCGGCATCGCCGGCGCGCGAGGCGGGCACCCGTCAGGGTGATGCGCAGCGGTGGATGGCGGCTGCGTCGGGGACGCGCCGCCGGCGTTCAGCCGCGCATCGCCGCGACGGTCGGATGCGCCTCGATGATTTCGTTGAGCCAGTCGCGCAGCGTGTCGCGACCCGTCCCGGTCAGCGCCAGCATCGTCACCCGCCGGTCGGCGGCGTCGTCGCTGCCCTCGACCAGGCCGCGGTCCTGCAGCAGCTTGATCCAGCGCAGCGCCGTGGTCCGCGGCACGCCGGCCGCGGCGCAGCAGGCATTGGTCGTCACCGTCGCGCCATGGATGCCGCTGGCGAACAGGAACAGCATGATGTCCATGCCGGGATTGGCGAACAGCGCCGGATCGAAGCGCGTCGCCAATTTGCGCCGCGAGGCGAGGATACCCCCGGCGAGTTCGACGAGACGGTTGTCCTCGTCGTTCAGATCGGCACCGTTCACCCCGTCGATGTTACCGGTGTCTCGCCCCTTCGCGGCGGCAAGATAGCTGCTTTCGCTCACGCCCATTGTTTTTGGCCTCCCCGCACAGGCCATACGCAGCGAAGCAACGAAATCAAGGGTCGTCAGTGATGCTGCCGGAATCTTCTGCCTGCCGATCGCGATATGCCTGCAACTTTGCTGTGAGGTCGTACGCCAAGCTTTCCAAAGTGATCGCGGCAACGCGCTGTTCGGCCGGCGCGGTGGAGCGCAGCACGTCGGCGATCGCCAATTGGGCCTGGGTGATGCGATCGATCGCCTGCAGGCTGTGCATATGCCGGCGCAGCGTGTCTGGGTGCCCGCCCAGGTCGAAGGCGAGGTCGGACAGCGATTGCGTCAGCTCCACCAGCCCGTCGGCCAGCGCCAGCGCCAGCGCCGGCTCGACGCCGTCGATCGGCGCCACGGCTGCCGCTGCCGCTGCCGCCGGGGCGGGATTGGGCCAGGCAGTGGCCACGGTCAGCGCTGGCACAGTTTGAGGATGCTCTTCGACAGCTGGTCGGCGGGCACCGGCTGGCTCGCGAGCTTGCGCTGCAGCGTGAAACCGTCGGCGCGGTTCTCGGCCGGGATGATGCTGTAGCTGCCGCCGCCCTGCAGCGCGCGGACGCCGGCGTCGCCGTCCTCGCCGTCGGCGCCGAGCACCAGTCCGATCGCTTCCGTGCCGCACGCCTTGGCGACCGAGGCGAACAGGATCGAGATCGACGGCCGCTCGCCGGCGACCGGATCGCGCGGCAGCAGGCGCAGCTTGCCGTTCGGCCAGCCATCGACGACGACATGCGTATCGCCCGGTGCGGCGAGGTAGATGGTGCCCTGCTCGATCGCCATGCCGTCTTCCGCCAGCACGATCCTGGGCGCGATCTCCGCCCCCAATTTGTCGATCAGTGTCGCGGCGAGGCCGTTGCCGAGATGCTGGACGACGATCGTCGGCGGGCAATTGGCGGGGAAGGTCCCGAACAGGTCGAACATCGCCTGGGTGCTCGATGCCTCGGCGCCGATCGCGACCAGCCGGCCGTTCCAGTCGAGCGGCGGCGCCGGCGGCGCCTTGGCGGCGGCGGCACGGACCGCGGCGCCCTTGGCGGCCTTGATCCGCTTGCCAAGCTTGGCGAGGATCTTGTCGAACTCCGCGGCGACGGCGACCTTGGGCTTGGGGAAACAGTCGATCGCGCCCAGGCGCAGCGCCTCGATCGACGCCTCTGCCCCCGCCTCGGTACGGGTTGAGAACATGATCACCGGCATCGGCCGCTTTTCCATGATCTCCGCCAGATATTCGAGGCCGCTCATGCCGGGCATCTCGACGTCGAGCGTCATCACGTCGGGGCGCAGGTTCTCGACCATCTGGCGCGCTTCGTCGGCGCCGTCGGCGGAACCGACCACGACGACGTTGGGGATGCGCTCCAGCGCCCCGGAGAGAAGCGCCCGCATCGTCAGCGAATCATCGACGACGAGAACCTTGGTGGCGGCGGCCATGACGAGGGTGTTCCTTCACACGTACGGTAAGAGGTCAGGCGAACTCGGCATAATCGGTGCTGCTGTCGATCAGGCGTTCCAGCGCAAGCACCAGGATCAGCCGCTGGTCGATCGTCGCCAGCCCCTCCAGATAGCTTGCCGCCGGCGTGTCGCCGAGATCGGGCAGCGGTTGCATACCGTCGTCGGGAACAGTCACGATGTCGTTAACGGCGTCGACGATAAGACCCTGTAATTGCTCGCCGATTTTCACGACGATGATGACGTGGCGCGACGACGGATCGGTCACGCCCCAACCCAGCCGGTGGCTGAGGTCGAGCACCGGCAGGACGACGCCGCGCAGGTTGACGACGCCGCGGACATGCGCCGGCACGTTCGGCAGCGGCGTCGCCGGCGACCAGGCGCGGATCTCGCGGATCGCCATGATATCGACGCCGAGCACCTGGTCGCCGATCTGGAAGGTAATGAGCTGGCGGGGCATGAAAGGCTCCTCGAAGGCGGAAGGTCAGTGCAGCACGCGGCGGATCGCCGCGGCGAGCTTTTCGGGATGGAAGGGCTTGACGATCCAGCCCGTCGCGCCGGCGGCCCGGGCGCGCTGCTTCTTCTCGTCGGAGCTTTCCGTGGTCAGCACCAGGATCGGCAGATTGCGATGCTGGTCCTGCTCGCGCACCCGCTCGATCAAGCCGAAGCCGTCGAGCCGGGGCATGTTGATGTCGGTGATGAGCAGGTCCGGGGTGGCGCCGTCCAGCCGCTCCAGCGCCTGGACGCCGTCCTCGGCCTCCAGCACCTGATAGCCTAGGTCGGACAGAGCCGCGCGCAGCAGCATCCGCATGCTGGGCGAATCGTCGACGGTCATGATCGTGCTGGTCACAGCTGGTCCTTTGCTGGGGAAGTTGGTGGCCATCAGAAGAACTCCACGTCGCCGAGGTCGGCGGGCGCGGCGGGGGCCGGGATGACGAGACGCGGGCGTTCGACCGGCCGCTCGCTGGCGATGCGGCAGCGGGCGAGGCCCAGCGTCGGGCGGAATTCGACGCGGCGCGCGCCATGGCCGCCGACATCCTCGCCGACCAGGGCGATCCGCTCGTCGCGCAGGAAGCGGCGGGCGAACAGCGCATTGGCCGCGCCGATGTCGCGGAAGCCGTCGCGTAGCGAGGCGCCGCCGTATAGCCGCGCCTTCAAATTGCTGCGCGTCGCGCCCATCGCGAGCATCGCGTTGATCAGCACCTCCATCGCATAGACGCCGTAGCGTTGCAGGGAACGCATGTCGGTCTCGCCGCCGCCCGGTTCGGCGAGCAGGAAGTGGTTGAGGCCGCCGACCTTGACCACCGGATCGTACAGGCAGGCGGCGATGCAGCTGCCGAGCACGGTGGTCAGCACCGCCTGCGGATTGTCGGAGACGCGCGTCTCGCCCTGCATCACGGTGATGCGGACCAGCCCGTCGGCGGCGCGGGGCAGGCCGCTCATGCCTTGCACTCCGCCATCAGCCGGGCAGCGATGCGTGGCAGCGACAGTTGCACCTCGATCCCGCCGGCCAGCCAGGCGGCCTGCGGCATGCCATAGACCACGCAGCTGTCCTCGTCCTGGCCGATGGTGCGACCGCCGGCGTCGCGGATCGCCTTGATCCCTTCCGCCCCGTCGGCGCCCATACCGGTCAGGATCGCCGCCACGGCGTCGCGGCCGTGCGTCTTGGCGACCGAATGGAACAGACGGTCGACCGACGGGCGGTGGCCGCTCATCTTCGGTCCCTCGACCAGGCGGCAGCGCGGCAGGCTGCCACCGGTCAGTTCGAGATGCTGCGCCCCGCCGGGGGCGACATAGACCTGGCCGACGGCGAGCGGTGCTCCCGGCCGCGCGACCGAGACGGTCGGCGCGGACAGTCGGTCCAGCCGCGCCGCGAAGGTCGGCACATAGGGTTCCGGCATATGCTGGACGATCAGCGTCGGCGGGCAATTGGCCGGAAAGCCGGAGAGCAGCTCGATCAGCGCCTCGACCCCGCCCGTCGACGATCCGACCGCGATCACCGCCCCGTCGCGCGGGGTGAAGTCGGTGGTGACCCGCGGCGTGGCGGGCGCGACCGCGCGGCTGCGCCGGCGGCTCCGTGCCGCCGCCTTGACCAGCGCATTCAGCCCCTCGCCGAGCTGGTTGCCGAAGGCGCGGCTGGGCTTTTCGTAGCAATCGAACGCGCCCAGTTCGAGCGCGCGGATCGTCGCTTCCGCCCCCTGGCCGGTCAGCGTCGACAGCATGACCACCGGCATCGGCCGCAGCCGCATGATCTTGTCGAGGAACTCGAGCCCGTTCATCCCTGGCATCTCGACGTCGAGCGTGATCACGTCGGGGTTGAGCGCCTTGATCATTTCACGCGCGGTGGCGGGCCCGTCGGCGGTGCCGACCACTTCGATCTCGGCATCCTGCGACAGGCTGTGCGCGATCATCGCGCGCATCGTCGGGGAATCGTCGACCACGAGAGCGCGGATCGTCATGCCGCCACCTTCTGGAAGGTGGTGCGGCCGACGCAGGTGAAGCGCGGCGCGACGCTGGGGCTGAGCCGTTCCGAATGGCCGATGTAGAGGAACCCGCCGGGGGCGAGCCGGTCGGCAAGCCGCGTCTGCAGCCGCTCCTTGGTTGGTTCGTCGAAATAGATCATGACGTTGCGGCAGAAGATCGCATCGAACGTGCCGCGCATCGGCCAATCCTCGAGCAGGTTGAGCTTGCGGAAGGCGCACAGCTCGCGAAGCAACGGATCGACCTCGACCTGATGATCAACGTCGCGCATCCAGGTGCGGCGCAGCGGCTCCGGCACGGTCTTGGCGGTGTCGGGCGCATAGCGGCCGGCAGCGGCGGCGGCGAGGATCTCGGTCGACAGATCGGTGGCGAGCAGGCGGAAATCGCTGCGCGCCAGTCGCTGGCCGACCCCGCGCTGCGTCCCGCACATCGCCATCAGCAGGGTATAGGGCTCCTCGCCGCTCGAACAGGCCGCCGACCAGATCCGCACCCGGCCGCGATCCGCCAGACGGCCGTCGAGTGCAGGCCAGGCATGTTCGAGGAAATGGTCGAAATGATGCGCCTCGCGGAAGAAGCTGGTGTGGTTGGTGGTCAGCGCGTCGATCGCCCGCTGGCGTTCCTCGGCGTCGCGATCGATGTGCGCGATATAGTCAGCGAAGCTGGTCAACCGGCAGGCGCGGACGCGCGGCGCCAGCCGCCCATAGACAAGCTGCGCCTTGCCCGGGGGCATCAGGATCCCCGCCTCGCCATAGACGAAGTCTGCGATGCGGCGATGGTCGTCGGCGCTGAACGCGAATTCCGTCGGGCGGCCGGCCGGCATCGTCGCGGGGCCGGGTCGGGCGGCGAGCGCGCTCATGCGGCGAGGCCCAGCGCCGGCGCGCCGTGACGCGGCTCACGCCGCCAGCGCGAGATCAGCGCATCGACGTCGAGGATCAGCGCGACACGCCCGTCGCCCAGGATGGTGGCGCCGGCGAGACCGGGGATCGCCTGGTAATTGGCCTCCAGGCTCTTCACCACGACCTGGCGCTGGTCCTGGATCGAATCGACCATCAGCACCGCCTGGCCATGGTCGGATTCGACCACGATCAGCACCGCGTCGGTCGGGTCCTGCACCGCGCCGGCAATGCCGAGCTGTTCGGCGATACGGTGGACGGGGACGTAGGAACCGCGCACGTCGAGCAGCGAGGCGGTCGGGCCGAGCACCTTCACGCCATCGCCGTCCGGACGCAGGCTCTCGACGATATGGCCGAGCGGGATGACGAAGGTCTGGTCGCCGACCGTGACGATCATGCCGTCCAGCACCGCCAGCGTCAGCGGCAGCGACAGCGCGAAGCTGGAGCCGTGGCCGAGATGCGAATTGATGCCGATGCGGCCGCCCAGCGCCTGCACGTTCTTGCGCACCACGTCCATGCCGACGCCCCGGCCGGAAATGTTGGACACGGTGGCGGCGGTCGAGAAGCCGGGGGCGAAGATCAGATTGTCGATCTCCTCCTCGGTCAGGATCGCGTCGGCGGCGATGATGCCGCGCTCCACCGCCTTGGCGCGGACACGCTTGCGGTCGATGCCGCGGCCGTCGTCGGCGACGGTGATGACGATGCGGCCGGAATGATGCGCAGCAGACAGCGTCACCACGCCCTCTTCGTCCTTGCCCGCCGCCAGCCGCTCGGCGGGGGTTTCGAGGCCATGGTCGACCGCGTTGCGGATCAGGTGGGTCAGCGGCTCGCCGATCCGCTCGACGACGGTCTTGTCGACCTCGGTCATCTCGCCCTCTATCTCCAGGCGGACGCGCTTGCCGGTTTCGACCTCGAGCTCGCGGATGATGCGCGGCACGCGGCTGAACACCGTCTTCATCGGCTGGGCGCGGATCGCCATGGTCGATTCCTGCATCTCGCGCGTCAGGTGATCGAGATCGGTCAGTTCCGAAATGCCGCCGAGCTGGTGCTCCGACAGGCGCTGCGCCAGCATCGCCTGGGTGATGACCAGTTCGCCGACCAGATTGACCAGCCGGTCGAGCTTGTCGAGATCGACGCGGATCGTCTGCACCGGCGCGGTCGCGGCGCTGCGCGTCGTGGCGGCGTCCGGCGCCGCCACAACGGCGGCGGGCTCGGCCGCCGGCACGGCCGAGGCGATCGGGACCGGGGCGGGCGTGGCAATCGGAGCGGGGGCCGGCTCGAAGAGCAGGTCGACCAGCGGCGCATCGTCAATGTCGTCCGCCGGCGCCGCGTCCGCACGGGTCAGAGTCAGCGCGACATCGTCCATGAATTCGAAGATGCCGCGGATGTCGTCTTCGGCGACGGAGCCCGGAATGTGCAGCTGCCAGCCGAGGTAGCTGCGTTCCGGATGCAATTCGCCGAGCGGCGGCAGCGCCGACAGGTCGACCGCGACCACCTCCCCGCCGAGTGCGGCGAGCTCGCGCAGCAGCAGCAACGGTTCGCCGCCGTGATCGAGCGCGCTGGGCCCGGGAGTGAAGTGCAACTGCCAGCCGTCGTCTGCCGCCCCGGCCGCGGGCGCCGGAGTCTCGCACAGGGCGAACAGGTCGTCGAAATCGTCCAGCGCCGCGGCGACCGGGGTGAAATCGTCGTCGGCGCTTTCTACGTCCACGACGACCGGCTCGAACACGGGCTCCGGCTCCGCTGCGACGGCGGGCTCGGGGGCATGCGACGCCTCGACCAGACGGGTCCGCATCGCGGCGTCATTGGGGGGCGTGGTGCCGTCGCGCGCCGCGGCGACATGGTCGCTCAGCATGTCGAAGGCGGAGACGATCGTGCCCAGCAGCGCCGGCGTCAGAACCAGCGTGCCGTTGCGGACCAGGTCGAGCAGCGTCTCATATTCGTGGGTGAAGCCCTGCAGCCGCTCGTGGCCGAAGGCGCCCGCGCCGCCCTTGATCGAATGGACCGCGCGGAAGATCGTGTTGATCGTCTCCGAATCGTAGGCGCCCTGGCGGACGGCGGCAAAATTGCCCTCCATCGTGGCGAGCCCTTCCTCGCACTCCTGGAAGAAGATTTGCTGGATCTCGTCGAGATTCATGGCCGTGTCTTCCTTCAGGCGGACGGGGCGAGGGCGGCGTCGAGCCGCGCGAGGGCGATCATCCGGTCCAGCGTCTCGCTGGCGTCGTCGATGCGGAAGCCGAGGCCGCGATCGATCGCACAGGCGCGTGCCGCCGCGAGCACCTGCAGGCAGGCCTGCCCGACCCGCGTCACCTCGCTGCCGCCGAGATGCAGCGCCTCGCCCCGCTCGATACGGGCGATCAGGTCGTGACGCAGCGGACCGGCGGCGGACGTGTCGAGCGAGGCGGGAAGCGGATGCACGGGCATGGTGGGCTTTCGTGTGCTGACGGGTGGTTAGAATTCGGACCAGTCGTCGCCGGCGAGCGCGACCGCGGCGCCCCCGCGGCGACCGCCACCGGCCGCCAGCGCGATGCGGCGGCCGGCGTCGGCGGCGCGCTGCTGCAGGCGATGCACCGGGCTGGCGGTGGTCGCGAGGGCAGCAGCGTCGCCGAGCCTGAAGCGGCCGACCTGGCGGGCAAGCTCGTCCGCTTCGGCGGACAGGCTGCGCGCGGCGGCGGTGGCCTGCTCGACCATGGCGGCATTCTGCTGGGTGACGCCGTCCATCTCGCCGACCGCGGTGTTGACCTGTTGCAGGCCGGTCGCCTGTTGTTCCGCGGCGGTGGCGATCTGGCCGACCAGGGTGCTGATCTCGCCGATCCGCGCGATGATCCGGGTCAGTGCGTCGCCGGTCTCGCTGACCAGCTGCACGCCCGATTCGACCTGCTGCGTCGAGGCCATGATCTTGGTCTTGACGTCTTTCGCGGCATCGGCGGAACGCTGGGCCAGCGCCCGCACCTCGCTGGCGACGACCGCAAAGCCCTTGCCGGCGTCGCCGGCGCGTGCCGCCTCGACGCCGGCGTTGAGCGCGAGCAGATTGGTCTGGAAGGCGATGCCGTCGATCACCGAGATAATCTCGCCGATCTCCCCCGCTGCGCGCTCGATGCCGTTCATCGCCTCGACCGCGCGAGCGACGACGCTGCCCGACTGTTCCGCCTCGGCGCGGGCCGCCTCGACGACGCCATTCGCCTTGGTGGCGCCGGCGGCGGTCTGGCGGACGGTCGAGGTGATCTCGTCCATCGCCGCGGCGGTTTCCTCCAGGCTGGCCGCCTGTTGCTCGGTGCGCTGCGACAGGTCGTCCGACGCCTGCAGAATGTCGCTGGACCCGTTGTGGATGCCGGTCGCGGCGGCGCTGACCGCCCCCATCGCCTCGAAGATCGCCGCCATGGCGGTGTTGAAATTGAGGCGCAGCGGCTCGAATTGCGTAGGGAAGGGCGCGTCAATGCGATAGGCGAGATTGCCCTGCGCCAGCTCACCGAGACCTTGGCCGAGGCCTTCGGCCATGTGGCGCTGCGCCTCGGCGGTGTTCGCCTCTTCCATGTTGCGGCGGAAGATCGCCATCGCCGTGGTCATCCGGCCGACGCAGTCGCGATTGTCGGTATAGGCGATCGGGCTGTGCAGATCCCCGGCGGCGAGCGCCTCCATGCGCACCACCGTGTCGACATAGGGACGACAGATGACGCGGCCGGCGAACAGGGTCGTGGCGACCATCGCGGCAACGGTGAGCGCGGAGACGCCGATTTCGATCAACGGCGAACTGTGGATCGCCCCCGTCGCGATCCCCGCGGTCACCGTGACCGCCGCCGCCCCCAGCGCCGTTTGCACCAGCCCGATGGTCCGGAATTTCACCCGGATCGGCGCGTGCCGTTCGAACCACCCCAACATCCCTGCCTCCTCGCTCCGCGGCCGGCGGCACGATGCCGACAGGCCATGAGCGGGGGAAAATTGCGGGCTTTGCTTAACGACCCGTTGAGCAACCAAATCGAGTGTAATCGGGTAGTTGGTCGACCAACTTCGTGCGTGGCGGCGCGGTCCGGCGCGGCGGGGCTGCCGCGGCGCTCCACCAGGATGGGCCGGGGCGATCCGAAATTGCCGATCAAAATTGGTGTATCGGATCATGGCCGTATCCTGACGAAAGCGCACGGAGTCGATTCGGAACGACGGATCAGAATTCCGACCAATCGTCCTCGGCAACCGCCACCGCGGCGCCGCCACGGCGGCCCCCCGCAGCGGAGCGGGCGATGCGCCGGCCGGCCTCGGCGGCACGCTGCTGGAGCTGGTGGACGGGCGCGGCGGGCGCGACGGCGCGATCACCGCCGATCTTGAACCGGGCGACCTGGCGAGCGAGCTCGTCGGCTTCGGCGGACAGGCTACGCGCGGCGGCGGTGGCTTCCTCGACCATCGCGGCATTCTGCTGGGTGACGCCGTCCATCTCGCCGACCGCGGTGTTGATCTGCTGCAGGCCGGTCGCCTGCTGTTCGGCGGCGCTGGCGATCTGGCCGACCAGCGTGCTGATCTCGACGATCTGGGCGATGATGCGGTTCAGCGCTTCGCCGGTTTCGCTGACCAGCTGCACGCCCGATTCAACCTGTTCGGTCGACGCCATGATCTTGGTCTTGACGTCCTTGGCGGCATCGGCGGAGCGCTGGGCGAGTGCGCGAACCTCCGAGGCGACGACCGCAAAGCCCTTGCCGGCGTCGCCGGCGCGCGCCGCCTCGACGCCCGCGTTGAGCGCGAGCAAATTGGTCTGGAAGGCGATGCCGTCGATCACCGAGATGATCTCGCCGATCTCGCTCGACGCGCGCTCGATGCCGTTCATCGCCTGCACCGCCCGCGACACCACGACGCCGGACTGTTCCGCTTCGACGCGGGTCGCCTCGACGACACTGTTCGCCTTGACCGCGCCGGCCGCCGTCTGGCGTACGGTGGCGGTGATCTCGTCCATCGCCGCAGCGGTTTCTTCCAGGCTGGCCGCCTGTTGCTCAGTGCGCTGCGACAGATCGTCGGAGGCCTGGCGGATGTCGCTCGCGCCGCTGTTGATGCCGCTGGTCGCCTCGGTCACCGCGGTCATCGCCTGGGTCACCGCCTCGAGCGCGCGGTTATAGTCGCTGCGCAGCCGTTCGTATTCGGACGGGAAGGCCTGATCGATGCGGAAGGTCAGGTCGTTGCCGGCAAGCCGGTCGAGCCCCTCGCCGAGCGCGCCGACCACCACCTTCTGCGCGGTGGCGGCATCGCGGACCGCCTCGGCATTGCGGCGGAACACGTCCATCGCCTTGGCCATGCGGCCGATGCAATCCTGGTAATCCGCATAGTGGATCGGCGAAGCGAGATCGCCGCTGGCGAGCCCTTCCATCCGCACGACGGTATCGACGTAGGGCGTGCTGATCAGCTTGCCGCTGATCAGGACGGTCGCGATGGTCAGCACGAACAGCCCAGTTTCGATCCCAACGTAATAGATCCACTGGTTGCTATCCGCTTTGGCGGCGAGATAGGTGGTGGCGATGCCGCATGCCGCCACGAGACCGTGGATTATCAGCAGCACCTTGAACTTTAGCCGGATTGGCGCGACTTTCTCAAACCATGCAAACATCGTCAGGTCCTCGGGGTTGGAGCGGGACGGTACCGTCGGCGATGCATGGGGGTCTCTCCGTCCCGCCTCTGGTCTCTAAGTCCGCTTTGGACGAAACACTTGAAGATCGGGTTAATCATGGCCGATTTGATGACTAACCTTGATTTGGTGCGAAACCGCACCGCGAGTTCATTATAGTGGTTGGATCGCGGACATGACGGTGCACAGCCTGGACGATCGTCGGCCCGTGGTGGCGAGTGACGCCTATGTGGCGCCGGGAGCACAGTTGATCGGCGCGGTTATGCTCGGCGCGCGCGCGTCGGTCTGGTTCAATGCGGTGATCCGCGGCGACAACGACCCGATCGTGATCGGCGCAGACAGCAACGTGCAGGACGGCGCAGTGGTGCATGCCGATCCCGGCGCACCGACGACGATCGGCAGCGAGGTGACGGTGGGCCACCGGGCGATCGTCCATGGCGCGACGATCGGCGACCGCAGCCTGATCGGGATGGGGGCGATCGTGCTCAACCGCGCGGTGATCGGTGCCGATTGTCTGGTCGGTGCGGGCGCGCTGGTGACCGAGGGCAAGGTCTTCCCACCGCGATCGCTGATCATCGGGTCGCCCGCGCGGGTCGCCCGGACGTTGACCGATAGCGAGGTGGCGGGGCTGCGCCTGTCCGCCGCCACCTATGTCGCAAACGCCCGCCGCTACCGTGACGGCCTGAGCGATTAGAGCCGGGCGGCGACGGTCCGGACGAAATCGGCGGTGACGTCCGGCTGGGTCACCGGCAGCATGTGACCGCCGTCGACCAGCATCAGGGTCGCGCGGGGAATTGCCGCGGCGGTGGCTTCGCCGTGCAGCGCAGGAGCAAGGATCGTGTCGCCGCGGCCGAACAGGATGCCGACCGGCATCGCCACGTCGGGATAGCGTGCGACGATCGCCGGCATGTCGCGCCCGCCCGAATCGAGGTCGGCGGCGGCGGCGGCGATATTGCCCGGCCGCTGCGACAGCGCGCCGCCGCCGCGGGTGGCGAAATCGGCCGGCGCGGGTTCGGGCGCGAACACCTCGCGCAGCGTTCGCTCGGCGACCAGCCGGCTCATCGGCGTGCCGACCGTCTGCGCGATCAGCCGGCGGAAGCCCGGCGGGATGGCGGCAAGCGCGCGGAAGGCGTCGGGCACCTCCTGTTGATGCTGGGTGAGCGGCGCGACCAGGGCGAGGCCGCCGATCGTCGCCGGCTCGGTGGTCGCCAGCGCCAGCGCCACGGCACCGCCGAGCGAATGGCCGACGACCAGCGGCCGCGTCAGACCGAGCGCGGCGATCCAGCGCGCCACGATCGCCGCCTGTTCGGCGATCCGCGGCTGCGCACCGCCATGGGCGATCGAATAGCCCGAGCCCGGCCGGTCGACGAGCAGCACGCGATGGTCCGCGGTCAGCCGCTCCGCCATCGCATAGGAGAAGTTGCGCAGCTGGCCGCCAAGGCCGTGGATCATCACGATCGGCGGCTTGGCGGAATCGCCGAGGTCGACATAATGGATTCTGGCGCCGGCGACCTCGCGGAACACGCCGTCTGCCGGCACCAGCCGCTCCGCCTCGCGCGCGACCCATTCGGAATAGCCGGCAAGGCCGAAGCCGGAGGCCGCCAGCGCGCCGCCGAACAGGGAAGCGAGATTGGGCCGATCACCAGGGGGCATGACATTCTCCGCGCGACGATCCGCTTATCATAGCGGCCAATGCTGCACCTGCGAAAGACTCAGGCGGTGACGATCGTTCCATCGATGATGGTCACCGGCCAGCCGGTCAGGCTCTGGCCGACACAGGGACCGCCGACGCATCGCCCGTCGTCGATGCGAAACAGCGCGCCGTGCCAGCTGCAGGCGATCATCGTGCCCGACGGCGTCAGATAGTCGTCGAGCCGCTGCGCCAGCGGCACACCGGCATGCGGGCAGCGGTCGACATAGCCGACGGCGCTGTCGCCGCGGCGGATGACGAAGCCGTGGAAGCGGCCGGCGCGCAGCTGCACCACGTAATTGCGCGCTTTGCCGTCCGGGATCGCGTCGAGCGGGCCGAGCGCGACGCCCGCCGGCGTCGCCGACAGCCGCGTGTCGGCGGTCATTGCGGATCGGCGTCGGGCTGCCGCGACGGATGCGCCGCCTGCACCGCGGGCAGCGCCGCCGCCGCCTCGCCCGCCGCGACCAGCGCCGGACAGGGGGCGAGATCGACGCCGAAGCGATGGGCCGAATAGAGCGCGGGAACGGTGTAGCAATCGGCGATCGTCGGCGCGTCGCCATAGGCGAAGCCGCGCCCGTCGCGCGCCACCGCCGCCTCGACCGCGGCAAGGCCGGTGGCGATCCAGTGGCGGTTCCAGTCGGCGATCGCCGCCTCGTCCGCCCCGAACCGCTCGCGCAGCGCCTGGTGGACACGCAGATTGTGCAGCGGATGGGTGTCGCCCGCGATCGTCGCGACCAGTGCGCGCACCGCGGCGCGACCGAAGGCATCGGCGGGCAGCAGCGGCGGGTGCGGAAAGCGCTCGTCGAGCCATTCGATGATCGCGCTCGACTGGGTCAGCACCTGTCCGTCGACCTCCAGCGCCGGCACCAGCTTGAGCGGATTGAGCTTGGCATAGTCCGCCGCCTTCTGCGCGCCGGTGCGCAGATCGTAATTGACCTGTTCATAGCCGACGCCCTTCAGCGCCAGCGCGATGCGCACGCGATAGGCCGCGCCGGAGCGCCAATAGCCGTGCAGGATCACGGCAGTTTGGCCTTGGGAAAGTCCTTCCACACCGCATCGTAATCGAGCTGCGCGTGGCTCAGCGCGTGCGCGGTGGGGACATAGGGCCAGCAGCTTTCGAGCATGAACGCCATCGTGCCGTCGATCTTGTGCGGCTTCAACTCCGCCGCCGACGCGCCCTGCCAACTGGCGAGGTCGGGACCGTGGCCCGCCATCATATTGTGCAGGCTGATGCCGCCGGGCTGGAATCCTTCTGCCTTGGCGTCATAGGCGCCGGTGATCAGGCCCATCGCCTCGCTCATCACGTTGCGGTGGAACCAGGGCGGCCGGAACGTGCCCTCGGCGACCATCCAGCGCGGCGGGAAGATGACGAAATCGGCGTTGGCGCGGCCCGGCACGTCGGACGGCGAGGTCAACACGGTGAAGATCGACGGATCGGGATGGTCGAAGCTGACTGTGTTGATCGTGTTGAACCGCGCCAGGTCGTAGCGCCACGGCGCGAGATTGCCGTGCCAGGCGACGACGTCGAGCGGGCTGTGGTCGAGCGTCGTCGTCCACAGGCTACCGAGATATTTCTGGATCACCTCGGTCGGCGCGTCCCGATCCTCGAACCAGGCGACCGGCGTCTCGAAATCGCGCGGGTTGGCGAGGCCGTTGGCGCCGATCGGGCCGAGATCGGGCAGGCGGAACAGTGCACCGTGATTTTCCGCCAGATAGCCGCGCGCCGCGCCGTCGGGCAGCGTGACCCGGAAGCGGACGCCGCGCGGCACCAGCGCGATCTGCCCCGGCGCGACGTCGATCCGGCCGAGTTCGGTGAACAGGGTGATCGGCCCGTGTTCGGGGATGAACAGCAATTCGCCGTCGGCATCCATGAAGACGCGGTCGGTCATGTCGCGGGTCGCGGCATAGACGTGGAGGGCGACACCCTCCAGCTCGGCCGGATCGCGGTTCGCCATCATCGTCACCAGGCCGTCGACGAAATCGGTCGGTTCGCTTGGCAGTGCCGCCGGGTCCCAGCGCAGCCGGTTGGGTGCGAGCGGCGCATCGACGGTGCCGGGGGCGAACAATCCGGCGCCCTGATAGCGCTGATAGGGCGGATGCTCCGCGGTGGGACGCATCCGGTACAGCCACGAGCGGCGATTCTCGTGGCGCGGCGCGGTGAAGGCGGTGCCGGACAGTTGCTCGGCATAGAGGCCGAAGGCGGGCCGCTGCGGCGAATTGCGCCCGACCGGCAGCGCGCCGGCTATGGCCTCGGTGGAGACGTGGTTGCCGAAGCCGGGGATGTAATCGGTCATGGGGTGGTGGTCGGTCATTGTTCTGGCTTCCTCTCCTGCTTCCACCACCCCGTCATTGTACCCCGCTCCTGCTCCGTCATTCCCGCGCAGGCGGGAATCTAGACTGGCTGACGGTGCGGCTCCATCGCCGGCGTTAGCGCGTCTGGATCCCCGCCTTCGCGGGGATGACGGTTACGGGATAGGGTTCAACTTCCCGATCACGCGTCGACCGTGATGACGCCGCGCCGGATCTGGTCCAGCTCGATCGACTCGTACAACGCCTGGAAATTGCCGTTGCCGAAGCCTTCGTTGCCCTTGCGCTGGATGATCTCGAAGAAGATCGGCCCGACCATCGTCTCGGTGAAGATCTGCAGCAGCAGCCCCTCCTCGCCGACATTGCCGTCGATCAGGATGCGGTTGCGGCGCAGCCGTTCCAGATCCTCGCCATGGTTCGGCACGCGCTTGTCGACCAGTTCGTAATAGGTCTCGATCGTGTCCTGCAGCTTGACGCCGCGATTGCGCAGCTTCTCGACCGTCTCGTAGATATTGTCCGTGGTCAGCGCGAGATGCTGGATGCCCTCGCCGTTATAATCGCGGATGAACTCCTCGATCTGGCTCTTGTCGTCCTGGCTCTCGTTCAGCGGGATGCGGATCGCGCGGTCCGGCGCGATCATCGCCTGGCTGAACAGGCCGGTCGCCTTGCCCTTGATGTCGAAATACTTCTGCTCTTCGAAGCCGAAGATCTGGCCGTAGAATTCGGCCCACACCCGCATCTGGCCGCGGCGGACATTGTGGGTGAGGTGGTCGAGCAGGTCGAGCCCGACGTTGTTCTGCGCCTCCGCCTCGGCGGCGCCGGGCACTTGGTCCCAATGGTCGTAGATCGAGCCGGCGGCGCCGTGGCGATCGACCAGATACAGCAACGATCCGCCGATCCCCTCCAGTGCCGGGATCTCGTCCAGCGCCTGGCCGGCGGGGGCGGGCTTGGCGCCGCGCGCGATCGCTGCGTCATAGGCCTCGCGCGCATTGTGGACGCGGAAGCCCATCGCGCTCGCCGACGGACCGTGGGCGGCGCGGAAGTCGGCGGCATGGCCGCTGTCCTCCCGGTTGATCAGCAGATTGATCCGGCCCTGCTTGTAGCGGGTGATCGCGCGGGTCGGATGAGTCGAGGCGGCGACGAAGCCCATCGCCTCGAACTGCGCGGCGAGCGCTTGCGGGTCCGGCGAGGTGAATTCGCAGAATTCGAACCCGTCGAGGCCCATCGGATTGACGTCGATATGGTCCATGGCAACCGCTCCTGTCGCGACCCGGATTTGGTATCGCCTGATACCATTCTCCTGCGCCATTGCCAAAAAGGTGTCAACTGATACCAATTATGCCATGGCTGAGCCGCGCCTCGTTCTCGACGAATTCCTGCCGTTCCGCTTGTCGGTGACGTCGAACCTGGTCAGCGGCCTGATCGCGCGCGCCTATCAGTCGCTGTTCGGCCTCTCGATTCCCGAATGGCGACTGGTCACGGTGATCGCCGAGGGCGGCGCGACGACGCAGCAGGCGATCGGCGCACGGACGCGGATGGACAAGGTGACGGTCAGCCGGGCCGCCATCGCCCTGGTCGAACGCGGCCTGCTCGCGCGCCAGGCGAATCGCGACGACCGGCGCAGCCATTTGCTCGACCTGACCGGCGCGGGCCGCGACCTCTATGCCGCCGTCGCGCCCAAGGCGCTCGATCTGGAGGCGCAGATCTTCGCCCATTTCGACCCGGCGGAGGTCGCGCAATTCACCGACATGCTCCACCGCATCGAGAATGTGGCACGGGATTACGAAATATAGGGTGCTCAGGCACATTCTTGCGACATTTCGGCTGTAGCTGCCGCCGTCTTCAGGGACGGAGTATAGCATGCGCGTGGGGCTGGCAGTGATGATGGCGGCGGCGAGTTGGCCGGCGATGGCGGCGGCGCAGCAAGCGAAGGCGAGCGGACAGGCTGCCGCGCAGGCGACCCCTGCGCCCGCCGCGACCAAGCCCGCGACGCAGGAAGAGGTCAGCGACGAGCCCGACATCATCGTCCGCGGCACGCGCAATCTGCCCGGATCGGTGGTCGGCGACATCCCGCCCGAACAGCAGCTCGGGCCGGCGGACATCCGCGCCTATGGCGTCAACTCGGTGTCCGACCTGCTCACCGAACTCAGCCCCCAGACGACCAGCGGCGTCGGCGGCCCGCCGGTGGTGCTGCTCGACGGCAAGCGCATCGCCGGCTTCCAGGAGATTCGCGACATCCCGACAGAGGCGATCGCCCGGGTCGACATCCTGCCCGAAGAGGTGGCGCTGAAATACGGCTATACCGCCGATCAGAAGGTGGTGAACATCGTCCTGCGCCGCCGCTTCCGCTCGACGACGGTGCAGCTCGGCGACACCGTGCCGACCGAGGGCGGCCGCAACAGCGTGCAGGGCCAGCTCGGCCTGCTCAGCATCCGCAACGGCGGCCGGCTGAACATCAACACCAATTACCAGGGCAGCTCGGCGCTGACCGAATCGGAGCGCAACATCGCGCCGACGACCACCGAGAACGGCACCGTCGGCTTCGACCAGCGGCCGTATCGCACGCTGCTGCCGTCGAGCCGCACCCTGTCGACCAACATGGTCTATGCGCGGCCTTTGGGCGGCGTGTCGGCGACGATCAACGGCGAGATCGCGACCAGCGACGGCACCGGCCTGTTCGGCCTGCCGACCGCAACGCTGACCGTGCCGGCGGGCAATCCCTTCGCCACCGGCGGCGTTGCGAGCGTGGTCGGCAACACCTTGTCGGGCGGCGACTTCCTGCCGCTGTCGCAGCGCAACCAGAGCCTGACCGGCCACCTCGGCACCTCGCTCAACGGCCGCTTCAGCCAGAAATGGCTGTGGACGGTGACCGGCACCTATGACCGCGCCGACACGCGGACCTTCACCGAAACCGGCATCGACGCCTCCGCCTTCCAGGCGCGGCTCAACGCCAACGATCCCACCGCCGACCCGCGTGGGCAGCTGACCGCGGCGGACATCGCGCCGGGCATCGCCAACCGCGGCCGCTCGATCTCCAACACTGGCGAGGTCGAGGCGCTGGTCAACGGCCAGCTGTTCCAGCTGCCGGCGGGCGGGGTGAACACCGCGCTGCGCATCGGCGCGCAGACCAGCAGCCTCGACAGCACCTCCTATCGCGCCGGGCTGACCACCACCGGCCAGGTGTCGCGCGACATCGTCAACGGTCGTGCCAACATCGACCTGCCGATCGCCAGCCGGTCGAAGGACGTGCTGAAGTTCCTCGGCAATCTGTCGGTCAACGGCAATGCCGCGCTCGATCACCTGTCGGACTTCGGCACGCTCTATACCTATGGCTATGGCGCCAACTGGTCGCCGTTCGAGGGCGTACGGCTGATCGGATCGGTCAGCCACCAGGACCAGGCGCCGAGCGCCGCGCAGCTCGGCAACCCGACGATCATCACGCCGAACGTCCGCGTCTTCGACTATGTCACCGGCCAGACCGTGACGGTGACGACGATCAGCGGCGGCAATCCCGATCTGATCGCCGGCAACCGGCGCGTCACCCGGCTCGGCCTCAATCTGAAGCCGTGGAGCGAGACCGACCTGACCTTCACGGCGGGCTATACCAACACGCACGTGCGCAACCCGATCGAGAGCTTCGCCTCGGCGACCGCGGCGATCGCGGCGGCCTTCCCCGATCGCTTCATCCGCGACGCCAACGGCAATCTGACCCGGGTCGACACGCGCGGCGTCAATTTCGCCAGCGCCGATTCGTCCTCGCTGCGCTGGGGCGTCAGCTTTTCCAAGCCGATCAAGTCGCGCATCCAGAAAGAGATCGAGGCGTTCCGCGCCGGCACCGGCCCCAATCCGTTTGCCGGCATGAACTTCCCCGGCTTCCCGGGTGGCGGTGGCCGCCGTGGCGGCGGCGATGGCGAGCGGCGGGGCGATGGCCAGCCGGGCGCCGACCAGACGCCGCCGCCGCCGCCGGGGCAGGAGGCCGCGGCCGGCGGGCAGCAGCCGGGCGGCCAGCCCGCTGCTCCGGCAGCCGGCGGTGACGGTCCGGGCGGCTTCGGCGGGGGTCGCGGGCCCGGTGGCGTCGGCTTCGGCGGACGTGGCGGCGGTGGCTTCGGCGGCGGCCGGGGCGGCGGCGGTGGCCGCATCCAGTTCGCCTTCTACCATACGTGGAACTTCACCAACCGCGTGCTGGTCGCCAACGGCGGACCCAGCCTCGACCTGCTCAACGGCGACACGATCGGCCAGGGCGGCGGCATCGCGCGCCACAATTTCCAGTTGCAGGCAGGCTATACCAACAACGGCATCGGCACCCGGCTGGAGGGCAATTACCAGACTGGCACGCGCGTCAACGGCGGCACCGCCGCCCAGCCGCAGACGCTCAACTTCGGCGGCCTGGCGACCCTCAACCTGCGCGTCTTTGCGGATCTGCAGCAGCAGCTGCCGCTGCTCAAGGCGCATCCCTGGGTGCGCGGGCTGCGCCTGTCGCTGGGCGTGACCAATCTGCTCAACAGCCGCCAGCGGGTGCGTGACGCCAATGGCGTGACGCCGGTCAGCTACCAGCCCGACTATCAGGACCCGCTCGGCCGCACGGTCAGCCTAACGATCCGCAAGCTGTTCAGCCCGCTGCCCAATTTCCAGGGGCGCCGGTTCGGCAGCTGATCCGGTCTACAGCCCCAGCCGCCGCGCCAGCCAGCGCGCGGCGGCGTCGGGGCTGTCCTTGTCGGCGTCGCGGTCGACCCGATAATTGGCCTCGCGCATCGCCGTCACCGGAATGCGGCCGACCAGCGGCCGTAGCGCCGCCAGCAGCCGCGCGTCGCGGGCGTGGCTCGGCGCGACCAGCAGCAGCGCGTCGTAGCTCGGGATGGCATGGCGCGGATCGGCGAGCACGGTCAGCCCGTCCGCCGCGATCCGCCCGTCCGACGAGAAGGCGGAGATGACATCCGCCCGCCCGCTCGCCAGCGCCCGATACATGAAGGTCGGGCTGTACGGCGTCGCGCTGGCGAAGCGCAGCCGGTAGGCGTCGCGCACCGCCGCCCATTCTGCTCGCGACAGGAATTCGAGATCGCTGCCGAGCTTGAGGCCGGGCGCCGCGCGGGCGAGCGCGTCGAGGTCGGCGATGCCCCGCGACCGTGCCTCGGCGCCGCGCATCGCGAAGGCATAGGCATTCTCGAAGCCGAGCGGCCCGACCAGCCGCACGCCGTCGGTCCTCGCCGCCCAGCCACCGATCGCACGGACCATCGCCGCGCGTGGCGGCACGTCGGTGCGGTGCATCGCGCCGTTCCACAGCGTCCCGGCATAATCGACATAGACGTCGACGTCGCCACCGGCGAGCGCGCGATAGATCACCGCCGATCCCAGCCCGTCGCGATAGCGGACGGTATAGCCGGCACGGGTCAGCCGGTCGCCGATCAGCCGCGCCAGGATATATTGTTCGGAGAAGTTCTTGGCACCGATCGTCACCGTGCGCGCGCCGCCCGGCCGCGGCCACAGCGGCGCGGTCGCGGCGAGCGTGCCGGCGGCGAGCAGCGCCACCGCCCCGATCCACAGCGGCCGCCGCCGTGTCGCCAGCCCGCGCTCGAGCAAGGCGATCAGCGCGTCGGCGACCATCGCCAGCGCCGCGGCGGCGCAACAGCCGGCCAGCACCAGCGCCCAATTCTGCGTCTGCAGCCCGGCGAAGATCATGTCGCCCAGGCTCGGGCAGCCGACCGTCGTCGACAGCGTCGCCGCGCCGATCGTCCACACCGCGGCGGTGCGGATGCCGGCGACGAGCACCGGCAGCGCCAGCGGCGCCTCGACCAATCGCAATTTCTGCGCCGCGGTCATGCCGACCGCATCGGCCGCCTGGCGCACCGCCGGGTCGATGCCCTGCAGCCCGGCCACGCCGTTGCGGATAATCGGCAGCAGCGCATAGAGGGTCAGCGCGAGCAGCGCCGGCAGGAAACCGAGCGCGGGGATGCCGCCGCCGACCCGCGCCGACAGCCACAGCAGGATCGGATAGAAGAGCGCGAGCAGGGCGAGGCCGGGGATGGTCTGGATCAGGCTGGCGGCGCCGAGTACGACTCGCCCGACCGCCGGCCGTCGCGCCGCGACCACCGCCAGTGGCAGGCCGATCGCCAGCGCCGCGAGCAGCGCCGCCCCGGCGAGCAGCACATGGCTGGCGAGCAGCGGCGGAACCTGCGCTAGCGCGTCCATAAAGCCGCTCATGCGCCGATCGCCTGCAACCGCAACGCCTGGTCGCGCGGCACGGCGACCAGCGCCTGCGCCGCCGCCCCGCCGCGCCCGGCGAGCAGGCCGGCCGGCGTCTCGTCGGCGACGATCCGTCCGGCCTCCATCACCAGCACCCGCGTCGCGAGGAGCAGCGCTTCGGCCATGTCGTGCGTCACCAGGATCGTCGTCAGCCCCAGCCGGTCGTGCAGCGAACGGATCTCCTGCCCCAGCGCGTCGCGGGTCACCGGGTCGAGCGCGCCCAAGGCCTCGTCGAGCAGCAGCAGCGTCGCACCGGGGGCGAGCGCGCGGGCGATCGCGACGCGCTGGCGCTGGCCGCCCGACAGTTCGTGCGGCAGGCGCGTCGCCAGTGCGGCGGGCAGCGCGACCAGATCGAGCAGCGCGGCGACGTCTGGCCGCGGCGACCCGGCGATGCGCGGGCCGATCGCGATATTGTCGGCGACGCTCATGTGCGGGAACAGGCCGATCCCTTGGAAGACATAGCCGATCCGCCGGCGCAGCATCGGCGCCGGGCCGGCGGCGATATCCACCCCGTCGATCAGCACTCGCCCGTCGTCGGGCGCGACGAGGCGGTTGATCGTCTGCAGCAGCGTCGACTTGCCCGATCCGGAGGCGCCGACCAGCGCGACAAAGCTGCCGGTCGCGACGGCGAGCGAGACATGGTCGACCGCGACCGTCGCGCCGAACCGCTTGGTGACGCCGTCGAGGCGGAGCTTTTCTGCTGGCATCGCCGCGAAGGATGGGGGATGCCGGGGGGAAAGGCAAATAAGGAGAGGATGATGAGCGAGGTGCGCGCGATCTTCATCACCGGCGGCGCGTCGGGGATCGGCCGGGCGGTCGGGCGCCTGTTCGCCAGTCGCGGCTGGCGCGTCGGCCTGGCCGACGTCAACGCCGCGCTGCTCGCCGACACCGCGGCGCAGCTGCCCGGCGGGATGATCGAACATTATGTCATGGATGTGCGCGATCGCGACGCCTGGCGCGCCTGCCTCGATGATTTCACCGGCAAGAGCGGCGGCCGGCTCGACGTCCTGTTCAACAATGCCGGCATCGGCACCGGCGGGCCGCTGGCGGACGCCAGCTTCGAGGATATCGACCGCACCGTCGCGATCAACTTCACCGGTGTGCTCAACGGCGCGCGCATCGGCCACGCCTATCTGGCGAAGACACCGGGGTCGGTGCTGCTCAACACCTCCTCGGCGTCAGGCATCTACGGATCGTCCGGCCTCGCCACCTATTCGGCGACCAAATTCGCGGTGCGCGGCCTCAGCGAGGCGCTCGACGGCGAATGGTATCGCGAGGGGATCAAGGTCCGCTGCCTGCTGCCGAGCTTCATCGAGACGCCGCTGCTCGACGGCGTCGCGGGCGGCAGCAACCGCACGATCCGCGAAAGCGTGACCGGCGCAGGGCTGGAACTCACCCCGGTCGACGCGGTGGCGGAGGCGGCGTGGCGCGCTGTCCACGGCGACAAGGTCCACACCTATGTCGGCAAGACCGCCGAACGGCTGCGCTTCGCCGCGCGCTGGCTGCCGGGCCAGCTCAGGAAGCAGATGCGCCGCTCGCTGCGCTAGACACCCTCACCCTTCCGGCGCTTCGCGCCTCCCTCCCTCTCCCAGTGGGAGAGGGAAGGGGCCCGCCCGGCGGCAGCCGGGTGGGAAGGGTGAGGGTGACCCGCTTGCCTCACTCGTCCACGATCGCGTCGATCGCCTCGGCCATCTCGATGTCGCGGCTCGACAGGCCGCCGGCGTCGTGCGTGGTGAGCAGGATCTCGACCCGGTTGTAGACATTGCGCCATTCGGGATGATGATCGGCCTTTTCCGCCATCAGCGCGACCTGGGTCATGAAGCCGAACGCCTCGACGAAGTCGGCGAAGACCAGGCTGCGGGTGATCGCGTCGCGCGCCTCGTCATAATCCCATTCGGGCAGGCCATCGAGCGCATCGGCGCGCTCCGCCTCGCTCAATGCTTCGATCGGGGCGGCCTCGGTCATGCGTCTTCCTTGCTGCGATGGAGGATGACGGGGTATGGCGGACGCGATGAGCGGGCAAGAGGTCATGGGACAGGCGCCGGACGCCGACGCGATCGAGGCGATCGCCCGCGACACGATCGCGCGACTGCCGGCGGCCTTCGCCGCGCATCTGGCGGACGTGGTGCTGATCGTCGAGGACTTCGCCGACGAGGAGACGCTCGCCGCGCTCGGCATCGATCATCCGCTCGACCTGACCGGCCTGTACCACGGCCGCCCGGTCGGCGAGAAATCGGCCTTCGACAGCGCCGCGCTGCCCGATCGTATCCACCTCTATCGCCGGGCGATCCTCGACGAATGGGTGGAGACCGGGGTGCGGCTCGACGACCTCGTCCGCCATGTCACCATCCATGAGATCGGTCACCATTTCGGCCTGTCCGACGACGACATGCACGCGCTGGAAGACGCGGTGGCGGATTGAGCGCCGGGCTGACGCTGGCGGGGGTGGCGGGCGCGCGCGGCGGACGAACGCTGTTCGCGGGCGTCGACCTCGCGCTGCACGCCGGCGACGCGGCGCTGGTCACCGGCCCCAATGGTATCGGCAAGTCGAGCCTGGTGCGGATCGCCGCCGGCCTGCTGCGCCCGGCAGCCGGGCGGGTCGAGCGTGACGGCCCGGTCGCGCTGCTCGGCGAGGCGCATGCGCTCGATCCGGAACGGCCGGTGGCGCAGGCTTTGGGCTTCTGGATCGGCGCGGTGCAGGTCGCGGCGGCGCTCGACGCGCTGGCGCTGTCCCACCTCGCGACGATCCCGGTCCGGCTGCTGTCGACCGGCCAGCGCCGCCGCGCCGCGCTCGCCCGCGTGTTCGGCAGCGCGGCGCCGCTGTGGCTGCTCGACGAACCGGCGAATGGGCTCGACGCCGCCGGGCTGGCGGTACTGGAGCAACTGGTGGCGACGCATCGCGCCGCCGGCGGCATCGTGCTGGTCGCGACCCATGTCCCGCTCGCCTTGCCCGGCGCGGTGACGCTCGACCTGACCCGTCATAGCGCCGCCGACCATACCGCGGAGGCGCGCACATGACCGCGGCCGCCCTGGTCGTCCGCGAGCTGCGCCGCACCTGGGCCGGCGGCGGCGCCTTGTGGCCGGTCGCCTTCTTCCTGCTCGTCGCGACCCTCTTCCCCTTCGCGGTCGGGCCCGACACGGCGCTGCTCGGGCGGATCGGCGGCGGCGTGATCTGGGCGGCGGCGCTGCTCGCCGCCTTGCTGCCGGTCGAGCGGCTGGTCGCGCCCGACCTCGACGCCGGCGTCATCGACCAGCTCGTCGTGCGCGGCGTGCCGCTGCCACTGGTCGCCGCCGCCAAGCTCGCCGGCCATTGGCTGGGCTTCGCGCCGCCGCTGATGCTCGCGGCGGTGCTGGCGGCGGGGCTGCTCGACCTGCCTGCGGCGGTGCTGGTGCGGGTCGAGCTCGGGCTGCTGATCGGCACGCCCGGGCTGGCCGCGCTCGGTCTCGCCACCGGCGCGCTGGTCGCGGGGCTGCGCGGCGCCGGCGCGGTGGCGGGGCTGGTGATGCTGCCGCTGGCGGTGCCGCTGCTGATCTTCGGCGCGGGGGCGATCGGCGAGGGTGGCGGGGCATTGAAGCTGCTCGCCGCGGTCAGCCTGTTGCTCGTCGCCGGCGCGCCCTTCGTGGCGGCGGCGGCGGTACGGGCCGGTATGGACTGAGCTGTCCTACAAGCGCGGACCCGGCTAGGCTTGAGGCGCTGATTCTCATCGTCGATCCATCCCGTGACCGCGTCCGTGCTGCGCGGCGCACATCGGTCGTCGGTGCGACCTTCGAGACTTTCCGTGTGCTGCGGTCCTCCGGGGCGAAGGTTCGACTGCGACCTTCCAGCCGCCAAGCCCCTGAAGCCTCTACGGCGGGGATGCCGCCGCAGTGCGACTTTCCGTCAGCGCGACCAGCGTGCCCAGATCGCGGTCGGCAGCACCAGCCCGCGCGCTTCCTCGCGCACGCCCAGCTCGCCCGCCTCGACCGTACCGGGCAGATCGGCGAAGACCTGCGCCAGCAGCTCGCGCAGCGCGAGCGCGCTCATCCGCACCGCATAGACGGTGAGGAACAGAAAGCGCGATTGCTCGTCGAGCAGCCGCCGGCAGTCGGCGATCAGTTTCGGCAGGTCCTCCTCCAGCCGCCACACCTCGCCCTCCGGCCCGCGGCCGTATTTGGGCGGGTCGAGCAGAATGCCGTCGTAGCGCCGGCCGCGCCGCACCTCGCGCGCGACGAATTTGGCGGCATCGTCGATGATCCAGCGCACCGGCGCGTCGCTCAGCCCCGACAACGCCGCGTTGCCGCGCGCGGCCTCGACCGATTTCTTGGAGGCGTCGACATGGACCATCTTCGCGCCGATGCTCGCCATCGCCAGCGTGCCGACGCCGGTATAGCCGAACAGGTTCATGCAGTCCGGCGCGTCGAGCCCCTCGACCCGGCTACGCATCCAGCGCCACACCGGCGCCATGTCGGGGAAGAAGCCAAGGTGGCGGAACGGCGTCGTCTGCGCGGTGAAGCGCACCTCTTCCCATCTCAGCGGCCAGCCCTCGCGCGGCACCGGCTCGTTGAACTGCCAGCGGCCGCCGCCGTCCTCGTCGGAGCCGGGGACGAATTCGCCCTGCGCGCGCCAATTCTCGGTCGCCGGCGCCCACATCGCCTGCGGCTCCGGGCGGATGAAGCGGAAGCGGCCGTAGCGTTCGAGCTTCCGGCCATGGCCCGAATCGATCAGCCCGTAATCCGCCCAGGGTTCGCCGATCAGCGTGTCGAGCGTCATGCGCGCGGCCGGGCCCGTTCGGCGATGAAGCCGGTGACCGCCTCGAACGTGCCGGGCAAGGTGGCGAACCGCTCCTCGCGCGCGAACAGGTCGCCGAGCCGCGCCGGCAGCGACGGGCGGCTGCCGGTGGCGCGTTCGACCGCGTCGCGGAACTTGGCGGGGTGGGCGGTCGCCAGCGTCACGACGGGCACGTCGAGATCGGCGGCGCGCGCCGCGGCGAGCGCGACCGCGGTATGCGGGTCGATCGTCTCGCCGGCATGCTCGCTCGCCCAGCGCATCGCCAGCGCCATGCCGTCGGCGTCGATCCGGGCCGGCGTGAACAGGTGGCGCGCGAAATCAGCCTGCGCATTGGTCAGCCGCATCGCGCCGTTCGCCTCGAACCCCGCCATCTGCGCCGCCAGCGCCGCGCCGTCGCGGCCGCCGGCGTCGAACAGCAGCCGCTCGAAATTGGACGAGACCTGGATGTCCATCGACGGCGTCGCGGTCGGCACCGTCGTGCCGCGGCTATAGTCGGCGGCCGACAGCGCGCGGTAGAGGATGTCGTTGACGTTGGTGGCGACGATCAGCCGTTCGATCGGCAGGCCCATCCGCGCCGCGACATAGCCGGCGAAGACGTCGCCGAAATTGCCCGTCGGCACCGAAAAGGCGATGCGTCGGTCGGGCGCGCCGAGCCGGACGGCGGCGTAGAAGTAATAGACCACCTGCGCCATCAGCCGCGCCCAGTTGATCGAATTGACCGCGGACAGCTGGAACCGCCCGGCGAAGTCCGGGTCGTTGAACATCGCCTTGACCAGGGCCTGGGCGGTGTCGAAGTCGCCGTCGATCGCAATGTTGTGGACGTTGGGGGCGAGCACCGTCGTCATCTGGCGCCGCTGCACCTCCGACACCCGGCCGGCGGGGTGGAGCATGAAGATGTCGACGCCCTGCCGCCCGGCGACCGCGTCGATCGCGGCGGAGCCGGTGTCGCCGCTGGTCGCGCCGACGATGGTCAGATGCGCGTCGCTGCCGGTCAGGAACCGCTCGAACAGCTGACCGAGCAGCTGCAGCGCGACGTCCTTGAACGCCAGCGTCGGGCCGTGGAACAGCTCGAGCAGCCATTGACCGTGGTCGAGCTGGATGAGCGGGGTCACCGCGGCATGGGCGAAGCGGCCGTAGGCGGCGGTGCACAATTCGCGCAGTTCGTCCTCGGTCAGGCTGCCGGCGACGAAGGGCGCCATCACCGCCACCGCGGTGTCGACGTAGGACAGCCCCTGCAGCGCAGCGATCGCATCGCGGTCGAAGGTCGGCCACGCCTCCGGCACGTAGAGGCCGCCGTCGCTGGCAAGGCCGGTGAGCGTGACCGCGCGGAAATCGAGCACGGGGGCGGACCCGCGGGTGGAATGGTAACGCATCAACGGCTCCGGCGTCGGCTGACCGCGATCCCGTAGATCACCGCGGCGATGGCTGCGAAGAAGAACCATTGCACCGCATAGGAGAGATGGTTGTTCGGCACGCTCGATAGGTCGGGTCGCGCATTGGGGGCAAGCCCCGGCGGCGGCGTGTCGGCGACGAGCAGCATCGTCTGCGGCCGATGATCAAACAGCGTCGCCAGCAAAGGGCGCGCATCGGGCGCATGGCTGATCGTGCCGCGGACCGCACCGCCCCGCCAGGTCGAGCGATAGCGCGGATCGCGGGTGGTGCCGAGCTGGACCTGGAAGCTGGGGCCCTCCACCCCGTCGCGGCAGGTGGCGATCACCCGATAGCCGGCGGCACCTGCCCCGAACAGGCGCTGGCTGACCGGCTCCCGGCACATCGCGCTGCTGCGGCGGAACAGCAGCCGGTCGTCGGGCAGGCGCGGGAAGGCGACCGGCGGCTTGGCCGGGTTGGTCGCCAACTGGGCAAGATAGGCCTCCTTCTTCGGCAGCCGGTCGAGCAACTGCCACAGGCCTAGGCCGATCATCGCCGCCACCGCCAGCGCGACGACGATTGTGGGGATCAGGGGCAGGCGCTTCATGGGCGGGAGTCGATACGCCCTTCGCGCGCGGCGTTGCGGTATTCCGCCGCGAGCAGCGCCGCCTTGGCGATGCGCAGGCTGACGATCACGCCGGCGATGGTCAGCGGGATCCAGAGCAGCAGGTGCACCCAGATCGGGGGATGCAGCTTCACTTCGGTGACCACCGCCAGCGCGGTGACGATCGCGCCGAGGATCAGGGTCAGGAACGCCGCCGGCCCGTCGCCGACGTTGAACTGGGAAAGGTCCAGGCCGCAGGCGCGGCAGGCCGGGGCGAATTTGATCCAGCCGTCGAAGATGGCGGGCTGGCCGCAGCGCGGGCACAGGCCCTTGAGGCCGGCATCAAGGATCGCACGAGTCGCGCTCTCGGGCTCTGCGCCGGGCGCAGGCGCGGGTGACGGTTCGTCCATCAGGCCGTCACCCGTTCATCGGTCAGCCGCCGTGAACCGGCGCGCCCCAGCCGCCCCAGACGTAGATGGTGACGAACAGGAACAGCCAGACGACGTCGACGAAATGCCAGTACCAGGCGGCCGCCTCGAAGCCGAAATGCTGGCGCGGGGTAAAGTCGCCCTTATAGGCGCGGATCAGGCAGACGATCAGGAAGATCGTGCCGATCAGTACGTGGAAGCCGTGGAAGCCCGTCGCCATGAAGAAGGAGGCGCCATAGTTCAGTCCCTTGAAGGGGAAGGGCGCGTGCATGTATTCATAGGCCTGGATGCTGCTGAACAGGATGCCCAGCACCACGGTCAGCCACAGGCCCTTGAGCACGCCGTCGCGGTTGCCCACGCCAAGCAGGCCCCAAAGGCCGGTCTTCGCGCCGCCGCGCTGGTTGTGGATCAGCGCATGGTGCGCCCAGGTGACGGTGGTGCCGCTGGTCAGCAGGATCAGCGTGTTGAGCAGCGGGAATTCGAAGGCGTTGATCACCTCCAGCCCCTTGGGCGGCCATTGCGCGGCGATCGCCGTCGCGCCTTCCGCCGCGCGCTCGACCTGGCCGTCGACGAAGCTCATCGCGGTCGGGAACAGGCTGAAGTCGAAGAAGGCCCAGAACCAGCCGACGAAGAACATGACTTCGGAGGCGATGAACAGGATCATGCCGTAGCGGAAATGCAGTTGGACGACCGGGGTGTGATCGCCGTGATGCGCCTCGCGCACCACGTCCGCCCACCAGCTGTACATGGTGAACAGGACGCCGGCGAGGCCGGCAAAGAAGATCCAGCCGCCGCCGTTCGCCTTGTCCGCCGCCAGATGGCCGCCATGCATCCACATGATCGCGCCGGAGGCCATCACCAGCGCCGACAGCGAGCCGAACAACGGCCAGATGCTCGGTGGCAGAATGTGATAGTCGTGGTTCTTGGCGCCGGCCATTGCGGTGTCCCTGTTATACCCTCTCGGGGTCCGACCCTAGCTTGGCGTCTTGCCGGAATCTACCGGATAAAATGTGTAGGACAGGGTGATCGTCTCGACGTCGCTGGCGTCCGGGTCCTTGAGGATCTTCGGGTCGACGAAGAAGATCACCGGCATGCGCGCCGTCTCGCCCGGCTGCAGCGTCTGTTGGGTGAAGCAGAAGCACTGGATCTTGGTGAAATATTTACCGGCCTGGCCGGGCGTGACGTTGAATGTCGCGGTGCCGGTGATCGGATGATCGCTGGTGTTGGTGGCGAGGAAGAACGCCATGTCGCGCGCACCGACGTCGACCGTGTCGGACGGATTCTCTGGCCGGAACCGCCACGGCATGTGCGGCGCGACGTTGGTGTCGAAATCGATGCGGATCTTGTGGTTCACCGCACCCGGCGCCTGCAGCCCGCGTTGGGTCGTGCCGTTCAGACCGGTCACCTGACAGAACAGGCGGTACAGCGGCACGCTCGCCCAGGCGACGCCGGTCATCAGGCAGATGCCGAGCACCGCGAACAGCGCGGTGCGCAACTGGCGGCGGCTGTTCGGGTCCGCCGCGCCGCTCATGCCATGCCCTGGCGGATCTTGGTCAGCGCGATCGCGAAGACGAGGATGACGAAGGCGCCGAGCAGCACCGCGGTGACGATCGCGCGCGACTTCTGGCGGCGGCGGATCAGATCCTGGTCGTCGGGGGTCATGCCAGCACCCAGCGGTCGACGACCAGCGCGCCGAAAATCACGAAGAGGTAGAGGATCGAATAGCTGAACAAGCGCTTCTCCGGCTTCATGCGGTCGTCGGGCTGGGTATGCCGGGTCGCGACCCGCAGCGCCAGCAAGGCGAACAGCGCGGTGGTCGCGGTGGCGACGACGCCGTAGATCGCGCCGGTCAGCCCGAGCGGCCAGGGCGCCACCGCAGCGATCGCCATCGGAATGGTGTAGAGGCCGATCTGGCGCCGCGTTACCCGTTCGCCGGCGACCACCGGCAGCATTGGCACGCCGGCATTGGCGTAATCGGTCTTCACGAACAGCGCGAGCGCCCAGAAATGCGGCGGCGTCCATAGGAAGACGAGGCCGAACAGCAGCAGCGGCAGGATCGCGACGTCGCCCGTCGCCGCTGCCCAGCCGATCAGCGGCGGAAAGGCGCCGGCGGCCCCGCCGATCACGATGTTCTGCGGGGTGCGCCGCTTCAGCCAGACGGTGTAGATCAGCACGTAGAATAGGATCGACACGGTCAGGATCGCGGCGGCGGCGACGTTGACCGCCAGCCCCATCAGAATCACCGAGAAGGCGCCAAGGCCGACGCCGAAATGCAACGCCGACTGCCGCTCCATGCGGCCGGCGGGCAGCGGGCGCTGCTGCGTCCGGCGCATCGCGGCGTCGAGGTCGGCTTCATACCATTGGTTGAGCGCGCCGGCCGCGCCCGCGCCCAGCGCAATGCACAGGATGGCGGTGAAGCCGAGCACCGGATGGATGCCGACCGGCGCGGCGAGCATGCCGCACAGGCCGGTGAAGACGACCAGCGTCATCACCCGCGGCTTGGTCAGCGCCAGGAAATCACGCCAGTCGGCGGGTGGCAGGATGGGCGTCGCGGCCGTCGTCATGGCGGCGGCTATACGCGTCGTGAGGCCCCTGGGAAAGGGCGGGCGCGCCTGGCCGACGATCGTGCTGATCCAGGTCAAGCCGCCCGAGTCGGGCGGGAACGATCGTGTTTTGAACGGGTTGGCCGGGCTCTTAAGGGAGGATCATGATGGCCACGCGTATCGCCGAGGCACCTGTTCGCGGCTCGCAATTCCTGACCGACAGCTTCCAGCGGGGGCTGGCGCATTGGAACCGCGAACGGCTGGAGCCCGGCTTTCCCGATGCTGATTGGCAGCGCACGCTCGATCGCGACGTGCGGATGCAGCGGCTCGAGGGCGGCTTCCTCGAGGAGTTGCGCGAGGAGGTGGTGGACGAGGCCGCTGCGGCACCGACCGACGTTGACGGGTTCATCGCCTGGTTCGAGGCGCTGAAGCAGAGCGGCCCCGGTCAGCACGATCCGCTGTTCCCGTGGTTGGCGGAGCAAGCGAACCTCGATCAGCTCCGCTGGTTCTTCGAGCAGGAAGCGGCAGGCGAGGCGGGCTTCGACGATCTGGTCGCGATGACCCAGGTCAAGCTGCCGACCCTTCCCAAACTTGAACTCGCGCGCAACTATTGGGATGAGATGGGGCGCGGCCAGGCGGCGGGGATGCACGGGCCGATGCTCAATGCCTTGGCCGAGACGCTCCAGGTCTGCCCCGTGATCGAGAACACGCTGTGGCAGAGCCTGTGCCTGGCCAATGCGATGACCGCGCTGGCGACCAGCCGGCGCTACACCTGGCAATCGGTCGGCGCGCTCGGTGTGATTGAACTGACCGCGCCAGATCGGTCGGCGGCGACGGCGCGCGGGCTGAAGCGACTCGGCTTCACCAACAAGGAGCGCCGCTATTTCGATCTGCATGCGGTGCTCGACGTCAAACACTCCGAGGACTGGAACCGCGAGGCGATCCGCCCTGCCGTCGAGGAGGACCCCCGCCGCGCCACCGCCATGGCGGAGGGTGCGCTGATCCGGCTGAAGTGCGGCGAACGCTGCTTCGCGGCGTATCGCGCGGTGTTGATGGGGTAATTTTCAGGCGCCGAGATTTCCCGCTGGCCTTGAGCTTGTCGAAGGGCGTGCGGCGGTCGCGTGCTCCGACAATCTCAGCACGAACGGGGCAGGTTGGGCCTTCCATGCGTCAGGAGCGGCGTTGGGAAAATTGGGTCGCGCGGAGGCGCGAAGAAGAATGGCTTTGTTCGCGCGGAGGCGCGGAGGACGCGGAGCGGTTGCTCTTCGGCGAAGCCGCTCAATCTTCCAACAAGAAGATCGAGCCGCTAACGCGGCAAGCGCGACACCTCTGCGTGCTCGGCGCGGATTCCCCTTCCTCGCGGCTTCGCGTGAAGAAAACAAGGCTTCCGCTCCACGCCGCCCCAGGGGTCAAACGAACCCCAGGTTCCAGCTCGACTGGTTGTAATTGCCCATGTTCGGCAGGACCGTCGTGAGGTCGCCATTGCCGACGCCGAACCAACTCGCCAGCGTCGCGGCATATTGGTCGACGGAGATCGTCGGTAGCAGCCGCCCCTGACCGACGTCGTCGGCGGTGCCGTTGCCGATCGCCGGTGGCGTGCCATAGAAACGCTGGCCGCGCACCGCGCCGCCCATGACGAAATGGTGGCTGCCCCAGCCATGGTCCGACCCGTCGTCGTTCGATTGCAGGGTACGGCCGAAGTCGGAGGCGGTGAAGCTCGTCACCTTGTCGGCGACGCCCAGCGCCACGGTGGTGTCGTAGAAGGCGCGCATCGCATCCGCGACCTTGCCGATCAGTCCGGGGTGTTGCGCGACGAGATTGTCGTGAAGGTCGAAGCCGCCGATCGACACGAAGAACACCTGCCGCTTCGCGCCCAGCTCCGACGACACGGAGATCATCCGCGCCACCATCTTGAGCTGGTCGGCGAGGGCATTGCCGCTGGGGAAGAGGGTGAAGCCAGAGGCCGGCGCATTGGCGAGCGCGCCCGACACCTGCGCATAGGTGTCGAGCGCGCGCTTTGACACGCGGGCATGTTCGCCGGCAAGGACGTGACCGTTGCTGCCGGTCATCAGGCTGCGCAACGTCGCGGCAGCGGTGGTCGAGCCGTACAGCGTCGAGGCGTTGTTGAGCAGCGCCACCGGACCGCCGGTGCCGACCGCATATTGCACCGCCGACTTGCCGGTCAGATAGACCGCATTGCCGCTGGCGTTGATGCAGGTCAGCGCCGAGGCGCCGTTGCCGCTCTGAAACAGGTCGCCGATGCGACCGCCCCAACCGGAGGTCGCGCCTTCCGGATTGGAGGCCTGGAAATAGCTTTGCTGGTCGTTGTGGCTGAACAGTTTCGGCGGCAGCTTGACGCTGCTCGCCTGATATTGCGCCTTGGTGGTCGGCTGCACCAATGTGCCGACGTTGAGCGCCACCGCCAGCTTGCCCTGATTGAACAGCGGCATCAGCGAACCCATCGTCGGCGCCAGCGCATATTGCCGCCCGCCGGCGAGCGCGGTCGTCGGATTAAGCACCGTATTGGCCAGCGAGTCGCGGGTCAGCGCGATGTTCGATCGGGCGGCCAGATATTTGGCGTAGCTGTCGGCGTCATAGGGCGGCAGCGTGTTGGCATAGTCGTTGCCGCCGTACAGGAAGATGCAGACCATCGCCTTGTAATCGGTGGCGGTCGCCGCCGCCGCCTCGCCGATCGCGGCAAGGCTGGTGATGAAGGGCGTCGCCACCCCGGCAAGCCCGAGCGCGGCACCTCGCTTCAGGAAGGCGCGGCGAGACTGGTCGAGCGAGGCGCAATCGTGGTCCATCTCAGCGCACCATGATGAATTCGGGGGAGGCGAGGGTCAGCAGGATCGCGATGTTGACGCGGGTCTGCGGTCCATTGCTGGCAGTGGCGGCGACGCTGTCGACGGCCGTGCGGATCGCGGTCACCGTCGCGCTGCTCAGCTGGCCGGCGGCGAGCACCAGATTGACCTCGTCGACCAGCGCGGCGCTGTCCGCCGCTTTGGTCAGGATCGCGCTATAATCGGCCTTCACGTCGCCGGTCCCGTTCAGCACCAGCGCCTGCATGTAGTTGACGTAGGCGACGACGCTTTGTTCGTTGGTGATCTGGAACTCGGGCGCGACCAGGCCGGCGCTCGCGATGCCCGTCGCCGGTGGCGTGTAGGCGGGGCGGAAGAAGTTGAAGACGGTCTGGCTGCGCCCCATCGACTGCGCCAGCCGGGTGGACTGGTTGGACGTGTCGCCGATCGCCCAGGCGTTGGACGGCGAGGTCGCGCCAAATGCGCGGGCCCAGGCGGTCAGGCGCATCACCGGCTCGCGCAACTTGCCCGCGGTGGTGCTGGTCAGCGCAGCATCGCTGCGCGCCTCCGTGTCCAGCAGGATCGCCTTGATCACCGCCTTCATGTCGCCGCGCACGCCCGATCCATTGTCGGCAAAGGTCGCCGCGACGCGGCCGACATAGGCGGGCGAGGGATTGCTAGTGACCAGGCGCTGGATCAGCTGCTTCGACACGAACGGCGGCAGATTCGGGTGGGCGAAGATGGTGTCGAGCGCGACCTTGATCGCGGCCATGCCGCCGCCCGTCGTCGAGGTGCCGAGGAAGGTGGCGGTGCCGGTCTCGTTGATCGCGGCGTTCATCACCAGCGGCTGCCGATAGCGATCGGGCGTCGTCGAGACGCTGGAAGCAAGGCTGAGCCCGGTGAAGACGCGCGCCAGCCCGGCGACGTCGGCCTGGGTATAGGTTTCCACCGGTGCGCCGCTGGCACCCGTCTTGACGCTGCCGTCCATGTTCAGCTGGTAGAGGCCGAGCGTGAACAGCTGCATCAACTCGCGCGCGTAATTCTCGTCCGGCTGCGCGCCCGTCGTCGCGTTGGCCTTGCGGTTGTTGAGGAAGGTGAGGAACGACCCCATCGCCGCATTGGTGGTGATCGCGTCCATCAACGCGCGGTAATTGCCGAACGCATTGTCGAGCAGCACATCGACATAAGCGGCGGTGGCGAACTGCTTCCAGTTGAGGTTCACGCTGCCGATGCCGACGACCAGCATGTCGAGCAGCGCCATGCCGATGCGCTGGCGCAGCTGGTCGGGTTCCGCAATCAGCTGCCGCCACATGGTGACGTCGAAGCCCGTCTCTGCATTGATGCTTGCGGCGACGTTGTAGCCGTTGGCGACAAGCCAGTCCCAGTGCGCGGTCGCCCGCGGCAGCGCGAACTGGTCGTCGATCCAGCCTTCGTAGCGGCGGCTGACGACTGCATCGATCATCGTGCGGGTCGCGCCCATCGTCGCCTGCGCTAGGAAGCGGCTGGCCTGCGCCGTGGTGATCGCCGCCGGCGCCACGGTCACCGGTGCGCTCGGTGCCGCCGCCGTGGTGCCGCTGCCGTCGCCGCCCCCGCAGGCGGCGAGCAGAAGCGCTGCGCTGATCGCACCACCGGTCTTTATCGCAGGCACGGCGCTCCCGATGGGCGTCTCGGCCTCCCCGGAAAGCGCCCCCGCGCCTCCACCGTCCGCATCCAGCATTGTTGTATTGATCCCCGCTCCGCGCGCCGACACCCACCTGCCGGCGCCTCGAAGATACTCAACGACATACCCGTCGCGGACTTAACGAAGAAGATTAACGCGGAACGGTCCGGCGCGAAAAGGACCGGTTTGGTCGTAGCCGCAACGAAATGAGTAACGGGGTGCCTCCGCCTCTTAGCTTCGTCTCGTATACGATGGGATGGCAGCTGCACGGGAGTGGCGCGGCATGACGCGGGCCTTGATCGTGATCGACGTACAGGAAGAATATTTTCCCGGTGGGCTGATGCCGTTGTGGCAGCCCGAGGCGGTCGAGGCACGGATCGTCGCGGGCATGGCGCGTGTGCGGCAAGCGGGAGATCGCGTGCTCCTGATCCGCCATGTCGCGATCGAGAGTGGCGGCCCGTTCGCGATCGGCGGCGCCGGGGTGGCGATCCGGTCTGCGATCCTGGCGGCGGCAGGCGATGCGGCCATCGTGCCGAAATCGGTGCCGGATGCCTTCCAGGATACCGACCTGGTGTCTCACCTCGATGGCGTCGACACGCTGTTGCTGTGCGGGATGATGACCCAGAATTGCGTCGTCTTTACCGCGCTGTCGCATGCGGCGGCCGGCTATGACGTACGGGTCATCGGCGATTGGTGCACCGCGCCGACCGAACAGGTCCACCGGATCGCGCTGCGCGCCCTGGCGTCGAAGGTCGAGGTGATCTACGGGGACAGCCTGTAAGCAAAACGCCCCGGCGGAGAGGCCGGGGCGTTTCGCGTCTTCAGGTCGGTAGCGTGCCTCAGTCGATCTTCGGCAGCGTCTCGAACTGGTGGTAGGGCGGCGGCGAGGACAGGGTCCATTCCAGCGTCGTCGCACCTTCGCCCCAGGGATTGTCGGGCGCCTTCTTGCCGGCGATCAGCGACCAGATCACGTTGACGAAGAAGATCGCCATGCCGGCGGCCATGATCTCATAGCCGTGGCTCGCCAGCGCATTCCAGTGCGCATAGGCATCGGGATAGTCCGGGTAGCGCCGCGGCATGCCCTGCAGGCCGAGGAAATGCATCGGGAAGAATAGCAGGTTCACGCCGATGAAGAACACCCAGAAGTGCAGCTGGCCGAGCAGCTCGCTATACATCTTCCCGAACATCTTCGGGAACCAGTAGTAGAAGCCGGCGAACAGGCCGAACACCGCGCCTAGGCTGAGCACATAGTGGAAGTGCGCGACGACGTAATAGGTGTCCTGCATGTAATCGTCGATGCCGCCGTTGGCGAGCACGACGCCGGTGACGCCGCCGACCGTGAACATGAAGATGAAGCCGATCGCCCAGACCATCGGCGTCTTGAAGCTCAGCGAGCCGCCCCACATGGTGGCGATCCAGCTGAAGATCTTGATGCCGGTCGGCACTGCGATGACCATCGTCGCGGCGGTGAAGTACATCTTCACGTTCACGCTGAGGCCGGTGACGAACATGTGGTGCGCCCAGACGACGAAACCGACCACGCCGATCGCAACCATGGCATAGGCCATGCCAAGATAGCCGAAGACGGGCTTGCGGCTGAAGGTCGCGATGATCTGGCTGACGATGCCGAAGCCCGGCAGGATCATGATGTACACTTCGGGGTGACCGAAGAACCAGAACAGATGCTGGTAGAGGATCGGATCGCCGCCGCCGGCCGGGTCGAAGAAGGTCGTGCCGAAGTTGCGGTCGGTGAGCAGCATGGTGATTGCCGCGGCGAGCACCGGCAGCGCGAGCAGCAGCAGGAAGGCGGTGACCAGCACCGACCAGACGAACAGCGGCATCTTGTGCAGCGTCATGCCGGGCGCGCGCATGTTGAAGATGGTGGTGATGAAGTTGATCGCGCCGAGGATCGAGCTGGCGCCAGCAAGGTGGAGCGACAGGATGGCCATGTCCACCGACGGCCCGGGCTCGCCATAGGTCGAGAGCGGGGCATAGACCGTCCAGCCGGTGCCGGCGCCGCCGAAGAAGGGCGAGGCGAGCAGTAGGGTGAAGGCCGGGATGAGCAGCCAGAAGCTGACATTGTTCATCCGCGGGAAGGCCATGTCGGGCGCGCCGATCATGATCGGTACGAACCAGTTGCCGAAGCCGCCGATCATCGCCGGCATGACCATGAAGAACACCATGATCAGGCCGTGCGCGGTGATCAGCACGTTCCAAAGGTGGAGGGCGTGATCCAGGCCGCCGTCACCGCCGGGCAGGAAATTGGCCCAGCCGACCAGATATTGGATGCCGGGCTGGGCGAGCTCGGCGCGCATCAGGCCGGAGATCGCGCCGCCGATGATCCCCGCGATGATCGCGAAGATCAGGTACAGCGTCCCGATGTCCTTGTGATTGGTTGACATGAACCAGCGGGCGAAGAAGCCTGGCTTGTGGTCCGCGTCATGATGGGCGTGGTCGTCGTGGGCGACGAACGCCGCGCCGTGCGGTGCGTGGAGGGCGGTATCGGTCATCTTACTGTCCCGCGTTGCCGGTGGCCGGATTGTCGGTCGCACCCTGCGAGGTGGTGGGGGCGGCGGTGGTGACGTTTTCGGTCGGGCCGGTCACCGCATCGGCGGCCTTGGCGTCCGCCTGCTTGGCCGCGGAGCCGTCGGCGCCGGGCTGCGGGATCACCTTGTCGGACGGCGCCTTGCCGCCCGGCATCGTGCCGCCCTTCGCCTTCACCCAGGCGGCAAACTGCGCCGGCGGCACCGCTTCCACCGCGATCGGCATGAAGGCGTGGCGCGCGCCGCACAATTCGGAGCACTGGCCGAAATACAGGCCGGGCTGCTTGATCGTGAAGCTGGTCTCGTTGAGCCGGCCCGGCACCGCGTCGAGCTTGATCCAGAAGGCGGGCACCGCCCAGCTGTGGATCACATCCTGCGAGGTGGTGATCAGGCGGATCGGCACGCCGACCGGCAGCACGATGCGGTTGTCGGCGGCGAGCAGGCGCGGACCGTCGGCGTCGGTGCGGAAGCGGGCACCCGGCGCGAGCGTCGGATCGCCTTTCTCCTTGAGCATGTTGGCGGTGATCTCGAAGCCGCCGTTGTCCGGATATTGGTAGCTCCAATACCATTGGTTGCCGATCGCCTTCAGCGTCACGGCCCCCGCCGGCGCGGGCTTGAACTGCGCCTGCAGCAGGCCGATCGAGGGGATCGCGATCAGTGCCAGGATGATCACCGGTGCGGCGGTCCACACCACTTCGATGAAGGTGTTATGGCTGGTCTTGGACGGGACCGGATTGGCGGCGCGGCGGAAGCGCACCACCACGATCACCAGCAGTGCTAGCACGAACAGCGACACGACCGAAATCAGCGGGAACAACACCTTGTCGTGCATCCAATGCGCGAACTGGCCGTTGGTGGTGACCTGCGGCTGCAGGCCGATGCGGCCGGCGACCGGATGGCCGACGTCCGCGGCGGCGGTCATCGCCGGGGCGCCGTCCATCGCCAGCACCGGCGAATCCGGCTGGGCTGGTGCCGCCGCCTTGGCGGTGGTCGGTGCGATGTTGGAGACACCGCCGGGACCAGCCGCAGCCTGGGGCGCCGGGGCGCCGGCGGCCTGCGGTGCTGGCTTCGCGGCATTCTGCGCGGTGGCAGGGGCGATCCCCATTCCGGCCAGCACCAGCCCGGCGGCCAGTGCGATGCCCCTCATCGTCTTGCCCATCAGTGTCGTCACCCCGTTCAGTGCCCTCGTCCTAGCGGCCGGGGCCGAAACCCACGAAACCTGTGGCCGTTCGGCCGTTGCGGCACGCCTTTCGCGCCCCTTTTGCCATGGCCTATACGCGGCGACTAGACCCCCCATCAAGCCACGCGCGTGCAAAATAGCGCGGATCGCGCCGCTTGGCGCGCGGCCGGCGCGGTCCTATGGACCGGCGGGACGAGGCCCGACGACGTCGAAACGGCGGGCGACGAGAAAGGACGATCCGATGACCGACGACGACGTGCTCGCCGAGTTCCGTGCCGCGAACGCCTTGCTCGAGGGACATTTCATCCTGTCGTCGGGACTGCGCTCGTCGCGCTATCTGCAATGCGCCCGCGTGCTGATGGACCCGCGCCGCGGTGCGCGGCTGGCGGAGGCGCTAGCAGCTCGGCTGCCGACGGACCTCAAGGCTCGGATCAGCGCGGTGGTGTCGCCGGCGATGGGCGGCGTCATCGCCGGTCACGAGATGGCGCGGGCGCTCGGCGTCGAGGCGATGTTCGTCGAGCGGCCGACCGGCACCTTTGAGCTCCGCCGCGGTTTTCGTCTGGAAGACGGGCAGGAGGTGCTGATGATGGAGGACGTCGTCACTACCGGGCTCAGCTCCCGCGAGGCGATCAAGGCAATCGAAGCGGCGGGCGGCCGGGTGATTGCGGGAGCGGCACTGGTCGACCGCTCGAATGGCGGTGCGGACATCGGCGTGCCCTTCTATCCGTTGATCCGCCTCGACGTGCCGACCTATGAAGCCGATGCGCTGCCGCCCGAACTGGCGGCAATCCCCGCGCTCAAGCCGGGAAGCCGCGCGGCGTGAGCGGCGATCTTCGCCTCGGCGTCAACATCGATCACGTCGCGACCGTACGCAACGCGCGCGGCAGCGGTTATCCCGACCCGGTGCGTGCGGCCTTGCTAGCGGCGAGAGCCGGGGCGGACGGGATCACCGCACATCTGCGCGAGGATCGTCGGCATATCACTGACAACGACATAGCGCGGCTGTCCGAAGCGCTGACCATCCCGCTCAACCTGGAAATGGCGGCGACCGAGGAGATGCTGGACATCGCGCTGCGTCATCGCCCGCATGCGGCGTGCATCGTGCCCGAAAAGCGCGAGGAACGCACCACCGAGGGCGGGCTGGATGCGGCGGGCCAGTTCGATCACCTCGCTCCGATGGTCGCCGCGCTCGGCGGGGCGGGGGTACGCGTGTCACTGTTCATCGAACCCGAGGCGGCGCAGATCGACGCGGCGATCCGCCTCGGCGCGCCGGTCGTGGAACTGCACACGGGGCGTTATGCCGAGCTGGACGGCGAGGCGCGGACGCTGGAACTGCGCCGCCTCTCCGACGCCGCCGCACTCGCCGCCAAGAATGGGATCGAGGTGCATGCGGGTCATGGCCTGACCTATGACAATGTCGGGCCGGTCGCGGCGATCCCACAGGTCCGCGAACTCAACATCGGTCATTTCTTGATCGGCGAGGCGCTGTTTGTCGGGCTGGACGAGGCCGTGCGGCGGATGCGTGCCGAAATGGATGCCGCGCGGTGAGCGACGGGCGATGATCGTCGGCCTCGGCTCCGACCTGTGCAACATCGAGCGGATTCAGGCGTCGCTGGACCGGTTCGGCGGGCGGTTCGAGAACCGCGTGTTCACCGACCAGGAACTGGCACGCGCCGCGCGGCGGCCGTTCACCAAGGCCGGAACGCTGGCCAAGCGCTTCGCCGCCAAGGAGGCCTTTTCCAAGGCGGTCGGCACCGGCTTCAAGCGCGGCGTGTTCATGAAGGACATCGGCGTCGTCAACGCGCCATCGGGCGCACCGACGCTGGCGCTGACCGGCGGAGCCAAGGAACGCCTTGACGCGATGATCCCCGAGGGCCACGTCGCGCGCATCCACTTGACCCTGACCGATGATCATCCCTGGGCCCAGGCCTTTGTCGTGATCGAGGCGATCCCGGACCCCAAGGCATGAAGGAAGCGGTGTTGGACGGCAGCGAGGCGCGTGATCAGGCCACGGGCGGCGGATCGCCGGCGCCGGCCGGACCCGAGGCGGACAAGAAGGCCGGCGGCACCGATTGGTGGGGCGAGATAAAGGGCATCTTCTGGCTGGTACTGATCGTACTGGGCTTCCATAGCTTCATCGCCAAGCCTTTCTACATCCCGTCCGAATCGATGCTGCCGGGCCTGCGCATCGGCGACCGGCTGGTGGTATCCAAATTCACCTATGGTTGGTCCTTCGTGTCGCCGACGATCCCCAACCCCGTCGCGATCTTCGAATCGGTGGTGCTACGCAAGCCGGAGGAAAGCTGGAGCGTCGGCCTGCCGTTCATCCACGGCCGGCTGCTCGGTCGCCTGCCCAAGCGCGGCGACGTCGTCATCGTCACTCCGCCGGGCACGCGCAACGATTACATCAAGCGGGTCATCGGCCTGCCGGGCGACACGCTGGAGGTGCGCGGCGGTACGGTGATCCTGAACGGCAAGCCGGTGCAGCGCGGCCCGCTGCACTATGTCGATCTGCCCGTCGACACCAACAGCCCGTGCAGCGAGAGCGACTATTATGGCGCCAAGCGGCCAGCGCCCGGCGGCGGCTTCGTCTGCCACCTGCCGATCGTCACAGAGACGCTGCCCAACGGCCGCCGTTACGATACGGTCGACCTGGAGCCGGACAGCCCGGGCGACAATTACGGGCCGATCCGCATCCCGGCCGATCACGTCTTTCTGATGGGCGACAATCGTGACCGGTCGGCGGACAGCCGCTTTCCGCTCAGCCAGCTCGGCCTCGGCGGGCCGGTGCCCTATGAGAACCTTGGCGGTCGTGCGGAGTTCATCACCTTCAGCCTCGATGGCGACGCGACGCTCAACCCGCTCACCTGGTGGGGATCGCTGCGCTCGCATCGGGCGGGAATTTCGCTCCACCCGGCCGAGGGTGGTCAATAAGGGGGCCGGCATGGCGCAGACGAAGACGACGCTCGTAACGGATCCGAGCCCCAATGAGCTGCGCGATCCCTTCGTCCGCCAGGAATTGAAGCGCGCCTCCGTCTGGCTCGGCCTGATCGGCGCGATCGCATTGGTCGTGCTGCTGGTCCAGCCGCTGCTGATCATTCTTGCGGGCATCGTCTTTGCCGCGCTGCTCGATGGCGGGGTCAGGCTGCTCGGCAAGGTGCTGCCGATCGGCCGCGGCTGGCGGCTGCTGATCGTCGTGCTGCTCGTCGTAGCGTTCCTGCTTGGTACTTTCTACCTGACCGGCGTGCAGGTGTCGCAGCAGGTCATGCAGCTTCGCTCGACGCTGGAGGTTCAGGCGAACCGCGTCACCGGCTTCCTCAGCGCCCAGGGGCTGATGCCCGGTGCGTCCGACGTCAACGGCATCGTCAAACAGGCGCTCGGTTCGGTCGGGCGCGTGACGTCCTGGGTCGGCACCGCAATCGGTGCGATCACCAGCCTGTTCATGATGCTGGTGCTCGGCCTGTTCCTGGCGATGGAGCCCAATCTCTACGAGCGCGGGCTGCAGTGGCTGGTGCCGAGCGACGCGCGTCCCGAGTTCGCGCGCACCACGCAGCGGATGGGCGAGACGCTGCGCAAGCTGCTCGCCGGGCGTCTGCTCGGCATGGCGTTCGAAGGCGTGTTCACGGGACTGGTGCTGGCGATCGGCGGAGTGCCGATGGCGATGTTGCTCGGCATCATCGCCGGCATTCTCGCCTTCATCCCCAATCTGGGCGCGATCATCACCGGCGTGCTGATGGTCGCGGTCGGCTTCAGCGGTGGTACGCATACCGGCCTGTGGGCGATCGCTACCTATGTCGTGGTGCAGACGATCGACGGCTATGTCGTGGTGCCGATGGTTGCCAAGCGCACCGTCGATCTGCCGCCGGCATTGACGCTGGGGACGCAGATCATGGCGAGCGCGCTGTTCGGCATCCTCGGCCTGGCGCTGGCCGATCCGATGACGGCGATGGTCAAGACCGCGCTGAAATGCCGTGCCGAACGCGAATCGGAGGCGATCGACGCCGACGCTCAGACCAGCGAGTCGAACAGCGTCAGGTAACGTGCGGCGGAATCGGTGCCGGGCTGCGGCACCGGATCGGGCCGGGGCGCGGCCAGCCAGTGGGTCAGTGCTGCCGCGAGCCCGCCGGCATCGTCCCGCTGGACGATGCTACCGAAGCGATGGTCAGCGACGATCTCCGCCACCGCAGGGCTGCAGTCGGTGGTGACGACCGGCGTGCCGACCGACAGGGCCTCGCGCAGCACACCGGGTACACCCTCGTAATCGGACGGTAGCGCCAGCAGCGCGGCACGCGCCATCGCCGGCAGGGGGTCGGCGGTATGGCCGAGCAATTGCACCCGCCGCTGTAGACCGAGCGCGGCCACCTGCCGCTCAAGGGCAGGCCGCAATTCGCCTTCACCCAGAATCGCCAGTGCGACATCGTCGGGCAGCGCGGGCAGGGCGGCGATCAGCCGGTCCCAGCGTTTCTGCGGTACCAGCCGGCCGACGCCGAGCACGAAGCGGCCGCGAGGCAGCGCGGGGAGCGGCGCACCCTCGACGGGCGGGGCGGGCGGATTGGGAATGACGCTGGTGCGCGACAGCATGCGCGTCATCCGTCCCGCCTCCGCCGCGGTGGCCGGCGTCATCGCCACCATATGGTCGAGGAACCAGCGGTGCTGGGTCAGCCAGATGCGATGTGCGAGGTCGAGGATCGGGCCATGATCGCCCCGCGCCGCGGCGTTGGACATCTTGCCGACAATCGGCGGGCAGTCGCGACCGAGCCGCAATCGCGTCCACGCGGCGATGCTGGTATAGAAATTGCCGGCGCAAAAGATGACGTCCGGCCGGCGGTCGCGCACGATGCCGGGCAGGCCGAACTGCGCCAGATAGGTCGGCGTGCCGAGCTCGATGAGATCGAGCCCCGCCGGCATCTCCGCCGCGAGCGGTCCGGCCGTGTCGCCGATCACCAGGGTGACGCGCCGGCCCGCCGCCAGCCAGCCCCGCGCCAGGCGCAGCTGCGCCCGTTCGACGCCACCGCCCGACAAATCACAAGCATAGGTAAGTATATGGCGGGCGGTCATTGGCGCGCGCTTCCTGCCACAGCCTGACCTGACGCGATAGTTACGCTGTTTTCATGTGCACGCCGGGTAGGTTATGGCTATGGGCCCCCATCACCACGTGCGGACCATCCGGGTTGCAGATCGATCAGCGTACACAGCGTTCCGACGCCGACATAGGCCCTCCCGGTTCGCCGATCGCGGGACTGGAACCCCTCTCTTCCATCAAGCGCCGGTGGCCGACGATCATCGGCGGCCTGTTCACGCTGGCGATGCTAGGCGGGCTTGCCCATGAGCTGCTTGGCTCGGGCCTGCACGGGCTGGAGCAATCGGTACCCCGCAACCCGTTGTTCTACGTGACGTTCATCGCGCTGTATTTCATTCCCCCACTGGCCGACTTTCTGATCTTCCGCCGCTTGTGGGGCATTCCTGCCGCCGGCCTGATCGCGTTGATCAAGAAGCGAATCGCCAACGATGTGGTGCTCGGCTATTCGGGCGAGGCATATTTCTACGCTTGGGCGCGGGCACGGACGCATCTGGTCGCGGCGCCGTTCGGCGCGGTCAAGGATGTGTCGATCCTGTCTGCGATCGCCGGCAATGCGGTGACGCTGGCGGTGATCGCCATGGCCCTGCCGGTCGGACGCGAACTGATCCCGCCGGAGATGATCCGCTACGTCTACGGCTCGCTGGCGGTGATCTTCGGCACGTCGCTGCCCTTCCTGATCTTCTCGAAGCGGGTCTTCTCGCTGTCACGCCGCGACCTGTGGTTCGTCTTCGTGGTGCATTGCGGCCGGCTGATCTTCGGTGCGCTGTTCCTGGCGATCGCCTGGGCACTGGCGATGCCGACCGTGTCGGTGGGGACGTGGATTTTTCTGACCGCCGGGCGGATGCTGTTCTCACGATTGCCGCTTTTGCCCAACAAGGACCTGCTTTTCGCCAATTTTGCGATCCTGATGATCGGGCAGGATCAACAATTGTCGGAATTGATCGCGTTCACCGCCGCTGCCGTGCTGCTGGTGCATGCGATCCTGATCGTCGGTTTCGCGATCGAGTCGTTGGTGAGGAGGAAGCGTCAGGCATGAAGACGGCATGGATGGCCCCGCTCGCGATATTGGCCGCCGCAGCCGGCACGACCTTGGCCGTCGCGCAGGCCACGGCCGAAGTGATCGGCATGGATGCCGCCGCCTGCACCGGGCGCGAAGGTCCTGCGATCCTTGCGAACCTCACCGGGCTCAAGGATCGCAAGGGCCGGCTGAAGCTGGAATTGTATCCGGCGAACGAGGATGATTTCCTCAAGGACGACCGCGACCTCGTCGCCGAGGGCAAGACGTTCCGGCGCGTCTGGGTGCAGACGCCGTCGTCGGGATCGGTCGAGATCTGCATTCGCGTGCCGCGGCCGGGTCGCTACGCCCTGTTCGCGACGCACGATCGCGACGGCAAGAACAAGTTCAACTTCTTCCAGGATGGCGCCGGTTTCCCGGGTGGCGCACGGCTCGGCATGTCGCGGCCCAAGCTGCCCCAGGCGATCATCGACGTTGGCAATGGCGTCGCGACCACCAATATCCGCATGCAATATTTGCGCGGGCTCGGCGGTTTCGGGCCGATCAAAGGCAACTGAGATGCGGATCGTCGACGTCAACGAGATTTATTCGCCGACCGGCGGCGGGGTGCGGACGTATATCGACCGCAAGATCAGCGTGCTCGCCAGCATGGGGCACGAGCTCATCGTGCTCGCCCCCGGCAAGGAAGACCGGGTCGAGCACCGCCCCGGCGGCGGTGCGATCCACTACATCAAGTCGCGCGGCATGCCGTTCGATTCCAACTACGGCCTGTTCTGGGATCCGGCGCCCATCCATGCCCGGCTCGATACGCTGGACCCCGACGTGGTCGAGAATTGCTCGCCGTGGCGCTCGGCGTGGATCGTGCTCAATTGGAAGGGGCGGGCGATCCGCTCCTTCTTCATGCACAACGATAATCTCGAGGCCTATGCCAAGCGCTGGTTCAACCGGCTGGCGTCGGAGCAGCGGATCGAGCGGGCCTTTTCCTGGTACGACCGCTATCTGGAGCGCTTCCTGCGCCAATTCGACACGGTGGTCACCAACGGGCCGGCGCTCACCCGCCAACTGACGGCGCGCGGCGTGCGCGTCGACATCACCGTGCCGCTCGGCATCGAGCGGACGCCCTTCTCCCCGGCCTTGCGCGACGAGCAGCTGCGCGCCGCCCTGCTCGCGCAATGCGACCTGCCGCCGGACGCGCATCTGCTGCTCGGCGTGGGCCGCCACCATCCCGAGAAGCGCTGGCCGATGGTCATCGACGCGGCGCAGCGCGCCGGTGCGCGCGTGCCGGTCGGCCTCGTCATCCTCGGCCAGGGCATGGACACCAAGACGCTGGAGCGTCACATCGGCGACAGTCCGCACATCCGCCTGTTCCACCCGGTCTACGACCGCGCGCGCCTCGCCAAGATCATGGCGAGCTGCGATGCCTACGTCCACGGCTGCGGTACGGAGACGTTCGGGCTGGTGCCGGCGGAGGCGCTGGCCTGTGGTGCGCCGCTGATTCTGCCGGACGGCGGCGGCGCGGCAGAACTGGCCAACCCGCTCTATACCGAGAGCTTCAAGGAGCGGGACGCGGTGTCCTGCGCCGATGCCATCCTGCGTATGTGCGCTCGCGATCCGGCGATCGTGCGTCGTGCGGCGGTGGTGGCGTCGGGCAAGGTGCGCACCGACGAGGAACATGCCGCCGAGCTCGTCGCCCATTACGAGGCGGTGATCGCCGCCAAGGCGGGGCTGGATCAGGCGGCGAGAAGGTCCGCGTAACGGGCCGGCGTGTGCCGGCGGAAGGCGGCGAAGGTCCGCGTGATGCTGGTCAGCAATTGCGGCACGCGGACGTCGCCGGGGTGCACCGCGATCCGCACCGTCGACAGCGGCTGGAGCAGCGGGCGCAGCACCGCGGCGGCGGCAAGCGACGACAACTGGCGGGGGCGCGACCGGCTGGCCCAGGTGATCACCGGCCCCTTGGCGAGGGCGCGACCGTTCGCCGGCACCCAGACGCGGGCGTGATCTTCCGCCAGCGCGAAGCCGGCATCGGCAAGCGCAGCCTTCGCCCCGTCGGAATAGAGCCAGGCCGGGGCAATGAAGCCCGCGGCGGGACGACCGGTGATATCCTCGACCAGCGCCTTGCCGCGGCGCATGCGGTCGAGCGCGTCGTCGCGGCTGAGGCCGAGGAATTCGCCCTCGCCAGCGGTCATGTGCTTACCCTTGAGGGCCGCGACCCTGCCCTGATGCGGCGTGTCGTCGCGGTGGAACCAGCCGTGGACGAACATTTCGACGCCCTCGTCCGCCCAGCCGCGCAGCCGCGCCGCGAACGCCGGCGTGATCGGCGCGCCGCCCCAATGGTCCGGCACCACCAGCATCGCCAGCCGCCGGCCGACATGGGGGGCGAGATGGTCGAGTAACCGGTCGACCTCGCTCTCGAAGCGGGGCGAGACGTCGTGGATCGAGGCGAGCAGGCGTTTCATCGCAGGCGCTTATAGACGCGGATCGTCTCATTGCCCATCGGCAGAGCGGCGCTGAGCCGATAGCCGCGGTTCAGCGCATTGGTGACGAACGCATGGGCGGCGGGGCGCTCGCCGGAATAGGGCGGGCGCATCACCACCACGGCCGGCCGCCGGGCAAGGATGCGGCGGATCTCTTCATCCTGATCGACGCCCGTCGCCCCGGCCTCGCGCGCGCGGCCCAAATGGGCGGGGACGATGTAGCGCGACAGGGCACAGCGCCGCGTCGCGACATAGAGCATCGTGCTGCCCGAATAGACGTAGAGGCAGCCGGGACCCTGCCCGACCGCCCGGGTCAGGGTGGCGAACTGGCGTGCTTCGCCGCGTTCGCCGCGGAGGGCAAGAAGCACGATCTGCCCGGCCAAGGCGGCGAGCAGCAGCAGCGCGGGCGTCCTCCAGCGCTGCCAGGCCTCACGCCCCAGCACACCGGCCGCGGCGGCGCAGGCGGGCAGCAAGATCGGCAGGCTGTAATGGTCGAACCACGGCCGGAACAGCAGCACGCTGACGCAGGCGACGCCCAGCCACCAGGCGAGGAACAGCTGGACGGGATCGCGTTCGCCGCGTTTCAGCGCCAGCACCGCGAGCGTCACCAGCGGCGAGATGATCAGGACGATCTGCCCCAGATTGCCAGCGAGTTCGCCGAGCGGATCAGGATTGCGGTGGAAGACCGACAGGAAATTGGCGAACAGGAAGGCATCCCACTGGCCGATCGCGGCATAGCCGGCGGCGGCGAGCGCGGTCGGCAGCAGCGCCAGCGCGACGAGGCCGAGCGCATAGCCGATCAGCGGCGCGATGCGGCGGGTCGCCTGCCATTCGCCGGCGACCAGCCACAGGCCGAAGAACACGCCCTCCAGCAGCGCCGAATATTTGATCTGCAGCGCGATGCCGACCAGCGCCATCGCCGCCGCGCCGAGGAAGCGTCGGTGGCGGGACGTGGCGGAGCGCGGGATCAGCAGCGCGGCCGCGGCGACCAGCGGGTTGTAGAAGACGGGCGACTGGCCGCCCTGCCCGCCGAGCAGGTCGAGCCAGAGGATATAGGCGACGCCCGCCGCGGTGGCGCCGGTGGCGAAGCCGGCGCGGTCGGCGAGCCTCGCGACCTGCCATGCCCCCCAGACCGCCGCGGCGAGCGCGAGCGCCTGATAGGCCCAGATCCCGGCCGGGAAGCCGAGGCTTGCCGGGACCGCATAGAGCAGGAACAGGCCGAGCGGCTTCCGGTCCCACACGTCGACGAACGGCAGGTGGCCGTGCCACAGCGCGCTGCCGGTGAAATAATAGAATTCCTCGTCGACATGGACGACCGGATTGCCGAACGTCAGCAACCGCGCCGCGATGGCGACGAGGATCAGGATCGCGAGCCGGGCGCGCGGGTTCGTCAGGGCCGCCATGGCCGGTCCGGTAGCGGCGGCGCTACCGCTTGCCAAACGAAGTTCAATGTCCGGATGTTGCAGCGGCGCGGCGGGCGGTGAGCAGATAATCGAGCGCGGTCGAACTCGACAGGTCGAAGCCCTTGGCGGGCGAGAAGGCGAGGCCGGTGATGTCGGTCACTGTCAGCCCGGCGTCGACGAGCAGCGCGGTGAGCTCGTCTGGGGTCAGGAACTTGTCCCAATCGTGGGTGCCGCGCGGGATGCGGCCCGTTCCTTCGGCGAGGCCGATCAGCGCGAGGCGCGACAGCGGCGTGCGATTGGGCGTCGACATGATCAGCAGGCCGCCGTCCGCCAGTGCGCCGGCAAGGCCGCGGATGAAGCCCGCCGGGTCGCGGACATGCTCGATCACCTCGAGGCAGGTGACGAGGTCGTAGCGACCGCCCTCGTCCTCGATGCCGTGTGCGCGGTAGGTGATCGACAGGCCCGCCTGTGCCGCGTGGGCGGCGGCCACCGCGATGTTCTCCGCCGCCGCGTCCAGCCCGGTCACCGTGCCGCCGAGCCGGGCGAGCGGTTCGGCGAGCAGGCCGGCGCCACAGCCGACGTCGAGCACGGTCTTGCCGGCGAGCGGCGTGAAACTGGTGTCGTCGCCGTCCCAATGCAGGTCCACCGCGGCGCGGATGTAGCGCAGGCGGACCGGGTTGAGCTTGTGCAGCATCGCCGACGAGCCCTTGGGGTCCCACCAGTCCTGCGCCATGCCGCCGAAATGCGCCGCCTCGCGGGAGTCGATCGTGCCGCCGCCGGCGGAAGGGTTCGTGCTGCTTGCGCTTGCCATGGCGGCTACCTATCAGGGCGCACCCCTTCCCCCAAGGACTTTGAAAAGACAGCGATGGCGCGGATCGTGATGAAGTTCGGCGGCACCTCGATGGCCGGGATCGAGCGCATCCGGAGCGTTGCCGCGCGCGTCAAACGCGAAGTGGAGGCGGGCAATCAGGTCGCCGTCGTCGTGTCGGCGATGGCGGGCGACACCGACCGGCTGGTCGGCTTTTGCCGCGAGGCGTCGTCGCTCTACGACCCGCGCGAATATGACGTCGTCGTGTCGAGCGGCGAGCAGGTGACCAGCGGGCTGCTCGCCATCGCCTTGCAGGCGGCGGGGGTGAAGGCGCGCAGCTGGCTCGGCTGGCAATTGCCGATCCACACCGACGACGCTCATGCCAAGGCGCGGATCGGCACGATCGAGACGGACGCGCTGATCGCCAGCATGGCGGCGGGCGAGGTGGCGGTGATCCCCGGCTTCCAGGGCGTGTCAGACGACGGCAGGATCACCACGCTGGGCCGCGGCGGTTCCGACACGTCGGCGGTGGCGGTGGCGGCAGCGGTGAAGGCGGACCGCTGCGACATCTACACCGACGTCGACGGCGTCTACACCACCGATCCGCGCATCGTGCCGCGGGCGCGCAAGCTCGCCAAGGTGACCTACGAGGAGATGCTGGAACTGGCATCGGTCGGCGCGAAGGTGCTGCAGACCCGGTCGGTGGGTCTCGCGATGAAGGAACAGGTCCGCGTCCAGGTGCTGTCGTCCTTTACCGGGCCGGACGCGCCGATGGCGGATACACTGCCGGGGACGATGATCGTCGGCGAAGAGGAGATTGATGACGTGGAACGCCAGCTGATCACCGGCATCGCGCACGACAAGAACGAGGCGAAGATCACGCTGACCGGCGTGCCGGACAAGCCCGGCGCGGTGGCGAGCATCTTCGAGCCGCTGGCCAATGCCAACATCAACGTCGACATGATCATCCAGAACATCGCCCACAACCATGGCTCGACCGACGTCACCTTCACCGTGCCGTCCGCCGACCTGGCGCGATCGATCGAGACGCTGAACCAGGGGCGCGAGGCGATCGGGTTCGGCGAGCTGGTCCACGACACACGCGTCGCCAAGGTCTCCGTGGTCGGCGTCGGCATGCGCAGCCATGCCGGCGTCGCCAGCACGATGTTCAGCGTGCTCGGCCAGCGCGGCATCAACATCCAGGCGATTTCGACCAGCGAGATCAAGGTCAGCGTGCTGATCCACGAGGACGAGACCGAGCTCGCGGTGCGCGTGCTGCACACCGCCTACGGCCTCGACGCCGAGGTCGCGGCATGAGCATCGGACAGGAGCGGCTGCAGCGTCGCATGGCGCGGGGCGCGGCGTTCCTCGGCAGCGACGTCGCCATCATGGCCGGCGCCATGTCCTGGGTCAGCGAGCGCCATCTCGTCGCCGCCATGTCGAACGCCGGCGGCTTCGGCGTGATCGCCTGCGGCGCGATGACGCCGGCGCTGCTCGACGCCGAGATCGCCGGGACCAAGGCGCTGACCGACAAGCCGTTCGGCGTCAATCTGATCACCATGCACCCCGATCTGTTCGATCTGATCGCGGTCTGCGCGAAGCACGGCGTCGGCCATGTCGTGCTCGCCGGCGGCCTGCCGCCCAAGGGCAGCCTGGAGGCGATCAAGGAGTCGGGGGCCAAGGTGATCTGCTTCGCGCCGACGCTGGCGCTGGCCAAGAAGCTGATCCGATCGGGCGTCGACGCGCTGGTGATCGAGGGGATGGAGGCGGGCGGCCATATCGGCCCCGTCTCGACCAGCGTGCTGGCGCAGGAGATGCTGCCCGAGATCGCCGATGCGGTGCCGGTGTTCGTCGCCGGCGGGATCGGCCGCGGCGAGGCGATCGCCGGTTATCTCGACATGGGGGCGGCGGGTGTCCAGCTCGGCACCCGCTTCGTCTGCGCGACCGAATCGATCGCCCATCCCAATTTCAAGAAGGCGTTCATCCGCGCCTCGGCCCGCGACGCGATCGCCAGCGTCCAGATCGACCCGCGCCTTCCCGTGATCCCGGTGCGCGCGCTGAAGAATGCCGGCGGCGAGCTGTTCACCGCCAAGCAGCGCGAGGTCGCCCAGTCGCTCGACGAGGGCAAGGTGGCGATGGTCGAAGCGCAGCTGCAGATCGAACATTATTGGGCGGGCGCGCTGCGCCGCGCGGTGATCGATGGCGACGTCGAGCATGGCAGCGTGATGGCCGGCCAGTCGGTCGGCATGGTGACCAAGGAAGAGCCGATCGCCGACATCATCGCGACGCTGATGGCCGAGGCCGCGGCGGCGCTGGAGGCGCGGGCGGCCTGAGCGGCCGCCGCGCGGAACGTCTCGAAAGTCTCACCCGTGCGCGGTCGGACCGGCGGTGCGCCCCGCCGATCGCGACGGGGGGTCCGGCGCCGCCGCCGCCGGCCGATCGATCGATCGGCATTAAGCGTGAAAGGTCGCAAAGGTCGCACCCGTCGCAGGCGAGCGGCGGGCGATTCATGCAATCGACGATGAGAAGCAGCGTGGCGGTCGGCCGGCATCGGACGCTGACGACATTCTGTCGATCGAGCTCGAGCCGATGTCATCCGGTCTAACCCCGACGGACGTTGTAGGACAGCGCTTTGGCGGTCGGACGAGGGGCCGCAAGACGGTTACGTCGCGTTAACCATAGAGTGCGATGATCCTTGCCGACGCCGGGGGGCCGGAAGGACAGACGCGATGCGCCGCTCGATTGCCATTTCCATGACGATGCTGGCCTTGACCGCTGGTTGCGCAACCCGCCGTGCGGTGCAGGCGCCGACGGTCGTGGCGACCGTGCCCGCGCCCGCGCCGGTCGCGGTGCCGCTGCCGAGGGGTGCCTATCCGGGCATGCCGGTACCGGCACGGCTGGCCGACGGCCTGTATGCCACGCCCAACCGCGGCCTGACGCCGGCGGCGACGCTGTGGCACCTGCGCGCCGCGCTCAACGTCGCGGCGCTCGCCTGCCGCGGCGACGATGCCGCGACGATCGTCAGCGAATACAACGGGCTGCTGACCAGCCAGAAGAGCGCATTGGCGGCCGCGCAGACGCAATATGCCGCGCAGTACAAGGCGGCGGGCGGCGACTGGCAGGACCGATACGACGACGCGATGACGCGGCTTTACAATTTCTTCAGCCAGGCCCCGGCGCGCGCCGGCTTTTGCGCTGCGGCAGCGGCGACGCTGGCCGATGTACCGGGCGTCACGCCTGCGGAACTGCCGGCCTTCGCCGCCGGGCGGCTGGCGGTGCTGGAAAAGCCGTTCACCGATTTCTACGCCGCTTACGATGCATGGCGCACGGATCGCCTGCGGTTGAACCAGCTGGCGATGGCCAACGTCGTGGTGCCGGCCGGCGTCCGCACGGTGCAGGCGGTGCCGGCGGCGGAGCCGGTCTCGGCGCGGCCGCGGCTGGAGCTCGACACGCGCGCGCTGATGGACACCGCCGTCGCTCAATGATCCTCGGCGAGGCGGAACAGCGCCTCGACCGGTCGGCCGATCACCTTCGCCAGCCGCAGCGCGAGCACAGTCGACGGGATGAAGACGCCGTTCTCCACCGTGTTGATCGTCTTGCGGCTGACCCCGGCCCGTTCGGCGAGCGCGGCCTGCGTCAGCCCGAGCCGCTCGCGCTCCTCCTTGAGGCTGTTGCGCAGCTCGCTCATCGCGCGGCGCGCAGCTCGAGCGTGGCGAAGCTGATCATCGCCGCGAACAGACCGGCGGTCGCCACCACCCGCGACACGTCGTAGCTGGCCAGCATCACGTCATGGGCGAAGGGGGCGGTCGCCAGCGCGGCGGCGAGGCTGGCCCAGAAGCCGGCGGTGCAACTCATCCGCCGGTGTTCGCGCACCACCTCGTCCTCCATCAGCCGGTTGAGCGCGCTGTCCGGCTTCAGCCAGCGTCGCCACGGCAGCAGGGTCAGCGCACAGACCAGGGCGACGCCGAGCCAGAAACCGTCGACGAAGTCGCGGCGCATTACCGTCATGCCGGCTAGCTGCGACAGCAGCAGCACTGCCCCCAAGACATACAGCATCAGCGCCCAGGCGCGGCTCTTGCGTTCCGCCAGTTCGATCGTGTCCATGGCATCCTCCTGTAACCTGCGGGTTACATGTAACCCATGCGTTACATCGGTCAAGCGCTTTCTGAGCGCGGTGGCGCCAACGGGGTTTCGCGGCCCGTCCGGTTGGGTTAACGGCGCTTGCCTATGCGGGAGGACATCGACCAGCCCACGGCAGGACGGTTCGAGGGGCGCGAGCACCTGTTCCCGGTGCGCGTCTATTTCGAGGACACCGACCTGTCGGGCGTCGTCTACCATGCGAATTATCTGCGCTTCATGGAGCGGGCGCGATCGGCGATGCTGCGACTGGCGGGGATCGACCAGCGCGCGGTGTTCGAGGCGGGCGAGGGCGCCTATGCCGTCGCGGACCTGTCCATCCGCTACCGCGCGCCGGCGCGGCTCGACGATGCGCTGCTGGTGGTCAGCCGCGTCGGCATCGTGCGCGCGGCGAGCGTCGTCATTCATCAAACAGTCAGGCGCGGTCCGCTTGTTCTGACCGAGGCGGAGGTGACGGCGGCCTTGGTCGCCGGCAACGGCCGTCCCCGGCGCCAGCCGGCCGCGTGGACCGATATCTACCAACGCCTGGTGTGGCAGGGGACCTAGACATGAATCCGGTGTTCAACATGGATGCGGCGACCTTGTCGCCGGTCGCGCTGTTCCTTCAGGCCGACATCGTCGTGAAGGTGGTGATGGCGGGGCTGCTGCTCGCCAGCATCTGGACCTGGACGCTGATCGTCGCCTTCGGCCGGCGGCTGGGCCGCATCCGCAAGGGCATGGCGCGGTTCGAGCGCGACTTCTGGAAGGCGGAGGACATCGACGCCTTCTACAAGGCGGAGGCGGATCAGGATCTGCCGTCGGCCAAGGTGTTCGCGGCGGGCGTCAAGGAATGGCGCCGCTCGACCGCGGGCGGCAGCATCGACAAGGGCGGCACGCGCGAGCGGCTTGCCACCGCGATGGGCGCGGCGGCGGCGGGCGAGATCGACCGGATCAGCGACAAGCTCAACATCCTGGCGACGATCGGATCGGTGGCGCCTTTCGTCGGCCTGTTCGGCACCGTTTGGGGCATCATGCGCAGCTTCACCGGCATCGCCCAAGCGCAGAATTCGAGCCTCGCGGTGGTCGCGCCGGGCATCGCCGAGGCGCTGTTCGCCACCGCCATCGGCCTGTTCGCGGCGATCCCCGCGGTGATCGCCTACAATCGCTTCAGCCACGGCGTGAACCGGATCGAGGCGGCGCTGGGCCGCTTCGCCGACGGCTTCCACACGACGCTCAGCCGTCAGCTGGATTCGGGCCGGTGAGGGGCCGTAAGCCATTCCTCCCCGGCACGGGGAGGATCTGATGGCGATGAACCTTCCCTCGCAGCGCGGGCGGGGTCGCCGTGCGCCGGTGGCCGACATCAACGTCACGCCGCTGGTCGACGTGATGCTGGTGCTGCTGATCATCTTCATGGTCACCGCGCCGCTGCTCACCGCCGGCGTGCCGGTCAATCTGCCCGACAGCCGCGCCAAGGCGCTCGACCAGGACCAGAAGCCGGTGCAGCTGTCGCTCGATTCGGCCGGCAAGCTGTTCCTCGACGACAAGGAGATCGCTGAGGACGCCCTGCCCGCGCGGCTCGAGCGGATCGCCGCCGTTCCCGCCGGGGGGCAAACGCCGCAGGTGTTCCTGCGCGCCGACCGCGGCCTCGACTATGGCCGGGTGATGCGGGTGATGGGCGAGCTCAACCGCGCCGGGCTCAACCGCGTCGCGCTGGTCACGGTCGAGGGCGCTGGGGAAGGCGCCGCCGGGGGCGCTGGGACGCGCTGATGGATCGGGCGGAACGGATCGGCCTCGGCGTCGCGGTCGCAGGGCATGTCGTGCTCTTCGGCCTGCTGTCGGTCGGCTTCCTGTCCACGCCCAATCCCGAAAAGCTGAAGGCAACGCCGGTCGAGATCAGCCTGGTCAAGGACGTCGCGCCGGAGGCGAGCGCGCCCAAGGCGGAGCAGGCGCCCGCCCAATCCAAGGCGCCCGACGCCGGGGACCCGGAGGATGCCGCGCCGCCCGCCGCCGAGCCGGAGCCGGCGGTGGAGCCCGAGCCGGCGCCGCCCGAACCCAAGCCGGCGCCGCCCAAGCCTCAGCCCAAGCCCCAACCGAAACCCGAGCCGAAGCCGGAACCCAAGCCCGAGCCCGCCAAGCCGCAGCCCAAGCCAAAGCCCGCGCCGAAGGCGGAGCCAAAGCCCCAGCCCAAGTCGAAGCCGGTGGCGGAAAAGCCGGCCAAGCCGGTCGAGAAGCCGAGCAAGGCGCCGGCCAAGCCCGCCAAGGCGGAGGCCAAACCGGCCGAGCGGCCCGCCCCGGCCAAGCCGGCGAGCAAGCCGAGCAGCGCCGCCAAGCCTGCCGCCAGCCGCGGCAACGGCAGCGACAGCGCGAGCAAGGCGGAGCGGCCGCGCGGATCGCGGCTGGGCAGCGATTTCCTCAAGGGTCTGACCAGCGAGCCGTCGACCAGCACCTCGACCGCGCCCAAGGCGGCGAAGATCGACGCCCGCGTCGCCGCCGGGATCAAGGGTGCGATCGAGCGCCAGATCCAGCCGTGCGCGGATCGCCAGGTCAATCCGGGCCCCGGCGCCAACGAGATCCTGACGGTGCTCGACATCAGGCTGAACGAGGACGGCTCGCTCGCCGCGACGCCGCGCATGATCCGCCAGTCGGGTGTCACGGACGAGAACGAACGCTACAAGCAGCGCGTCGTCGACCTCGGCATCGCCGCGTTCAAGGGCTGTTCGCCGCTCAAGCTCCCGGCGGAATATTATGCGGTGCCGGGTGGCTGGAGCCACCTTGCATACAATTGGAAGCTGAAGTGACGCGGGTTGGTATATCCTTTCGCATGACGGGCAATTCGTCATGCCGGACTTGTTCCGGCATCCACGGCGCCGCAAATGCCCTGCGGATCGGATGCGCGGAACGGTGGACCCCGGAACACGTCCGGGGTGACGAGATGACAATCGAGGGTCCGGGAACATGCGCATGATCGGAAAAGTCCTTGCGGCGCTGGCCGCCACCGTCGCCCTGTCGGCCATGACCACGGCCGCCGCGGCGCAGACCGCGCCGCCGGCGCAGCAGCAGCCGGCCGGCCAGCCGCAGGACCAGAGCGGCGCGCCGCTCGAAGTGTCGGTGACCGGCGGCGTCAGCGAGCCGATGCCGATCGCGATTCCCGTGATGCCGACCGCGCAGGTGGTGCAGACGCCGGCCGGGCCGACCGACGCGCTGGGCCGCCAGCTCGCCGACATCGTCGCCAACGACCTGAAGAATTCCGGCCTGTTCACGCCGCTGTCGCCCGGCAAGCTGCGCCCCGTCGGCTTCCAGGAGGTCAATGCGCCGGCGTTCGACTATTGGGGCGGCACCGGCGCGCAGGCGCTGGTGCAGGGCTTCGTCCGCGCCGGCGCCGACGGCAATCTGACCGTCGGCTGCTATCTCTACGACGTCTTCTCCAAGGTCGAGCTGACCCGGCAGGGCTTCGTCGTGCCGCCGTCCGACTGGCGCCGCGCCGGCCACAAATGCGCCGACATGGTCTATACGAGGCTGACCGGCGAGGGCCCCTATTTCGACAGCCGCATCGTCTACGTCTCGGAGACGGGGCCGAAGGGCAAGCGGATCAAGCGGCTGGCGATCATGGACCAGGACGGCGCCAACCACCGCTTCCTGACCAATGGCCAGGCGATCGTGCTGACCCCGCGCTTCGCGCCCAACCAGCAGTCGATCGTCTATATGAGCTATGAGGACAATCGGCCGGCGATCTACGTCTACGACCTCGGCTCGGGCCGGCCGCGGCGGATCGTGCAGAACGTGTCGCTGACCTTCGCGCCGCGCTTCTCGCCCGACGGGCGGTGGATCCTGTTCTCGATGGCGCAGGGCGGCAACACCGACATCTATCGCGTCTCGGCGAGCGGCGGCAGCCCGCAGCGGCTGACCACCTCGCCCGGCATCGACACCGGCGGCAGCTATTCGCCCGACGGATCGAAGATCGTGTTCGAGAGCGACCGTTCGGGCGGCCAGCAATTGTATGTGATGAACGCCGACGGATCGAACCAGCAAAGGATCAGCTTCGGCGGCGGCCGCTACGGCACGCCGGTGTGGAGCCCGCGCGGCGACCTGATCGCCTTCACCAAATTGGGCGGCGCGTTCCGCATCGGCATCATGAGCCCGAACGGCAGCGGCGAGAAACTGCTTACCAACGCCTGGCAGGACGAGGGGCCGAGCTGGTCGCCCAACGGCCGCGCGATCACCTTCTTCCGTTCGAGCCAGGGCGGGCAGGGCAAGGCCGACCTGTGGATGGTCGACCTGACCGGCCAGGTCGAACGCAAGATCCCGACGCCGCTCGACGGGTCGGACCCGGCCTGGGGCCCGCTGCGGCCGTAAGATTTTTCCGTTCCCCATGGGAGACACGATGATGGCGAAGCTTTCCACCACCCTGATGACCGCGGCGGCCGTGCTGTCGCTCGCCGCCTGCGCGCACAAGCCCAAGCAGCTGCCGCCGCCGCCGGTCGACAACACCGGGGGCCTGAACAACCAGGTGCCGCCGTCGAACGGCAACGGCCAGTATGGCAACACCGTCGTTCCGGGGTCGGATGCGGACTTCCGCCGCTCGGTCAGCTCGAACACGGTGCTGTTCGACCTCGACACCTATGACATCGATCCGGAAGCGCGCGCGATCCTCGACACGCAGGCGCAATGGCTGGCCAGCCACCCCAATGTCCGCGCCACGATCGAGGGCCATTGCGACGAGCGCGGCACCCGCGAATACAATCTCGCGCTCGGCGACCGCCGCGCCAATGCGGCCAAGAACTATCTGGTCGCCAAGGGCATCGACCCGTCGCGGCTGACCACGATCAGCTACGGCAAGGAACGGCCGGTGGCGCTCGGCTCGGACGAGGCGAGCTGGGCGCAGAACCGCCGCGCGGTGACGGTCGTCGTCGGCTGATCTCAGCCACGGGCGAGGCGTTGCAGCGCCTCGCCCGTGACGCGCTGGATCGTCCATTCGTCCATGCCTACGGCGCCCATCGCGCGGTAGAAGGCGATCGCATCGGCGTTCCAGTCGAGCACCGACCATTCGAAGCGGCCGCACCCGCGTTCCAGCGCCACGGCGGCGAGGTGACGCAGCAACGCGGTGCCGACGCCGCGCCCGCGGGCCGCCGGGGTGACGTACAGATCCTCCAGATACAGGCCGCGCTTGCCGGTCCAGGTCGAGAAATTGTGGAAGAACAGGGCGAAGCCGAGCGGCTCGCCGTCCGCTTCCGCGATCACCGCCTCCGCCGCCGGCTTCTCCCCGAACAGCGCCTCCGCCAGGTCCGCTTCGGTCGCGACCACCGCATCGGGCTCGCGCTCGAAGACGGCGAGTTCGCGCACCAGATCGAGGATGGTCGGGACATCGGCGGGGGTGGCGGGTCGGATCATGCGGCGGCTTCCGTTTGCGGAGCGGGAAAGGGACGGCGGATCGCCAGCAGGCAGCCGGCGATGATCAGCATGGCGCCCGCCACCGTCCAGAGCGACACGCGCTCGGCGAAGACCAGCCAGCCGAACAGCGCCGACCAGACGAAGGCGGTATATTCGACCGGCGCGAGCACCTGCGCCTCCGCCCGAGCATAGGCCCAGGCGAGGGCGAGCGCGGAACCCGAGCCGAGGATCGCCGCAGCGAGGATCGCGGGCAGTTGGTCGACGGCGGGCAGGCCGCCGAACCATGGTGCGCCGAGCAGCAGCAGGCCGCTCAGTACGAGGCTGGTGAACAGCGCCACCTCCAGCGGATCGGCGACCTGCGCCTGGCGGCGCAGCAGGATCAGGCTGCCCGCGTAGAAGATGCTGGCCGCGACCACGGCGAGGCTGCCGAGCACCGCCTGTTCCGATGCGCGGGCACTGACCTGGCCGAGCGCGATGACGATCACGCCGAGGCTGGCGACCAGCGACCCGCCGATCGCGGCGCGGCGGATGCGTTCGCCGAGCGTCAGGGCGGCGAGAAACGTCGCGATCAGCGGGGCAAGAAAGGTGAGCGCGACGCCCTGCGCCATCGGCACGCGGACCAACCCCCAGAAGAACAGCAGCACCGATATGCCGGCAACCCCGCCGCGCGCCAGATGCAGGCGCAGCGAGGCAGGCGCGGGCCATGGCCGGCGGCGGATCAGGAACACCGGCAGCATCAGCGCCCCGCCGGCGATCGATCGCCACATCACTGCGTTATAGGCGCCGCTGGCGATCGACAGGCCCTTGATGATCGAATCCATTGCCGCATAGACGGCGATCCCACCCGCGGCGACGCCGAAGGCGGTCAGGCTGGAGGAGGGGCGATTCACCGGATCAGCCGGATGTCGAGGCCGAGGGAGGGATCGATTTCCGCCAGACGCCTGTCGCCGGTATAAACCGGCAGCGCGCGTGCCATGGCCAGGGCGAGACACGCACGGTCACCGAGCGAGGCGCCCAGCGCGCGTGTCGGCTCGCGCAAGCTTGCCGCCTTGAGGGCGAGAGGAAGATCGAACGGGACGGTCGTGATCTCGTAAACGTCGAGGATCGACAGCACCGCTTCTGCACTGGCGCCACGTTCGACGCCACACGCGCAACATTCGGAGACGTTGACGGCAGACATCAGGCTGCCGCGCACGATGGTCGCCACTAGTTCCGCGCCGGACTCGCCGAGCATCAGCGCCATTATCGCTGACGCGTCGACGACTGCGGTCACTCCTCGCCCCAGTCGGCGCGGCGTTCTTTGAGAAACGTGTCGACCGTATAGTCGCCGCCGAAGATCGCGCGCGCTTTGGCCTTGGCGTTGCGTACGGACTGTTCGAAGGTCATCAACCGCACACCGCCATCGTCCGTCCGGTCGACGACCAGCGAATCGCCGTCCTTGATGCCGAGGTCGCGACGAATGGTGGCCGGAATCACCACCTTGCCGCCGGCAATTACTTTGGCGTGATAGGTCATGTGTCGATCTCCAGTACCTGGCTTTTAGCACAGGTACCGGAGCGCGTCAGGATCATTCCGCTGCCACCGGCTCCGCCGCGGACGTCGCCGCCTCGATCTCCGCCGCCTTCGCCTCGACCAGCCGGACGATATGGTCGATCATGTCGGCGTCCTGGACATGATGGTCGGTGACGCCCGACAGATAGACCATATGCTTGCCGTTGCCGCCGCCGGTGATGCCGATGTCGGTCTCGCGCGCCTCGCCGGGGCCGTTGACGACGCAGCCGAGCACGGACAGGCTCATCGGCGTGCGGATATGCTGCAGCCGTTCCTCCAGCGCCTGGACGGTGCGGATGACGTCGAAGCCCTGGCGCGCGCACGATGGGCAGGAGACGACGCGGACGCCGCGGTTGCGGATGCCGAGCGCCTTCAGGATCTCGAAGCCGACGCGAACCTCTTCCTCGGGCTCGGCCGACAGCGAGACGCGGATCGTGTCGCCGATGCCGAACCAGAGCAGGCTGCCGATGCCGATCGACGATTTGACGGTGCCGCCGATCAGGCCGCCCGCCTCGGTGATGCCGAGGTGGAGCGGGCAATCGGTCGCCTCCGCAAGCCCCTGATAGGCGGCGACGGCGAGGAACACGTCCGACGCCTTCACCGCCACCTTATATTCGTGGAAGTCGTGGTCCTGGAGCAGCTTGATATGATCGAGCGCGCTTTCGACCAGCGCGTCGGGGCAGGGCTCGCCATATTTTTCCAGCAGGTCCTTCTCGAGGCTGCCGGCGTTGACGCCGATGCGGATCGCGCAGCCGTTCGCCTTGGCGGCGCGCACCACCTCGGCGACGCGTTCGTTGCTGCCGATGTTGCCGGGGTTGATGCGCAGGCATGCCGCGCCAGCGTCCGCCGCTTCGAGCGCGCGCTTGTAGTGGAAATGGATGTCGGCGACGATCGGCACATGCGCCGCGCGGACGATCTGCTTCAGCGCCGCGGTCGATTCGACGTCCGGGCAGGAGACGCGGATGATGTCGACGCCCGCCTCCTCGCAGCGGCGGATCTGGTCCACCGTGCCGCGGATGTCGGGCGTGGGCGTATTGGTCATCGTCTGCACGGTGACCGGCGCATCGCCGCCGACGGGGACATTGCCGACCATGATCTGGCGGCTCGGACGGCGGACGATGTCGCGCCACGGACGTACTGACATGCCCCCCATATACAGCGCGCGGGTTGCGGTTCAAAGGCGCTGCTGTAGGGGAGGGCGCCTGCCATGGCGCGCCCCGTCCCCACATCGCCGATCCCGCGGCATTATGGCCTCGACTGGCTGCGTGTCGCCGCCTTCGCCATCCTGATCATCTATCATGTCGGCATGGTGTTCGTGCCCTGGGGCTTCCATGCCAAGAGCGCCAATGGCGCCGATTGGGTGGTGTTGCCGATGCTGGCGGTCAACGCCTGGCGATTGAGCCTGCTGTTCGTGGTGTCGGGCTATGCCAGCCGCGCGCTGCTCAGCCGGGCGAGCGGGGCCGGCGGCTTCCTGCGCCAGCGGACGTGGCGGCTGCTGGTGCCGCTGGCGTTCGGCGTCGCGGTGGTCGTGCCGCCGCAGCCCTGGGTCGAACTGGTCACCCAGCACGGCTATCGCGCCGATTTCTGGACCTTCTGGAGCCACGATTATTTCCGCTTCGCGCGGCTGGCGGGGATCGGCCTGCCGGCGCTCAACCATCTGTGGTTCGTCCTCTATCTATGGCTGTACACCGTCGCGCTGGCGCTGCTCGTCGCGCTGCCGCGCTGGCCTGGCCTGCAGCTTCGATTCGATCGCCTGTTCGGCGGGCCGCTGCTGCTGATCGTGCCCGCCGCCTGGCTGGTCTGCATCCACGCCTGGTGGTTTCCGATGGGCTATGAGACGCAGGACCCGCTGCACGATCCGATGGCGCACATGATCTACCTGCCCGCCTTTCTGTTCGGCTTTGCGCTCGCCGCCGCGCCGCGGGTGCTGGCAGCCTGCGTCCGCTATCGCTGGCTGGCGGGCGCCGCCGCGATCGCGGCCTATGCGGTGATCCTGGCGATCGAGCTGATGCCGGACGGCGATCCGCCGCGCTGGCTCTACCCCGCTTACGGAGCGGCGCATGCCGTGCAGCAATGGGGGGCGATCGTCGCCCTAATCGGCCATGCCGAGCGGCGCTGGAACCGCGACCACCGTTGGCGCGGCCTGCTGACGGAGGCGGTCTTTCCCTGCTATCTCGTCCATCAGACGATCATCGTGCTGACCGCTTACTGGTTGATGCCGGCAGGGCTCGCCGGCGGCGTGGAATGCGCCATCCTGGTGGTGGCGACGATCGTCGGATCGATGGCCTTCTATCTGATCGGCCGCCGGATCGGCCCCCTGCGACCGCTGATCGGACTGCGCCGCCTTCCTTCGCATAGGGTAACGACGACATGACGGATGGTTGGAGCCTGGTCCTGCACGGCGGTGCGGGGACGATCACGCCGGAACGAATCGGCGCGGCGGCGGAGGCCGGCGCGGGCGAGGCGCTGGCGCGCGCGCTCGATGCCGGCGCGGCGATCCTCGACGCCGGTGGCGCGGCGCTCGACGCGGTCGAGGCGGCGGTGCGCGTGCTGGAGGACGATCCGCATTTCAACGCCGGGCGCGGCGCCGCCTTTACCCAGGCCGGCACCAACGAGCTCGACGCGGCGATTATGCGCGGCGCCGACCGGGCGGCGGGATCGGTCGCGGGGCTGACCCGGGTGCGCAATCCGGTGTCGCTGGCCCGGCGGGTGATGGAGGCGAGCCCGCACGTGCTGCTTGCCGGCGCCGGGGCGGAGGAGTTCGCGGCGAGCCAGGGTGTCGAGACGGTCGATCCCGCCTGGTTCGCGGTCGCCGAGCGCCGCCGCCAGCTCGACGAGCTGCTGGCGCGGGGCGGCGACGCCTTCGACGTCGACATGAAATACGGCACGGTCGGCGCGGTCGCGCGCGACCGGCAGGGGCACCTCGCCGCGGCGACCTCGACCGGCGGCGTCACGGGGAAGCGCTGGGGCCGGATCGGTGATTCGCCGCTGATCGGCGCAGGCACCTATGCCGACGATCGCGCCTGCGCGGTGTCGTGCACCGGATCGGGCGAACAATTCGTCCGCGTCGGCGTCGGCCATGAGATCGCCGCGCGCATCCGCCTGGCCGGCGAGGATGTGGGCGCGGCGGCCGATTCGGCGCTGGCGGAGGTGCGCGCGCTCGGCGGCACCGGCGGCGTGATCGTCGTGACCCCCGCGGGCGAGGCGATCTGGCGCTTCACCACCCCGGGCATGTACCGCGCGCGGGCGACCTCCGCCGGACTACGCGAGGTGGCGCTGTACGGGGAGGCGTGATCGGCTGGCGCGCGCCGACGATCAGCAATCCTGACGCTTCTGTCGGACGCGTTCCGCGGCTACAGCGTTTCCTCATGAAAACGCTTCGCTTTTGTCTCGCCGCGATTCCGGCTCTGGCCCTCACCGCGCCCGCCCATGCCTATTGGGAATATGGCCATCAGACGGTCGCGCAGATCGCCTATGCCAATGTCACGCCGAAGACGCGGGCGGCGATCCGCCGCCTGCTGGCGGAGACGCCCCAGCTCGACACGCCCACCTGTCCGGCGACGACGATCGAGGGCGCCAGCACCTGGGCCGATTGCGTCAAGCCGCTCAAGAACGCCGACGGCAAGCCGCGCTTCGGCTATGCCTATAACTGGCACTTTCAGGACGTGAACATCTGCGCGCCGTTCAGCCTGGAAGAGGCGTGCAAGGACGGCAATTGCGTGTCGGCACAGATCAAGCGCGACGTGGCGGTGCTGCGCGACCATCATGCGAGCGGCAAGGAGAAGGCGCAGGCGCTGGTCTTCCTGATCCACTTCGTCGGCGACCTGCACCAGCCGCTGCATGCCGGCGAGAAGGGCGACAAGGGCGGCAACGACGTCGCCGCGGCCTATGGCGAATACAGCCCGCGGCGGTTCAACCTCCATTCGATCTGGGACGGCACGCTCGCCGAGCGCGCGATCACCAGCGGACCGAGCCTGGTGCGACGCTATTCGCCGGCGGAGAAGGCGCGGATCGCCAGGGGCGATGTCGACGATTGGAGCCGCGAATCGTGGCAGGTCGCGCATGACGTCGTCTACGCCAGCGCGTTGAAGGGCGATCCGTGCGGGCCGAGCCCGGCCAAGGTGACGCTGGACGAGGCGACGATCGAGAAGATCGTGCCGGTCGCGCGGCTGGAAGTGGAGCGGGGCGGCCTCAGGCTGGCGAAGCTGCTCGACCGCGCGCTGGGGTAAAGTTTCCCGGCGCGGGATGGGGACCTGCCCAAAGGAGGGTGGGGGGGCCGGCGCGGCGTTCTGCCGTTAGCCCCCCCCCGTCAGCCCCCTGTCAGCTCCCTGTCAGCCGTTGCGGGCTGACGCCTCCCCGCGAGGCGGGCAGGCATGGGTCATTCAGCCGTCGCGGCCGGGGACGTCGTGGTCGTGCGGTTCCTCGCCCTTGGCCTTGGCCTCATTGTAGCGATCGATCGCCTCGACGGTGATGCGGCGCGCCTCGGCGGCGTCGCCCCAGGTGCCGACGCGCACCCACTTCTTCTTCTCCAGGTCCTTGTAGTGGGTGAAGAAGTGCTCGATCTGCTCGAAGACGATCTCCGGCACGTCCGCCCGCTCGCCGACGTTGCTATAATAGGGGAAGACCTGGTCGACCGGCACGCAGACCAGCTTTTCGTCGCCGCCGGCCTCGTCCTCGAGATTGAGCACCGCGATCGGCCGGGCGCGCACGACGCAGCCGGGGATGAACGGCGAACGCGCGATCACCAGCGCGTCGAGCGGGTCGCCGTCGGGCGACAGCGTGTGCGGCACGAAGCCATAGTTCGCCGGATAGCGCATCGGCGTGTGCAGGATGCGGTCGACGAACAGGGCGCCCGACGCCTTGTCGAATTCATATTTCACGGGCTCGCCGCCGGTCGGCACCTCGATGATCACATTGAGGTCGTCGGGCGGACTCTTGCCGACCGGGATCAGATCGATACGCATGCAATTCCCTTGTAAGAAACCGCGCCTTCCCTCAGCGCGGGGCCAGAAGACGATCGAGCCCGCCTTCGCCGGTGCCGACCTTCTCGAGGCGCGGATAGCGGGGACCGCCATGATAGTCGATGGCGACGTTACGGAACCGTGGCCCATTCTTGACCAGTAGCTGGATCGGCTCCTTCGACGTCTTGGCCGCAACGATCGCGGCTTTCAGGCGATCGCCGCTATACGCCTCGCCGCCGATCGCCTGGATCTGCGTGCCGACGTCGAGACCCGCCTTGAACGCCGGCGAATCCCAGATCACGCCGTTGACGTTGCCGTCTGGGCCGACGTTGAGGCCGATCGAATAAGTGACATCGGTGCCGCGACTCTTCTCCAGGCTGCTGAAGTATTTGGTCGGCGTATCGGTGTAGACGAGCTTGTAGCCGTTCATCGCGAAGCCGTTGACCGGCGCGGGCTTGCCCGTCTCGGTCAGCCGCTGGTTGAGGAAGCCGGCCCAGTCGTAAGGGACGATGCCGTTCAGCGTCTTGGCGACGTCGTCGAACGTATAGGTGACCTCGCCATAATCACCGTCGCGGATGCCGAAGAAGGCGCGGGCGAAATCGTCGATCGACTTGGTGCCACCCGACTTCTGGCGGAGCATCGCATCGACCTCCATCCAGACCATCAGGCCTTCGTTGTAATAATCCTCGCTGCGCTGCCAGCTGGTCCAGCCCTTTGGCCGGCGCGCGGAGATGATCGGATCGTTGGTCGTGTCGACCAGGTCGCGCCACTGACGGCCGGGCGCGAGGTCGTAACTGCCGGCGATCGCGGCATAAGCGTCCAGCGTGTCCTGCTTGCTGACCAGGCCGGAGCGCGCCTGCAGCACATAGCCCCAGAATTGCGTCTGGCCTTCGTACACCCAGAGCAGCGAATCGCGCATCGGCGTGCGGAAATCGGGCGTCCACAGATCGGCGCCGCGGCGGAACTTGCCGTCCCAGCTGTGGGTGAATTCATGCGGCAGCAGATTGCGCGCCGCGACGTTGGAATCCCATTCGGTGAAATAGGTCTTGGCGGTGCCGTCCTCCGACGACCGGTGATGTTCGAGGCCGATGCCGCCGAGCTGGTCGCTGAGCGAGACCAGGAATTCGTAATGGTCGTAATGCTGCGCGCCGAAGGTCTTCACCGCCTGGTCGACGAGCCGCTTGTGCGCCTCGATCTGCTCGGGCTTGGCGGCGAGCAGATCGGGCGAATCGGCGAAGACGTTGAGATTGACGCGCGGCGATAGCGGCCAGGTCTTGCCGTAGCGGCCGGCGAGCACCGGCGAATCGACCAGGATCTCATAATTGGTCTGTTGATAGGCATAGACCGAACCGGCGGCCTTCGACGGCACCGCGCCCGCCGCGGTCCAGCCGGCGGGGAAGCGCGCGGTCATCTGGATCGGGATCTGACGGGTGAAATAGCCGGCCGGATAGAGGCTGACCGAATTGGGCTGCAGGCTGATCAGCGCCGGCGTCGCGACGACGCGGCCCTGATTGCCCTGCGTCGCGGAGATGAACTGGAATTCGACGTCCAGCGTCTTGGCGCCGGCGGGCACGTCGATGTGGAAGGCGTAGACGTCGACGGGATCGCGCGTCCACGGCAGGATACGGCCATTGGCGCGGATCACCAGGCCGGCGAGCTTCTCGATCTCGCCGCGCGGGGCGTGGTTGCCGGGCAGCCACTTCGGGTAGAGCAGCGCGACCGGGCCGCTTTTGGCGACCGGGATCGTCTCCTTGACCCGGAAGATGCCGCGCTCCGTGTCGGTCGCGTCGACGTCGAGCTTGATGACGCCGGGATAGGGCGTGTCGACCGCGTCGGGGATGGTGTCGATGAAGGGGACCGCCTGGGGCGCGGTATTGCCGGCGGGAACCTGGGCCAGCGCCGGAACGGCGACGGCGGACGCGAGCAGGGCAGCGACGAGAAGCTTGGCGTGCATGGAAGGCCTTTGCGGCTGAAGGAATGGCGGGATGTTAGGCGGCTGAAACGTCAGCCGTCCAGTCCCTTCACATCGGCGCCGGCAGAAGGGCGATTCAGTTGCCGCCGCCGCCCAGCACGTTGATCGAGAAGGCGACGACACCGAGATTGAAGACGAAGGCGGCGAGGCACTGGCCGATCGCGACGCGGCGCAGGCGTCGCGAGGCGATCGACACGTCCGACGTCTGGAAGGTCATGCCGAGCGTGTAGCTGAAATAGAGGAAGTCCCAATAATCGGGCTGGTCGCAATCCGGGAAGCACAGCCCACCGGCATCCTTCCCGCCCTTGTCGGCGGCGCTGTAGAACAGATGCGCATAGTGCAGCGCATAGATCATGTTCGAGAACAGCCAGGCGAGCACCAGCGTCACGATCACCAGCACGATTGCATAGATGTCGTTCTTGCCCTTCAGCTCGCCGGCGACCGCGACCAGGATCACCAGCATTGTCGCGCCGGTGATGCCGAGCAGGACGGCGCGATTGGCGTCGTTGTCGCGCGCCGCGCGACGCATGTGGTCGATATCGCCGCGGCGGAACAGCGGGATCAGCGACAGCAGGAAGATCAGGCTGGCGCCGTCGAAGGCCACCATCGTGCCGCGCCCCTTGCCGATCGCCGGGATGAGCAGCGCCAGGCCGGCGACGAACAGGAGCGCGAACAGGGCGAAGCGCGGCGGCGCCACCCGTTTGCCGATTCCCCACCAACGTTGTTGTTCGGTCATATCGCAGCGCTAGCGATTCGTCGGCGGCTCGCCTAGATACCCGGCGATTATGGCCCGTATCGAAACTCCGCGCCGGGTGCGCGGCACCCAGGACATCTTCGGCGAGGAGCAGCGGCGGTTCGGGCATGTGCTCGACACGTTCGACCGGGTGCGGCGCCTTTATTGCTTCGGCCGGGTCGAGGTGCCGGTGTTCGAGGACACGGCGGTGTTCGCGCGTTCGATCGGCGAGACGACCGACGTCGTGTCGAAGGAGATGTACACGTTTCCCGATCGTGGCGGCGATTCGCTGACGCTGCGCCCGGAGTTCACCGCCGGCATCGCGCGCGCCTTCCTAACCGAAGGGTGGCAGCAACATGCGCCGCTCAAGCTGGCAACCAGCGGCGCGGTGTTCCGCTATGAACGGCCGCAGAAGGGACGCTATCGCCAGTTCCACCAGATCGATGCGGAGATCCTGGGTGCGGCCGAGCCGGCCGCCGACGTCGAATTGCTGGTGATGGCGGACCAGTTGCTGCGCGAGCTCGGCATTGCGGACGGGGTGACGCTGCAGCTCAACACGCTCGGCGATGCCGCGACGCGCGACGCGTGGCGCGCGGCATTGGTCGCGCATTTCGAGAGCCATCGCGGCGATCTGTCGGAGGACAGTCTGGTCCGGCTCGACAAGAATCCGATGCGTATCCTCGATTCCAAGGATCCGCGCGACCGCGGCATCGCCGATGCGGCACCCGACATCGACGCTTTCCTGACCGACGAGGCGCGCGCCTTCTTCGACGCGGTCACCGCCGGACTGGACGCGGCCGGGGTGGCATGGACGCGCAACCCGCGGCTGGTGCGGGGCCTCGATTATTACCGCCACACTGCGTTCGAGTTCGTCACGGACCGGCTCGGCGCGCAGGGCACGGTGCTGGCGGGCGGCCGCTACGACGGGCTGATCGAGAGCCTGGGCGGCGCGCCGACGCCGGGTGTCGGCTGGGCGGCGGGGGTCGAGCGGCTGGCGATGCTGCTGGAGGAGCCGGCGCTACCGACGATCGACGCGGTGATCGTGCCGATGGGTGCGGCGGCGGAGACGCGCGCGACCGGATTGCTGGCGGCGCTGCGCCGCGCGGGCCTTGCGGTCGACATGGCATACAAGGGCAAGATGAAGCAGCGGCTGGCGAAGGCCGATGCATTGGGCGCGCGCCATGCGCTGATCCTCGGCGACGACGAGCTGGCGGCGGGTGTCGTGCAGGTGAAGACGTTGGCGAACGGGGAGCAGCGGCAGGTGGCGCTCGGCGATGTGGCGGAGGCGCTGCGGTGACCATAGCCGTCATCCCCGCGCAGGCGGGGATCCAGAACCTCTGCCGGATCGCAAGGGCCGCGTCGCCTGCGTGTCTGGATTCCGGCCTGCGCGGGAGTGATGGGGTGGGAGCGCGGCACGCATGACCACCATCTCCCCCGAACGGATCGCGCAGATCGAGGCGCGGCGGGACGAATTGCAGGCGCTGATGGCGACCGGCGACCTGCCGTCCGACCGGTTCGTGCAGGTCTCCAAGGAATATGCCGAGCTGGAACCCGTCGCGCGCGCCGCGGCGGAGGTGCGGCGGCTGCGCCAGGAGGCGGACAGCCTCGCCTTCATGGCGGAGGACGGCGACGAGGAATTGCGCGCGCTCGCCGCGGAAGAGCTGCATGCCAACAAGGCGGCGCTGGAGACGGCGGACCGCGGCCTCGCGCTGGCGCTGCTGCCGCGCGACGCCGCCGACAGCCGCGCCGCGATGCTCGAAATCCGCGCCGGCACCGGCGGCGACGAGGCGGCGCTGTTTGCTGGCGACCTGTTCCGCATGTACCAGCGCTATGCGGAATCGCAGGGCTGGCGCGTCGAGCTGATCAGCGTCTCCAGCTCGGACGCGGGCGGCTACAAGGAGGTCGTCGCCTCGGTGACGGGGCAGGGTGTGTTCGCCCGGCTCAAGTTCGAAAGCGGGGTCCATCGCGTCCAGCGCGTACCGGCGACGGAGAGCGGCGGCCGCATCCACACCTCCGCGGCGACAGTCGCGGTGCTGCCAGAGGCGGAGGAGGTGGACGTGCAGATCGATGACAGGGACCTGCGCATCGACGTCTATCGCTCGTCGGGGCCGGGCGGCCAGTCGGTCAACACCACCGACAGCGCGGTGCGCATCACCCACCTGCCGACCGGCCTCGTCGTCATCCAGCAGGACGAGAAGTCGCAGCACAAGAACAAGGCCAAGGCGCTGAAGGTGTTGCGCACCCGGCTGTATGAGGCCGAGCGTGAGCGGCTGGCGGCGGAACGGTCGGGCACGCGGCGCGCGATGGTCGGATCGGGCGACCGGTCGGAGCGAATCCGCACCTACAATTTTCCGCAGGGTCGGGTGACCGACCATCGCATCAATTTGACGCTGCATCGCCTGCCCGAGATCATCGAGGGCGAGATGGGCGAGCTGATCGGTGCGCTGATCGCGCAGGACGAGGCGGAGCGGCTGGCGGCGCTGGATGCGTGAGGTGGCCGTCGACCAGCACCCACGCGTCATCCCCGCGAAGGCGGGGATCCAGAACCGCTGACGCCGGCGATCGAGTCGCGACGGTAGCGCGCCCGGATCGCCGCCTTGGCGGGGATGACGAAGGAGCCAAGTCGTGAGCGTCGCGGCTGTGCACACCGCCCTCGCGGACGCCGCCGCCCGTTTCGCCTTTTCACAGACGCCGCGGCTCGATGCCGAACTGCTGCTCGCTTATGCGCTCGGCATCGAGCGCAACGCCTTGCTGCTCGACCTGCAGCGCGAGGTGCCGGCAGCCTTCTGGGACCTCGTCGCGCGGCGCGAGCGGCACGAGCCGGTCGCCTATATCACCGGCTCCCGCGGCTTCTGGACGATCGACCTCGAGGTCGGGCCGGGCGCGCTCGTGCCCCGCGCCGACAGCGAGACGGTGCTGGTTGCGGCCGGCGCGCACTTCGCAGGGCGCGCGCCGTCGACCGTGCTCGATCTCGGCACCGGGCCCGGCACCCTGCTGCTCGCCGCACTGGACGAATGGCCGGCGGCGGGGCTGGGCGTCGATTGGTCGGCGGCGGCGCTGGGCTATGCGCGGCGCAACGCGGCGAAGCTCGGCATGGCGAAGCGGGCGCACTTCGTGCAGGGCGACTGGGCGGCCGCGGTCGACGGGCGCTTCGATCTGATCCTCGCCAATCCGCCCTATATCGGGACGGACGAATGGCTGCCCGACGAGGTGCGGACGCACGAGCCGGCCGCCGCCTTGTTCGCGGGCGGCGACGGGCTGGACGATTACCGGCAGCTCGCGACCCAATTGCCGCGCCTGATCGCGCCGGGCGGCTGCGCCGCAGTGGAGATCGGCCACACGCAAGCGGAGGCGGTTTCGGCGCTGTTCGCGGCGGCGGGTCTGAGGACCAGCGTGCATCGCGATCTCGGCGGGCGCGATCGCTGCCTGCTCGCTACGCCTTGAAAGATCGTGGTCGACGCCACATATTTCGCTTGTAGGACCGCCCCCGCGACCGCTATTGCAGCGACGGGGCACGCATCATCACCGTTATGTGGTTGATCGCAGGGCGATGGCCCGCATCCTTCGTCATGACAGCCGCTGGGGAAGCGGCCATGGCAGGGCCCACGTGTCGCGGTGAACCGCGCGCGGGCGCCGGAAGTTTGCGCCATCGGGTCGGGAAAGCCCTTGGTGGGCAGGAGCTTGGGCCAGTTTGGTTTCACGGACCACATACTCGGATCATAGGACAGTAGCTTGATAAACAATCGGCAGAACGGTCGTCGTCGCGGCCGTGGCGGTGGTGGCAACAACAATGGTCCGCGCCAGGGCGGCGGCCAGGGGCGTCCCGACAACGGCAACCGGATCGACAGTCGCGCACGCGGCAACGCCAACCAGCTGCTCGAAAAGTACAAGAACCTCGCCGCGGATGCGCAGCGCCAGGGCGACCGGATCAACACCGAATATTATCTGCAGTTCGCGGACCATTATTTCCGCGTGATCGCCGATCAGCGCGGCCGGTTCGACGACCAGCAGCCGCGCCGCCAGCAGCCCTTCGACCTCAACGACGACGATGATTACGGCGACGAGGGTGAACCGATCCGCGCGGGCGAGCAGGACGGCGGCGACGCGCGCCAGAGCGAGATGCGCCGCGCGGACGCGCAGGACGACGGTCGCCAGCAGCGCCGGCGTGAGCGCGGCAACGAGCAGCGCAATGCCGATGGCGAGCCGCGCCAGCCGCGCAACTGGGAAGAGCGCCGGCCGCGCCGTACCGATGTCGAGCAGCCGGTCGAGGTCGCCGGCCAGCACCGCGCCGACACGATCGGCGAAGGGGAATCGCTCGAGGCACGGGCCGAAGCGGTGATCGAGGCCGATGCGCCGGCGCCGCGTCGCCGCGGTCGCCCGCGTCGCGACGCGCAGGTCGAGGCTCCGGCCGCCGAGCCGGAGAGCAACGGTGTCGACGCCGACCGCCTGCCGCCGTCGCTGACGCTGGTCGCGAACGATGCCGACGATGCGCCGAAGCCGCGCCGCCGCCGCACCACCCGCACCCCGGCCGCCGAGGCGCCGGCGGCGGAGTGATCCGGCCGATCCTATAAACAAAAGCCGGTCGTCCCCCGCGGGACGGCCGGCTTTTTCGTGTCGGCTTCGCCTGGCGGTGGCGGCGAACCTCAGTCCGGCCTGTCGAACCGCTCGACCTCCTCGTCATGGCCGGTGCCCGAACTGAGGAACACCAGCCCCATCAGCGCTCCCGCCATGACGATCGATCCCCCGACGCCGCCGATCACCGCCAGCATCGTCACCAGATGCAGCGGGCCCTGCACCCAGGCGAGCGCGGCGATTGCACCGGCGCTGACGATCGCCGCCAGCAGCGTCATCCACGCCATGATCGTGCGAAAGCGGCCCCAGGCATGGGCGGCGAGCAAGGGATCGTCGAGGCCGTGGTGCGTCATACCTTTTGCATGTGACGGCAAATCGTGATCTCCTCAATGACCTGAAGCAGGCCGGCACGCACCGGCCGCAGCGAGAAGGAGGAGAGGATGACGATCGCGGCAATCCTGCGGACGAAGGGCGACGATGTCGCGTCGTTGCCGGCGCATGCCCGCGTCGCCGAGGCGGTGGCGTTGCTCGCCGAGCGGCGGATCGGTGCGGTGCCGGTGATGGACGGCGACTCGGTCGCGGGTATCTTCTCAGAACGCGACCTCGTCTATTCGGTGGCGCGCGACGGCGCGGCGGCGCTAGACCAGCCGCTGTCGGCGGTGACGACCAGCCCGGTCGAGCAGGTTGCGCCCGACCAGCCGGTGATCGCGGCGTTGTCGCTGATGACGCGGCGCCGGATCCGCCATCTGCCCGTCGTCGACGGCGGCCGGATGATCGGTTTCGTGTCGATCGGCGACCTGGTCAAATATCGCATCGACCGGATCGAGGCGGAGGCGCAGTCGATGCGCGACTATATCGGCCAGTAGCTCAGGCCGGCAGCGGCCGCTTGCGGACGATGGCGATCAACTCGCGCAACGTGGTGCGGGCGAACAGGACGAGCGTGCCGCCATAGGTGAGCACGCCGACCGCGACGAGGACGGCGAGCCGCGGCGCCGGCGCCAGCGGCGGCAGGGCGCGGTCGACGGCGAGCACGACGAGCGCCATGCCGATGGCGGCCAGCGCGCTCGGCAGGATCGCCGCGAGCAGGTCGCGTGCCCGCACCCCGATCACCGGCAGCGAGCGCCAGCTGCTCACCGCCAGATAGATGGGATAGGCGGCGACCCAGCTCCACGCGAGGCCGATGCCGCCCCAGCGCACGCCGACCAGGAAGGCGGCGGCGAGCACCAACGCACCGAAGGCGCCGTTGCGTGCACCGATGCCCGGCCGCCCCCGCGCGTCGCAGGCGGGACTGTAGAGCACCTGCACCGTCATGAACGGCATCGCCAGCGCAAGCAGGCGGACGACCGGGACGACCTCCGCCCATTTGCGGTCGAGCGCGGTCAGCACCAGCGGCTCCGCGGTGACGGCCAGTCCGGCGTAGAACGGCAGGGCGACCAGCATGATGATGCGCACCGCGCGCAGGAAGCCGCGCGGGATCGCGCCGGGATCGTCCTGCATCCGCGCATAGGCGCTGAACGCCACCTCGTTGAGCGGCGGCACGAATTTGGAGACGAAGATCTGCGCCAGGAAGAGCGCGGTGGTGTAGATGCCGAGCGCGTGCGCGGTGAGGTGACGCCCGGCGATGAACACGTCCGCCTGGCTCTGCAGGAACCAGAAGAACTGGCCGGCCGCCATGATCCCGCCGAAGCGGGCGAGATGGCCCGCACCACGGAAGTCGAAGCTCGGCCACATCAGCGAGCGCGCCCCCCAGGTCAGCACCAATGCCCGCATCGCATAGAGCGCGATCGGCGCGGCGACGAGCGCCCAGACGCCCCAGCCCGCCAGCGCCGCGGCAAGCGCGGTCAGTGCCCCGGTGATCGAGGCGGCGATATTGGCGGTCGCCTGCCGCCGGAAATCCATCGTCCGGCTGAGCAGGGCATAAGGCAGGGCGGCGAACGGGGTGATCAGATAGATCAGCGCCTGGACGCGCAGCAGCCGGGCGACCGCCGGCTGGCCGTAATAGGCCGCCGCGAGCGGCGCGATCGAAAGCTGCGCGACGGCGAGCACGACGTTGAGGGCGATGAGCATGCCGAACAGCTGGCGGATCTGACGCGGCGTCACCGCCTCGCGCTGGATCAGTCCGCTCGCCAGCCCATAGCCGTTGAGCATGTTGAGGAAGACCAGCACCACCCCGGTCATGGCGTAGAGGCCATAATCGCGCGGATCGAGGATGCGGATGACCAGGAAGGTGGCAGCCCATTGCAGGATTTGGGCGACGATCTGGCTGCCGGAACGCCAGATAACCGCCCGGCGAATCTGATTCCCGAGCGATTCTGCGGCGGCAGGGGCGTGATTCGTCGCGGCGTCCATCCGCTGCGGGCTAGACGGAGAGGGCTTCACAACCGGTAAAGCGCAGCTTTTCTGCGGGTTTGCGGACAATCTGAAAGAAAAATGCAAAAAAGTGTTTGACCGTTTGGAACACCCCGCCTAGAGGGGTGTCACCGCAGCGACGGGCCACACGGTTCGCTTCTACGGTCACCGAAAATCAGGCGCCAAGGTCGCCCTCCACAAAGAGGGTAGGACAGGGCGTCGGTTTTTGTCGGCTCTTTGACATTGTAGGTAAGATGAAGGGACATGTGGGCGGCGGCCCCGGGTCTTGGCAACCTCAAGGTGCCAGGTTCTCGGAAAAAGCCAAGCCTATCCTAATGGGTCCCCGTCG